>JBBRXX010000012.1:0-125594 GCA_038238245.1 Acidimicrobiia bacterium
ACCCGTGTTACCAGGATGAGAACCTGGCGTCCTAGGCCGCTAGACGAACGGGGCTTGGCTCGGGGGGGAGGACTCGAACCCCCAATAACAGGGCCAGAACCTGTCGTGTTGCCGATTACACCACCCCCGAATGGATGGTCCCACCTCGGCGGCGCAACCGCAGCGGCGGAGCGCACAGTGTAGCGAGGCCCGGGACGAGCTTCTCCACGCCGTGGTGCCGGTCGAGTCGCCCGTATCCGAACACGCGCCCGGCCGCGACGCGGATCGTCTCGGTGAAGATGCGGCGCCACACGCCGACACCTTTGATGGGGCTCGTACGCGTCGGGGACGACACCGCGTGCAGGCCGACCTCGTGCGCGATGTCGTCGATTCGTGCAGCGTGGTAAGGGTCAGAGACGAGCACGACGCGGCTGAGATTCCGTTGCTTCAGGATGCGAGCAGCCGACGCGAGCGACTGCCACGAGCTACGCCCGGTCGTCTCGCGCAGGATCGCGCGATCGGGCACACCGTGATCGTGGAGGTACGACGCGCTCGCGCCCGCCTCGGTGAAACGGTCGCCCGTCTGCTTCCCTCCGGTGACGACGACGATCGGCGCGACGTCGCGCCGGTACAGATCGATCGCGTGATCGAGCCGCGCCGCGAGGACCTTCGACGGACGGCCGTCGAACTGCGCGGCTCCCAGCACGACAATCGCGTCGGAGCGGCGCGCGTCGTCGCGGCGCGATGCCAACCACACCTGCGCGAAGACGACTGACAGGTACACGAACAACACCGCGAAGAGCGCGAGTGCGACACGGAGCGCGATCTTGAAGATCCGCCTCACAGCTCGGCGCGGGCCGCGCGCAACCGGCGCAGTGCGGACTCGCGGCCGAGCAGGAAGATGGAGTCATATACCGGGAGTCCGGCGGAGCGGCCCTCGATAGCGGTGTAGATGACCGGCATCGCCTTCCCGGCCTTCAGGCCGAGCGCCTCGATCGGCGCCTTGAGATCGATGGTCTCGGCGTCCCATCGGCACGTCTCCAGGTACGCGATGACGACGTCCAGGATCGCGGCGGCCTGCTCGACGTTCTGGAGCTTCTCCCACGACGCGGGATCAATCTCGAGCTCGTCGTCGGGAACGAAGAGGAATTCCATCTGGTCGGCGATCTGCACGAGCGTGGTCGCCCGTTTCTGCGCGAGGTCGACGGCCGTCTCGAACCGGGGAATGTCGAGCCGGGCGCCGTAGCGCGCGCGAGCGAACGGCAACACGGCCGCTTGCAGCTCGCCACTCGTCAGCCTTCGGATGTGCTCGGCGTTCATCCACTCGAGCTTCTTGGGGTCGAACGTCGCCGCCGAGGGGATCACGCGTGCGAGGTCGAACTCGGCGACGAGCTCGTCGACCGAGAGCACCTCGCGCCCGTCTTCCGGTCCCCAGCCGAGCAGCGCGAGATAGTTCAAGAGCGCGCCGGGCAGGTAGCCGGCGTCGCGATACTCCTCCACCGAGATTGCCGCGTGCCGCTTCGACAGCTTGCCGCCGCCCTGACCGAGGATCAGCGGCAGATGCGCGTAGACGGGCTGGTCGTCGTGACCCAATGCCCGCCGCAACGCGAGCACCCGATGCGTCGAGTCGAGCAGGTCCTCGCCGCGCAGCACGTGCGTGATGCCCATGTCGACGTCGTCGACCGCGTTGGCGAGGAAGAACACGGGTGTGCCGTTCGAGCGCACGATCACGAAGTCGGAAATCGTCGACCAGTCGACCGCGACCTCGCCGCGGATCACGTCCTCGAATGTGCTGCGACCCTCGTCCGGTGTGCGGAAGCGAATGGATCGGGCGCGGCCCTCCGCGAGGAACGCCTCCCGCTCCGCCGCGCTGAGATCGCGGCACCGTCCGTCGTATCCGGGCGTACGCCCTTCGCGCATCGCAACCTCGTTGCGCGCGCGCACCTCCGCCTCGGTGCAGAAACACTCGTACGCCTTGCCCTCCGCGAGCAGCCGGTCCGCGGCGGCGAGGTACGCGTCGAACCTGCCGCTCTGGAGCACGGGCCCTTCGTCCCAGTCGAGCCCCAGCCAGCGCAGCACCTGCTGGATCTGGTCGATCGACTCCTGCGTCGAACGGGCGACGTCAGTGTCTTCGATACGAAGGATGAACGTGCCGCCCGTGTGCCGTGCGTGCAGCCAGTTGTAGAGCGCGGTGCGCACACTGCCGATGTGCAGGAACCCCGTCGGCGCGGGCGAGAAACGGAGACGAACGTCGGACGGCGTCATGAGGAAATCGAGTGTAGGAGGGCTGCGTCAGGACTCGACGGCGAAGAGTTGCCACCGCTCGGGCACACCCTTGAGCTCGTGCTCGCCACCGTCGACGAACCGCAGCGCGGAGCCGCCCGCGAGGTCGCGGACCGTGCGCGAGACGAGCACCTCCCCCGATGCCGCCAGTGCCGCGACCCGCGCCGCGATGTGCACCGCGAGTCCGGCGAGATCGTCACCACGACGCTCGCATTCGCCGGTGTGGACGCCGACGCGGATCGCGACCCCGCTGGCCGCCGCCGCGGCAACGATTGCTCGTCCGGCCTGCACCGCCTGCGTCGGGCTGTCGAACGCGCCCACGAAGCCGTCGCCAGTGGTGTTCACTTCCCGGCCCCCGTAACGCCCGAGCTCTCTGCGCACGATCGCGTCGTGCGCGTCGAGCAACGAACGCCAGTCCCGGTCGCCGAGGGCGGCCGCGCGGCCCGTCGAGTCGACGATGTCGGTGAAGAGCACGGTTGCGAGCACACGATCGACCGTCCCCGACCGCTGCCCGGTGAGGAACTCCTCGATCTCGTCGACGATCGGGTCGGCGGTGTCACCCCACGGCACGCAGTCGGCACTCGCCAGCTCGACGTACTGCGCGCCCGGGATGCCCGCCGCGAGGTACCGCCCCAGCTCGGTGGGAATGAACCGATTGCCGCGGGAATGCATGACCAGCGTGCGGGCTTGTACCTCCGGCAGACGCGCCCGGGCGTCCGCGAGTGACGAGACGCTCACCAGCGCCCGCGCGGTCGCGGGACTGGCGCCGCGACGGGACGAGCGCGTCCACCATTCCCGCAGCGTGAGGTCGTGCTGCAGGCTCGGCGCCATCAGCGCGAGATCGTCGGCGCCGTCGAGGTCCCAGCGTTCGTCGGGATCGGTGTTCTGGGTGAGAAACGCCTCGATGATCGGGCGGGGGATCCCATTCGGCGAATCGTCGTCGGCGACGAGGCACGCGTAGCCGTTGATCACGACCAGCGCGGAGAAACGTTCGGGATGGGTGGCCGCCAGCTCCAGTGCCACTGACGCGCCACCGTCTTCGGCGATGAGTGCGACCTGCTGCGCGCCGATCGCGTCGAGCACCGCATATGCGTCACCCGCCATACCTTCGATGGTCTCCGGGGTCCGGAGACCGAGCGGGTCGGACAGGCCTACGCCTCGCATGTCGTAGCGGACGAGTCGCAAGAACGCGCCGAGCCGCCGGTAGTAGCGAGCCGCGTGGGGTTCGTCGTCCCACGAGTCGATGGAGATCGTTCCCGAGGCGACGTAGAGGGCATCGACCGGGCCGGTGCCGCTGATCGAGTACGCGAGATGCGCACCATCAGGCGCCTTCGCGTATCCCGTGCGGGCGTCCACCGCGTCAGTCTGCCAGCAGCCGTTTGGCGATCACGATGCGCTGGATCTGGTTCGTTCCCTCGTAGATCTGCGTGATCTTGGCGTCGCGCATGAAGCGCTCCGCCGGCGTCTCCCGGGTGTAGCCGATCCCGCCGAGGAACTGCACACAGTCGGTGGTCACGCGCATCGCGGTGTCGGAAGCGAACAGCTTCGCCATCGAAGATGCTCCCGCGGTGGCTTCGACACCCGCGTCGAGGCGCGCACACGCGCGGTACACGAGGAGCCGGGCCGCATCGACGGCCGTGGCCATGTCGGCGAGCGCGAACTGCACGCCCTGGAAGTCGGCGATGCGCTGCCCGAACTGCCGCCGCTCCCGCACGTAGGCCGTGGCGAGCTCCAGCGCACCCTGCGCGATCCCGAGTGCTTGCGCGCCCACGAGTGGGCGCGACCGGTCGAGGGCGCCCATCGCGTAGTGGAAGCCGCGTCCCTCTTCGCCGATGCGGTTGGCGCCCGGGACGACGCAGCCGTCGAGGAGAACCTCGCCCGTGGGCGAGCCGCGCACACCCATCTTGTGCTCCAGCTTGCCGATCGCAAAGCCGGGAAACGACTTCTCGACGATGAAACAGCTGACCCCGCGATGACCTGCGTCCGGGTCGGTCTTGGCGAACACCGTGTAGATGTCGCTCACACCGGCGTTCGTCACCCACATCTTGCGGCCGGTCAGCACATAGTCGTCACCGTCGCGTACCGCGCGGGTGCGCATCCCCGCGACGTCGCTGCCGGCGTCGGCCTCGGAGAGGCAGTACGACGCCTGGCACTCGCCCGACGCGACGCGCGGCACGTACGCGCGCTTCAGCTCCTCGCTGCCGTGGTCGAGGAGGGCGGTGACGCCGAGCTTCGAGATGAACGTGAACAGCGACGAGGACGCGCACACTCGGGCGACCTCCTCCACGCAGAGCGCGTGCGCGAGGATGCCGGCGTCCTGGCCCCCGTACTCGGCGGGAAACGCGAGGCCGGCGAAGCCTGCGTCGCGCCATGCGTCCCAGCTCGCCCACGGGTACTCCTCGCGCTCGTCGGCCGCCGCCGCGTTGGGGGCGATGCGTTCCTCGGCCAGCCGGCGCACAGAGGCCCGCAGCTCCTCGAGCTCGGCCGGAAGGTCGAACGCGCTCGCAGTGCTCACATCGTCGGGAGCTGCCGGAGGCCGGGAAGCAGCCGCGAGATGATGGCGGATCGCCACGCCTCGATACGGTCCTTCAATTCGATCCCGCTGCTGCGCAGCAGCTCGTCCGACACGTCGTCGACCACCGAGCGGCGGCGCTCGTAGTCATGGGCGGCGCCGAGCACCAGCAACGTGCGCGCCTCGACGAATGCGGCGCTGTCGTAGCCGTCGTAGCCCAGCACGTTCATCGCGTGCTCGACGTCATGGATCACCGGCGCGCGCCCGAAGAGCGCCGCCCGCTTCCCCGCGACCTCCGCGCCGACCGCGACAACGTCCTCGATGTGCTCGTTCGGGCCGAGCCGCGCGCGGTCCTTGACGCGTTCGGCGAGCGTGTACGCGAAGCCGACGTTGGGTCCCGGTCTCCCGGTCAGCGCGCCGTGCCCGACCGTCGGGCCGCTGCGATCGCCGGGCCGATCCGGGCGCCAGGGGCCCGCCGGGGGCAGCGCGACGCCGGGGGGAAGGTTCTGCTGCTGGCGCGGCCGGGCATCGGGATCAGGCGGAACGAACGGATCCGTGGGCACGACCCGACATTACCGGTGCGTCAGTCACACGGCGCCGTGAGCGAGGTGCCGGAGGCACGAAGCGAACTGGCGGGAGCAGGCGAGCGTCCGCGGGCCGGGTATCCCGGCCCGCAGCGAGCGCGACCCAGCTAGCAACTCCGAAGCAAACCGAATTGGATCGAGTCGAGGAGGGCCTGCCAGGAGGCTTCGATGATGTTCTCGTTGACGCCGATGGTCGTCCAGGTGCCGTCGCCGTCGGTGGAGTCGATCAAGACGCGGGTCACCGCGCCGGTGCCCTTGTTCGTATCGAGCACACGCACCTTGTAGTCGGTGAGGTGCACGCGTTCGAGGGCCGGGAACGCACCGTCGAGCGCAGCCCGCAGTGCCCGGTCGAGCGCGTTGATCGGGCCGTTGCCTTCCTCGGTCGCGATCTTGCGCTTGCCGCCGACGTAGACCTTCACCGTCGCCTCGGTCGTGACCGTCGCGCCGGTCTTGTCGGTGAGGGTGTCGACGCCGCTGCGGTCGTCGGTGATCACGCGGAACGACTCGACGGAGAACCAGTCCGGTTCCCACCCGGTCGCTCGCCGCATGAGCAGCTCGAGGGAGCCGTCGGCGACCTCGAAGTGGTAGCCCTCGTGCTCGAGTCGCTTGAGCGTCTCGACGACGTCGGCCAGCTGCGGGCCGTCGAGATCGAGCCCGAGCTCCTTCGCCTTGAGCCCGAGCGTCGACTTGCCCGCCAGCTCCGACACCACGAACCGCGTGCCGTTCCCGACGATCTCGGGATCGACGTGCTCGTACGCATCGGGCCGTTTCGCGATCGCGCTGGTGTGCAATCCGGCCTTGTGCGCGAATGCCGAGTGTCCGACGTAGGCCGCTTGCGGGTTGAGCGGCATGTTCACCAGCTCGGCGATGTGGTGCGCAACCGGCGTGAGCCGCTCCAGCCGGTCGGCCGGGATCGTCTCGAGGCCCATCTTCAGCGTGAGGTTCGGGATGATCGACGTGAGGTTGCAGTTCCCGGTGCGTTCGCCGTAGCCGTTGATCGTGCCCTGCACCTGGGTTGCCCCACCGCGCACCCCGGCGAGCGCATTCGCCACACCCGTGCCCGCGTCGTCATGCAGGTGTACCGCCACCGTCACGTCGCCCCGGAAGTACTCGACGACCTCGCGCACGATCTTCTCGACTTCGTGCGGCAGCGTGCCGCCGTTCGTGTCACACAGCACGAGGTGCGACGCGCCGTTCGTCGCGGCGGCTTCGAGCACGCGGAGCGAGAACTCGGCGTTGCGACGGTACCCGTCGAAGAAGTGTTCGGCGTCGAACAGGACCTGCATGCCCGCGGCCCGCAGGAACTCCACCGAGTCGCCGACCATCGCCACGCCTTCGTCGAGCGTGGTACCGAGCGCCTCGGTGACGTGGTAGTCCCAGCTCTTCCCGACGATGCAGACACAGCCGACGTTCGCGTCGACGAGGTGGCGCAGCGTGTCGTCGCTGTCGACCTTGCCCTTGACCCGCCGCGTCGACCCGAATGCCACCAACGTGCTCGTGCCGAGCTGGAGCTCCGACGGAGTGCGCCGGAAGAGCTCGTCGTCCTTGGGATTCGCACCCGGCCAGCCGGCCTCGATGTAGTGCACGCCCAGCCAGTCGAGCTGCTCGGCGATGCGCAGCTTGTCCTCGACGGTGAGCGAGATGCCCTCCAGCTGAGAGCCGTCCCGCAACGTCGTGTCGTAGATCTCGATCGAGCGCTTGACGACTTCCGCGCCATCTCTGTCGTCACCCGACATGCTCACACCACTCTTTGTACGTGTCGACCTGTCCGCGCACTGCCTTGGCGTATTCGGACGCGATCACCTGCGTCATCGGTCCGGGGCAGGGAATGGAGCGGTCGTCGACGGAGTTGACCGCGCTCACCTCGGCCGCGGTACCGCACACGAACATCTCCTCGCACACGTACAGATCGCTGCGTGAGAGGTCGTCGACGCGCACCTCGAAGCCGTGGTCGCGCGCAATGGTCATCACCGAGTCCTGGGTGATGCCCGGGAGCGCGCCCGCCGCAAGCGGCGGGGTGATGAGCACTCCTCGACGCGCCGCGAAGATGTTCTCGCCGGTGCACTCCGACACCAACCCCTCGGGATTCAGCATGATTGCCTCGTCGTAGCCCGCCTTCAGCGCCTCGACCTTCGCCAGCGAGGAGTTGACGTAGTTGCCGGTCGTCTTCGAGAGCGGCGGCATCGTGTTGTGGTCGTGGCGGTTCCACGACGAGATCTTCATGCGGACGCCCTTCGTGAGCGCGTCGTCGCCGAGGTACGCGCCCCACGGCCAGCATGCGATCGCGACGTCGACGTTGCACGGCAGCGTGTTGAGACCCATCTCACCGTAGCCGTAGTACGCGATCGGACGGATGTAGCACGACGGCAAACCCGTCGAACGCACCGTGTCCTTCGTCGCCTGCACGATCTCGTCGACCGTGTACGGGATCTCCATCATCATGATCTTGGCGGAATTGAAGAGCCGCTCGATGTGCTCGGTCAGGCGGAAGACCGCGGGGCCGCGCTCGGTCTCGTAGGCGCGCACGCCCTCGAACACGCCCGTGCCGTAGTGCAGCGAGTGCGTGAGGATGTGGATCTTGGCGTCGGCCCACGGGATGAGCTCGCCGTTGAACCAGATCTTCTCGGTCGGGGTAATGGGCATCGGAGCTCCTTACAGCGCCCCGCAGATCGCAGCGCCGATCTGCGTCGTCGTGCCTTCTCTATCGTCGGTTTGCTCCACGGCTTTTCGGATTCGGTCGGCCGCATCCTCCTCGCCGAGGAAATCGCACATCATCGCGGCCGAGATCACGGCGGCCCGGGGATCTGCCGTGCCCGTGCCGGCAATGTCGGGTGCCGAGCCGTGCACCGGCTCGAACAGCGACGGCCCGTTCCGCGCCGGGTTGAGGTTGGCGGATGCGGCCCGGCCGATCCCACCGGCGATCGCGCCACCGAGATCGGTGAGGATGTCGCCGAACAGATTGTCGGTCACGATCACGTCGTAACGGCCCGGGTCCTGTACGAAGTAGATGCAGGCGGCGTCGACGTGGTTGTACGCGGTCTGCACATGGGTGTGCTCGGCGGCGACCTCGTCGAAGGTCCGTTGCCAGAGGTCACCCGCGAACGTCAGCACGTTCGTCTTGTGCACCAGCGTGCAACGCTTGCGCGAGCGGGCATCGGCGAGACCGAACGCGAAGCGGATGCACCGCTCGACCCCCATCCGCGTGTTGACCGACCCTTGCGTCGCGACCTCGTGCGGCGTTCCCTGCCGCAGGAACCCGCCCTCCCCCGCGTACGTGCCCTCGGTGTTCTCGCGCACGACCAGGAAATCGACGCCGTCGTTGTAGCGGCTCGGGCCCGCTTTGAACGGGCGCAGGTTGACGTACAGGTCGAGCGCGAAACGCATCTTCAACAGCAAGCCGCGTTCGAGCACACCGGGCGACACGTCTGGTGTCCCGACCGCGCCGAGCAGGATCGCGTCGTGCCCGCGCAGCTCATCGAGCACGGAATCCGGGAGCACCTCTCCGGTCGCGAGATAGCGCCGGCCACCGAGGTCGTAGGCGGTCGTGTCGAGTGCCACCCCGGCCGCGCGTACGACGTCGAGCGCGACTGCTGTCACCTCGGGGCCGATGCCGTCGCCGCCGATGATCCCGACCCGATGGGCCACGAGATGTCCCTTCACGAAAAAACCGCCCACACAGGCGTGGACGGTGAAGCGAACGCCGGACGGGCGTCCGCTTACGGAATGACGATTACCGAGAAGTGCATTGACATGAGGCCAGCAGGCTATCCCGAATGCGACCTTCGGGAAAACGCATTCGAGGAGTCGCGGCCCAGGACAGCGGCGCAGCCGCTCTGGGAGGTGGCGAATCCGACGATATTTGTCGAAGTCGCCGACGGCGACTTCGAATACAAGAATGCTGGTCGGGGGTACCCTGCCGCCTCATGACCGAGTCCCATCTCTCGCCGCAGGCATATGAACGGCTGCAGCAGGAGCTCGACGAGCGCACCAAGGTGCGGCGCCGGGAGATCTCGCTGTGGATCGAGCGTGCACGCGAGCACGGCGACATCAGCGAGAACGCCGACTACGACGCTGCCAAGAACGAGCAGGGTCACAACGAAGCGCGCATACGGCAGCTCGAAGCGATGTTGAAGAGCGCGGTCGTGCTCGAAGGTGGCCCCTCCGGGAAGGTCGTCGAACCCGGTTGTCTGGTCGACCTCCGCTACGAAGGCGACGACGACGTCACGACCTATCTCGTCGGCTCGATCGAGGAACGGCACGACACCTACGACGTGCTCTCGATGAACTCTCCGCTGGGTCAGGCGATCCTCGGAAAGACGGCGGGAGACGCGGTGACCTACAAGGGCCCCAAACGCGAGCTCTCGGTCACGGTCGTCGGGTTACGACCCCTGGGCTGAGCGCGCTCCATCCCCCGCCGCCCGGCGTGCGCACGCGCAGCACATCGCCGGCGCGCAGGCGGAGCGTCACCTTGTCCGCGAGTGGGATCGCGCGCGCGTCGTCTCCGCCGGGGAGCAGCCAATTCTCGCCGGGCGCGCCGGGCTCGCCGCCGCCCATGCCCCAGGGTGTCGACACGCGCCGCTCGGTGACGAGCGAGACCGTGACGTCCTCGAGCACCTCGATCTCCCGTTCGATGCCGTCGCCGCCCGGCGCGTCGCCGGCGCCACCGCTCCCGACGCGCAATCCGTAACGGCGCACCCGCATCGGATACGCGCGCTCCAACGCTTCGACGGGCGTGTCGCGCGTGTTCGTCATCGCGGTGTGCACACCGTTCATTCCGGCGCGCCCCCCGGGCCGGCCCCCTTGCCCGCCGCCGATCGTCTCGTAGTACACCCAGCCGTCGCCGCCGAGCAGCACGTTGTTCATCGTGCCCTGCGATGCGGCGCCGACCCGTTCGGGCGCCGCCTGCGCGAGTGCGCCGAGACAGACGTCGGCGACACGCTGGCTCACCTCCACGTTGCCGGCACCGACGGCGACGGGCGGACGCGCCGCGACGATCGAGCCCGACGGCGCGACGACCCGCACCGGTCGCAACGCCCCGCCGTTGGCCGGGAGCTCCGGATCGACGACGGTCCGCAACGCGAACGCCACCGCACTGATGGTGACGGCCTCGACCGCGTTCACCGACCCCGGCCGCTGCGCGTCGGTCCCCGCGAAGTCGAACGTGACGGTCTCGGCCGCGACCGTGACGCGCACGGCGATACGGGCCGGGCCGCCACCATCGACGCCGCCCGTCGAGTCGAGCACGTCGGAGAACTCGTACGTGCCGTTGGCGAGCGTCCGCAACGCGGCACGCATCCGGCGCTCGCCGTAGTCGACGATCTCTTCCCGCACCTCGGCGGTGGGCGCGAGCTCGCGCAACCGCGTCGCGCCCAGCCGGTTCGCACCGCGCTGCGCGTCGAGATCGCCGCGTCGCTCGTCGGGTGTGCGCGACGCGGCGAGGAAGAGTGCCTCGACCTCCGGCGTCCAGCGCACCGGCGGGATGCGGAAACCCTCCTGGTAGATCTCCGTCGCGTCGGGCGGCATGGAGCCGGGCGCCATCCCGCCGACGTCGGCGTGGTGCGCACGGTTGGCCGCCCATCCGAGGAGCACGCGGTCGTCGGTGAACACGGGCGCGACGAAGGTGACGTCGTTGAGGTGCGTGCCGCCCGCGAACGGATCGTTGACGACGATCTGGTCCTCCGCGGTGATGCCGTCGCCGGCGGCGTCGATCGCGGCGCGCACTGCGGCCGGCATCGAACCGAGGTGGACCGGAATGTGCTCGGCCTGCACGAGCAGCGTACCGTCCGGCGTGAACAGTGCGCAGGAGCAATCCGCCCGTTCCTTGATGTTCGGGCTGTACGCCGCGCGCCGCAGCACGGCGCCCATCTCGTCGGCCACGCCGGTGAGTCGCGAGATCCACACCTGGAGCGTCGCGGGATCGATCACCCCGGCGCGGGTCACGTGCGCTCCATGATCCACGCGCCGAGCGCGCCCGGTCCTGCGCGCCAACCCTCCGGGACCCACACCGTGCAGTCGGGCTCGGCGACGACGGCGGGGCCGACGACACGGGCACGCTGCACGTCGGGCAGATCGCTGACAGCGATCGGTGCCGGCATCGACGCCCGGGCGCGCACCGCAATGATCTCGACGGGTGCACCCGGACGCGCGTGGCCGTTGCGGCGAACGTGCTCGGCCGGAAAATTCTCGGGGCGCGCCACGGTCAGCTCATGGCTCTGGCCGACATACCGGCAATCGACTGCGGTCTCGACGCGCGCGTTCGGGTCGACGAGCGCGCGCGCCTCACTCGCGACACTCGTGAGCGCCTCCGCCAGCGATCCCCCTGCGAACGTCCGCACCACTTCCCGAGCCTTCGGCGCACCCAGCAAGCCCACCGCCGAGCACACACCCGCGCGCGGCGGCACGACAACCGCGCGCATCCCGAGCGCGTCGGCGATCGCGCACGCGTGCAACGGGCCCGCACCTCCGAATGCCACCAGCGCGAGATCGCGCGGGTCCACACCGCGCTCGACGGTCACGACGCGCACGGCCCGTTCCATCGCGGCATCGACGACGCGTATGACACCTTCCGCGCTCACGCCCGCCGCATCGAGCGCGGCCCGGGCCGCCGCGCCGTCGAGACGTCCCAGCTCGGCGAAGGCCGCGTCGGCCGGAATACGACCGAGCGCAAGATCCGCGTCGGTCACCGTGGGCTGCGTCCCGCCGCGGCCGTAGCACGCAGGACCGGGAACGGCGCCGGCGCTGCGCGGTCCGACGACGAGGGCGCCCCCCGCATCGACCCGTGCGATCGAGCCACCGCCCGCGCCGATCGTGTGCACGTCCAGCGCGGGCAACCGGATCGGCAGCCCGGCGATCGAGCGTTGCGGCGTGGGCTCGGGCACACCGCCCCGCACCAGGCACACATCGGTGCTGGTGCCGCCCATGTCGAAGCTCACCGCGTCGGGGAAGCCGCACGCGCGCGCGATCTCGGCCGCGGCGCGGACGCCGCCGGCGGGTCCGGAGAGGAGGAGCGACGCGGCGGCACCGGCGCCGAGGGACGCGGGCACGAGCCCGCCCGCCGACGTCATCACGAGCGCCTCGGTTGCGAACGCCGCGAGCCGCTGGAGATACGGCGCGCAGACGGGCTCCAGGAACGCTTCGACGACGGTCGTGACCATCCGCTCGTACTCGCGGTACTCCGGGCTGACCTCGTGCGAGCATACGACGTGCGCCCGGTGCGCCGCCCGGAGCGCGTCCGCGACCGCTCGCTCGTGGCCGGCGTCGAGGTCGGCGTGCAGGAGGCACACCGCGATGGCGTCGACCGTGTCGGGAATCGTCGGGACCACGCCGTCGAATCGCGCGATCTCACCGCCGCGCCCGTCGAGGCGGCCGGACACGCCGAAGCGGAGCACGCGCGGTACGAGCGGTGCGGGCCGGTCGACGAACGGGTCGTACAACGACGGACGAGTCTGACGCGCGATCTCGATCTCGTCGGCAAAGCCATCGGTTGCGACGAGCGCGATGGTCGCACCGCGACCTTCGAGCAACGCATTGGTGGCAACCGTCGTCCCGTGCGCCAGTTCGCCGACCCGACCGCGACCGTCGACCGCGTCGATTGCGCGCGCGACGGCCCGCGCGGGATCGTCGGGGGTGGAAGCAACCTTGGCGACGCGCCCGTCGTCGGCCACGACATCGGTGAACGTGCCACCGCTGTCGATCCCGACCCGCATACGCGCAGACGGTATCCCTCCCGGTCCTCCCTATACCGCGAGCGCGGCCTCGCGGGCTTGCATCAGGTAGCCCCTCGAGCGGACGGTGCGGATCTCGAGACCGAGGGGCGCGATCCGCCGGCGCAGCCGCAAGACGTGCACGTCGAGCGCGTTGCGCGTCGGTACACCGCGCGGCCACGCGCGATCGGCGAGGATGTCGCGCGTCACCACCGCGCCGAAGCGATCGAGCATGGCCGATGCGAGCGACTGCTCGACGGGCGACAGCGAGACCCACGAGTCGCGGTGGTGCAACAAGCCGTCACCGTCGAGCGATGGATGCACCGAATGCTGCTCGGCGCGCATGGCGAGCGCGCGTCGTCGCGCGTCCACCTCCCGCTCCGGGGCACCCGACACGACCCAGTCCTCGAGGCAATCAAGGGCCAGTGGCAGCTCGACGTCGTCCGCGACGACGAGTAGCCGGGGGATGGCCATCTCGCGCAATTCGGCCAACCGGCGGACATCGGCAGGCCAGCGCAACACTTCCACGTTCACGCAGTCACCGTACGCACGGATTGTTACGCCCTTGTTACTGCGCGATGACGGCCGCGAGGGTTCGTGCCGCGTCGGTCACAGCCCCGGACAGGCGGCGGCCCGGGCGAGCACCGAGCCGCTCGATGGGACCGCTGACACTGACGGCGGCGAGCACCTCCGCGGACGCCGGCCCGCGCACGGGAGCGCTCACGCTCGCGACGCCGGGCTCGCGCTCGCCGGCGGTCTCGGCCCAACCCCGCCGGCGGACCGCGGCGAGAGCCCGGGCATCCACGTCGAATCGGGGCGCGTCCGCAGCCCACGCAAGAAGGACCTTGCCGCCCGAGCCGCGCGTCAGCGGCATCACCGCGCCGAGCGGGACGGTGTCGCGCAGACCACTCGACCGTTCGTGCACGGCGACGCACACGCGCTGGTCTCCTTCGCGCACGTACAACTGCGCGCTCTCGCCGGTGATGTCGGCGAGGTGCGCGAGGACCGGGCGCGCCGCGTCAACGAGCCCGCGGCCGGCCTCGGCGCCCCAGCCGGCCAGGCGGCCGCCGAGCACGAAGCGTCCGGACTCGTCGCGCGCGAGAACGCCGTGACGTTCGAGCGCGACGGCGAGCCGATGCGCGGTCGGACGCGTGATCCCGGTCTCGGCGACGAGCTCGGCGAGCGCGCACGGCCCCGATTGCGCGACGGTGTCGACCAGCAGCACCGCGCGGTCGAGCACCTGCACCCCGGTTGCTACACTGTCCACGACGTAATACTAGCGTCTCATATGTTGAGACAGGAGCTCCCGCCGATGGGCACCACGCTTTCCGAGAAGATCTGGGACCGGCACGTAGTGCATCACGCCGAGGGCGAGCCCGACCTGCTGTACATCGATCTGCATCTCGTGCACGAAGTGACCTCGCCGCAGGCGTTCGACGGATTGCGCTTGGCCGGCCGGGGAGTGCGGCGACCCGACCTCACGATCGCGACCATGGACCACAACGTGCCGACCGCGGGCCTCGACCGCCCGCTGACCGATCCCGTCTCCGCCAAGCAGATGGACGTCCTCGCGCGCAACTGCGAAGAGTTCGGGATCCGTTGCTATGCGATGCGCGACCCCGGCCAGGGCATCGTGCACGTGATCGGACCCGAGCAGGGACTCACCCAGCCGGGCATGACGATCGTGTGCGGCGACAGTCACACGTCGACGCACGGCGCGTTCGGCGCGCTCGCGTTCGGTATCGGCACGAGCGAGGTCGAGCACGTGCTCGCCACGCAGACGCTGCCGCAGATGAAACCGGGCACGATGGCGATCACCGTTGACGGCGACCTCCCGGACGGCGTCACCGCCAAGGACGTCGTGCTCGCGATCATCGCCCGCCTCGGCACCGGCGGGGGGATCGGCTCGGTGCTCGAGTATCGCGGGTCCGCGATCCGAAGCCTCTCGATGGAGGGGCGCATGACGGTGTGCAACATGTCGATCGAGGCCGGTGCGCGCGCCGGACTGATCGCGCCCGACGACACGACGTTTGCGTACCTCGAAGGCCGGCCCTTCGCGCCCCGGGGCAAGGCGTGGGAGCACGCGCTCGACGACTGGCGCGCGCGCGTGACCGACACCGACGCGGCGTTCGACAAGGAAGTGGCGATCGACGCGTCGACGCTCGCCCCGCATGTGTCGTGGGGCACGAACCCGGCGCAGACCGTCACGATCGACGACGTCGTGCCCGACCCGGGCTCGTTCGCCGACGCGTCGGCGCGTGAGTCGGCGAAACGCGCGCTCGTGTACATGGGATTGAAGGCCGGCACACTGATGCGCGACGTCACGGTCGACACCGTGTTCATCGGTTCGTGCACCAACTCGCGCATCGAGGACCTGCGGGCCGCTGCTGCCGTCGCGCACGGCCGCCGCGTGAAGACCGGAGTTCGCACGCTCGTGGTGCCGGGTTCGGCGGCGGTGAAGGCCCAAGCCGAGGCCGAAGGCCTCGACCGGATGTTCCGGGACGCGGGCTTCGACTGGCGGGAGCCGGGCTGTTCGATGTGCCTGGCGATGAACCCCGACAAGCTCGCGCCGGGCGAGCGCTGCGCGTCGACCTCGAACCGGAACTTCGAAGGGCGCCAGGGCAAGGGCGGCCGCACCCATCTCGTCTCCCCCGCCGTCGCGGCCGCCACCGCGATCGCCGGCCACTTCGCAACCCCGCACGACCTGAGTGAACCCGGGTGATGATGCACGACGCGGTGAGCGAAGCCGGAGGCGTCGCGAACTCGCCAGCGAGCGAACGGCCGCGGGCCGGGTATCCCGGCCCGCAGAGAGCGAGCGCGTGAACATGGAAGCGATCCAGATCATCACGGGGCGGGGCGTGCCGCTGGTGCGGTCCGACGTCGACACCGACCAGATCATCCCGAGTGACTGGCTGAAGCGCGTCGAGCGCACGGGCTTCGGCGAGGGACTGTTCTCGGAGTGGCGCGAGAACTCGGACTTCGTGCTCAACCAGGAGCGCTACGACGGGGCGAAGATCCTCGTTGCCGGGCCGAACTTCGGTACCGGCTCGTCACGCGAGCACGCGGTGTGGGCGTTGATGGACTACGGCTTCCAGGCGGTGCTGTCGTCCCGCTTCGCCGACATCTTCCGGAACAACTCGGGGAAGATGGGCCTCGTCGTCGCCGCGATCCCCGAGGATGCGGTACACCGGCTCTGGGAGGCGATCGAGGAGGACCCGCGTCTCGAGATCGTCGTCGACGTCGAGCACAAACGCGTCGCCGCACCGGCGATCGCCCTCGACGTGGCGTTCGAGCTCGACGACTTCACGCAGCACCGGCTGCTCAACGGCCTCGACGACATCGGCCTGACGTTGACACACGACGGCGAGATCGGCAGCTACGAAGCCCACCGGCCCGCGTGGATGCCGGCGGTCGCGTCGCCGGGTCAGGCGGCGGGTTCGTAGCGCCCGGCAACCTCGTGGTCGGTCCAGATGTCGGCGAGCTCGTGCGCGAGCGCCGAGGTCTGGCGATGTGCTGCGAGGTATTCGAAGAAGTCGATGACGCTCATCATGCGCTCCATGTGGCCTGCCGCCCGACGGGGGTATGGGTCTTCCCGCCGGCCGCCTGCCTCACACCGCAGGTTGGACCGGCTTGGTGCCTGCAACAACCGCGAGCTCCCGCCACTTCCAGAAGCACTCGACGTTTACGAACCCGCAAGCATTCAGCCACCCGAGGTGCTCTTCGGTGCCGACGAGCTGGTTGGATGGATCGTCGTCGTAGGGCTGCTTTCCCAGCGCGGCCAGGAATTCCTCGTGGAGCGCCTCCGTCGGCGAGGCGACGTGCTCGGCGTTGATGAAGCGACCCCCGGGCCGGAGCCGGTCGAAGACCTCGCCGTAGAGCGCACGTTGGCGCGGCGGGTCGAGATGGTGGATCGCGAAGCTGGAGACGACGAGGTCGAAGTGCTCCTCGTCGCCCGGGAGCGGTTCCGACAGGTCGTGGCTCCCGAGCCGCACGCGGCTGTCACCGTCGAAGCGCCGGCGCGCCCGCCGCAGCATCTCCTCGCCGAAGTCGAGACCGACTCCGGTGGCCTTCGGACGGGCCGCGAGGACGAGCGCGAGCGTGTTGCCGTCTCCCGTCCCGAGATCGAGCACCCGCTCGACGGTCGCCGGCAGGAGCTCGACGAGCACGGCGAGTGCCTCCGCGCGGTGGGGAATCGTGTCGCGCGCCTCCAGGTACGCGAGCGCGTGCTCGGTGTTGACCCACAGGTTGGTCGTCACGGCCCGACTTCCACCTCGCGCACCTCGTCGCCGCGCTCGCGGAGACGCACGAGCTTGTTGACCGCATTGAGATACGCACGCGCCGACGCCTCGACGACGTCGGTTGCGACGCCACGTCCGCTCACCTTGCGGCCTTCGGCCTCGACGGTCACGGTGACCGCGCCGAGCGCGTCCGAGCCGCCGGTCACCGACGACACCTGGAAGTTGCTCAGCGTGCCGTTCACGCCGGTCGCCTCGGAGATCGCCGCGATCGCGGCGTCGATCATGCCGTCGCCGGTACCGCTCGCCTCGATCTTGCCGTCGGGATGCGTCAGCACAACGCGCGCGGTCGGCCGGGCGGCGGTGCCGCCGTGCAGCTCCAACTCGTGCACCGCGAACCGGTGCACCATCCCCGCGCCGAGCTCCTCGGCAACCATCGCCTCGAGGTCGGCCTCCGTGATCTCCACCTTCTTGTCCGCGAGCTCCTTGAAGCGCACGAACGCCGCGTTGAGTGCGTCGCCCTGCACGTGGATGCCCATCTTCTTCAGCGTGTCCGAGAAGGCGTGACGGCCCGAGTGCTTCCCGAGGACGATCTGCGCGGCTTCTTGACCGACCGTTGACGCGTCGATGATCTCGTAGGTCTCGCGGTCCTGGAGCACACCGTGTTGATGGATGCCTGCCTCGTGCGCGAATGCGTTCCGGCCGACGACCGCCTTGTTGTACTGCACGTGGTACCCGGTCATCCGCGCCACGAGCCTCGACGTGCGCGCCAGCTCCTCGCTGCGCACGTTCACGTCCACGGTGCCGAAGTAGTCGCGCCGCGTCCGGATCGCCATGAC
Organism: Acidimicrobiia bacterium; assembly: GCA_038238245.1. Classification (GTDB taxonomy): domain Bacteria; phylum Actinomycetota; class Acidimicrobiia; order IMCC26256; family PALSA-610; genus DASQHW01. The sequence continues at coordinate 18,136 of JBBRXX010000012.1, forward strand.
GACCTCTTCGAGCGCGGCGTTGCCGGCCCGTTCCCCCAGCCCGTTGATCGCGCACTCCACCTGCCGGGCGCCATTGGCGACGCCGGCGAGCGAGTTCGCGACAGCCAGGCCCAGGTCGTTGTGGCAGTGCGTCGACACGATGAAGTCACCCTTCACCGACTCGATCACGTACCTGATGAGCTTGCCGTAGTCCTCGGGAACCGCGAATCCCACGGTGTCCGGGATGTTGATCGTCGTCGCGCCGTTGTCGACGGCGATCTGGCACACCTCACACATGAAGTCGGGATCGGAGCGGTAGCCGTCCTCGGGTGAGAACTCGACGTCGTCGACATAGCCCTTGGCGCGCGCGACCGCGGTTTGCGCCTCGTGCTTCACCTCGTCCGGTGTCATGCGGAGCTTCTTCTCCATATGGATCTTCGACGTCGCGATGAACACATGGATACGGGGCTTGTCGGCGTGGCGCACGGCTTCCCAGGCCCGGTCGACGTCCTTGAAGCCGGTACGCGACAGGCCGGTGATGATCGGGCCGTGCACGGCCTTGGCGATGGCCTCGACGGACTCGAAGTCGCCGTCGGACGCGATCGGGAATCCGGCCTCGATGACATCGACGCCCAGACGCGCGAGCTGGTCCGCGATCTCGAGCTTCTCGGCGACGTCGAGAGAGATGCCGGGCGACTGCTCGCCGTCCCGCAATGTCGTGTCGAAGATCCGGACCGTGTCCATGTTCATTCGCTCGCTCTCTGCCGGCCGGGGTACCCGGCCTGCTGTCGTTCGCTCGCTGGCGAGTTCGCTCCGCCTTCAGCTGCGCTCACCGCATCGTGGTGCATTCTCGGGCTTTCCGTGCAACGAAAAACCCCCCGGCCGGATCGGCACGGAGGGCGAAGCGCGAGCACCTATGAGTGCCCGCGCTACATAAGGAGGAGGCCCAGCGGTGCTGCGGAAGCCGTTGTCTCCTTGTACATAAGTCCAGCCAGTCTGTCAGTTCGACCCACTTGCGTCAAACTCTGTTCGGCAGCATCCGCGTCTTCCATGAGCGACCCGTGCAGAATTCGCCGATGCGCAAGGGAGTGAAGATGACGCTCGGGGCCGGTCTCGTCGGTGCGCTCGCCTACGCGGCGTGGCGCGCGTGGCGGGCCCCGACACCCGAGAATTTCCGTGAACCCGAGAGAACGCTTGACCTCACGTGGCAGGAACCGCGCGACGACGGCGCGTGTCCCCTGACGCATCCGATCAAGGGCAAGCTCACGAGCGGCATCTATCACCCGCCGGGCTGCGTGAACTACGAGCGCACGCTGCCCGACCGTTGCTACGTCGACGAGGATGCCGCGTCGCGCGACGGCCTCCGCCGCGCCAAGGTCTAGCTCTTCATTGCAACGGAACGGCCCGGGACGGGCCGTTCCGTTGCAAACAGACTCAGCCGAGGTCGATGGCGCGGGCGGATTGCACGCCCGGTTGTTCGCCGACACGTGCGACGACGTCGGCCGCGACCGGCACCTCGGTCGCGATGATCATCAGCGCGGCCTCACCGCTCGGGCTCTGACCGACGTCCATGTTCGAGATGTTGATGCCGGCGTCGCCGAGCAGCGTCGTCACCCGGCCGATCATGCCGGGGACGTCCTCGTTGTGGACGACGAGCATGTGGCGGGCCGGCGGCAGGTCGACGGAATGGCCGTCGATCCCGACGATGCGCGGCGCTTGTTGCTTGCCGAACAGTGTCGCGGCCACGTGCGTGCCCTGGTCGCCGCGCACGACGATCAGGTTGACGTAATCACGCGCGTCGGACGACGTCGTCTCGCGCACGGCGATGCCGCGCTGCTCGGCGATCTGCGGCGCGTTCACGAACGACACCGGCTCGTCGACGACGGGCGCGAGCACACCCTTCAGGACCGACAGCGTCAGCACGCGACAGTCGTAGTCGGCGATCTCTCCCTCGTACTCGATGTGCAGTGTGCCCGGCGCACCGCCCGCGAGCCCGGTGAACAGCCGCCCGACGCGTTCTGCGAGCGGGAGGAACGGCCGCACGCTCTCGGAGGCTTCGGACGCGGCCACGTTGACGGCGAACGGCACGAAGTCGCCGCGCAAGGCCAGGATCACCTGCTCGGCGATCGTCTCCCCCGCCTTGTCCTGCGCCTCGACCGTGGATGCGCCGAGGTGCGGCGTGACCACGACGTTGTCGAGCCCGAACAACGGTGACTCCGTCGTCGGCTCCTTGGCGAACGTGTCGATGGCGGCCCCGCCGAGCCGGCCGTCGCGGACCGCCGCCGCGAGCGCGTCCTCGTCGACGATGCCGCCGCGCCCGGCGTTGATGAGCCGCATGCCCGGCTTGGCGCGGGCGAGGACGGCGGCGCTCACCAAGCCGACGGTCTCGGGCGTCTTGGTGGCGTGGATCGAGACGAAATCGCTGATCTCGACCAGCTCCTCGATCGTGGGTATGAGCTGCACCCCGAGCTGGCGGGCGCGATCGGGGCTGACGAACGGGTCGTATGCCACCAGCCGCATGCCGAACGAGTACGCCCGCTGCGCGACCAGCACGCCGACGCGCCCGAGCCCGACGATGCCGAGCGTCTTGCCGTACAGCTCGACACCTTCCCACTTCGAGCGGTTCCACTGTCCGGCCTTGAGGTCTGCGTTCGACTGCGGCACGTTGCGCGCCTGGGCGAGCAACAACGCGAGCGTGTGCTCGGCTGCCGAGAGGATGTTCGACTGCGGCGCGTTGACGACCATCACGCCGCGGCGCGTGGCCTCGGCCACGTCGACGTTGTCGAGACCGATCCCGGCCCGCCCGACGACGATCAGGTCCTCGGCCGCCGCCAGCAGCTCCGCGGTCACCTGTGTCGCGCTGCGAATGACGAGGGCCTGGGCGCCCTTGATCGCGTCGCGCAGCTGCTCGGGTGACAGGCCGGTCTGCAAGTCGACCGCGAGCCCGGCCGCGCGCATGGCGTCCAGCCCGCGCTCGGCGAGCGGTTCGGAGACGAGGACCCGCGCTGCGTTCGGCATCAGAGGAGGTCAGCCTTCGAGGAGGTCGGCGATCCGGCGTATGCCTTCGCCGAGGTCGTCGTCGCCGAGCGCGAACGAGAGACGCGCGTAGCCCGGCGCGCCGAACGCTTCCCCCGGGACGACCGCGACTTTCGCGACGTCGAGCAGGAGCTCACTCAGCTCGAGGCTCGTGCGGGGCATGCGCCCCCCGATCTCGCGCCCGAGCACGCCTTCGAAGCTCGGAAAGCAGTAGAACGCACCTTCCGGCGGCAGCACACTCACGCCGGGGACCTTCGCGAGCAGCTGGTACATCATCTGGCCCCGCCGGGCGAATGCCTCGCGCATCTCGGCCACCGCGACCAGATCGCCGCTCACCGCCGCCAGGGCGGCGGCCTGCGCAACGTTCGAGACGTTCGACGTCGAGTGCGACTGCAAGTTGATCGCCGCCGCGGTGACATCGGCCGGCGCGATCATCCATCCGACGCGCCACCCGGTCATGGCGTACGTCTTCGCGACGCCATTGAGGATCACGCAGCGGTCCATCAGCTCGGGCACGAGCCCGGGCATCGACGAGAACGCGTGCTCCCCGTAGGTCAGGTGCTCGTAGATCTCGTCGGTGACGACCCAGATGCCGTGCTCCAGCGCCCACCGCCCGATGGCCTCGACCTCGTCGGGCGGATAGACCGCGCCCGTCGGGTTGCTGGGCGAAACAAAGAGCAGCGCCTTGGTACGCGGTGTCCGCGCCGCCGCGAGTTGTTCGATCCCGACGCGAAAGCCCGTTGCCTCGGTGCTCGGCAGGACGACGGGCACACCGCCGCCCAGCGCGATGCACTCGGGATACGACGTCCAGTAGGGCGCGAGCACCAGCACCTCGTCGCCGGGGTCGCACAACACCTGGAACGTGTTGTACACGGCGTGCTTGCCGCCGTTCGTGACCACGACCTGGGCCGCGGCGCAGTCGACGCCGGAATCGCGCTTGGTCTTGTAGGCGATCGCTTCGCGCAGCTCCGGCAGACCCGGCGTGGGCGAGTAATGGTGGAAACGGGGCTCCCGGCACGCCGCGACCGCGGCTTCGACGATGTGCGCGGGCGTCGGGAAGTCGGGCTCCCCCGCGCCGAAGCCGATCACGTTCTCGCCGGCCGCCTTCAGGGCCTTGGCCCTGGCGTCCACGGCGAGCGTTGCCGACTCCTGGATGGCGGCGATCCGGCGGGAGATGCGTTCCACGCCTCCATGGTGGCACGCGCCCGCGGGGTCCGAACCCTCATTGCGGCACCTATCCCGCCTAGCCTGGCCCTCCATGCGCCGCCGCATGCCGCTCGCCACGCCCGTGGCATTGGCGGCGCTCGTGATGTCCCAGCTCGCGGCCGTTGCCGGCCCCGCCGGAGCGGACCCCGCAACGGCTGCGATCCCGAAGCCCAAGGCCGACATCGTCGTCGACGCCGGAAGCGGGCGTCCGCTCGTCTGCGACAACATCCACGAGGCGGTCCCCCCGGCCAGCACCGCCAAGATCATGACGGCCCTCGTCGCCGTCGAGCGCCTGCCTCCGACCGCGCCGGTGACCGTCGACGCCACGGCCGCCGCGGTCGAGGCGAACAAGCTCAACTTCCCTGCCGGCGCGACGGTGCCACTCGACCAGGCACTGGCTTCGCTGATGATGGTGTCGGCCAACGACGCGGCATACGCGATCGCGCACACCGCGGGGGGAAGTCTCGACAAGTTCGCGGCGATCGAGAACGACACCGCGCGCCGGCTCGGCTTGAAGAACAGCGTCCTCAACGATTCGGCCGGCCTCGACGACACGACGTCGCTCAAGGGTGGACCGCTCATGAGCGCGTACGACCTCGCGGTCGCGACACGCAACGCGCTTGCGGTGCCGGCGATCGCGAAATGGAGCGCGACGCGTCTTTACGACTTCAGCGCCGCGGGCGCCCACTACTACCTGAAGAACCACAATCGGATGCTGCCCGGCGGCGGCTACGACTACGCGGGCATCACCGGCTTCAAGACCGGTTACACGGAACGGGCCCAGCACTCGCTCGTCGCGACCGCGACCCGGAACGGCCGGACGATGATCGCGGTCGTCCTCGGTGCGATCACCCCCGGGTACGTCGAGGCGGCCGCGCTGCTCGACGCGGGCTTCGCGGCCGCGAGTGGAGCCGCACCGGCCACACCCGCCTGCGGGACCGAGGTGCTGCCGCCGACGAGGGTGTCGCTCTACGCCAGCCGCGCCGCCGACCAGAACGCGTTCAAGCATCTCGGCGGCACGGCGAGCGGTGCGACAAGCGCGAGTGCGCGGCCCGGCCCGGGAGGCGCGGCGCCGACTGCGAACACCGTCGTGCCCGCGGTGATCGGGTCTTTGACCCAGGCACCGCGTGCCGCGACGCCCAAGACCACGGTGATCGCGAAGAAGCATTCGGACGGCCTGCTCACGCAGCGCAATGGCATCGTCGTGCTGATCGTCGTGTTGTTCGGTGCGCTCGCCTTGCGGCGGCGCGCGGTCAAGCGGCGGCGGGCGCGCCGCGCGGCACGGGCCCGGCAGCGCGCGGCCGCAATGCGCAGCGGGGGACTTCCGGTGGTCGACGGTCGCTACCGGCCAGGCATGCGACTCGGGCCGCCGGTCGAGTCACACGTGCGCGTCCGTCGGGTCGAAAAACGTACGCCTGAGCGCAGCCGCCTCGGCTGAGGTTCCGACCGGCCGCGTCGTCTCGAGCCCTACCAGGGCATCGCCACGCCGCCGTTGGGCCGTTCGATCTGGCCCGTGATGAACGTGGCGGCGTCGGAGACCAGATAGAGGAAGGCGCGCGCGACATCCTCGGCTTCACCCGCGCGGCCGAGCGGCGCCATCGCGCTCGCGCGCTTGTGGTACTGCTCGAGCTTCTCGGCGACCACCTCGCCCTTGTCGTCGACGAAGTTGTGCCGCGAGAAGTTGGTGAGGATCATTCCCGGCGCGATCGCGTTCACGCGTATGCCGTGGCGTCCGACCTCGGTCGCGAGCGTCTTGGTGAGCATCGCAACCGCGGCTTTGGTCATGCCGTAACACGCGAGCGTGGGCGCCGGCGTGTCGATCGCGCCCGACGAGATGTTCACGATGTTGCCGGAGCCCTGAGGGATCATGTGGCGGATCGCGGCCTGGCATCCGTAGAAGACGCTCTTCAGGTTGATGGCGAGGATCCGCTCGAACTCCTCGTCGGTGCAGTCGGCCACCATCTTGTTGTGTGGCACGCCGGCAATGTTGCCCATGATGTCGATGCGGCCGAAGTCGGCCTGGGCACGGTCGAGCAACGCGTCGATGTCGGCGCGTTTGGTGACGTCGACCCGTTGCACGGCGGCACGTCCGCCGTCGCCCGTGATCTCCTTGGCGGTCGCCTCCGCGCCGGCCTCGTCGATGTCGCCGCCGACGATCGCCGCGCCGTTCGCGGCCAGCATCAGTGCCGTCGCGCGCCCAATGCCGCTCGCGACGCCTGTCAGCACGGCAACCTTGCCCGTCAGATCGAACAGATCTTGTTTGCGAGTCACGGATTCGGAGCCTACGCGACACTGCAGTCGTGACGCTCGGAGGGCGCGTCGTCGTCCGGGTGCGGCAGCCACCGGACTGATCACGCACAATGGACGGGTGACGCCACTCCTCGCGCTCGGGTCGCGCATCAGCGACGTGAACGTGCTCGCGTATCTCGCAGCGTTCGGCGGCGGCGTGGTGTCGTTCTTGTCGCCGTGTGTGCTGCCGCTCGTCCCGGGTTACCTCTCGATGGTCACCGGCCTCGATCTTGCCGAGTTGCAAGAGGGCTCGCGTGTGCACACACGTCGCATCGTCGCCACGACCGCATTGTTCGTGCTCGGGTTCGGCACGGTCTTCGTCGCGCTCGGGCTTTCCGCGTCGAGCTTCGGGCAACTCCTCCGCGACCATCAGAGCGTGCTCACGCGCATCTCGGGCACCGTGATGTTCGCGATGGCGCTGTTCCTGCTCGGATCGTTGTTCCTGCGGGCGCCGTGGCTGTACCAGGAGAAGCGCTTTCATCCGCAGCTCGGACGCTTCGGCATCGCGGCGCCCGCCATCGCCGGCGCCGCGTTCGGGTTCGGCTGGTCGCCGTGCATCGGTCCGATCCTCGGCTCGATCCTCGGGATCGCTGCGAACCAGGACCGCATCTGGGCCGGCGGCACGCTGCTGGTCGCGTACTCGCTCGGGCTCGGTTTGCCGTTTCTCGTCACCGGGCTCGCGCTCGGGCGCCTGGGCGGCGCACTCGGGTGGGTGAAGCGTCACTTCCCATTGATCGTGGGCGCATCGGCACTGGTGCTCGGCGCGTTCGGGGTGCTCTTGATGTTCGACGAGCTCTCGCGCGTCAGCCTGCATCTCCAGCGCTGGCTCACCGACGCGCACCTCGAATGGTTGGTGAACCTCGGTTAGGAGGTCACGAACATGCGTGGCTCACGGCCCTATATGGGCCCTCAGTCACGCAGGTTCGGACGGACATCATTTCTGGGGCGCGGACTCCGGGACTTCCATGAGCGGCTGGCGGATCAGCTCGACCTGGATGTTGTCCGGATCCTTGAAGTACACCGACTCCTTCACGCCCATGTCGGGGCCGAGGTATTTGACACCGGCAGCGTCGAGCTTGCGCTTCAGCATCTCGAACGTGTCGGGCGTCACCGAGATCGCGACGTGCTGTACACCGCCGAGTCCTTCGGGCACCGCCTCGAGACCGAGCCCCGGGAAATCGAAGAACGCGAGCATGTTGCCCGCGCCGATGTCGAAGAAGAAGTGCGACGACCCCTCGTAGTCGCGGTTCTCGAACAGCTCGACGAGCGGGAAGCCCAAGAGATCTTGGTAGAACCGAATCGTCCGCTCGGGATCGGCGCAGATGAGGGCGAGGTGATGGACTCCCCCACCGGTCGAGACCGGACGCTCCTCCTCGGCGCGGAGAAACCGCTCGCGCAGTTCCGTTCGCCGTTGCGCCAGACCTGCGAGATCACGTGTCGCCATGGACCGATCATCGCGCGAGGCTCGTGAGCATGAGAAGCCTGGGGAGCGCATGAGAAGCGTGCGGACGCAGCGAAGCCAGGACGACGCAGCGAGGGAGCCATGAGAGTCGGCGTGTCGTTGCGGAGCGGGTATTCGCCGATGGACGCCCGGGTCGGCGCCCGATGGATGATCGAAAGAGCGCGCGCCGCCGCCGCCGCCGGGCTCGACAGCCTGTTCGTCGGCGACCACCACAACGTGCCGGTGCCGTACTTCCAGAACGTGCCGATGCTGGGCCGGTTGCTGGCCGAATGGGATACGAGACCCTGCGGCGCCCTGTTCCTGCTGCCGCTCTGGCACCCGGTCCTGCTCGCCGAGCAGATCGGAACGCTCGCGTCCATCGCGCAGGGTCCGTTCGTCGTGCAGTGTGCGATTGGCGGCGGGGACGAGCAGTTTCGTGCGTTCGGCCTGCCGTTGCGCGAGCGGCCGAGTCGTTTCGAAGCGGGGCTCGATGTGATCCGCCGGCTCTGCGGCGGCGAGGAAGTGTCCCTGCAAGAGCCGTGGCACATCGAGCGCGCCCACATTGCGCCCGTCCCGCCCGAGCCGCTGGAGGTGTGGATCGGTGCAGCCGCGCCCAAAGCCATCGACCGGGCCGCCCGGCTCGGCGACGCGTTCCTCATCGGCCCTGAAGCGACGCCTGCGGAAGTGGCGGCGCTTGTTGCGGAGTATCGCGCCGCGTGCGCGCGTCACCGTCGATCAGCGGAGCGCATCGCCGTGCGGCGCGACATCCACGTCGGCGCGGACGACGCGGACGCCGATCGCGTCGTCGGACCGATCATCACGCGTGGCTACCGCGGTTTCGACCCGTCGGCGCTCGTGACGGGTGCTGTCGCGACGGTTGCCGACGCGTTCGCACGGTTGGAGGAGGCCGGCTGCACGGATGTGATCGTGCGTCACCTCGCGGACGATCACGACGAGGTGCTGCGGTCCTTCGAGCGGCTCGCCGAGGTGCGCGCGCAGGTCGGCCCGCGACACTGAGCGATGAAGTGCCGGGGCGGACGGTGGCGTGGGGACCACCGACCGACCCGGCGTTGCCATTTTCTCCTAGCGAGCACGCGTAATCGACAACCCTTGGCAGCATCCGCCCGCATTTGTCCTGGTCGGCGTACCGCACGTCCGATGGGCGCCGCCGCGACACGATGGTGATGCAAGCTGTTGTGATGGAAGAACCGCGCTTCGTCGACACCGCAGAGGGATTGGCGGCGTGCATCGAAGCTGTGCGCAACGAACCGCGCTATGCGCTCGACACCGAATTCCACGGCGAACGGTCGTATTGGCCGCGCCTGGCGCTCATCCAGCTCGCGTGGCCGGGGGGGATCGCGCTCATCGACCCGCTCACGGTCGACCCCGCGCCTCTCGGTGAGCTGCTCGCCGGTCCCGGGTGCATGGTTGCGCATGCCGCGGATCAGGATCTCGCAATCCTCGAGCGCGCGTGCGGGAAGATGCCGAGCCAGCTGTTCGACACCCAGGTCGCTGCAGGCTTCATCGGGCTCGGCACCGCATCGCTCGCCTCGGCCGTCGAACGGATGCTCGGCACGCGTCTCGCGAAGGGTGACCGGCTGACCGATTGGACGCGCCGCCCGTTGCGCACGGAGCAACGCGCGTACGCAGCGGCCGATGTCGAGCATCTGCTCGCGTTGCACGACCGGCTCGTCGAACGACTCGTGGAGGTCGGCCGGCTGCAGTGGGCGCTCGACGAGTGTGAGGAACGGCGCCGGATACGGACGCGTCCCGAGCCCGATATCGCATGGTGGCGCATCAAGGGCGCGCGGCAATTGCGGGGGACCTCGCGGGGCGTCGCGCAGGCGGTCGCGGCGTGGCGCGAGCGCGCCGCCGAGGCGCTCGACGTCCCGCCCCGCTACGTCCTGTCGGAGCTCGCGCTTGCCGGTCTCGTGCAGCGGCCCCCGCGCGATCGTGAGGATCTGAGCGGGATCCGGGGCATCGACGGCCGCCTCCGCGACACTCAGGCGAACGAGTTGCTGGCCGCGGTCGCCGCCGGTACCGAGATGCGGACGTCGGATCTACGCCTCCCGGAGGCCGGACGGATCGACCGCTCGCTCGCGCCGGCGGTCACGGTGCTGGGTGCGTGGCTCGCGCAGCGGGCCTCGGAGCTCGACCTGGATCCGGCGTTGCTCGGGACGCGGGCGGAGATGACGCAGCTGCTACAGGGCGAACCGAGCAGGTTGGGCACCGGCTGGCGCGACGAGCTCGTCGGCGCTCCCCTGCGCCGACTTCTGGCCGGCGAGGCATCGCTCGTACTGTGCGACGGCGGCCGCAGGATCGAACTGCGAGACCAGAAGTAACTGCCGCGGGTATCCCGGCCCGGAATGCGAAGGCGAATCAGCACGACGCGGTGAGCGAAGCGGCGAAGGCCGCGGAGCGAGCTCGCCAGCGAGCGAACGACCGCGGGCCGGGTATCCCGGCCCGCAGAGAGCGAGCAAAGAGACATGCAACGACGCTTCAAGGTCGGGGTGCAACTGCATCCGCAGGCGACGACTGTTGCCGAGATGCGGGACGCCTGGCGCGCCGCCGACGCGCTCGGGGTCGACAGCATCTGGGTGTGGGACCACTTCTACCCGCTCTACGGCGATCCCGACGCCGCCCACTTCGAGGCGTACGCCCTTCTGGCGGCGATGGCTGCCGACACGTCGCACGCGCAGGTGGGTGCGCTCGTCACCTGCAACTCGTACCGGAACCCGAATCTTCTCGCGGACATTGCCCGCACGATCGACCACATCAGCGATGGCCGGTTCGTGCTCGGCATCGGCTCGGGCTGGTTCGAGCGCGACTACCGCGAGTACGGCTACGAGTTCGGCACTCCCGCCTCCCGCCTGCGCGCGCTCGCCCGCGACCTCCCGATCATCATGGACCGCTTCAGTCGCCTGCAGCCGCGACCCCGCGGGCGATTGCCGATCCTCATCGGGGGCTCGGGTGAGAAGGTGACACTGCGCCTGGTCGCCGAGCACGCCGACATGTGGAACTCGTTCGGTCCGCCCGAAAGCTACGCGCACAAAAACCGGGTGCTCGACGAGTGGTGCAAGAGGCTGGACCGCAAGCCGGGTCAGGTGGAGCGCACGGTCGCGATCAACGGCAGCGAGGTCGACAACGTGCAGGCGTATCTCGATGCGAACGCGGAGCACGTCATCGTCATGCTCGGGCCGCCGTTCGACCTCGAGGCGGTCCGCGCATTGCTCCGGCACGCCGAAGCCTGACTACCAGCGTTCATTGTCCTCACCGTCGCCCTCGTGCGCGCGATCGTGTCGCCCGTCGCGATCGTCGTGGTCGGCCTCGTGCGAGTGGTCGTGGTCGTCGTCCGATGGGCAACGGCGGAAATCGTTCCGTGTCCGGGGTGGCGCCTGCGGTCGCCCGATGTCGTGCGAACGGCGACGCCTGTGGGCGCCGACGCCGTCGGCATCCCTCGAATCATCGGGGACGTCGACATGCGGACGTGTCGTCGGTGACGTCGGGCCCGCCGCGGGCTGCGCACCTTGCCCATCCGCGGCGAGGTTCGGTGTCGGCGCCACCGATGCCGCGAGCTGCGCGCGCGCCTTCGGCGCGGTGCCCGTGGTCGCCGGTTGCGGTTCGCCGGGCACGACCGGCGCCGACGTCGCGGGGGCCTTGCCGGCAGGCGTGCGCGTCGGGCCGATCGCGTTGCCGCCGCCCTGATGATCCGCGGCCGGACCGGGACCGAGGCTCTTGACGACCCGCTCGAGACGCCTGCCGGGATGACCGGGATCGGCCACCGCCATGAGGGTCAACGCGACCGCGAGCGCAACCCCGCTTGCGACGGTCGAGATCCAGCCACGCCAAGGACGCCGGAGCGTCGGGCCCTCCACCACACCGTGCTCCCACTCCCCGCCCGAGGAAAGTTGCCACACTGCGTGCCGTTGCCTTATCGGAGGGCCTCGCGCGGCGCTTGAGCCGAACGGGAACGATCTCGTGCCGGACGACGGCAACCGTCATACCCGGCGTCCGGGAACGAACGCAGCGAGATCTACGCGGAAGCGGGGGTCTCGGCGAGCACTTTGCCGATGCGCAGGAGCTCCGGAGTGGCCGAGCCCAACGAGAACTCGTACCGCTTGAGCCACAGGAAGTAGCGGTGGATCGGGAAGTCCACGTCGATGCTGACGCCGCCGTGGATGTGCAGCGCCGCGTGCGCGATGCGATTGCCACCGTCGGCCGCCCAGAACTTCGCGGTCGCGACCTCGACGGGGTCGTCACGTCCCTCGTCGAGATGGGTCGCAGCCTGCAGCATCGTGAGCTCGATGGCCTGGTTGTCGATGTAGCAATCCGCCATCCGTTGCCCGACCGCTTGGAACGTGCCGATCTGGCGCTCGAACTGCTTGCGCTCGGTCGTGTAGTGCGCGGTGAGGCGCAACGCCTTGTCGGCGACTCCTGCGACGAGCGCGCACGTGGCGATGATCGTGCGATGCAGCGTCCAGGCGAGAATCTCGGATCCCTGATCGAGCGAACCGAGGAGGGCGTCGGCACCGACACGCACGCCGTCGAGACGCATCTCGAACTGCGGCTCGTGGTTCATGATCTCCTGCCGCACGAGCGTGATGCCCGGCGCGTTCGTGGGCACGAGGAACAAGCCGACGTCGTCACCCGCGCGCGCGGGCACGACGACGAGCTCCGCGGCGGCCGCGCCCGGGACATTCGACTTCAGTCCGTCGAGTCGCCAGCCGTCCGCGTCGCGGGTCGCGGTCGTCTGCGGTTGCTCGGGCTCAGCCCCGTACTCGTGCAACGCCGCGGTCAACAGCACGTCGCCGGCCGCGACCTTCGACAGCACCGCCGCCTGCGCGTCGGTGCCGAACCGTGCGATCGGCAGCGCGGCGCTGACGAGCGTCGGGATCATCGGGAGCGGCGCGACATTGCGCCCGACCTCCCGCAACACCATGCAGAGGTCGAGGAACCCCATACCGAGGCCGCCGACCGACTCGGGCAGCGCGATCCCGAGCAGATTCGCCTTGGCGAACTCGTGCCAGGTGTCGAGGTCGTACCAATCCTCGGAGCGGTCGCGTGCCTTGAGGTGCTGGAGCGTCATGCGGTCCTCGAGGATGCGCCGCGCCAGCCCCGCCAACTCCTGCTGCTCTTCACTCAGTGAGAAATCCACCGCTCGACTCCTTACCTGGGGCTTTACCTGGGGCTGCCGGGCATGTTGAGGCCGAAGATCGCGATCAGGTCACGCTGCATCTCGTTGGTGCCACCGCCGAACGTGAGGATGTGCATGCCGCGCAGCATGCGTTCCACGCGGCCGCGTACCACCGCACCCGGCGAGTCGCCCGAGATGGGTGCCTGGTCACGCATGACCTCCATCAACAGGCGCGCCGCCTCCATGTAGAACTCGGTGCCGAACACCTTGATCGTCGACGCGTCGGCGGGGTTCAGCGCCTCGCCGTTCTGCGCCAGCCACGCCACCCGCCAGTTCGCGAGGCGCAGGAAGTCGAGCTTGGCGTGCACACGCGCGAGATTGACCTGTACCCACTCCTGGTCGATCACGCGCCGCCCGTCCGCGAGCTTCGTGTCCTGCGCCCAGCGGCGCACATCCTCCAGCTGTCGCTCCACCACCCCCGACGAGCACAGCGTCACCCGTTCGTGATTGAGCTGATTCGTGATCAGCGACCAACCCTGGTTCTCCTCGCCCACGAGGTTCCCGGCAGGCACCCGCACGTCCTCGTAGTAGGTGATGTTCGTGTTGGTATTTCCGAAGTTGTCGATCTGCTTGTACGAGAACCCGGGCGTGTCGGTCGGCACGATGATGATCGAGATGCCCTTGTGCTTCTTCGCTTCGGTGTTCGTGCGCACGGCGAGCCAGATGTAGTCGACCCCGCTCGCGAGCGACGTGAACACCTTCTGGCCGTTGATGATGTACTCGTCGCCGTCGCGCACCGCCCGGGTCTTCAAGGACGCGAGGTCGGTGCCGGCATCGGACTCCGTGTATCCGATCGCGAAATGGATCTCGCCCTTCAGGATCTTGGGCACGTAGAACTGCTTCTGCTCCTCGGACCCGTACCGCATGATCGTCGGCGCGACGGAGTTGATCGTGAGCATCGGGACCGGGGCACCCGCCCGCATCGACTCGTCGAAGAAGACGAACTGCTCGATGGGCGTCAGTCCCTTGCCGCCCCACTCCTTCGGCCAGCCGACACCGGCCCACCCGTCGGCGCACATCTGCTTCCAGGTGTCCTTGGACACCTGGCCCACCCCTTCGCCCTTCCGCAGGTCGTCCTCGACCGCCGGGGTGAGCAAGTTGTCGTAGTACGCGCGCAGTTCGTCGCGCAGCGCTTCCTGCTCCTTGGACAGTCCGACGTACATGTTTCTCCTTGTCGGTAGAACGCGTTCCATCTTCGCCGAGCGAGCCCTGCCGTGTCGAGCGGCGCTCGCGCGCCCACAATGGCGGCCGATGGGATTGACCTTTGCGACCAAGCGACGGCGCCGGTTCCTCCGGTGGCGCACCCTCATCGTCCTCGTGGTGCTGGGCGCCGTCGGCGCCGGCGTGTTCGTCGTGCTCCAAAAGAGTGGTGATTCGAAGCCGCCGCTGCCGTCCTCGGAGGTCGACGCGTTCTTGAAGGCGTGGACGAGCGGAGATGCGAAAGGGATGGCCGCGGTACTGGACCTCCCGCCGAAAGACCTGGCGCAGACCGCCACGTCACTCGTGCGCGCCCGATCCGGCAACCATGCGTCGTACACGCGCACCGGGCTCGCGCGCGACGCCACCAACGACAAGGAAGCGTCGGCGACGTACCACGGGCGCGTCGACGTCGACGGTTTCGGTGCCGTGGAATGGGACGGCTCGTTGCGTCTCGTGCGGATGAAGCAGGACAAGGACGAGGTGTGGCGCATCCAATACCAGCCCGACATCTTGTATCCCGGTTTGCGCACCGGTCAGCACCTCGACCTTCGAGTCACATGGCCGTCACGCGCGTCCATCCTCGCGGCCGATGGTTCGCTGCTCGCGGGCGCGCAGTCGGTCGTCACCATCGGACTCGAGCCACGACGCGTCACAAAGAGCCTCGATGACATCAAGCGGTTGATGAAGCAGTTGGTCGGCGCCGATCCCGCGGCGATCGATGCCGCGCTGCACGCACCGGGTGTGCAGCCGAACTGGTTCGTCCCGATCGCCACCGTGGCGGATGACGCCCGTTACACCACCGTGTTGCGTCCACAGCTCTACCCGCTTGCGGGCCTCTCGTTCCAGCGCGCGCGGGGTGTCCTGTCTTCGAGCGCGGGTCTCGCGCCGCTCGTCGGACGCGTCGGCGAGATCACGGCCGACCGCTTGAAGGAGCTCGGCGCGCCGTACCGTGTCGGCGACCAGGTCGGCCTGACCGGGTTGCAGGCGGCATACGAGAAACGGCTCGCAGGCACGCCGACTGCCGACGTCGTGATCAAGACGAGCACCAAGGTCGTCCGGCGGGTGCAGCGCTTCGCCGGGAAGGCGGGGCAATCGGTGCGTCTCACGGTGGACCCGCGCATGCAGCAAGCCGCCGAAGCCGCGCTCACCGGCGTCCCGCTCCCGGCGGCCCTCGTCGCGATCGACGTGACGAACGGACAGCTGCGCGCGGTCGTCTCCAAGCCGGACGGCGGCTTCGATCGTGCGCTCGCGGGCACGTACGAGCCCGGTTCGACGTTCAAGATCGTCACGTCGGCGGCACTGCTCGCCAACGGCAACACCGGCGCGACGCCCGCGCCGTGCCCGCCCACGCTCCAGGTCTACGGCCGAGTGTTCAAGAACTTCGAGGGTGAGGCCTCCGGCGCGCTCGACCTGGCGAATGCGTTCAAGATCTCGTGCAACAACGCGTTCATCGGCCTCGCGGACAAGCTGCCCGACGGCGCGCTCGCACGCGCGGCAATCCAGTTCGGGTTCAACGCCAAGTCGGCGCTGCCGCCGCCGGCCGCAGGTGGTTCCTATCCGACGCCGAAGGATCGCGCCGAGCTCGCGGCGTCGGCGATCGGCCAGGGACGAGTTCTTGTGAGTCCCGCGCACATGGCGTCGGTTGCCGCCGCGGTCGCGGCCGGACAGTGGCACGCGCCGGTCTTGACGACGCTGCCCAAGCCGAAGGTGCCGAAGGTCGCGCCGCTCGATCCCGGCATCGCGGCGACGTTGCGCACGTTCATGGCGAGCGTGGTGCAAAGCGGCGGCACCGCCGCCGGGGCGGGACTCCCGCCCGGCACGTTCGGCAAGACGGGCACCGCCGAGTTCGGCAACGCCAACCCGCCGCAGACGCACGCCTGGTTCGTCGGCTTCCGCGGCGACCTCGCGTTCGCCGTTGTCGTGGAAGGCGGCGGTGTCGGTGGCCGCGTCGCCGCTCCGCTCGCGGCACGCTTCCTCAACGCAGTGCCATAGCCGGCCAGATTGCCCGACGTGACACCACTATTGCCCCGCGCATCCACCCGACGGCTGCATCTCCCTGCCAACATCGCTGACGCACGGGCGGTGGACCCGCCACGCCCCTGTCGAAGGAAAGGCCGAGCGAGTGGAGAGTCGAATCCGGAGTTGGCGCGGTTTCGACGTGGCATTGAGCGTCACCCGCATCAACGGGATCCTCTCGGGTGCGGACACCTCCTACGAGGAGACCGATGCGATCCCCGGTCGCGACAAGCTCACGTTCACCAACGGCTTCTCCGTCAACTGCTGCGCGGTCTGGGTCGGCATGCGGGAATCACCTGCACTTGTCGCCGAGTGCGACCTGCCCACGCTCGCGAAGCTCTACCGCTCGTACATCTCTGAAATCGTCGCGGTGATGCATCTCTCGGAGAGATGTGTCGAGATCAATGTCCAGGGAGACTCGGTGTGGGGTGTCTTCGACACGCCCCACAAGCCGCACGTCGACAGCACATTCCTGACAGCTGTGCAATGCCGGACGCTCGTGAAGGTCCTGAATTGCCGGCTCCGAAAGTACGGGTACGGCCCGATACGCGCGGGCATCGGCATGCACTACGGGCGAGCCCTGATGATCAAGGCGGGATACGCCGGGTCAGGGATGAACGACATCGTGTACATGGGCGATGTGGTGAACGCGGCACGCGCACTCTCGGACGAAGCTGCGAGCGCGGAGTTCAGTGACCCGATCGTGTTGAGCGAGCTCGTTCACCACAACCTCAACGACGGCGACAAGGACCTCTGCACCGGCCCGATCCAGAGAGCGAATCGCGCCGTCTTCACGTCGTCAGCGGTCAACAGCCCCATGCAGGACTGGATCGACGCCAACTGCGGCTGAGGCAACGGGTGCACGGCGCACTCACGACGAGTCCGGCGCCTCCGTCTTCTCGAAGTGTCGCCAGATGTCGGGTTGTGCACCGTCGACGTCCGTGTATCCGTATTCGGCGGCAAGCTCGCCCGAACTGACCGACCGCTGGTTCCATCTCGCCCGCGCCGCGTCAGTTGCAAGCGCGACGACCGCGCGCCCGACGTACCTGGGCGATTCTGAAAGCGCAAAGTCGGCGGGGGCGACCGGCGCGCCCTCACCCGCCCGTGCCGGGTCGAGGGCGTCGCGCCAGTTCTCTTCGGAGACACCGAAGTTCTCCAACATCATCTCCGAGCGCAACCAACCGGGCGTGATCGCGACGGCGGTTCCTCCGTACGGCTTCAACTCGTGTCCTTGAGAAAAGGCGAGCCGGTTCACGGCCACCTTGGCCAGGTCGTAGAACACCGACAACCGGTAGTGCGCGGCGTTGTACTCGAGCGTGCCGTCGGTTACCTCGACGAGCAGGCCGCCCGGCGCGTTGATGAGGATGTCGAGCAGGTGATGGGAGGTGATGAGGTGGGTGTCGATGGCGAGGCGAAGGATACGGAGACCCTTGTCGAGACCGTGCTCCCAGATGGGCGTGTTCCAATCAGCCGGACCGCCCTTCAGTACCTCGGCACCCCAGATGTCGTTGACAAGCACGTCGATGTGGCCGTAGTCGTTCCGGACGCGCGCGGCCACGCCTTCCACCTGCGCGGGGTCGAGATGGTCGGCCGCGATCGCGATGCCGGTCCCTCCGAGTTGCTCGACCAGCTCTGCGGTCTCTTCGATGGTTTCCGCTCGGTCGTACTCGGATCGACGTGCTCTCGTGGTGCGACCGGTACAGATCACCGTCGCGCCGGCTTCGCCCAACGCGGCAGCGATGCCACGCCCGGCACCTCGCGTCGCCCCGGCAACGACAGCGACCCGTCCGCGAAGCGCGTCTCTGTCCGGAGACCATCCCATAGCCGAGGTCATGTTCGCAGCCGGCGAGCGCGCATCGCCAACGGCCCGCGTCAGTTGCCGAATGAGGGCGCGCCGGGACGCGCGGCGGGGTGACGAACCTGCTCACCCCGCTGGAAGCTCGCGATGTAGTCGCTCTGGGGATGGCCCGACCGTCTCACGCGTTCCAGTACGGCGTCCTGGTCGTACGCGACGCGCCGGTGCGCGATGCGATGACCGTGCCGGTCGCTCTCGACGAGGACGTACGTGGCGCGCAGATCGGACGTGATCGGATTGCTGACGCTGCCGAGATTCATGGCGCGCGTCGGCCCGACCTGACGGTCCGTCGGCTGGTGCGTGTGACCGCCGCACACCACCTCCGCGTCGATACCGGCGAGCAGCGATTCGAGCTCGGCATCCGGGAGCGCCGGGGTGATGCCGATGCCGTCGTCTGATCGTGGTGACGCATGCACGCCGGCGAGCCGCGTCCCGTCGGGAAGCACGAGATGTTGCGCGGCCGGCAACGCGGCAAGCCACGCGAGGTCTTGTTGGCCCATCTGATCTCGAGTCCAGGCGAACGACGATTCGACAGCGAGGAACAACGGCAGGAGCGCGGGATCACGCTCGACGTCCTGGGCGTGCGGCGAAGGGCGGTCTCCCGACACGACGTACCGGTCGGTGTTTCCGCGAACGAAGCGTACGTTCGGCAGGTCCGCCATGATCTCGAGCGACTCGACCGGATCGGGGCCGATCGCGACGAGGTCTCCGAGCACCCACCATCCTTCGACCCCGTTGCGGGTGCCGTCCGACACGACCGCTTCCAGCGCGATCCGATTGCCGTGGACGTCGGAGAGCAGACCCAACCGCACGGCCCCAGCATGCCCGAACGCAATGCCTCGTACGACTTACTCCTCGGACTCCGGCATCCTCACTCAGGGCCACGTGCGCCCGAACCAGCGCTGCACGCGACTGGAACCGAAGTCGGCCTTGTCGGCGACGAGCGCGGGCGATGGACCTTCGAGCCTGCCGCGCGGTGCCTGCCCGCTCACGAAGGTGACGTCGACCTTCGCCACCTGGTTGTGGCCGAACTCCAGATAACAGATCCCGCGCCCGTCGTAGTGCGCCGATTCGCCCGCGCCGCGAATGAGCGCGCTGATCCCGCCTGCCGCGACCGCGGCCTGGCCCTCCGCGAACACGCCTGCTTTCGGCGTTCCGACGCTGGTGACGTCGCCCACCGCGTACACGCCCGGGAACTGCGTCTCGAGCGTCATCGGATCGACCGGGATCCAACCGTCGACAGTCATGCCCGATTGCGCGACCACGTCCGGCACCCGGTGCGCCGGCACGCCGAGGAAGAGGTCATACGCCATTTCGGCACCGTCGCCGAGCATCGCCACCTTGCGCGCCGGGTCGAGTCCACGCACCAGGGTCCCCGGGTGCCAGTCGATCCCCCGCTCCTCGAACGCAGCCAGCAGCGCCTTCGACGCGTCGGGCGACGGCGGGATGGGAACGGGCAGCGGCATGACAAGGGAGATGTGCGAGCCGTCCCGCAGCCCGCGGTCGGTCAGGAAGTCGTGCATCAACAACGCGGTCTCGCTCGGTGCGGGCGGGCACTTGAACGGCGTCGACGTCACTGCGACGATGACACGCCCGCCGTCGAAGTCGGCCAGCACATCGCGCAGCGCGAACGCGCCGGGCACGGTATAGAACTCGTAGCCGCCCTCAACGAGGCCCGGCGTCGCCTCGGGATGCAGATCGGCACCGAGCGCGACCACGAGGATGTCCGCATCGAACGAACCGTCGTCGGTTTCGACGCGCTTGGCGTTGGGATCGATCGCGCGGACGGTTGACTGCACGAACTGCAGACCTGGCTTGACGAAGTCGCGGTAAGGGTGGCGCACGTGCTCCGAGGGTGCGCGCCCGAACATGACCTCGAGCTTGGAGAACCCGAAGACGAAGTCGTCGCTCTTGTCGATGAGTACCACGTCGACGTCATCGCCGAACTCTTCGGAGAGCCTGGTCGTCAGCTCCAGGCCACCGAACCCAGCGCCGAGCACGAGCACACGCATCTTCTGCACGCTAACGCGCCGTCGCCGAACCTCCTGGTCCTTCGGGCGGAAACCGGTAGAAGACGTGCCGGCGGAGACGGTGGCCGACCGGCACGTTGGGGTGCTCGAAGTCCGAGGCCGGATCGCGAGCCATGCCGAGGCGTTCCATCCCCTTCCACGACCGGACGTTGTCCGGCGTCGTGAACGAGACGATCTCGTCAAGACCGACTTCTTCGAGTCCGTAGCCAACGGCGGCGCGAGCCGCCTCGGTCACGAATCCATGGCCCCAGTGCCTGCGGGCCAGGCGCCAACCGACCTCGACCGCAGGCGTGAACGGCGCCTCGAACAGCACCCGATGCAAGCCGACAAAGCCGATGAAGGGGGCGCGTCCAGGAGCCTCGACCGCCCAAAGACCAAAACCGGAGTCGTCGAACTCCGCCTCGATGCGCGCCGCGAAGTCATCACTCTCCTCTCTGCTGAGCGGCTTCAGCAGGTGCGCCATCACCTCGGGATCGGCGTTGAGCTCGGCAAACGCAACGAGGTCCTCGGACCGCCAACGCCGTAGCACGAGGCGTTGCGTCCGGAGCGTCGGATCCTTCACAGCGCGTAGGTCCGCACGAAGCGGAGCACCGCCGCCGCGTCGGGACCGTCGCCCACCAGACCGGTTGCGTCAGGGTCGACGCGACGGGCGGCGACGTCGCAGAACTCGGCGGCGGAGCCCCGGATGGTCGTGCGCGCGGGCGCGTCGGGATCGAAACTCCACCGTTCGCCGTTCGGACCGATCAGTTCGAGCGCGACCGGGCCGTGCATCGCCGTGTCGGCCCGCTCGAACGCGTAGGGAAGTGTCCGCCACGCGAGCCGCGCGATGTGACGCAGCCGATCGGTGGGCTGGAGATCGATGTCGAGCGCGGATGCGATGTCGCCGGTGTGGATCCAACATTCCGAGAGCCGCGTTGTCGCGAGAGTCTGCAGTGACAGTTGGCCGGAGACCCACGTGACGCGCTGGTGAGGATCGCCGGCATCGAACGCGGCACGCATTCCTTGCGACGCGTCGTGCCATCGCTGCCGTATCGCGTCGCCGCCCGCAGCTCGCTCGACATCGACCTGCGCGGCGGCGGCGTCGTCGACCGAAACGGTCTGATCTTCACGGTTGCCGAGAAACCCGTGGGGGTGACGACCGAGTTCTCCGTGGGCACTTGCAGTCGCGAACTCGTCGGTTTGCGCGAGGTGCAGGAGCACCGCAGCAACGTCCCACCCTTCACAGCGCGTCGGACGTTCCCAGTCATCGTTCGCGCACCCGTCGGCGAGCTCGGCGAGTTCGGCGTGTTGCGCGGCCAGCGCGATCAGGATGTCGTCCACCTCGCCACGTTACGGGGCGTCGAGCAAATCCGCAGTTCTGAGTGGTTCAGTGCTCCGCGGTGAGCCTCTCGCACAGCGCACGGTACGAGTCGTCCGTTCCGAGCGTGGCGGAGATCACCGGCACCCCGCGCTCGATTGCGTCCCGGAGAAGTGCGTCGTTCGCCGCCGATACTTCGGCCGCGACGGCTTCGTCGCTGAGATCACCTTCCGGGTGCTCGGCGCCCGTCCTCGCGTACTCCGCTCGTCGCGTGCGAAATCGCTGAGTGATCCGGTCGGTGTCGTCGGTGAGGAGCACCTCGGCGAACCGCACGTCGGTCTCGGAGGCGAGGAGCCGTAGCCGCTCGTGGTACTCGGGCCGGCCGAGGTACTGGGGGACGACCACGTCATGTCCGTCGAGCAAGTGTGCGCGGGCGAGTGTGAGCGCGAGATCGCGCGCGACGACTCTCGACGTGTCGAGCTCGGCCCACTGTCCGAGGTGCGTACGGATCGAGTCGATCTCGAGCATCAGGGCGAGTGGATGCTCGTCGACATACCGTTGCGCGAGGGTCGACTTGCCGACGCCCGGCGCACCGTTGATGAGCAGCAGCACGTCGGCTCAGTCGAGGAACAGGCAGAACGGATGGCCGGCTGGGTCGAGCAGCACGCGCACGCGCGATTGGGGCTGGTGCGCGGCGAGCCGGGCACCCGATGCGAGCGCATGGTCCACCGCGGCGTCGAGGTCGTCGACCTTGATGTCGAGGTGGAGCATCTTGTCCTGCGCGCCGGGCTGCTCCGGCCACACCGGCGCGCGATATCCCTCCTCGGCTTGGAACGACAAGCCGGTTCCGCCCGCGGGGTCGCGCATCAACACCCAGCCGGGCTGACGGATGGTCACGTCCCATCCGAGCAATCGACCGTAGAAGTCAGCCATCGCGTGCGCGTCTGCGCAGTCGATGCAAAGGGTCGCCAAGCGCAGCGAAGGCCGCGTGTCTTGGGGTGTGTTCGTCAAGGTGCCTCCGATTCACCGACGAGCAGCGCGAATCCGCGCCAACGCCAGAGACAGTCGACCTGCTGCATACCGGCGTCCCGCATCCATCGGAGCTGCGTCTCGACGTCGACGAGTCGATCCTCGGGATCGTCTCGGTCGCGTCCAATGGCCGCACGGAACGCGGCATGAAGTTCGGGCGTCGCCGATGCCACCACCTCGAGATTCGCGAAGACACCACCCGGACGCAGTTGTCGGGCCGCTTCTGCGAACAGCGCCCTCTTCCGGCCGTCGTCGAGGTGGTGGATCGCGAACCCCGACACGATCACGTCGAAGTCCCCGAGCGCGCTCAGATCACGAACCAGGTCCCATTCCAACACGCGCACACGGTGATCACCCTCGAAGCGGTCACGAGCCTTCGACAGCATCGGCGGCGACACGTCTACCGCAACGACCTCGGTGACCGAGTGCCTCGCTTCCAGCACCAGCGCTGCGAGCCGGCCGTCGCCGCACCCGAGGTCCGCGACCCGCTCCGGTCGGCTCGGGAGCACCTCGACCAGCGCCGCCTCACCGGCGAGCCGCGGCGCGAGGCGTCCAACTCGACCGAGATACTCCTCGACCTGCGCGTGCTCGCTCCAGCCCGACACGTGCCCGCCGTCCTCTGTCTGCGCATCCATGCGCAGATGCTGCCCGTCCCGGCGCACCGATGCACCTTCGACGCCTCCAGAACCGCCGGGGGCGTGGTCACCGAACCCGACACATCTGTCGGATCTCGTGCCCACGCCCATTAGGTCGGCGGGGTCGAGGAGCGATTCGATCGTGCCTTCGTTGCGCGCGTTTGCACGGCGACGACGATGACCAGCACGACGAGCAGAGACGTCACGCCGACCATGTGGATCCAAGCCCATCGCGCGAGCGTCGAGGACGCGATTTCGCGATTCCCGATGAGGACGAACTTCACGTCGTCGTGAAACAGGATCGCTCGGTATCCGTTGACATGGGAGCCGACCGTGACGTGGGCGAGCGCCAGCTGATCCCACGGCAGGAGGTAGCCCGTGATCGCCGCGGCGAGCACGGCGAGGCACCCGACGATCGGCGCGACCAACCGCGCGGCCCGCTGCCGTACGAGCGCGAGACCGGCGGCCGCGACCGCAAGGCACCCGAATGCCGGGAACAACAGTTGCGACGCGACGCGGTGGATCGTTCTCGTTCGAAAGTGAGACGTGATGCCATTGGCCGTGGTGACGTCGGGCCGGTATCCCAGGACGAGCATGACGCCGGTGATCACCAGCACGGCAATGATCACGCCGACGATTGCCAGCATGATCCTGGTGGCGACGACCCACGGCCGCTCGCCCGTCACGCCAGATGGCCGCCTTGCGGCGTTGCCGTCACGCACGCATGATGCCTGCTCTGGAGCGATCTCGCCACGGCGATCCGGCGTTCGGCGAGCCGAGACAGTCGTCGTTGACGAAGTGAGGAGGAGCCGTGCGCCTGAGAGTCGGCAACATCACCTTCGACTGCGACGACGTCATGAGGGTGGCGAGCTTCTGGTCGGCCGTGCTCGGACGACCGATCGACGAGAACAGCAGCGAGATGTTCGCGTCGATCGGCGGCGCCGACGGGGCGCGGACAGAGCCGGCGTGGTACTTCACCAAGGTTCCCGAGCCGAAGCAGGCGAAGAACCGCGTCCACCTCGATCTGACGAGTCCCGAGCCGATGGTCGTCGATGAGCTCGTGGCGCTCGGCGCGACTGTCGTCGGAGAACACGAAGTGCCCGGCGGGACCCACCGTTGGGCCGTCATGCGCGACCCCGAAGGCAACGAGTTCTGCGTCGCGGCGAAGAGCTTCACCGGCTGGGGCTGACGACCAGGGCGTGAGCACCGTTCCCGACACTTGTGTCGGAACTCGTGCCCACGCCCTTCGGTCAGTCTGCGGTGCCGCACCATGAGGGCGCGACGAGCGAATCAGTCTTCGGGGAGATCGGCGAAGTCACGCTTCGCAGCCCGATACCAGCCCATCCCGGAGATGGGGTGCTTCCACCGACCCTTCATCGCCTTGAGGGCACTGGCATGCGTGTCGTCGCCGCCGGCGACCTTTTCCTTGAGATGACGATCTTGGGCCTTGATGACCGCGTCGGCCGTGTCTCCCTGCAGCTGGTGGTCACACGGCCCACCCAACTGCTTGCATGTCATGGTTTTCATGCTCACGTTCCTTATGCCTTGTCCTGAATGAGTCCGAGGACGTTGCCATCAGGGTCGGTGACCGACGCCACCACACGGCCGCCGCCCACTTCCTTCGCCGGATCTTTGACCGTGGCACCAGCCGCAGTCACCTCGGCGAGCTTCGCTTCGATGTCATCGACGTGCCAGTACGCGACGGGCGACGTCATGCCCTGCGGACCACCGCCGGGAAGCAGCCCGATGTGCTGGCCGGCGACGTCGAAACCGACATAGTGCGGCGAGTCTGCCTGCGGCGCGATGCCGAGCAGCGCGGTGTAGACCGCCTTGGCCTTCTCGACGTCGGACACCGGATGCAAGACCGTCTTGATTCCCTGGACAGATGACGCGCTCATGGACCGCTCCTTGGCTACGCGGGCTGATGATCGAATGGTGATGACACTCTCAAATCGAGAGTGATACTATCGTTTCGTGACCGATCCCGTCAAGCCCGACTCGCCGACGAAGGTCGGGCGCGGTCAAGCCCGCACGCGGCTCGCCCGCCGCGCGGTGGTCGATGCGGCCCGGACGCTCTTCGTCGAACGCGGCTACGCGGCGACGACCATCGAGGCGATCAGCGAGCGCTCCGACGTGCCGTCTGCGACCGTGTACCGGCTCTTCTCGTCCAAGCTCGGGATCCTCAAGGCATTGCTCGACACGTCCATCGCCGGTGACGACCAGCCGCGGGCGGTGCAGGAGCGGGCAGACGTCGCCTCGCTGTTCGCCGAACCCGATCCGCACAAGCTCCTCGCCGGGTTCGCCGGTCTCACGACCGCGATCAACCAGAGGACGAATGACGTCTACCGCGTCCTCGTGAGCGCGGCCGGGTCCGATCCCGCGGCAGCGGAACTTCTCAGCGAGCTCCGACAACAACGCGATCGAGGTCAAGGCCAGATCGCACGCTCACTTGCTCGCGCCCGCGCGCTCAAGCGCGGACTGCGAGAACGCGACGCGGCTGACCTGATCCACGCGCTGATGTCCCCCGAGGTCTATCGCCTCCTCGTCGGCGATCGAGCGTGGACGCCCGAGCGTTACCAACAGTGGCTTGCGACCACCCTCGCTGAACAACTGACCTGAACGGTATTCGCGATGGCATGCCGGTTCGTAAGTGTCCCGAGAGCCGGCGAGCAGATCGGCAGTCATGGCGCGCAGCGGAAGCGGTCGCGTCAGGTCCCGTCGGCCTGTCGAATCAACTTCGTCAGGATGCGATCGCGGTCGCCCCGCTTCCGAACGACATGCACGTCCGCACGAGGGGCATACGTGCGGATCGCATCGAGTATCTCGGCCCGGGAGCGGCGGCGCCACGTGAGGAGCCATCGCCAGAAGTCGAGGCGCTCATGAGAACGGCGGAGCGCGCGCCACGCGCAGACCGTCGCCGACAGATCGAACAAGACGATCGTGTCGGCGCGCCGGAGTCGCACCTCGGAAGAATCGTAAGGACCGAGGTCACCGTCGAGGACCCAGGTATCGGCCCGCACGAGTTCGTCCTGCATCTCACGCCATGCCTGCGCAGAAGTCGGGCGAAGGTCCGCCGACCAGAAGACCTTGTCGAGTTCGACATAGGGAAGGCCCGTCGCGCAACACAGTGCACGCGCGAACACCGACTTTCCCGCCGCACCCCTTCCGACAACGACAACGCGTTTCACGACTGCCATCGTGCCGCAATGCCGAAGCGCGAGCGGACACTCAATCAGGCAGATATGAGCGGCAGCCACCATCAGTTGAGCGAGCACACGAAATGGATGTCATCAGGCTCCGCGGCAAACAGGTCCGGGTGAACCGGATCGGCCAGGTGACAGTGCTGCCGGAGATAGAAGCCAACCGCGGATGCTGTCGGTGTCGCCGAGACGTAGATCGACTCCGCGTCGGCAGCACCGGCGATGTCCGCAGCCGCGTTCCAAAGAGCCTGCGCGACACGTCGTCTGCGGTACGGCCGAGAGACGTGCAAGAACGCCAACCAAGCGAGTCGAGCCTCGAACGCCGGGTGAACAATCGCGAGACCGGCCGTGCACTCGCCATCGAACGCGCCGAGCAGGATGCCCCCACGCGCAACAACCGACGAGCAGAAGTCGATCTCGGCCGCGACGGTGTGCGGACCTGATCCGGTGGGATCCCACGCCGGAACGTCCGTGATCACCGGTGGGACCTGCTGCAACTGGCCGTCGATCACGCGATACTGGACGTCAACCTGCTCGGACCGGTCTATCGCTGCGACGAGCGCCACGTCCTCCGCACGGAGTCTCCGCACCTCCATGAGGCGCAAGGTTTGTCCGCGCTGGCGTGTTCGCGCTACCGCACCCCAGCGCGAGTCCCCGAGCAGCCGAGAGACGCCGTTGCGACGGTTCTTCGAGGCCGGCTCGGGCGGTGACCTCGGCGTCTACGGTTTCTCCATGGCTGTTGCGCGGAATGGTTTCGTGTCGTTGGACTGTGCCGACCCGGCGGCGCTGGGTGAGTTCTGGGCCGCGATGCTCGGCGGCGAGATCATGTTCACGAATGCCAACACCGTGGGCGTCCGAACCGACTGGGTGTGGCTGGCCGCGCTGAAGGTCCCCGACTATGTCGCGCCGACGTGGCCCGAGAGCGACGTTCCCAAGCAGATCCATCTCGATCTCGCGGTGACAGAGCTCGAGACCGCGGTCACGGAGGCAGAACGGTTGGGAGCCCGGGTCGCGCCGGTCCAGCCCGCGCCCGACCGATGGCGAGTCCTCCTCGACCCGGCGGGTCACCCGTTCTGCCTCACCACACAGATTCCGCCAGAGGCCCTCTAGCGAGAGGAGTCGTCAGCGGTCGCCGAAGCCTTCCGGCATCAGCACCCTGGGGTCGATCTGACCGGTGAACAGGCCGCCTTTGAAGCCGCCGTCGACGTCGAGCTGGTGGCCGGTGAGATACGACGCGCGCGGGCTGTTGAGGAACACCATCGGCCACGCTTGCTCCTCGGCGACCGCGTGCCGCCCGAGCGGTACCGGGAAGTCGTCCATGTACTGCTTGCCGACGGCCTTCTCGAATTCGGGCATCATCGGCGTGTCGGTCGGGCCGGGATTCACGCAGTTGATGCGAATGCCTTGCTTCGCGAGCGCGAACGACCGGTACGCCGTGTACGCGTTGATCGCTTCCTTCGAGAGGCCGTACGCGTTGGCGAGCTCCTTGGGATGCTCCTCGCACCATGTGCGCGCGGCGGCGAAGTCGGGCGTCAGCATCAGCCCGAAGAGCAGCTCCATGTTCTGCATCCAGCCGATGCCAGCGGTCGACGCAATGCACGCGATCGCCGACCCCTCGATCATGTTCGGGATGACGGCTTCGGTGAGCTGACGGAGGCCGCAGAAGTTGACGAGCATCACGTCGAGCGGCGCGAAGGTATTCGGCAGGCCGGCACAGTTGAACAACCCGTTGACGATCTTGCCGATCTTGTTGATCGCATCGTCGATCTGCGCGGGCTCGCGCAAGTCGCACTCGGTGAAGCTCGCGAGCCCCGCGAGATCCGGTTTCTTGATGTCGATCGTGTGCACCTCGGCGCCGAGGTCGACGAGGATCTGCGCGGTCGCCGCGCCCATTCCCGACGCCGCGCCGGTGATGATGACGCGTTTGCCCTCGTACTGCAGGACGTCGACCACTAGCCTTCGTCCAAGAAGATCGCTCGTTCGGGACAGTTCTCGGCGCCCAGCCTCGCCTGCTCGGCCAGCGCGCCCTCGGGCGTCGCGACCAGGATCTCGCAATGGCCGAAGTCGTCGGCGCCGTACACCTCCGGCGCGAGCGCGTAGCAGCGGCCGTGGCCGACACACAGATCGGGGTCGACGCGTACCTTCATCACTTGATCCTAGGCTGCAGGTCGTGCGGTTCCGCATGCTGATCATCGTCGTCCTCGTGGCGCTCGCGACCGCGTGCTCGAGCGATGCCAAGAAGGGGGCGACGACCCCGCCGGCGACGACGCCGAGGTACCGCCTCGACGACAGCTTGCGCCTCGACCAGGTGCAAGTGCTCGGGTCGCACAACAGCTACCACGGCCGTCCGTACCCGCAGGTGCTCGCCGGGCTGCAGAAGGCCATCCCCGGTCTCAGCCCGACGCTCGACTATGCGCACGCGCCGCTGCCCGAACAATTCGATCTCGGTGTGCGCCAGATCGAGCTCGACGTATGGGACGACCCCGAGGGCGGGAAGTACGCGTCGCCTTCGTATCCGGCGTCGGTCGGCGTGAAGGTCCCCGACCAGCCGGAGATGCACCAGCCCGGCTTCAAGATCATCCACCAGGCGGGCATCGACACGAACTCGACCTGCCTCACCTTCGTCGCCTGCTTGAAGCTCGTGAAGACGTGGTCCGACGCACACCCGGGGCACGTCGCGATGAACGTGCAGATCGAGATGAAGGACGACACCGCCACCGAGCCCATGTTCCGGCGGCTCGAAGGAGAGATCACCTCCGTCTTCCCGCGCGACGAGTTCTTCACGCCCGACGACGTGCGCGGCGATGCGGCGACACTGGGCGAAGCCGTACGGACCCGAGGTTGGCCGACACTCGGGAAGGTTCGCGGCAAGGTGTACTTCACGCTCGACAACGAGGGATTCCGCAAGGCATACCTCGAGGGACATCCATCGTTGCGCGGACGGCTCATCTTCACACCCTCGTCACCGGGTCAGGACGACGCGGCGTTCGCAAAGCTGAACGACCCCCTCGCCGACGCGACGAAGATCAAGGCCGCGGTCGCGGCGCACATGATCGTGCGGACACGCGCGGATGCCGACACCGTGCAGGCCCGTGCGAACGACACGAAGTCGCGCGAGGCAGCGTTATCCGGCGGCGCCCAGTTGGTGAGCACCGACTACGAGAAGCCGGACCCGACACTGAAGACCGGCTACACGGTCCGCATTCCCGGCGGCACCCCCGCGCGCTGCGACCCGGTGAACGCGCCACCCGACTGCAAACCGGCCGACGTGGAAGACCCCGCCAAGCTCACAACTCGCTGAACCAGTCGCGCGTCTCGACGATCTCCTGCGCGCGGCGGAGGAACGAGGCGGCGTACGCGCCGTCGATCGCGCGGTGGTCGAACGACAGGCACAGGTGCCCGAGGGGCGCAATCCGCAGGCGGGCGTCGTCGTCGCTGACGACCTGCTTCGACACGCCGTCGGTCGCGAGGATGCCGACCTGCGGACGGTTGATGACCGCGAACGAGATCCACGTCCTCGACGCGCCGGGGTTCGTGATCGTGAACGTGCCGCCCGCGAGATCGTCGGGCCCGAGCTTGCGCGACCGGGCGCGTGTCGCGACGTCGCGGATCGCGTCGGCGAGCGCACGCAGGCGCAGGCCGTCAGCGTCGTGCACCACCGGCACAACGAGACCGTGGAAGTCGAGGTCCACCGCGATGCCGAGGTGCACCGCGCGATGCACCGTCAGCGCGTCATCGCCCTCGAGGGTGGCGTTGCACAACGGGTACTCACGCAATGCGTCGATGACGGCCCGGGCGACGAACGGCAACGCGGTGAGCCGCGCGGTGCGGCGCACGGCATCGATCGCCGAGTAGTCGGCGACGAGGAACGTCCCGGCATGGGCGGCCGTGCGCTTCGACGCGAGCAGGCCGGCCGCGGTGCGCCGCCGGATGTTGTCGAACGGCACGACCTCGTCGCGCGAGGCGCCCGCGCCCGCGCCCGCGAGGACGTCGTCGCGGGTGACCCGTCCTCCCGCGCCGTGACCGACCAGATCGCCGGGATCGACGCCCGCGTCGCGCGCCGCGCGGCGCGCCGCGGGCGAGACGAATCCGCTCGTCTCGCGCTCGGGCCGGCGGCGCCACGGAAGCGTCTCGGCGTCGGTCACGGTCCCGTAGGCTACGTCGCGGTGCAACTGGCATCGCACGATGTGTCGCTCGACGAGGCGCTGGAAGATTTCAAGCTCGCGCTCGTCTCCCGCTTCTGTGACGACCGCGAGATCGCGTTGCGGCAGCAGAACCGTGCGTTCTTTCAGATCTCCGGCGCGGGCCACGAAGCGTTGCTCCTCGGCCTCGCCCGCTATCTGCTCCCGGGATACGACTGGTTCTTCCCGTACTACCGCGACCGCGCGCTGGCGCTCGCCCTCGGTGTGACGCCCACCGAGATGCTCATGCAGGCGGTGGGCGCGGCCGACGATCCTGCGTCCGGTGGCCGCCAGATGCCTTGTCACTGGGGTTCGGTGCGACTCAACATCGTGAGCCAGACCTCGTGCACCGGTTCGCAGTGCCTCCCGGCCGTGGGATGTGCCGAAGCGGCGCGCTACATCAGCCGCCGACCCCAGCTTCCCGGTTGTCACGCGCACGGCGACGAGCTCACGTACGTGTCGCTCGGCGAAGGCGCGACCTCCGAAGGCGAGTTCTGGGAGTCGCTCAACACCGCGTGCCGCCTGCACCTCCCCGTGCTGTACGTCGTCGCCGACAACGGGTACGCGATCTCGGTCCGCTCGACCGATCAGGCGCCCGCGCCGATCTCGGAGATGGTGCGTGGCATCCGCGGATTGCACGTCGTGAAGATGGACGGCCGCGACTACTTCGAGGTACGGCGCAAGGGTGCGAACGCGATCGCGCACGTACGTGCGGGGGCGGGGCCGTGCTTGATCCACGGTCTTGTCACGCGTCCGTACTCGCATTCGCTCTCCGACGACCAGAAGAAGTACCGGGGCGCCGAGGAGCTCGAGGACGAGCGGGAGCACGACCCGATCAAGGTGCTCGAGCAGCAGCTGATCGCGGCCGGGATGCTGACGGCCGAGACGGCAGAGCAGCTGCGCGCCGAGGCACGCGCGACGGTGCGCGCCGCCGCCGACACCGCGCTCGCTGCACCCCGCCCCGCGCCCGAGAGCGTCATCACGCAGGTGACCGGCCCGATGCCCGTCACCACGGACCCGGGAGAGCCCGAAATTCCCGAGGGCGCCGAGCCGGTCACGTTCGGCGAGGCGATCCGGCTCACGCTGCACGAGCAGATGGCGCGCGACGAGCGCATTCGCGTCTTCGGTGAGGACGTCGCCGACGCCGACCCTCACGTCATCGACGAGGTCCCCGGCAAGGGTGGCGTGTTCGGCATCACGTTCGGTTTGCAGCGCGCGTTCGGCGACGCTCGTTGCTACAACACGCCACTTGCCGAAGCGAACATCATCGGCCGCGCGGTGGGCCAGGCGGTGCGCGGTCTGCGTCCCTGCCCGGAGATCCAGTTCTTCGACTATGTGTGGCCGGCGATGCACCAGCTCAAGTCGGAGGCGTCCACGACGCGCTGGCGGTCGAATGGCACGTTCACGTGCCCGATGGTCGTGCGCATCCCGATCGGTGGCTACCTGCAGGGCGGCTCGATCTGGCACAGCCAGTGCGGCGAGTCGATCTTCGCGCACGTCCCGGGCCTGCTGATCGCGTTCCCGTCGCGGGCGCGCGACGCCGCCGGGTTGTTGCGCACCGCCCTGCGCTGCGAGGACCCGGTGCTGTTCCTCGAGCACAAGCACCTGTACCGGCAGGGCTACAACCGCGATCCGTTGCCACCCGAGGACTGGATGCTCCCCTTCGGGCGCGGGACGTACATCACACGCGGCGACCGCGCCACCGTCGTGACGTGGGGTGCAACGGTGCGCCGCGCGCGGGTCGCCGCGCACGAGCTCGGCGCCGACGCGGGGATCGAGATCATCGACCTGCGCACCATCGTGCCGTGGGACCGCGACATCGTCGCGGAATCGGTCGAGAAGACCGGCCGTGTGCTCGTGCTGCACGAGGACACCTTGACGTGCGGGTTCGGGGCCGAGGTCGCAGCCTTCGTCGCCGACGCGTGCTTCGAGCATCTCGACGCGCCGGTGTGGCGACTCGCCGCGTCGGACACGCTCTGCGCGTACGAACCGTCGCTCGAGAACGCGATCCTGCCGCAGGTCGCAGACATCACGCGCGACCTGCAGGCGTTGCTGGCCTACTGACCCATCCGTTCCAACAGGCCGGCTCGATCCGGACCCAGCGGTGCCGGCGCGGGGCGGTTTTCGCGATCTTGGTACGCGGCGAGCACGTCGCCCACGACCTCCGGGTCCTCCATCAACGTCTCCGGCGTCACCAACAGGTTGAACCAACGGATGAAGGCACGGAACACGGCGGGCGACGTCCGCATCGCGGGCACCAGTCCGTCACGGAACACCGCCTGCATGAACGCGCGCGGATCTTCGGACGAGAGCTCCTCGTTCATCGCGCGCGCCTGCGCATCCTGCAGCACGGCCGCGCGGAACCACGGCACGAGCTCCCGCACGGTGAACTCCGCGAAGGTGCGTCCGAAGCCGGCCGGGTCGTCGGGATGCTGCCGCAGCGCGTCCGCCAGGCCGAACGCGTGCACGAACGCCAAGCTGCACCCGCGGCCGTACAGCGGATTCGTGCACACCGAGGCATCGCCGACGGCCGCGAACCCGTGGACGATCGGCTCCCCGTGCTCATCGACGAGCGGGCGATAACGGTTCCGCAGACCTGCCATCAC
This sequence comes from Acidimicrobiia bacterium, assembly GCA_038238245.1. Lineage (GTDB taxonomy): Bacteria > Actinomycetota > Acidimicrobiia > IMCC26256 > PALSA-610 > DASQHW01. Next base: position 51,330 of record JBBRXX010000012.1, read on the forward strand.
GTGCACCGACGTCGTCGGCTCGGCGACACCGTCGGCGCGCCAGGGCGCGATACCCACGACCGCGCGCGACACGACCTCGAATGCGTGGGGATCAACCAGGGCGCGCCGGAGCTCTTCGTCGTCACGCTCGATCGCGTAGGTGATCGAGAACGTGTCGTTGTCGCCGAGAAAGATCGCGTACTTGAGATAGCCGAGATCCGCGGCGGCCGGGCCGGCGAACGACGGCGACCCGACTCCGGGGTTCATGCGGTAGAACCGTGAGAAGTACACGATGCCGCTCTCGTGCAGCTCCTCGTGTACGGCCGGCGCGCCGATCGCCGACAACCATTCGTCCGACGACGAGCGCGGGCCGCGCGCGTCCACGACGAGATCCGCCGGGCGGCCGTCGACGCCGGTCACACGCGGGACGGCGCCCGGCGCGGCGTCGAGGCTGCCGGCCGCGACCCCGTGCCGCAGCGTGACGTGCGGTTCGGCGAGCACGAGCCGGCGCAGCACCCACTCGAACGTGGTCCGCCGGCACGCGATCGCCACCAGGTCCTCGTCACCCGGCCGCGGTCCCCGATCGGTCAGGGTCTCCGGCAGGTTCTCGGTGAACGCGATCTCGGCCGCACCCGCGTCGAGCAGCGCGTCCAGCACGTCGGGCGCCCGCTCGCGCAGGACCTTGCGCAGACGCGCGAGAAACGCGTGCGAGTGCCGTACCTGCGGCGCGCCCGTCCGCTTCCAGTCGAACGCCGCATCTGCGTCGTTCGGCATCGGCGTGTCGTCACGCTCGAGGATCGTCACCTCGTGACCGTCGCGCGCGCACGCGAGCGCGGTGCCGAGCCCCGCGATCCCCCCGCCGACCACGACCACGCGCATCGGGGGAGGGTACCGTTCCCGTCCCCGCTACGGGCACGCGCACGGACTCGTGCCGCAGCGCGGGCAACCCGCGTCGTAGCGCGCCGCCGCGTCGTCGAGCGAAAGGCCGAGCTGCTCGGCGAGCGATGCGAGCCACGCGAGGACGTCGCCGAGCTCGTGCAGCTTCTCCTCGCGGCTTCCCTTGCGTACGGCCCGCGCGAGCTCGCCCAGCTCCTCGGTGAGCCACGCGACGGTCGCATCGATGCCGCGCGCCCGATCGCGCGCGCCGTACGTGCGCGCCATCAACTCCTGGAACGCGACGAGCTCCACCGCGAAGTCAGCTCACGACGTCGGGAGCTCGCGGAACGGGAGGTCCTTGTCGACGCGTGGCTCGCCGGGGAGGCCGAGCACGCGCTCGCCGATCACGTTGCGCTGCACCTGCTCGGTGCCGCCGCCGAGCCGGCTGCTCCACTGCATGAGGAACTGTTGCTGCCAGTAGCCGTCGGAGACGGCGTCGCCGTCCGAGAGCATCGCCGGCGCGCCTTGCAAGCCGAGCACGAGGTTGCCGTCCGCCTCGAGCCGGCGGGACGCGGCGAGCTTGAGCACCGATGCTTCGGGACCCAGGCCCTGATCCTTGCGGCTGCGCGCCCTCCATCCCAGCCACTTGATGAGTTGCAGCCGGGTATAGGACCGCGCGAGCTCCTGGCGCATGCGCGGATCGGCGTGCGTCCCGCTGCTGCGCGCGAGCTCCACGATGTCGCGAAATCCCACGCGGCCCCCGCCGCCGATCAGCGCCCGCTCGTTCGACAGCATGGTGTTCGCGACGCGCCACCCCTCGCCTGTCGCGCCGAGACGGCACGTCTCCGGGACACGCACGTCGGTGAGGAAGACCTCGTTGAAATGGGCGGCGCCGGTGATCTGACGCAGCGGCCGCACGTCGATGCCGGGAGTGTGCATGTCGAGCACGAATGCCGTGATGCCTTTGTGCTTTGGGACGTCGATGTCGGTGCGCGCGAGCAACAGCCCCCAGTCGCTGTAGTGCGCACCCGACGTCCACACCTTCTGGCCGTTCACGAGCCACTCGTCGCCGTCGCGTTCCGCGCGGGTGCGCAGACCCGCCAGGTCCGAGCCCGCGCCCGGCTCCGAGAACAGCTGGCACCAGATCTCGTCGCCGCGCAGCATCGGCGGCAACAGGCGCTGCTTCTGCTCGTCGGAACCCCACGCAATGATCGTCGGGCCGACCATGCCGATGCCGACCGCGAAGGCACCGACCGCGACGTCGAACTTCGCCTGCTCTTCGTTGAAGATGCGCTGCTGCCACGACTTGCCGCCGCGCCCGCCGGCTTCGCGCGGCCATGCGATGCCCGCCCACCCGCCCTCGGACAACGTGCGCTGCCATTCCCGGCACGCGTGCATGTGCTCGAGGTCGGCCTCGGGCGTGCGCTCGCCCGGCACGTACGAGTGATCCGACGGGCCGCCCGCCACCCGCGGCTTCGCATGCTCGGCGAGCCACGCCCGCGCCTCGGCCCGGAAGGCGCGCTCCTCTTCCGACTCCTCGAAATCCATGTCCCTCACCGGTTCTTGCGACGAACGGCGACACATATTGTCGCCCGCGGTCGCAAGAACATGTCAGCCACCGAGCACTGACCCGTAGTCGGGGCCTCGGCGGAGCTGGTGGCCGCCGTCGATGCCGATCATCTGGCCGGTGATCCACGTCGACTCCGGGCCGGCGAGAAACGCCACGACCGCCGCGACGTCGTCGACCGTGCCCACGCGCGACACCGGCATGTTCCCGTGGTAGCTGTCGAGCACCGGCCCGCCGGCCGTGATGAAGCTCATCAACTCGGTGTCGACGATGCCGGGCTGCACGGCATTGACGCGGATGTTGTGCTCGCCGAGCTCGTCGGCCGCGCACTTCACGAGCATCTCGATGGCCGCCTTGCTCGCGCAGTATGCGCTCATGAACCGATGGGTCGTGTGACCGGCGATCGACGACATGCCGACGATCGATCCGCCGCCCGCGCGCATCATCGCGGTCGCCGCGTGCTTGATGCAGAGAAACGTGCCGATGAGGTTGAGATCGACGGTCGCGCGCCACGCGCTCGCATCAGATGTGGCGATGGGCCCGCCGTGCAACGAACCGCCCGCGCACGCGAACAGCACGTCGAGCGAACCATCCGGTCCGCTCGCGCTCGCGACCGCGCGCTCGACGTCGCCCTCGACAGTGACGTCCGCGACGACGTGCTGCACACGGGCGCCGGGAGCCGCGTCACGCTCGATCTCGCGTGCGGCATCCTCGAGTCGCTTCTGGCTGCGTCCTGCGATCGTGACGTGTGCGCCTTCCGAAGCGAACCGACGTGCCGTCCCGAGCCCGATTCCGCTGCCACCACCCGTCACGAGCGCGTGCATTCCGCGCAACGAGCTCACGCTGTGTCCTTCTGGGTCGACTCCACGCTCCGCCTCCCCTTCGGTCGGCTCCGCTCTCGTCTCCCGCCACCCGTCACGAGCGCGTACATTCCGCGCAACGAGCTCACGCTGTGTCCTTCTGGGTCGACTCCACGCTCCGCCTCCCCTTCGGTCGGCTGCTGTCGTCTCCCGCCACCCGTCACGAGAGTGGTCAGTCCTTGCAACCCGGCCATCGCGTCAGGCGTCTGCGATCGTGATGGCCTGTTTCGGGCAGACGCGCACGGCTTCTTCGCATTTCGCGCGCAGCTCTTCGGGCGGTTCGTCCTGCAACACGTACAAGAAGTCGTCGTCGCGCACCTCGAACACCTCGGGCGCGACACCCATGCACAGCGCGTTGCTCTCGCATTTGTCGAAGTCGACGACGACCCGGAAGCTCATCTCGTCCTCCCGTTGGGGCTGGTGCGGGCACCGTAGCGCCCGAGCCGCGGCGGGAGCCCCGCCGCGCCGGTGCCCGATCCCATGCAGGCCCCGGGGAAACGTCGAGAAGGCCGATCCCCCGCTCCCCTCGAAAAAGTGTCATCATCACGGCAGTTGCCCGGACCCCGCACTGGCTGGCCTTGAGTGATGCCGCTGTGGCGCCGATGAGGGAGCAATGACCTCCGAGCAAATGGATATCCCGGACCTTCGCACGGTCCTGCGCCACGCGGCGCCGCGATTCGTCGAGTGCACGCTTGTCCCGCTCGTGCTGTTCCTCGTCTTCTTGCGACTGCTCGGCGTGTGGGGCGCGATGACGGCCGGCCTCGTCTGGGTGTACTCGCTCATCCTCGTGCGCGCCTGCACGCACCGTCGCATTCCCGGCATCCTCATGCTCGGCGCGCTGACGCTCACGGCGCGGACGATCATCGCGATCCTCGCCGACTCGGTCGTCGTCTACTTCCTGCAGCCGTCACTCGCGACGATGCTCGTCGCCGGCGCGTTCCTGTTCTCGGTCCCGCTCAACCGTCCCCTCGCGGGTCGCCTCGCCGCCGACTTCTGTCCGCTGTCGACGGAGATGCACGCGAACACGCACGTGCGCCGATTCTTCCGCCAGATCTCGCTGCTCTGGGCGTTCGCGCAAGCCGCGAATGCCGGCATCACCGTCTGGCTGCTGTTCTCACAATCGCTCAGCACATTCGTGCTGCTCCGCAGCGTCGTGTCTGCCGGCGTCACGATCGTCGCGATCGCGGCCTCGGCCTTGTGGTTCAAGCGGAGCATGGCGCGCAACGGCATCATCGTGCATCTCCCGGGTTGGCGCCGCACCGCGGTCGTCCCATCAGCACCATGACCGGGAGGACGCTCTCCACCGCCGACGGCCTCGAGCTCGTCGCACACTGCCGTCTCGCACCGGGAACCCCGCGCGCCGCCGTCGTGGTCGTCCACGGGTTCAGCGCATCCGCCGCCTGCCCGAACGTCGGAGCCCTGGCCGACGCGCTGCACGCCGACGATCTGGACGTGATCACCTATGACGCCCGGGGCCACGGCGATTCGCCGGGCGAGTCGACGCTCGGTGACCACGAACAGCACGACGTCGAGGCGGCCGTAGGTCTCGCCCGTGAGCGCGCGTCCCGCGTCGTCGTCGTCGGCGCGTCGATGGGTGCGATCGCCGCGCTGCGCTACGCGGTGACCGATGCCGGCCTCGCCGGTGTGGTCACGCTCTCGTGCCCGGCCGCGTGGAGTCTTCCCCGCAACGTGCGCGGTGTGCTGGCGGCCGCGATGACGCGGACACGCGTCGGACGAAGTGCGACGCAGCGCCTCTGCGGCGTGCGCATCGCGGACCGGTGGACGAATCCGGCGCCGCCGATCGAGCTCGTGCCCCAACTCAAGGTGCCGATCACGTACGTGCACGGCACCGAGGATCGGTTCATCTCGGTACGGGACGCGGCCCGGCTCTGGGAAGCCACACCCGAACCCCGGCGGCTCGTCGTCGTGCGCGGGATGGGCCACGCGTTCGAGCCGGTCGCCCTCGAAACGGTGCGAGAAGCGGTCGAGTGGGTCCTCGCCCACACGCTCAGCCCGGCTTCGTGAGAGGCGTTGCGAGCTTGTCCAGGCGGCGATCCCACGCGGCGCCCACGTCGTGCATCCAGCGCGCGGCTTCCGCGAACGGCCCGGGCGTGAGCCGGTAGACGACCCGTCGACCGTCGCGCTCGCCCGTCGCCAGCCCGGCGTCCTCCAAGACCGCGAGATGCTTGAAGACGGCCTGGCGCGTCACCGGAAGTCGCTGCGCGAGCTCCCCTGCCGTCGCGGGGGTGCGCCCGAGCCGCTCGACGATGCGCCGGCGAGTCGGGTCTGCGAGGGCGTCGAAGACGCGATCAGGCGAAGGCGCGGGCATGAAGCGCGGCACGGAGGAGGTGCTCGCCGTCCACGCGGCTCTCGCGGACGCGCAACAAGGTGCCGGCGCCGCACGGTTCGAGGTTGATCTCGACGTACGACGGTGCGTCGTCACCTTCGACGGCGGTCCACCAGAAGGTGAGACGCCGCGCCGGCTCCACCTGCTCGATCACGCCGAGGCGATCGCCTTCGGGCCCGTCGACGCGCAGCGGTGCCCCCGGTTCGGTCACGAGCCGCGTGTGGTCGCCGAGCAGGGCCGGGAGCTCCTCCCACACCTGTTCGGCCGGGGCATCGAGCTCGATGGTGCGTTCGACTGCAGCCTGGTCATCAGTGCAACCCATGGGTTGCAAGCTACCACGGACAACGATCCGCTAACGTGCAACCATGCGGTTGCAAGAAGATCAGGAGAACCCGGTTCCATTCGAGATCGAGATCACCCGCCGCCTCCTCGGACAGCGGCGCGTCATGCTCACCGGCCCGATCGACGGCAGACTCGCCGAGCGGGTGTGCGCACAGCTGCTCGTGCTGGAGGCCGAACAGCCCGACGAGCCCGTCACGCTGTATCTCAACTCGCCCGGGGGTGAGGTCGACGCCGGCTTCGCGATCTACGACACGATGCGGGCGCTGCATTGTGACGTCGCGACCGTGTGCATGGGCTTCGCCGCGTCGATGGCGCAGTTCCTGCTGTGCGGCGGTACGAAGGGCATGCGCGCCGCGTACGCGCACAGTCGCATCCTCATGCACCAGCCGCACGGCGCGGTCGAAGGTGTCGCGGTCGACGTTGCGATTCAAGCCGAGCAGTTCACCCGGGCGCGCCATCTCGTCGCCGAGCTGACCGCGCAGCACTGCGGCCAGACGCTCGAGCGGGTACTTACCGACGGCGAACGCGACCGCTGGTTCACGCCCGAGGCTGCCCGCGACTACGGGATGATCGACGACATCATCTCGTAGTTCTCCCGGAGCGATGTCTCGGAGCGATGTCTCGGAGCGATGTCTCGGAGCGATGTCTCGGAGCGATCAGACCGCCGGTTCCCAGCGCCACGCGAGCCCGACCAGTCCCGGGCCCGTGTGCACGACCATGACGCTGCCGAACGTCCCCACGAACGCGGTCGTCGGATCGGCTTCGGCCCGCACCCGCGCGAGGAGCGCGTTCGCATCCCCCTCGGCCTGCGCGTGCAGCGCCGCGACGTGCAAGCGCGCACCCGGCACACGATCCCGCCGCCATCTCGAAACGATGCGGTCCAGGGCGGCGGGCAGCCCGAGCGCGGGGCGCAACGGGTGCGCGCCGCCGTCCCGGAACTCGAACAGCGGCGCGATGCCGAGCCGCCGCCCCGCCCATCCCGCGATGTTCGGGACGCGGCCGCTGCGCACGAGGTGATCGAGGCTCGGCACGGTCGCCAGCAGCCGCACCTGGGCGCTCGCGGCGAGGGCGGCGCGCTCGACGTCTTCGAGCGACATGCCGCGTTCGGCGGCGGCGGCGGCCGCGAGCACCACGAGCGCCTCCGCGCCGGCCGCGGTCGCGGTGTCGAGGACTTTCACGGCGCCCCCCGCCGCGCGCGCCCCGACCACCGCGGCTTCGTGGGTCCCGCTCATCGTGGACGCGATCGTGAGGACGAGCACGCCGTCGTCGGTCTGCTGCTGCCGCTCCTTCACGGCCGCTTCGAACTCCCCCGGTGTGGGCCCCGACGTCGTGACGTCGTCGTGCGCGAGCATTTCGCCGAGCGGCACCTCACCGTCGCGCGACGCGACTCCGCCAACGGTGAGCCACATCGGCACGATCGAAATCTCGTGCGTCCGTGCGAGCTCGGCCGGCAGCGCCGCCGCACTGTCGGTGACGATCGCGACGGCCATCAGGCTCCCTCGGGCTGCGCGCTCTCGCCGGCGGGGAGCTCCGGTGCCGAACGTTCCTTCGCCGGGCGTTCCTTTGGCGGGCGGTCGGCGCGGAGCCGCACCCGCGACGCGGAAAGGAACACCAACAGCCCCGAGCACAGGAGCACGACGCGCGACGGTTCGAGGGTCCCGACAACCGGCCAGCGCACCTTGCCAATGAGCTCTCCGGCCGCACCCGCGCCGATCGCCGCCGCCGCGAGCCCGGAACGGATCACGATATGGAACACCGCGAACGCAAGGATGCGCTCCTGCCCGTCGAGCTCCGATTGCAGCGCGCCCATGCCCGACGCCAGTGTCCACGCGGCTGCGGCCCCGAACATGACCGCGCCGACGAACGCGAGCCTGATGGCGGGCGCGAGGCTGAAGAACCCGACGATGCAACCCAGGGCGAGCACTCCCAGCTGCGTCGCGCGCAGACGGTCGACGCGATGGAACCGCTGCATCAATGCCAGGCCACCGCCCGCGCCGACACCGAAGAGCGCCACGAGCACGCCGAACTGCGCGTCGCTCGCGTGCAGGACCGTGCGCACGAACTCGATGCCGAGCGAGAACAGCGCGCCCAGCCCGAGCGCGACGGAGATCGTCGCAGGCAACACCGCGCGAACGAGAGGGATCGCGAAGGCATCACGGAACCGCACCTTCGTTTGCTCGTCGACGCCGACCTCGGTACCGCTCGAACGTCCGACGCCGTGGCCGAGGGTCGTGATGCCCGCGATCATCGACGCCGAGACGAGGTACGACAGCGCGTCGAGCCAGAACACCAGCGCCAGTGGACGGCCGAGCAGATCGCTGCCCGGCAGCGCGGCGACGAGCGCGAACACGCCTGCCCCGAGCGGGATCGTGCCGTAGGAGGACCCGAGCACCAGACCGTTCGCGAGCTCGAGCTCGTCGTCGCCGACGAGGTCCGGGATCGACGCGTCGCGCGCGGGCAGGAACACCAGACTCCCGACCTCGATCATGAATGCCCAGAGATATACCCACCAGATACCGCGTACGAGGGGCACGAGCGCCACCATGGCGGCACGCGTCACGTCCATCGACACCATCGTGCGGCGCCGGTCCCATCGCGACGCGGCCCGGGCTGCGAGCGGGCCACCGAGCGCCGCGGGCAGGAGCCGCAGCGCAAGGATGCCGCCGACCGCCGTCGCCGAGCCGGACTCCTGGAAGACCAGCGCCATGAACGCGAACGTGCCCATCCAATCGCCGAGCGCGGACACGCCCTGCCCGATCAGCAATTTGCGGAACCCGCCGGCGCGCCACAGCGCGGGCCTGCTCACGGTTCCCTCTCGCTGGTCTCGTCGGCCTCGTCGCGGTCGAAGAGCAGGCGTTGCAACGCGACGCGCGCCGTCCACGCTTCGGGCCTCGCGTTGCCGAGCACGCGCTTCGTCCACATCGGCGCGACCACGCACGCGCCGACGAGCGCGCCGCGGCGGCCGTGCGTCCGGGCCAGCAGCGGAACGAGCGCACACTGCGCGGCGAAGCCACCGAGCCCGGTCTGCTTGGCGGCCCTTCCCGCGACCAGCCCACCGAGCATCAGCGGGACGCCCGGCCATCCATTCACCCCGAGCGCACCCAGCGACGGCGCGAACCCGCGCCCGCCCGCGCCGCGCAGGAACGGCGACCAGTTGTGTCCGGCGATCGCCGCGCCGCCGGCGACCGCGCCCAGGACCGGCCGGCTGCGACCGGCGAGCAGCGGCCCCAACGTTGCCTTTGCGATGTCGGCGATCCCCGAGGCCGCGAGCGGCATGAAGCCCGCAACGCGATAGAGGCTCGTGCCCGAGACCGTGCCGGTTCCCACGGTGCGCAGGTCCGCGCCGGACCTCAGCTGCGCGGCGATCTGCGAGCTGGGAATCGAACCGGCGGCGAACGAGACCGCGAGCACTGCCATGGGCTTCACGTCCATCAGTGTTGTCGGGAATGACCCCCCGGGTGCGAGTGTTCCCATCGGGGCCCCGGAGCTAGCTTGCACGCCCATGACCAGCACCGACGTCACGCTCCAGTCGACCGATGGTCCGATGCGGGCCTACGTGGCCCAGCCCGCCGGTGAGCCTCGGGGCGCGGTGATCGTCGTACAGGAAGCCTTCGGTGTGAACGGGCACATCGAGGACGTGACTCGCCGCCTCGCCGATGCCGGTTACTACGCGATCGCACCCGACCTGTTCCATCGCTCCGGTCCGGGATGCGTGGTCGACTACGGAGACTTCTCCAAGGTGATGGAGTACTTCAAGGACCTCTCCGGCGACGAGTCGATCCTCACGGACATCGACGGCGCGCTCGACCACCTGCACGGCGCCGGCTTCTCGGATCGCAGCATCGGGGTCGTCGGATTCTGCTTCGGTGGGCGCGTCTCGTTCCTCGTCGCGCTGCGCCACGCGCTCGGCGCCGCAGTCGGCTTCTACGGCGGCGGCATCGTGACCGGCCGCTTTCCGCAGTTCCCACCCCTGGCCGCCGACACCGCCGCGCTCCGGACGCCGTGGCTCGGCCTGTTCGGTGACCAGGACGCGTCGATTCCCGTCGACGACGTCGAGCAGCTCCGCCGCGCGCTGGAGGCAACGAGCGTGGACACCGACGTCGTCCGCTACGCCGAGGCGGGTCATGGCTTCCATTGCGACCAGAGAGCCGACTATCGGCCCGACGATGCCAAGGACGCGTGGACGCGCGCACTCGCCTGGTTCGCCGCGCACCTGCGCTGATCGGCGACGACGATGACCGACCGGTTGCACCGCGCGCTCGGCGCAATCGATGCCGCGAACGCGGAGGATCCGACGGTCGTGACCGTGGGGGAACGCACCGGCCCCAAGGAGATCGTGCACGCCGAGCTGGTGAGCGGTTGGGTGCGCCGTCTCGTGACCGAGCCCGACGTCGCGCTCGTGCTCGCGGCCCGCGGCCATCACTTCCGGCGTTGGACATCGCCGCGCGCGTCCTATCCGGCCGGTCGTGCCGGCTACCTGCGCTGGCGCAAAGCACTTCAGAAACAGGAGGCACTCGAGCTTGGTGCGGTGCTCGCGGAGGTGGGCTACGACCCGCCGACGATCACGCGCGTGCAGGCGCTGGTCCGCAAGGACGATTTGGGCCGTGACGCCGACGCGCAGGTGCTCGAAGATGCGTTGTGTCTGGTGTTTCTCGAGACCCAGCTCGTCGACGTCGCGGCCCGGCTCGACGCGGACACCCTACAGAGCGTGATCGTGAAGACGGCGCGCAAGATGAGCCCCGCCGGCATCGCGTTGATCGCCGAGGTGCCGTTGACTCCCGGCGGCCGGAGAGTGCTCGACGCGGCGCTCGGGCGCGACGTGGTGCAGCGCTACCTCACTGCGCTCGCCGCCCACGACTGGCCGTCGTTGGCCGCCACACTCGCGACGGATGTGCACCGGGTAGGTCCCTACCGCGATGTGTACGACGGCCGCGAGGTGTACGCGGCGTTCCTCGAAGCCACGATCACCGCGCTCACGGGCTACGAGCTGGCCGTCGAACGGATGACCGCGAGCGGCGGCGCGGTGGCAGTCGAGCTGACCGAGACCGTTGACGAGGGCAGCGACCGCCTCCGCACCGACGAGGTCGTCGTCTTCGACGTCGTGGATGGGCTCATTGCGCAGGTTGCGGTCTATCTGCAGACCTCGGAGCGTGCGCCGGGACCTTGACCGGTCGGACGCGGCGCGACACTGGTGGGCGGATGCCCCACCCGTCTGCGTTCCCGACGAAGTACTGGCACCTCTTGCCCGACGGGCGGGTGCAGTGCGATGTGTGCCCCCGGGCGTGCAAGCTGCACGAAGGCCAGCGGGGCGTCTGTTTTGTTCGCGCACGCGCGAACGACGCGGTCGCGCTCACGACATACGGGCGGTCGAGTGGATTCTGCGTCGACCCCATCGAGAAGAAGCCGCTCAACCACTTCTTGCCCGGAAGCTCCGTCCTCTCGTTCGGCACGGCCGGCTGCAACCTGGCCTGCCGGTTCTGCCAGAACTGGGACATCTCCAAATCCAAGGAGATCGACACTCTCGCCGACGGCGCGTCGCCTGCCACGATCGCGACCGCGGCCCAAGAGCTCGGGTGCCGCAGCGTCGCGTTCACCTACAACGATCCGACGATCTTCTTGGAGTACGCGATCGACGTCGCCGACGCGTGTCGCGCGGCCGGCGTCGCCGCGGTCGCAGTCACGGCCGGATACATCTGCCCGGAGCCTCGCCGTGAGATGTACGCCCACATCGACGCCGCCAACGTCGACCTCAAGGGATTCACCGAAGCGTTCTACCGCCACGTGTGTGGCGGCCATCTGCAGGATGTGCTCGAGACGCTCGAGTATCTGGTCCACGAGACGGAGGTGTGGGTCGAGACCACGACACTGCTCATCCCGGACAAGAACGACAGCGACGAAGAGCTCGACGCGATGACCAGTTGGGTGGTCGATCACCTCGGCCCCGACGTCCCGATGCACTTCACCGCGTTTCATCCCGACTTCAAGATGCTCGACGTCGCCCCGACGCCACCGGCGACGTTGACCCGTGCGCGTGGCATCGCACTCGCGAACGGCGTGCGTCACGCGTACACCGGCAACGTGCACGACCGCGCCGGCGGCAGCACCTGGTGCCCCGGATGCGGCGCGCTGGCCATCGAGCGCGACTGGTACCGCCTCGGCGCCTACGCGCTCACCGATGACGGGCACTGTGCGAGCTGCGGCACCCGCCTCCCGGGCCATTTCGACGGGCCACCGGGAACGTGGGGAGCGCGGCGGCAGCCGGTACGGCTGGCCGGCATCGAGGGCCGCCGGTGAGAACACGCGCGCCGGCGGTCACCGGGTCCTTCTATCCGGCCGATCCCGGAGAGCTTGCGGCGACCGTCGACGAGTTGCTCGCCGCGGCACCCCGCGTCGCGGCGTCGCCGAAAGCGCTGGTGGTGCCGCACGCCGGGTACGTGTACTCGGGTCCGGTCGCCGCGACCGCCTACGCGACGTTGCTACCCGGACGACACGACATCACGCGTGTCGTCCTGCTCGGCCCCGCGCACCACGTCGCGTTCGACGGATGCGCGCTCCCAAGTGCCGAGGTGTTCCGAACGCCGCTCGGCGACGTACCGGTCGACGCCGCGGCGCGAGCCGCGCTGGCCGGCGTGCCGGGCGTCGTCGTCGACGACCGGCCGCACGCGTCCGAGCACAGCCTCGAGGTGCAGCTGCCCTTCCTGCAACGGGTCTTGCCGTCGTTCACGCTCGTGCCGATCGTTGTCGGCCGGTGCCCGGCCGACACAGTTGCGCGCGTGATCGGCGCGGTGTGGGGCGGACGCGAAACCGTCGTGCTCGTGTCGTCGGATCTCTCGCACTATGAAGATCACCGATCAGCCGCGCGACACGACGCCGAGACGGCAGCCTCGATCGCGGCGTGTGCGTCCGACGCCATCGGTCCCCACGACGCGTGCGGCGCGTCCCCACTGCGAGGCCTGCTCGATGTCGCCCGCGAGCGGGGGCTCGAGCCGGAGGTGCTCGACCTGCGTTCGTCGGGCGACACCGCGGGACCCCGCGACCGGGTCGTCGGCTACGGCGCGTTCTCCCTCGCCGACGCGCGATCGTGAGTCGGCTGTGCGCCATTGCGGTGGACGCGATCGCGCGCGCGCTCACCGACCGCGAGGACCGGAGACCCGTGCTCGACGGGCTCGACCCGGAGCTGTGTGAGCCCGGCGCGACGTTCGTCACGCTCGAGCGCAACGACCGGCTGCTCGGTTGCGTGGGCACGCTCCGGGCACACCAACCGCTGGCGATCGACGTTGCCGAGCACGCGCTCGCGGCGGCGTTCGACGACCCGCGCCTGCCGCCGGTGACGCCCGCGGACTTTCCCGAGATGTCGGTGAAGGTCTCGGTGCTGTCGCCGTCCACTCCTGTCGACGCCTGCTCCTTCGACGAGCTCCGCATCCGTGTGCGACCGGGCGTCGACGGCCTGACGGTCGAGACCGGCGAGACCTACCGCGCGACGCTCTTGCCGTCCGTGTGGACGAAGGTGCGCGACCGCGACGACTTCCTCGCCGCGCTGTGGAGCAAGGCGGGCCTGCCCTCCCGCGCGTGGCCGGCGGGTATTCGGGTCTCCTCGTACACCACCGTCGAGGAGTGCGATCCCGGCCCTCGCCCGGCTCTCTGAGGAGTGCCGGCCGCTAGCGTTGACGCCCGTGACCGCGCCCTTGTGCACGCTTGATCTCGCGCGCATGCGACGGGAACGGATCGAGAAGCTCCGTCGCGCGATGCACGCGGCGGGCGTCGACGTGCTGTTGTGCTGCGCACAGAACAACGTGTCGTACGCGACCGGTGCGCGCGTGCCCGCGGCCGATCACGTGCGTGCCGGCGGGTGGCGCCCGGTCGTCGTGTTCGAGCGCGACGCCGAATGGCCGCGTCTGTACACCGGGTTCCCGGACGGCGCGCCGTCGGAGCTGCCCGACGAATGTCTTCGTCCCGAGATCAGGGTCGAGGCACGCGAGGGGGCCGACGAACTCGCCCGGGCGCTCCCGAGCGGCGTGCTCGCGCTCGACGACGCGCCCTTCCCGCTCTGGGAGGCGGTGCGGGATCGCAACCCGCTCGATGCCGGCGTCGTGCTCGCCCCCGCCAAGCTCACGAAGACCCGCGACGAGCTCGAGTGCATCCGTCAGTCGCAGGCGCTCAACGAGCGCGCAATGCGCGCCGTCCGGCCGCTCGCCGTCCCCGGCGCACGCGCCACCGACCTCTCGGGCGCGTTCCTGCGCGCGGTCGCCGAGCTCGGCGCGCACGCCAACACGGTCGATCCCGTGTTCCAGGTGATGCCGGAGTCGATCGGTGCCGGTCCGTACTCGGTCACCGGCGAGCCGGTGTTTCCGCTGCCGACGCGGCCACAGGAGCTCCGCCCGGGCGACGTCGTGTGGGTGGACAGCGGCATCAACCTGCACGGCTACGCGTCGGACTTCGGTGCGACGTGGATCATCGGGGGCGAGCCCGACGATCGAGCGCGGGTTCAGTTCGCCCGCTGGCGCGACGTCGTCGACCACGTGCTGGCGATCGTGCGCGCAGGTGTGACGGCGGCCGACCTCGTGCGCGCGGCAGGGAGGCAGCACGGTCAACGGCCGTGGCTGTCGTACTTCTATCTTGCGCACGGAATCGGGACCGATAGCGCGGAGATGCCGTTCGTGGGTACCGACCTCGGCGACGCGTTCGACGCGTCGTTCGTGCTGACCCCGGGCATGGTGCTGGTGTTCGAGCCCGTGATCTGGGAGGACGGCAGCGCGGGGCACCGGTCCGAGGAGATCGTCGCGGTCACCGAGGACGGCTACGAGTGGCTGTCGTCGCGCGCCGAGCTCGACGGGAATTTCGGCTCGTGATGCTCGATGCGGTGCTCGACGAGATGGCGCGACACGACCTCGACGCGATGGTGTTCGGCCGGGAGGCGAACGCGCGAGTCGTCGCGGACACGAGACGGCTGTGGCTCGCGGGCACGCGTGCGTTCTCGCCGAGCTGCATCGTGATACGCGAACCGGCCGCGGTCCACGTGCTCTCGAACAGCGATGACGCCGTCCCCGAAGGGTTCCCGGTCGAGCGGCTGTACGGCATCACGTGGAACCCGGAGAAGTTGGCCGCGGCGCTCGCCGCGATTCCCGGCCTGCCGCAGGCCGGGCGCGTGGCGGCCGACGGCATGACGCCGATGATGCACACCTTGCTGTCAACGGTCTCGCCCGGGGCCGAGCTCGTGGATGCCGCACCCGTCCTCACCGCGTTGTGGTCGCGGCCCGATCCCCGGCGCGTGGACGGGGTGCGCGCCGCGGCCGAAGTCGCGACGGCCGGCTTGGCGGCGATGGTCGACGTTCTGCGTCCCGGCGTGCACCCGCGCACCGTGCGTGGTGTGTGCGCGCAGGCCTTTGCGTCGTTCGGCGTGACGACCCCGGCGTTCGAGGCGGTCGTCGCGCCGCTCGACGCGAACACGTCGATGTGGCTCTCGCCCGAGCGCATCCTCGCGGCCCACGAGCTCGTCGTACTGCGCGCGGGTGCGTTGCGTGCCGGCTGGGAAGCGTCCGTCGCGCGGACGTACCGCGTCGGGGTCGATTCAATGGTCGAGCAGCCGCCACCGGAACAATGGCACCCGCTCCTGGCCGCGTGTCGCACCGGCGCGACGGCCGGCGAGCTGCGCGCTCGCGAGGCGGTGGTGTACGGCGTCGGACGTGGTGTCGAGCCCTGGCCGGACGATTTCGTGCTCGTCGCCGGCACGACGTGTGCGCTGGAGGTCTCCGACGCGCGCGGCGTGCATCAGAGTGTGCTGCTCGTCGGCGAGCGGGAAGCCCAGCTACTGATCTAGCTGCCGTTTGCAGCCGTTGCATCCAGCAACGACACCACGGCACTCTCGACGGCAAGCGCGCGGTCGACCATCCGCCACTTCTCGCGATCTGGCAGTACGTTGAAATGCGGCGCCCAGCCCAAGGAGGGCCAGCCCGAGGAGGGATGGCGTGGCTCGAATTCTCGTCGTCGACGACGAACCCGACCTGCGTTTCATTCTTCGACGATGTTTCGAGCGCGCCGGCCACGAGGTTCTCGACGCCGGTCACGGCGCCGCTGCACTGGACCTCGTTCGAACATGCCTGCCGGATGTCGTAGTGACCGACATGATGATGCCGGTGATGAACGGGAGCGAGCTGATCGCCCGCCTGCACGCCGAGCCGACCACCGCGGCGATCCCGATCGTTGCCGTGAGCGGCGACATCAATCTCGCCGACGGTGCCGACGCCGTCCTCGACAAGCCCGCGCTGGCGGCCGACGTGCTCGTCGTGGTGAACCTGCTGCTTGCCCGCAGAGAGGTGGGTTCGACGTGACTCCGCTCGCGACCGGCATCTCCGGACTCGACATGGTGCTCGGTGGCGGCTTCGAGCCGGGCTCGGTTGTGGTGCTCGCCGGCCCTCCCGGGACCGGCAAGACGATCTTGGCCCAGCAGATCTGCTTCGCGACCGCCACCCCGCAACACAAGGCCATCTACTACACGACCCTGTCCGAACCGCATTCCAAGCTGGTCAAGCACCTCGAGCCGTTCGCGTTCTTCGACCCCGACGCGCTCGGCGCGCGGGTCGAGCACATCCATCTCGGAGACCTGCTGCGCAGCGCCACCGGCGGCCTCGACCCGGTGATCTCCGAGGTGGTCAGGCAGGCGTTGCAGGATCAGCCTGCGGTCGTGGTGATCGACAGCGCCAAGCTGCTGCGAGATTTCGCCGGTGAGACCGAGCTGCGGGAGGCGTTCTACGACCTGACCAGTCGCATCGCGCACACCGATGCGGTCCTGTTGTTGTTGGGCGAATGGACACAAGAAGAGATGGCCAGTGGCGTCGAGTTCTCCCTCGCGGACGGCATCATCCAGCTCGCCTACGAGCCCCGCGAGCCGATCGACCGCCGCTGGCTGCGGGTGGTGAAGCTGCGCGGCGGCCCGCACCTCGAAGGCAAGCACACCTTCCGCATCAACCAGAGCGGCATCGACGTGTTCTCTCGCATCGAAACCCACGCCGCGACGCCCACGACGCGACTCGGCGGCCGGATCTCGAGCGGCACGCCCGGTCTCGACGCGCTGATGGGCGGCGGGATCTGGTCGGGAGACACGACCGTGGTGGTCGGCCCGTCCGGGGTCGGCAAGACGATCTTCGGGCTGCGCTTCGTCGCCGAAGGCCTCGACGAGGGAGAGCGCTGCCTGTACGTCACCTTGCAGGACACCGCCGACGAGCTCGTCGCCCGGGCCGGCACGTTCGGCTGGGACCTCGGCGCGGCCCTCTCGAAGGGCCGGCTCGTCGTCGCGCATGTGCCCGTCGGCGACCTCGACCTGGACGCCCTCGCCACAGGCGTACGGCAGGTGCTCGCCGCCGCCCCGATCCAGCGGGTGGTGATCGACAGCCTCGCCGAGATGGTCTCCGCCTCGCGTGAAGCGGACCGCTTCCCCGCGTACGCGCGCAGCCTCGCCGGGATCGTCCGCGCCGCCGGCGCGTCGCTGCTGGTCACGAGCGAGACGACGACCATCGGAACCACGCCCGAACCGTGGGAGGGACTGATGTTCCTCTTCCACAATGTGTTGCTGCTGCGCTATATCGAGTACCCGTCCCACATCGGGCGCGCGCTCAACATCATCAAGATGCGTAACAGCCGGCACGACGACCGCCTCTACGAGTTCGGGATCCACGAGCATGGCCTGACCATCGGCGGGCAAGTGGCGGCGAGCAGCGGAACCCTCGGCTGGACCGCGCTACGCGTGCAGGAAGCCACGACCTCCGGCTGATCACGCGCTCCGCGTTGTCCCGCCCGGATACCCGCCACCGCCGTAGCGTTCGTCCAGCGCGTCGTAGTCAGGCGCGAAGCCCCGACGCGGGATCGCGGCAGCGAACTCGATGGACCGCGGCTTCTTGTACGACGCAATGCGTTGCTTGCAATGCGCGATCAGCTCGTCATCCGTCGCGCGTGCCCCGGCGCGCAACACCACGATCGCCTTGACCGCTTGTACCCACGTGTCGTCGGGGACGCCGATCACCGCGCAGTCTTCGACCGCCGGATGTTCCCTGATGCAATTCTCCACCTCGACCGGATAGATGTTCTCGGCGGCCGACTTCAGCATCCGCGCCTTCGGACCGACGAACGTGAACGAGCCGTCCGTTTCGAATCGTCCGAGGTCGTTGGTGTGGTGCCAACCGTTGCGCGCGCGCTGCTGGTTCAGCGTCGCACGATTCCAGTAGCCGCACATCACCGTGGCCCCGCGCACGACGATCTCGCCGACGCGGCCGGGCGGCACCTCGTGGTCCTCGGCGTCCACGACGCGCACGTCGACCAGCGGCGACGGACGGCCATGGGTGCCGGTCGCGCCGGCACCCAGCAGGTTGAACGTCGCCATGCCCATGACCTCGGACTGGCCGTACCCCCCTGCGTGACGCCCCCAGGGGCTCTCGTCGCGCTGCACCCACGCGTCGAACGCATGGTTGCCGCGCTTCCCGCGAAACGAAGAGAGGTCGTAGCGGCCGTCGCGGTTGGCCGCGACGATGGCGTCGACCATCGGCCCGACGACGAAGCCTCCGGTGCAGCCGTTGTGTGCGATCGCCGCGCAGAGCGCGTCGCCGTCGGCGCGGCGGAGGAACACATTCGTGCCGCCGCTCACGAACGTCGAGAGGTTCGGCATGAACGTGCCGATGTGGAAGAGCGGGCCCGAGTTCAAGAACACGTAGCTCGCGTCGATGCCCGACCACGGCGCCATGAGCAGTCCCTGCGCGACCAGCGCGCGGGACGGCAACATTGCCGCATTCGGCTGCCCGTCGAAGGCCGCGGTGTAGATCAGCAACAGCGGTGACGTGTCGTCCTGGTCGGCCTCCGGATCGGGCACGCCGGCCGGGATCTCCTCGATCCACGCCTCGTATTCACCGGTGTCGTGGCCGATCCACCGCGCCGCCGTATCGCTCGCCGCTTGCCGGCCGGCCTGCACCGTCGCGCCCACCTCTTCGTCCTGCCACACGACGACTGCCGGACACAGGTCGTCGATGACGAACGCGAGCTCGTTCGGTTGCTGTCTCCAGTTCGCGGGACAGAACATCGCACCGAGCTTGCAGCACGCGAGCAGCAGCTCCTGGAGGCGAAACGAGTTCTGGCCGAGCCACAGCACACGGTCACCGGCGCCGACGCCCGCAGCACGGAGCGCGTGTGCAACCCGGTTGACGCGTTCGTCCGCGGCGCGCCAGGTGACCCGCGTGTCGCCGTCGACGAACGCGAGGTTGTCGGGGAGCGCGCGCGCGTGCGCACGCAACACGTCGGCCAACGACCGGCGACGGGTGCTCGTGCTCATAGTCGGAAGACCGGGATGGACGTACCGTCGCGCACGTCGTACCAGTCGAGCGTCACCGGCCTCCCGATCCGCACCGCTTCCGGTTCGCAATCAACGACGTTCCCGACCAGGCGGCACCCATCCGTACCCGGGAGCTCGACGACCGCCGCGATCAGCGGCAGCGCGTCGCGCACCTGGGGGATCACCGCGTGGCGGATGACCGTGAACGAATAGATCGTGCCCGCGCCGTCGTGGTCGATCCACGCGACGTCCTGGGCCCGGCACTTCCAGCAGAACGGCGAGGGCGGCAACCGGAACGTGCCGCACGCAGTGCAACGTGGGAGCACCAGGCGATGCCGCGCGGCGGCTTCCCAGAAGGGTTCGGTGGAGGGGCTGGGAGAAAGGCCGATGACGTCGGCCGGCGGCACGCCTCGCATCGCGATCACCTCACGCTTTCCCGAGCAGGAGTGACGAGACCGGAATCGACGCCGGACCGCCGGTGACGAGCGCGACCTCGGCGCCGTCGACCTGGTTCACCGCCGTGCCCCGCAACTGCTCGACGGCTTCCATCACGTGCGTCATGCCGATGATGTACGCCTCCGACAGGTTTCCGCCGTGTGTGTTCACCGGAAGCGACCCGCCGGGCCAGCGAATGTTGCCGTCGCCGACGAATGGCCCACCCTCGCCGACCCCGCAGAAGCCGTAGTCCTCGAGTTGCATGATCACCATCGGGCTGAAGTGGTCGTAGATCAACGCGACGTCGACGTCGGCGGGCGCCATGCCCGCCATCTCGTACAGCCGGCGCGCGACGGGCCGATGTCCCGAGGACACGAACTCGTCATCGGGCATTCCCATCCACGTGATCGCCTGGCCCCAACGGCCGTGCCCGCCGTGCGCCGAGGCGATCACGTGCACGGGCGGATGACGCAGATCGCGCGCCCGCTCCGCACTCGTCGTCACGACGGCGACCGCGCCGTCGCACTCCAGGCAGAAGTCATACAGGCAGAGCGGATCGGAGATCATGCGCGCGCCGAAGTACTCCTCCCGCGTCAGAGGCTCCTTCATGAGCGACGTGGGACGGCGGATCGCGTTGTTGCGCGTCGAGATCGCAACCTCGCAAAGATGGTCGCGAGTCGTGCCGTACAGGTGCATGTGCCGCTGCGCGAGCACCGCGAACATCTGCCCCGGGGCCATCAGGCCCGACGGTTGCACGAAGTTGGCTTCGGGCGACGGTGGCGCGCTGTACACGGCGCCCTTCGAACCGCGGGGCGCGAACGACGCGCCGAACCGGCTCGCGGCCTGCTGCAACGTCATGACCGACACCACGCACTCGGCCATGCCGCTCACGATCGCAGCCGAGGCGAGGCCGACGGATCCGGCGGCACCTCCGCCTCCCCCGGTGAGCATCGCGGTGAATCGCACCTCGGGCACACCGAGCCACTGCGCGAACAGCGAAGTGTCGAATCCCATGCTGTACAACGCGAACCCGTCCAGGTCGTCCGCGGTGAGGCCGGCGTCGGCCAGCGCCGCGAGCACTGCCTTGCCCGCGAGCTCCATCGGTGTCTGCGGCATCGATTCGCCGCGCCGGTAGTAGGGCGTCGCGCCCACACCCACGATCGCCGTCCTGTCCCTCAACGTCACAGCTGCTCCATCTGTTTGGACGCTCAGCCCGCCCCCGGCGGGCGGAGCGTCCCAACGGTTGGCATGTTCACGCCGTAGAGGCGCGCGGCGTTGCCGCCGACGATCGCTCGCATCTCGGGCTCGGGCACGCCGGCGAAGATGCGCGCGACGACTTCCTGGCTGTGCGGGAACGTTCCCTCGGGATGCGGATAGTCGCTCGCCCACAGCAGTGGCTCGATCCCGGTGATCTCGCGTGTGAGCAGAGGCGCGCGATCGGCGCCGAGGGTGACGTGACATTGCGTCTTCGCGTAGTGGCTCGGCGGCGCGACGAGCTTCGGGTTGACCCACTGCTCGTGTTCCTCGAAGGCCTCGTCCATCCGCTCACAGCAGTACGCGAACCAGCCGGCACCGGTCTCGACGAACACCAGCTTCAGTCCCGCGAACCGTTCGAGCGCGCCCGACGCGCAGAAATAGCACAGTGTCTCGGCGGATAGGAGGCCGACCTTGGCGTAGTTGATCACCGCGCCACCCGGTCCCCGCTCGTGCTGCGGAAGCGCGCCCGTGCCGGTGTGCAGCGAGAGCGGCATGCCCGCGTCACTTGCGATCTGCCACAGATCGTCGTACTCGGCGCGGTTGTACGGCAGACCTTCCGGGGGCGACGTCGGGATCATCGCCGCTTTGAAGCCGAGGGCAGCGACGCGGCCGAGCTCGCCGACCGCCGACGCGACATCGCGCACCGGGACCACAGCCGCGGGAATGAACACGTCGGGGCGCGCCAGGAACGACTCGGCGAGCCAGTCGTTGTAGACCTGCGCGCACGCCATCTGGAGATCGGCGGCCGGGATCATGTCGATGAACAATCCGAACGTCGGATAGATCACTTCGGCCACGACACCGTCGAGCGCCATGTCGCGCAATCGCTGGGCGAGATCGGATCCCCCGACCCGCTCGTGATCGCCGGCGTGCGCGCCGGAACCGTTCACACGCGTGAGCTTGCGATCGGGCATGCCCTCGATCGCCATCACGATCCAGTCGCCGCGCTGCTCAACTCTCGGCCCGCGGTCGCGAAAACCGCCGGGCAATCGCTCCTGCCACAACGTGACCGGCTCGAACACATGATTGTCCGCGCTGATCAACGAGCGCCTGGTCACCACGTCACTCCTCCGTCGACGATCTCTCCGCGCGCTTCCGTGGAAGCACGCACGAACTCCTGCGCGCGCACCCGCCGCGCGCTCACGCGGATGTGCCCGTCTTCGCTCGCGAGCTCCCATTCGTCGCTCGCCACCAGCGCGGGAGCATCCGGCCCGCGTCCGATCGCCACGGCCGGGCCACACAACACGAACCGCGTCGGCGCGACCCCCGCGTTCGCCAACCGCTCGTACGCACCCGGCCACGCGCCCACGATGCGCACGCCCGCAAAGACTTCCTCGCAGGTTCGCCCCAGCTCGTCGAAGCCGTCGAGGATCGCATCGGTCACGCCGAACACCGCGTCGTACTCCATCAGCCGCAGGAACATCCCGACCCGCGCTGCCTCGCCGGCCGTCGCGTCCGCGCACGACAAGCGCGCGCCCGCGAGGTACGACCCGCAGACGTACGGCCAGAACTGTCCCGCTTGCGACAGCATCGAGCACCACAACACGCGCTTGCCGGCCATGCCGAGCTCCGTGAGCACCTTCGTCGCCACGTCGATGTCGCGGCCGATCTCCTCGTGCGAGATCCGCCACGGCACCCGGCGGCCGGACGCGTCGACGTACGAACCGATCCCCCACAGGGTCTCCGGCGGCGCATTCACCGCGGCGCGACCCGCGGGATCTTGTGGGGCGGACCGAGCCGCAGCAGGGCGTCGTTGGGCACGAGCTCGACGTCGGGCTCGACACCGATGCACTCGTGCACGGACGCGGCCACCGCTTCGCGCACGGTGTCGAGCCGCGACTCCCAACCGGGCGCGTACCCGACGCGCAGCCGGAGCCGGTCGACAGCGCGCGCGGGCCGGATGACCTGGAACAGGCCGAGCGCGCACGCATCGACGCTCTCGATCGCGTCCCACACCTCGACCGGAAGCACCGAGCGGCCGTCGACGATCACTTCGTCGCTCTTCCGACCGACCGACCACATGCGCATGTGCGTACGTCCGCACACGCAGGCCTCGGTGCGCAGCCGGACGATGTCGTCGGAGCGGTAGCGGACGAGCGGCGCGATCGTGTTGGTGAGCGACGTCGCGACGAGCTCACATCGATCGCCGTCGTGGTCGACACCTTCCACGAAGACGTCGTCCTCCCAGATGTGGAGGCCGTCGTGTGCCGTGCACTCGAACGAACCGGTCACGTCGCCGACGTTCCCGTGCTCGAAGAGCTCGACGCCCCAGCTCTCGGCGAGCGCACGCGCCCGCGGCGACAACGGCTCGCCGGCGATGGTCACACCTTTGTACGAGGCGAAGACATTGCGTGGGTCGAACCCGCGGCGGTCGCACGCCTCGTGCACGGCGTTGATCAGCATCGAGCCGAAGTTGTACACGGCGGTCGGCCGGTACTCGAGGGACAGCTCGCAGAACCGTTCCATCTCGGCGGGATCGAAGTCGATGAGAATCGGCGTCGTGCCGAGCGAGCCTTGGAACAAGCCGTAGGTCGGGCCCCGGAAGGTGAACAGCACGAGCGCGACGTAGTCGCCGGGCCGCACACCCCATCCCCACAGGTCGCGGGTGATGATCGACGGTGGGCCCGACCGCGCGCCCCACTGCTCGGGCACGAGCGTGGGGTCGCCCGTGGTGCCCGACGTCGAGCTCACGCCGGTCAGCTCGGAGGGCGGTACGCACAACAGCCCCCCGAAGGGATCACCCCGGTCGTCGCGGAACCGGCGCACCGCGTCCTTGTCGACGAACGGCGCGCGTTCTCGGAAGTCCTCGAGCGTGCGGATGTCGCGCGGCTGCACCCCGGCGTCGTCCCATGTCGTGCGCACGAGCGCGGAGTTCTCGTACGCGTACGGAAGGATCGCGAGCAGTCGCTCCAGTTGCATCGCCTCGATCTCGACGCGGGGCATCGCCTCGATCTCCGGTGCGTAATAGCGCTGGTCGACGGACGGGAGACCGCTCACGGTTTCTCGCCGATCGCGGGGAGACAGAACCGCACGACGTGGGCTTTCGCTTCGTCGCGCGTCAGCTTCCCGCCCGCGAAGCGCTCCTCGACCAGGGCCCACGCGACCGCGTGGATCGAACGGGCGTCACGTTCCGGGTCGGCGCCCGGGAACGCCCGCAACACGGCGACCAGCGGATCGATGACGCCGGCCTCCATCGCCGCGAACTCGCGTGGGAACTCCGCCTGCAGCCGCAGCCCTTCCTTGGCGAGCGGTTGCGTGCGACGGGCGCGCCGCGTATCGAAGCCGAGCGCGAGGGTCTCGTCGATCCACACCTCGAGCGCCGCGCGCGGCGACCCCGCCGCGTCGAGCCGCTCCCGGAGCCGCGCCTGGGTGGGTTGCGCGTCACGTTCGTAGATCGCAAGGACGAGCTCGTCCTTCGACGCAAAGTGCCGGTAGAACGCGCGGGTCGACAGACCGGCTTCGGCGAGTACGTCGGCGACCGTGCAGCCTTCCGATCCCCGGCGGCGGAGCACCGTGAGCCCGGCGTCGATCAGCGCCCGCCGCTCGTTGGTCTGGGTCGGCGCCGCCATATCCACTGAGAATGGCGTTTTCACCGGGCGGCGTCAAGACTGAATCTGCCGGCGTCCTCGCTCGACGACCTTCATGCGCCGCGCCTCGATCGACGCCGGGTCGAATCCGGGCCCCTCCCACTCGCGGCTCACGCGCGCTTCGATCTCCCACCCGTCGTCGACGGTTCCGCCGGTCACCTCGTTGTAGGTGCGCAGCATCCGGCGCACGCCGAGCTGATCGTTCGACACGATGTCGGCCGCGAGCCGGCGGCAGTGCGCCAGCAGATCCTCGTGCGGAACGACCTCGTTGACGAGCCCCCACTCGTAGGCGCGTTGCGCGTCGATGTAGTTCCCGGTGACGCTCATCTGCTTGGCGCGTGCAACACCTATCCGCTGCGCGAGCAGGACGGTGAGCCCCCATCCCGGCATGACGCCAACCCGCGCGTGCGTGTCGGAGAAGCGTGCGCGCTCGGACGCGACGAGGAAGTCGCAGTTCAGCGCGACTTCGAAGCCGCCGGTCACGGCCACACCGTTGACCGCGCCGATCAACGGCTTCGTGTGCGGTGGCAGCGCGCCGCGGAAACCACCGCGCCCGTCCCCGACCTCGGCGAACCCTTCGCCCTGCTGGACCTCACCCGCGCCGAACTCCTTGAGGTCGACACCCGCGCAGAACGCGGGATCGGCGCCGGTCAGGATCATCACGTCGATGTCATCGTCCTCGTCGCATCGCGTGATCGCGGCCGGCAACGCCCGCCGTACGGCTCGGTTCAACGCGTTGCGCTGACCGGGCCGGTTCAGCGTGATCGTCGCGACCCGTTCGACCACCTCGAGGAGCACGACGTCCTCGGCCATCACCCGGCCCGGAAGTCGAATGCCACCTTGATGGCACCACTCTCGTCCTGGGTGGCGAGCGCGGTGAACGCGTCGCGCCACTCGGCGAGCCGGAACGTGTGGGTGAGCATGCCCGCGAGATCGACGCGACCGTCGGCGACCATGTCGAGGTAGTGCGCGATCCCGTGCTTGCGCACGCCGCCGACCTCCTCGAACCCGAACGCGTTCGACCCGACCATCGAGATCTCCTTGAAGTACAGCGGCGTGTCCTCCCACCACGTGGGTCCGTGCACGCCGGCCTTCACCAACGTGCCGCGCGCCTTGAGCACCCGCGTCGAGACCTCGAAGGTCTCCTGCTTGCCGACGGTGTCGTAGACGACGTCGATGCCGCCGGGGAACGCCATCGGGAGACCGTCGCTGTCGCGTAGCACGCCTCCCGACCACGCGGCCGCCTCCTCGATGACCTGCAGCGCCGGCGTGTGCCCGATCACGGTGGCGCCGAGCTTTCGCGCCAGCTCCGCCTGCGCCTCGAAGCGCGCCACGACCAGCACCTCGACATCCGGGTACAGCGTGCGGAGCACGGCGACCGCACAGGTGCCGAGCGCGCCCGCGCCGTACACCATGACCTTGCCGGCCGGCGCCGGCGGATGCCGGGTGACCGCATGCAACGACACCGTGAACGGATCAGCAATTACTGCCAATTCGTCCGGCACCCCGTCGGGCACCTTGAAGAGCTGCGAGTCGTGCGCGGGCATCAGCTCGGCGTAGCCCCCATTCGCATCACGGGCGGTGCCGATGTGGATGCCGGGCGGGATCGGCCCGACGTCGAACGACCAGCACAAGCTGAAGTCACCACGCTCGCATGCCGGACAGACCGGCGAGACGCCGCGCGGCCCGCACGACAGCCACGGGTTCAGGACGACACGATCATCGACGTCCAGCCCCTCCGATTCGGGACCGAGAGCGACGACGTCGGCCACGACCTCGTGCCCGAGCACCTGGGGCAACGAGAAGAACGCCTTCATCGGATTGTCGGGCGTCCGCACCTCGCCCCAGTCCATGAACACCTGTTTCGCGTCCGATCCGCAGATCCCGGTCAGGCGCGGACGAACGACCACCCAGTCCGGCAGCGGCAGGGCCGGCTCGTCGAGGTCGACCAGCTTCATGGGCGTGTGCGCCAGGTTGCGCAGCAAGAAATTCTCGCCGGCAGGTTCTGGCACGGATTCCGGCCGAACGCCGTACAGGAGCGCTTTCACAGCGCGGAATCTAGGCGGGCGCCGATGCTCTGTCGCCCTGCACGCTTCGGAGGTGGGTCGGTCGCCGTTCCCCCGAGCGGGTGTCTTCGCGCGAGTCGTCCGGTTGGGCGAGGCAGAAGCCGATCCCGCGGGACGTCAGCAGGAACTTCGGGCGCGACGGCTCCTCTTCGATGCGGCTCCGGATGCGGCGAATGTGCGCGACCAGACGTTCTCCCGCGTCGGGCGGCTCATTGGGCCAAATTGCCTTTTGGAGCTCCATCTTCGACACGACCGCGCCGCCCGCCTCCACGAGTGCGACGAGGATGTCGAACTGGGTCTGGGTCAACGAGCACGTGCCGCCCCGCCAGCGCGCTTCACGGCGTGCGAGATCGAGCCGCAACGGACCCCAGCTCAGCACCTCCGAGATCCCCCGGTCGCCTCGCAGCGCGAGCAACGTCAGTGCACGTGAGAGCACCTCGTCCGGTGGAAGATCGGCTGAAACGATCGCGTGCACGTCGGCCGGCGCGAGCCGGTGCGGCTCGGTGACGAACACGCGAATCGTGTCCTGCAACGTGCCGGCCTGCTGCAACATCCGGCCGTCGGGATCGACGAGATCGTCGGCAACCACCACTTCCGCGGTGCGGGCGAATTCCACAATTTGTAGGGAATCGAACGCAAGGAGGGGAGCGAATCCCGCGTTCGCGAACAGCTGAGCCAGCGGTATCGGCTCAGACACCGCCAAAAGGACGGCGCGCGCCGAGCCCACCGCGCGAACACGATCCATGTCCCCACTCCTCGCCCTAGAACCTACCGCCGTAGCTTAGATGTTCCCGGTGCGCGCGCGCACTCACACGCGCCAAATCCGAGCCAAATTCGATGCCCCGTGTATGACAACCGTCGCGATGCTGGCTCCCCTTTGTACTTCAGTCAGGAGCTGAGAGGTGTTTGGGTGTCTCTGCGCTCCTTTATGAGCGCGCCGAGCGCCTAGCGATCGGTTAATCGTGCACGAATACAGGGAGGATGCCTCGGTGAAGGCAACGGGCAAGTGGAAGGCAACCCTCGTGACGGTGGCTGCGGCCTCGTCCGTGGCGATGGCCACAGGGGCAGGGGCGAGTGCGATCAACAACCACGCGACTGCTGACATTGATCAGAACAGCAGCATCGACACGTGGCAGGCCTCGGTGGCGAACAGCGGGTTCAATCACGCCAGTTCGTTCGTGGCAGGCGCGAACCTCAACTACCAGGATGCCGACGCCAACGCGACGGACGGCAACGTCACCAACGGTGGCGACTACAACGACACCCACAACGGCAACGAGGGTGGCAAGGCGGACAACAAGAACACCGGCAAGAACGACGGCACGTCAAGCGCGTCGGCGGACTCCGGGAACGCCAAGGCCACCAACAGCTCGACCAACAAGGTCAGCCAGAACAACGACGGCGACGTCAAGGCCGAGACCAACGCGCACGGGGCAACCCTCAGCGGTGGCGGCAGCATTGACAACTCGGCGAACCTGGACCTGAACCAGCGCTCGCACATCGACACCTTCCAGGTGTCGGCGGCGAACTCGGGCTTCAACTCGGCCAAGTCGGGCGTCATCGGCTTCAACACCAATGACCAGGATGCCAGCGCCAACGCGAAGGACGGCAACGTCACCAACGGCGGCGACAAGTCTGACACCCACAGCGGTAACACGGGTGGAGACGCGACGAACAGCAACTCCGGCACGAACACCGGCAAGTCCTCGGCAACCGTCTCGAGCGGCGACGCGACAGCGAGCAACTCGAGCAACAACAACGTCTCACAGAACAACGGTGGTTCTGTGTCGGCGAAGACGGATGCCTCGGGCGCCACGCTGAGCGGCTGGAGCGGCAACAGCGGCTGGTAAGCAAAACAACCAGTCATACGAGAATGCGACCTTCGGGGGAGGGGTCACGCCCCTCCCCCGGAAGTCATCGCCAGGGTGGGGCGGTATCACCCGAGGAAGAGAATCTGCCGGCGGGGGACGTCCGTCGGTGCTGTCGGTCGTTCGCCGAAGGAGCGGGTACCCGTGGTCGTGGCCTCCGCGAGGCTTGGTCTTCGCATGTTGTTCGCAGCAACGCTGGTGTTCATCGCGTTGTTGCTGTTCACCGGGCGTGCGCATGCAGACGAAGCGGTAGCTGCCGGCACGCCGCCCGCGGAAGGCACGCCTCCGCCCGCGCAATCTTCGTCCACACCTCCTGCTGAATCCTCGACGCCTCCGCCCGCGGCGACTGCGCCGCCGGCGAGCGGGAACCCTCCTGCTCCCGCTCCGACGGACACGTCGACCGCGGCTTCCCCGTCGCCCCAAACACAGACCGCGCCTCCGCCGACCGGCGTGCAGGCCGAGCCGACCCCGTCGACGCCGGCAGGCGCGCCCGGGCCGCCGCAGAACAACAACGACCAGGGTGCCGACGTCGGCACGAACGGCACCTCCGTCGCCAACAGTGGTCAGAACGGCGCGACCGCGACCACGCCCGCGGGCACGCCCGCACCGGCCGGCACCGGCGGCAGCGCGACCGGCACGACCACGACCGGCGGGTCCCACGCAACGGGCACCGACAGCTCGAGCACGATCGGCCAGCAGGTCGACGTGCACCAGAGCGAGCACGGCACGGTCGACATCCTGCAGATCGCGCTGGTCGTCAACGTCGGCGTCGCCCACTCGAACAGCGGCAACAACTTCGTCGGTGCGGCGGGCCAGGGGTCGCCGAGCATCGGGATGATCAAAAGCACGATCAAGACCGGCAACGCCGGCGCCGTCGGCGACTCGGCCAAGACCGGCATCAAGCAGGCCGCGCTGGTCGGGAACGGCGAGCAGAGCAAACAGGACGCAATGGTCGTCAACGTCGGCATCGCGATCGGTAACAGCGGCCTGAACATCACGATCGGCACGTTGGGATCCAACGGTTCGACCCAGTCCGGCCAGACGGTCGCGGTGGGGACGACGAGCGGCCAGATCGTCACCGGCAGCGCCAACGCGATCGGCGACCAGTCGAAGTCCCGTATCCAGCAACTCGCGGGCGGAAGCGCCAGCGGCACCGCCGTCCTGACGATCGACCAGCGCGCAATCATCGTCAACTTCGGCGCCGCGCTTGCGAACTCGGGCGGCAATTTCGCGCTCGCGTCGTTCGACCCGAGCCAGCTGTCGCCTGAGGAGGCCGAGATCGTCCAGGCGGTGCTGCTCGCACTGTCACCGCTCTTCTCCTCGGACCCGCCCGGATCGAGCGCAGCCGGCGGCACGATCGCCAAGGTCACGACCGGAAACGCCAAGGCGGTCGGCAACGCGACGACCACGGACGTGTCGCAGGTCGCCGTGGGTCACGTCACCGGCGACAACTACGCATCGGCCACGCAGAAGGCAACCGTCGGCAACCTCGGGCTCGCCCTTGCGAACACCGGCTTCAACGGTGCGCTCGGCGGCGTGTCGCTCGGCGGCCTGACACAGGCCCACCCCGAGCTGATGGCCGCGCAGGGCGCGCTCACACAGTTCCTCAACCTCCTGACGAACCTCGAGTGGCTGAACAGCGCGAACCCGTTCGCCCAGTTCGCCCAGAGCGTCGACCTCGGTGGCGTCACGCTCCAGCTCGGCGGGTCCATCACGGGCTCGGAGTTCCTCGCAGGCTGGGACAGCGCGTACGCGCCCGACGGCGGACCGATCCCCGGCGGTGTTCGTGTCCGGCAGATCAGCGGTGTCCTCGACATCGGCTTCGCCACGTCGGACAGCGGCCACAACGTCGTCGTCGCGCTCGTGACGCAGAGCCACGAAGACAAGGACAAGGCGTCGAAGGCGGGCACCAAGATCGTCAGCGGCTCGCCGGAAGTCCTCGCGCAGGTGTTCACCGGCAGCGCAATGGCCGTCGGCAACGACTCGTCCAGCCTGGTGTGCCAGACGTTCCACGCCAGCGTCGACTGCAGCTGGCCGAAGACGAAGACACCGAAGCCGCACCCGAAGCCGAAGCCCGGCCACCACAAGCCCGCTCCGGCGCCGGAGCCCGTCCTGGTCGTGTCGGCGGAACAACAGCACCCGGCCGGCCCGGGAGCCGTGACGACAGCGGCCGCGACCGACGAGCTGCCGTTCACCGGTGGCGAGACGCAGGGCCTCATCGCCCTCGCCGGTGGGCTGCTCGCCGCAGGTGCCGCGCTCGCCTCGCGTCGCCGTCGGGACGAATCTCGCGTCTGACGACGACCGGGAGGACGAACGATCAGATGGTGAACGCCATGTGGTCGACGATCCGGTCGCCGAGATCCTGATCTCCCTCGATGCGCAGCGCACCGTCCGTGCCGGCGTAAGCGCCGGTCCATCGGCCACCGGCGAGGCGCGCGAAGGTGCGACCGTCGAGCACAAGCGACGTCGTCGGCGTCTGCGCCGGGTCGGAAGGAACGGCGGCGGCCCGGCCGTCGACGACCACGTCAGCTGTCAGGGCCGGCGCCGTGACGGCGAAGCGCACGCGCGAGCCCTGCGGGGCCGCGGCCTTCTTGCCGACGACGTAGGGCATGCCCCGCTCGATGATGCGCCGGATCGAGAGCTCGGCAGTGGGGCCTTCCATGAGGCCGGGCCGGGCGAGCGCCTCGCGGATGTCTTGATCGTGGTACCAGCAGTCGAAGACACGAATCGCCATGAACTGGCGGTACGGGCCCGGACCTTCCGGGGTGAAACCTTCCCGCTCCCACTCCTCGGCGGTGAGCGCGCGGAGCTGATCGAGGCGACGGGCGGTCACCGCGCGGAACTCGTCCAGCAGCTTCGGTCCGTCCCAGTCGCGGTACGTCCCGATCCATTGCTCGTTCGCCTTGCCGATGTCGTTCCGGACGTGCGCGGGGACAGTCGTCTCGCCCGCCTCGGCCGGCGCGGTGGGCTGTTCGCCCATGAGCATGCGCTCGGTCCCGATCATGTGCGCGACGTTGTCCCGCACGGTCCAGCCCGGGCAATCGGTCGGCGTCTCCCATTGTGCGCCCGTGAGGCCGTCGCACAGGTCGGCGATGTCGCTCCACACCTCGTGGAGACGTTCGATGAGGGGCTCGGTCATGTCCGGACGGTATCGGGCGGCGCACACGCGGCGACAACGGCGCGGCACCAGTTGGCCAGTGCGTCGTAGTGGTCCGACGTCGACCGCCCGAACCGGGCGACGACGAGTCCACGACTCGGACACACCACGATGCGCTGGCCCTCGTAGCCGCTCGCGTAGAACGCATCCTGTACGCCATCCAAGACCCACCAGTGCGCGCCGTACGGGCGCCCGTCCTCGGGATCGACCGAGCGCGCCCGCCGCCCGTGCGCGACCCAGGTCTCCGGGACCACCCGTCGGCCGTCGCACACGCCGTCGTGCAGATAGCACTGGCCGAAGCGCACCCAGTCACGAGCGGTCGCGTAGACGTACGAAGAGCCGATGAACGTGCCCGCGGTGTCGACGCGCGCGGTGGCGGATTCCATGCCGATCGGATCGAACACCGCGTCCCGCAGGAACTCGAGCGTGGCGTCTCCCTGTCCGATGACCGTGCCGACGACGCGAGCGACGATGTTCGACGAGCCCGACGAGTAGTTGAAGACCGTGTCAGGCGCATGGGCGTGCGGCCGGTCCGCGGCGAAGTGCGCGACGTCGTCCTGCCCCGAACCGAAGAGCATCTCGATGACATCCGAGCGGCCCGCGTCGACGTAGTCCTCGACGAAGTCGAGGCCGTCGCGCATGCACAGCAGGTGCTCGAGCGTGATCTTCCTCCGCGTGTCGTGCGGCGCGGACCACTCGGGAACCGGTACGGGCGCGTCGAGATCGAGATGGCGTTCGCCGACCAGCACGCCGACGGCCGCATGGAGCACAGACTTCGCGACCGACCACGAGAGCAACCTGGTGTCGGTCCCGACCGGCTCGTCGGGACCGTCGAAGTGCGGGAGGGCACCGCCGTAGCGTTCCGCGAGCCGGCGGCCGTGCTGCACGACGAGGGCCGCATACGTAGTCCCGTACCGCGTCTCGTTCGCGAACATGTCGTCGACAAGCGACGCGGGGTCGGCCATGGGCGCACCGTAGACCGAAGCTGCGAGACTCGCGCCATGCCCGAGTCGAGCGCGGAATCGATCGTCTTCTACTTCGATCCGATGTGCCCGTACGCCTATCAGACGTCAGTGTGGATTCGCGACGTTCGCACCCGCGTCCCGCTCGAGATCACCTGGAAGTTCTTCTCGTTGGAAGAGGTGAACCTCGTCGCGGGCAAGCGCCATCCGTGGGAGCGGCCGTGGTCGTACGGGTTCGGGCAGATGCGCGTCGGTGTGCTGATCCGACGGGAGCTCGGCAATGACGCGCTCGACCGCTGGTACGAGACCATCGGGCGGGCGTTCTTCCACGACGGCACCAAGACCCACGTTCCCGAGACCCACGCGAAGGTGATCGACACGGCCGGTTTCGACCCGTCGTTCGTCGAGCGCGCGCTCGCCGACGACACGACGCTCGACGAGGCGCGCACCGATCACGAGGACGCGGTCGCGCGCTACGGCGCCCACGGCGTCCCGACGATCGTGTTCGAGAGCGGCTACGCGGTGTACGGCCCGGTCGTCGTGCCCGCACCCGAGGGAGCGGATGCGGACGCGCTCTGGGAGCTGACGCGCGCGACGCAACGCTTCCCGCACCTCTACGAGCTCCGGCACCCCAAGACGATCGACGACGTCTTGCACGTCGGCGACCAGTTCCGTACCTATCTGACCACGCGCGACTGGCAGACCGTCGAGAATCCCGCGCCTTAACCTTCCTCGCCGCGCGCGACGACGGCGACGACACGCTGCAAGCCGGCCGGTGACGTCTTGGAACCGCCGCCGTCCCGGCCGGCGGCGCGCACGCCGTGTGCAGGCATGACCAGGCACCCGTCCGGGGTGAGGAACGCGATCTCGTCGGCGGCCGTCGCAACCGCGATCAGGGGGCCGCGCGCCTTGTCGATCTTGGCCGCCTTCAACCCCGCGCCGCCGCGCGCCTGGACGGGGAACTCGTCGACGCCGGTGCGCTTGGCGTAACCCTGCGCGCTCGCGAGCACGACAATCTCCTCGTGCGCGACCGCGCACCCGCCCACGACATGGTCGTCGCCCTTCAACCGGATGCCGCGGATCCCGCCGGCACTGCGGCCGACCGGGCGCACGTCCTCTTCGACGAAGCGGATGCCCTGGCCGTTCGCGGTGACCAGGAGCAACTCGTAGTCGTCCCAGCCCGGAAAGACGGCCACGATGCGGTCGCCTTGACCGAGCTTCATCGCGACGATGCCACTCTGGCGACCGGACGCTTCGGCGAACTCCGACAGGCTCGTACGCTTCACGGCGCCGTTCGCGGTGACGAACACGAGGTTGGGGTGCTCCTCGTGCAGCCGCGCGTCCAGGACTGCGACGACCTTCTCGCCGTCACCCAACTGGAAGAGGTTCTGCGCGGCGGTGAGCCGCTCCTTCGGCAGCTCGTGCACCGCCGCGCGATACGCCCGCCCGCGGTCCGAGAAGAACAACACACCGGCCAGCGCGGTGGTGTCGATGACCTGCGCGACCGCGTCGCGCTCCCCCGGGTTCGCCACCTTCGCGCCGCGCGCACGCTCGGGCACGGCCTTGAGGTAGCCGCGGGCCGTGACGGTGACGACGTACGGCTCGTCCTCGACGAGCTCCACGCTCTCGATCGCGCCCGTGTCGTCGCCGACGATCCGCGACCGGCGGGGCGCCTTGTGCGTGTCGCGGATCACCGTCAGCTCCTGGCGGATCACGTCGAACAGCACGTCGCGTTTGGCGAGGATCCGGCGCAGCTCCTTGATCGCCGCCTGGAGGTCCTTTGCTTCTTGGGTGAGCTCGTCGCGGCCCAGCTGCGTGAGACGCCCGAGCGCCATGTCGAGGATGTGATTCGCCTGGATCTCGGAGAAGCCGAACTGCTTGCCCATCAACGCGGTGCGCGCCGCCGCGCGGTCCTTGGACGCGCGGATGGCCTTGACCACGGCATCGATCATCTCGACGGCCTTCACGAGACCCTCGACGATGTGCAGCCGCGCCTCGGCCTTCTCCACGCGGAACTGGGTCCGCCGCGTGACGACGACGATCTGGTGGTCGAGCCATCCCCGCAACGCTTCGGCGAGCGTGATCGTGTGCGGCACGCCGTCGACGAGCGCCACCATGTTCACGGGGAACGTCGACTGCGCGGCGGTGTGCTTGAACAGATTGTTGAGCACGATCTGCGGGTTGGTGTCGGTGCGGAGCTCGATGACGAGACGCGTCTTGCCCTGGCCCGACTCGTTGCGGATGTCCCGCACGCCGTCGATCTTCCCCGACTCGACGAGGTCCGCGAGCTTGCCCGCGATGGCGTCGACGCTCGTCTGGAACGGGACCTCGGTGAGCACGATCGCCTGGCCGCCCCGTTTCACCGGCTCGATCTCGTGGACGGCACGAAGGCGGATCGTGCCGCGACCGGTGCGGTACGCATCCTTGATCCCGTCGTCGCCCATGATGAGACCGCCGGTCGGGAAGTCCGGCCCCTTCACGTGCCGCATGAGCTCCGAGAGCGTCACGTCGGGCTTGTCCATCATCCGCATCGCGGCATTGCAGATCTCGGCGAGATTGTGCGGCGGAATGTTGGTCGCCATACCGACGGCGATGCCCTGCTGGCCGTTCACCAACAGATTCGGGAAACGGGCCGGCAGCACCGTGGGCTGGCTGCGCGACGCGTCATAGTTCGGCTCGTGATCGACGGTGCCCTCGTCGATCGCGGCGAGCATCTCCATCGCGAGCGGCGACAACCGGCATTCCGTGTAGCGCGAGGCTGCAGGCGGATCCGAGGGTGAGCCGAAGTTGCCGTGCTTGTCGATGAGCGGCGCGGTGAGCGAGAACGACTGCCCCATGCGCACCAGCGCTTCGTAGATCGCCGAGTCGCCGTGCGGGTGGTAGTTCGCCATCACGTCCCCGACGACGCGTGCGCATTTCACGAACGGGCGGTCGGGACGCAGGTTCGCGTCGTGCATCGCCCAGAGAATGCGACGGTGCACGGGCTTGAGGCCGTCGCGCACGTCCGGCAACGCGCGCGACACGATGACACTCATCGAGTATTCGAGGAACGCGGCCTCGACCTCCTCGGTGAGCGCGCGCAGCGGCACATCGGCCGGCGTGTCGAGGGTCAACTGGTCGGCGGTCTTCCGGCGTGCCATCTGCGCCCTCCCCTACACGTCGAGGAATCGTGCGTCTTTGGCGTTCTGTTGGATCCAGTGGCGCCGGGCGTCGACGTCGTCGCCCATGAGCACCGAGAGGATCTCGTCGGCGATCGCGGCCTGATCGACGTCGAGTTGCACCAGGCGGCGCGTCGCGGGGTCCATGCACGTCTCCCGCAGCTCGGGCGGGTCCATCTCGCCGAGCCCCTTGAAGCGCGCGAACGCGAGCTGCCGGTTCGGGTGCTCCTCGGTCAACCGCAGGCGTGCCGGTTCGTCGGCGACGTACGTCTTCTGGCCGCCGATCTCGACCGAGTACAAGGGCGGCTGCGCGACGTACAGCCGGCGCGACTCCACCAGCGGCGTCATGTGCCGGTAGAAGAACGTGATCAGCAACGTGCGGATGTGGCCGCCGTCGACGTCGGCGTCGGCGAGCACGATCACCTTGTTGTACCGGACCTTGGCCAGGTCGAAGTCGGGTCCGATCCCCCCGCCGATCGCGGCGATCAACGACTGGATCTCGGTGTTGGCGACGACCTTGTCCATCGACGCGCGCTCA
The DNA here is from genome assembly GCA_038238245.1 of Acidimicrobiia bacterium. Classification (GTDB taxonomy): domain Bacteria; phylum Actinomycetota; class Acidimicrobiia; order IMCC26256; family PALSA-610; genus DASQHW01. The sequence goes on from JBBRXX010000012.1 coordinate 87,641, forward strand.
ACGTTCAGGATCTTGCCGCGCAACGGCAGGATCGCCTGGTTCCTCGGGTCGCGAGCATCGCGCGCCGAGCCGCCCGCCGAATCACCCTCGACGAGGAACAGCTCGGCTTCGTCGCGAGAGCGCGAGGCGCAGTCGGCGAGCTTGTCGGGCATGCCGACGCCGTCGAGCGCGGTCTTGCGCCGGGTGAGATCACGCGCCTGCTTGGCGGCGCTGCGCGCCCGCGACGCGTTCGCCGCCTTGGCGACGATCGCCTTCGCCGGGTTCGGGTGCTCCTCGAGCCATCGCACCATGTGCTCGTTCGTCGCCCGCTCGACGAGCGAGCGCATCTCTGTGTTGCCGAGCTTCGCCTTGGTCTGGCCCTCGAACTGCGGGTCGGCCAATCGCACCGACACGATCGCGGTCAGGCCTTCGCGCACATCGTCGCCCTGGAACGCCGCGTCCTTCGCCTTCACGAGATTGCGCGCCTTGGCGTAGCGGTTTACCGCTTGTGTCAGTGCGCGTTTGAATCCTTCTGCGTGCATCCCACCTTCGGTGGTGGAGATACCGTTCGCGAACGAGTGCAGCCCCTCGTGGTAGCCGTTGTTCCATTGCCACGCGACCTCGACCTCGCCCTCGCTCCCCTTGTCCGCGAAATGACCGACGTCCTTGAAAAGCGGTTCCTTTGCGGCGTTCAAGTGCCGGACGAAGTCGACGATCCCGCCGTCGAACTGGAAGGTCTGGGACTGCTTGTGTCCGGGCCGCTCGTCGACCAGCGCGATCGCCAGCCCGCGATTGAGGAACGCCATGACCTGCAGGCGTTCCGCGACCGTCGCCCAGCGGTACTCGGTCTCCTCGAAGACGTCCGGGTCGGGCCAGAACGTCACCGATGTGCCGGTGTACCCGCGTTTTGACTGCGCGACGACCTTGAGCTTGCCCTGCGGCACACCCGGTTTCACCGCGCCGCGGCCCTGCTTCACGGCCGCGTACTCCTGGCGCCACGTCTCGCCGTCGCGGTCGACCTCGAGCACGACGCGGCTCGACAACGCGTTCACGACCGACACGCCCACACCGTGGAGACCACCGGACACCTTGTAGCCGCCACCACCGAACTTGCCGCCCGCGTGCAACGTGGTCATCACGACCTCGGCCGCCGAGCGCCCCTTGTACTGCGGATGCTCGTCAACCGGGATACCGCGCCCGTTGTCAGAGACGCGCACCGAGCCGTCGGCGCGCAACGTCACGTCGATCCGCGTGCAGTGCCCGGCCATCGCTTCGTCGACCGCGTTGTCGACGACCTCCCAGATCAGGTGGTGGAGGCCGCTCGGCCCGGTCGAGCCGATGTACATGCCCGGACGCTTGCGCACGGGATCGAGACCCTCGAGCACCTGGATGTGCTCGGCCGAGTAATCGCCGCTCCCGCGCTTGCTGGCCATGGAGACACGCTAGGTGACGGCTGCGCCACCCTGGTGTCTCTCGGGGTGTCTTCTCGGGGGCCCTTCGCGCCTAGTGACGGCGGAGGAAGTCCCGCACCCGCGCCGGCGGAATCGTCGGTCCGAACGCCGCACCAGAGCCGAATTCGCAGCCGAGCTCGTGCAGGCGCGCGGCTTGGATGCTGTTCTCGACGCCGTTGGCCGCGACCACACGTCCGAGCGCATGCGCATACTTCACGATCGCTCCGAGCAATGCCGCGCTCACCTCGTCATCGGTGGTGCGCAACGCGGCCACGAGCGGACCGGCGATCGTCAGTGTCGGCGTCGGCAGCAGGCGGAGCTGTTCGAGCGACGACACCGCCGATCCGAAATCGCGCAACGCGACACCGACTCCCAGCTCGTTGAGCGCAACGACGACACGAGATGCCGCATCGAAGTCGTGCGCCACCGCGGACTCGGGAAGACCGATCCAACACAGCGCCGGCGAGACCCGCGTACGCGCCAGCACATCGCGCACGAGCTGCGGAAACGCCGGCGACAAGGCACCGGTCGCGGTCAGCACCAGGCTGAGACCCGGAATCACCGGACCCCACGGCTCGCGCTCCCAGTCGGCGAGCTGGGCGAGCAGCGTCCGCACCATCGCCGCGTCCAGCGCGCGGGAGAGACCTGCTTCCTCGACGACCTTGCCGATGGCTTCGCCGTCATCGAGACCCGTCTTCTCCCAGTCGAGCTCACAGTCGAACCCCACGATCTCGTTCGTTGCGAGGTTCGCGATCGGCGTGCACAGGATCGGCAGCTGCGGCTCTTCGAGCAGGCGGCCCACCGTGCGTGCGATCCGGCGGCCCTGCGCGAGCTCCCGCCGAAGGTCTTCGTCGAACAGCTCTACTCGACCGCGCCCCAACCGCTTGGCGCGATACGCGGCGACATCCGCGTTCGAGAGCACCTGGTCCGCGGAAAGCGGGTCGTCACCGCGGGCGGTGGCAATACCGATGCTTGCGCCGATCACCACCTCGTGACCGTGAATGTCGTACGGCTCGCTCACCCGTGCGAGAAGGCGGTCCGCGAGCATCGACGACTGCGTGACCGAGTCCATGTCAGGAGAGCAGACGATGAACTCGTCCCCACCGAGCCGCACACACACGTCTCCGTCGCGGACGGTATTGCGCAGTCGTTGCGCGACCTGCACGAGCAGGTCGTCGCCGGCCGCATGCCCCAGCATGTCGTTCACACGCTTGAAGCCGTCGAGATCCATGAAGAGCAACGAAACGCCACCGGCCCCGCGGCGCGTGCGCGCGAGTGCGGCATTGAGCTCCTCGACGAGCAGGGCGCGACTCCCGAGGCCCGTCAGGCGGTCGTGGGTGGCGTCGTACTCGAGGCGCTCCTCGAGCCGGTGCCGCTCGGTGACGTCCTCGAACGATCCGAGGAAGCCCGTGAGCGCGCCGTCGACGCGCCGAAGCGCCGCCCACCGGGCGCTCACCCACCGCAATACTCCCGTCGGCGTCGTCAGGCGAACCTGCGACTGCCGCGTCTCACCGCCGTCTCCCGCTCGTCGCATCTGGACGCGCAACGACTCGACGTCTTCGGGATGGAGCGCTCGACACCAGCCGCCACCCAATGCGTCCTCCGCCGGTACCTGCGTGAGCCGTTCGAACGCGGGGTTCACGAACACGCACCGGTCTTCGACGTCGATCTCGCAGATGCCGATGGGGCTCTCGGTGACAAGGGTGCGCCAGCGCGCCTCGCGTTCGTACACCGTGTGGTCGATGACCCGCACGATGATGCCCTGCACGTCGGGATGGGCGAGCAGGTTCCGGAACGCGAGCGTCTGGGAGTGCCAGCCGTCGAGGTCGTTGCGCACCCGCGCGCGCACCTCGATCTCCAACCCGGCCGCGGTCCGGCATTCGAGGAGGGCGTCCCCGAGCGCGGGATGATCGTCGGGATGCACCCAATCCGCCATGCGGGTGGTGAGATCGCGGGCCCGGCTGAACCCGGCCCGCAGACCGAGATCACCGAGCACGATGCGGGGCCGGAAGTCGGCATCGAGGATGGCGACGGCTTCGGCGAGCGCGGCGAGGACGTCCGGATCCCGGACGTCGAGCGGTGGATTCTGCGTGCTGACCGCTCCGACCGCGGCGACTTCGGGCACCGGGGCCATGCCACTACATCGGCACCGCAGAGGCCGCCCCTAATAGCGTGGGCCCATATGACGACGACGTTTGCCTCCCCCAAGGACCTGCTCGACGCGGCCGGTACCCAGCTGGGCCCGACCGACTGGATCACGATCACCCAGGACCAGATCAACAAGTTCGCCGACGCCACGCTCGACAACCAGTGGATCCACGTGGACACCGAGCGGGCCAAGGCCGGACCCTTCGGGGCGCCGATCGCGCACGGCTACCTGACGATGTCGCTGGCGTCGCATTTCCTGGGCGAGCTGGTGCGGGTCGGGGGGATCACGATGGGCATCAATTACGGCGCCGAGAAGGTGCGGTTCCCGTCACCGGTCCCGGTCGGCTCCCGCCTCCGGGGCCGGGGCGAGGTCCTCGACGCCAAGGAGGTGCCGGGCGGCGTGCAGGCGACGACCCGAATCACGATCGAGCGCGAGGGCAGCGAGAAGCCGGCCGCCGTCGTCGAGGCCGTCTCCCGGTACCTGACATGAGCTCGAGCGTATTGGATGCGTTCCGGCTCGACGGCAAGGTCGCGATCGTCACCGGCGCCGGGCGCGGCATCGGCGCGGCGATCGCCCGTACCTTCGCGGACGCGGGCGGGAACGTGGCGCTCGCGGCGCGCACGAAGGAGCAGCTCGACGAAGTCGCGAGCGACATCCGGGCCGCGGGCCGGGACGCGCTCGTCATCCCGTGCGACGTGAACGACAACGACGCCGTCGAACGCATCATCGGCCAGACCGTCGGCGAGCTCGGCCGGGTCGACGTGGTCGTCAACAACGCCGGCGGCTCGATGCCACAAGCGTTTCTCGACACCAGCGCCGGTGCATTCGAGCGCGCCTTTCACTTCAATGTCACGACTGCATTCGTCCTGAGCAAGGCGGCGACGCCGCACCTGCTCGCGTCGGGAGCCGGTGCGATCGTCAACATCTCGTCGGCCATGGGACGCCTCAGCGACCGGGGCTACGTCGCCTACGGCACCGCGAAGGCCGCCCTCGCGCACATGACTCGCTTGCTCGCCGCCGACCTGGCGCCCAAGGTGCGGGTCAACGGGATCGCGGTGGGCTCGGTGGCGACCAGCGCGCTCGAGATCGTCCTCGACAACCCGGAGATCCACGACGAGATGGTCCGCCGCACCCCGCTCAAGCGCTTGGGCCGTCCCGAGGACATCGCGCTGTGCGCCCTCTACCTCGCCTCCGATGCCGGCAGTTTCATCACCGGCAAGGTCCTCGAGGTCGACGGCGGCATCGAGTACCCGAATCTGAATCTCGGCCTCCCGGATCTCTAGCCATCGAGCAGATGGTGGATCGCCTCGGGCAGGGCGAAGCCGTCGTCCCCGCGGGTCCAGGGGACGGCCGCGAGCACCGCGGCGGCGTCGATGGGGCCGTAGACGTGGGGAAAGTCGCCGGCGAACGCGTCGGCCGAAGGCTCCCACCGCAGCTCGCTGACGAGCAGGCCGGGGTCGATGCACAACAGCACGAGATCAGGAACGTCGCGGTAGAACCAGTCCGCGACATGCGTCACCTGTGTAGGCAGCGAGCAGTGGATGAACCCTTCGCTGTCGAGGCTCGGCGCCCGGTACTCGCCGGCGGCTCGGGCGTGCTCCCAATCGGGCGCGGTCGTGATGTGCAGGATCAGTCGCGTCACAGCAGCCCAGCATGACACGATGACGGGCGTGGAACCGAAGGTCCGCTACGCCCGCAGCGATGACGTCCACCTCGCGTATTCGACATTCGGCGACGGCCCGCTCGACATCGTGCTGATACCGGGCTTCGTCTCGGCCGTCGACCTGACGCTCGAAGGCTCGTTAGGTCCGTTCATCGAACGTGTGTCGTCATTTGCCCGCGTGATCACCTTCGACAAGCGCGGCACCGGCCTCTCCGACCGGGTGGGGACGCTGCCGAACCTCGACACGCGCATGGATGACCTCCGCGCCGTCATGGACGCGGCGGGCAGCGAGCGCGCGCACCTCGCGGGTATCTCCGAAGGCGGCCCGATGTCGATCGTCTTCGCCGCGACGTTTCCGGAGCGCGTTCACTCACTCTTGCTGTACGGCTCCTTCGCCACGTTCGTGCGCACCGACGATCACCCCTGGATGCCGAGCATCGAGGATCGGGAGCGGATCAACGAAGTGGGCGGCGAGCTGTGGGGCAGCGGCGCGGTGCTCTCGACCTTCCTGCCGAAGTCGGAGGTGACGCCCGAGCGCAGAGAGTTCGCGGCCACGTTCGAGTCACGTGCTGCGAGCCCGGGGGCGATGATGGCACTGACACGCATGAACATGCAGATCGACGTGCGCGCGATACTGCCCTCGATCTCGGTGCCGACGATCGTCGTGCACGCGAGCGGTGATCGCATCATCCCTGTCGAGTCCGGTCGCTATCTCGCGGACCACATCCCCGGCGCGCGCCTCGTCGAGTTCGACATGGCAAACCACCTGTCGCTCGAACCTCGCTGGATCGATCCGTGGTACGACGACTACATCGAGCTCGTGACCGGAATCCGGCCGGCTGGTCCCGTCGTCGACCGGGTGCTCTCGACCGTCATGTTCACCGACATCGTCGATTCGACACGTTCGGCGTCCGAGCGCGGTGACGCCGCATGGAGACAACTGCTCGACCAGCACGATGACATCACGCGAAGGGCGGTGGCGCGGTTTCGCGGCACGATCGTCAAGCACACCGGCGACGGAGTGCTGGCTCGGTTCGACGGCCCGGCGCGTGCAGTCTCGTGCGGCCTCGCCACCGCGCAGGCCGTCAAGACGCTCGGCATCGACATCCGCACCGGCGTCCACACCGGCGAGATCGAGCTCCGCGGCGACGACGTCGGCGGCATCGCCGTGCACGTCGGCGCTCGCATCATGGCGCTGGCCGACGGTGGCGAGGTGCTCGTGACGCGGACCGTGCGCGATCTCACGGCCGGGTCGGGCCTGACGTTCGACGAACGCGGCACGTACGAGCTCAAGGGCGTCCCCGACGAGTGGCAGGTCTACGAAGCGCGCGGTTGAGAAAGTGCGAGGCCGTTCTCGCGCATGACGAGCCGCACTTCCTCCTCCGAGAAGCCGGGAAGATCGTCCACGAACGACTTGGGATCCGCGAGCCCTTCGGCGTGCGGGTAGTCGGAGCCGAAGATCATCTGCTGAGCACCCAGCTCGTCGCGAAGCTCGGGCAGGTCGTCCTCGTAATACGGCGACACCCACATCTGGGCGCGGACCTGCTCGACCGGGTCGACGTGCTCGTACGCGGCCGGCAGCTGACCGTAGGACTTCTTCAACGCTTTCAAGAGCTGCGGCACCCAGTCCGAGCCGCTTTCGATCGTCGCGACGCGCAGGTTCGGATGACGGCGTAGCACTCCGTGGCACACGAGCGCGGCGATCGTGTCGTAGATCGGCCGGTGACCCGACGTGACGCTGCGGAACGGATCGTTGCGGAAGGCCTGGAAGTCGCCGCCGCCGCCCCACTCGTCCGCGTAACGGTTGTAGCCCGCGTCACCCGAGTGATACGCGGCCAGGATGCCGGCTTCGGCGATGCGCGCCCACACGCCGTCGTAGATGCGATCGCCGGGCGTGCGGGAGAAGCCCGGACCACGCACCGGGCCGGCCCGCAGCACGACCACGCGCGCGCCGTTCGCGAGCGCGTATTCCACCTCTTGCTCGGCGCGCTTCGGGTCCTGCAGCGCGATGTACGGGGCGGCGTAGATCCGATCGGCGTAGTTGAACGTCCAGTCGTCGAGCATCCACTCGTTGAACGCGTGGAACACATCGTGCAACGCGTCGGGATCATGCAGCAGCGCTTCTTCGACGCCGACACCGAGCGTCGGGAAGAGGAAGCAGCCGAGGAGTCCTTGGCTGTCCATCAACTTCACGCGCGCCTCGGGTTCACGGTACGCGGGGTTGATCGGCTCGAGCTCACCGAACGCCTGGCGAATGTCGTCGCCGGCGCGCTTCCCCCGGAAGTACTCGTCGAGGCAGCCCGGCCGCGCGACCGGGTCGAAGGTCGGGTTCGGGATGAACCGGAAGATCTTGTTGTCGACGACCATGCGCTGCTTGCCATCGACGTTCGCCCATTGCACCAGTCTCGACCGGTGCGGCGGGAGGTGACGGATGAAGGCATCGGTCGCCTCGTAGTAATGGTTGTCGGCGTCGAACACGTCGAAGTCGAGATTCATGATGCCTCCGAAATAGAACGGCGTTCTACTTTATGCCTCGAGCCGCTCGGCCCGCAATGCCGACCTCCGGAGCTTGCCCGCGTCGTCGCGCAGCGGCTCGGCCGTGAACTCGAACGTCCGGGGGATCTTGTAGCGCACGAGCCAGTCGCCGAGGTGGTTGCGCAGCTCGTCCACGTCGATCTTGCCGCCGTCGTCGGTCTGCACGATCGCGTGCACGCGACTCCCGAGGTCGTCGTCGGGCAGGCCGATCACCGCGCTCGAACGCACGCGCGGATGCTCGTCGAGCGCGGCCTCCACCTCGGCGGGATAGATGTTCGCGCCGCCCGCGAGGATCATGTCGGTCTGACGGTCGCTCAAGTAGAGGTAGCCGTCGGCGTCGATCATGCCCATGTCGCCGAGTGATTCCCACCCACCCTCGATACGGCGCGCCTGCGCGCCGACATATCTGTAGGTGGTGACGCTCTCGTCGGCCGAGGGTCGCATGTACACCTCGCCGACCTCGCCCGGCGCGGCGTCGTCGCCTCCTGCGCGCACGATCTTGAACTGCTCGGGATCGACCTTCCCGACCGAGCCGCGGTGCTCGAGCCACTCGGCACCGTTGATGATCGTCGCCGCCTGCGCCTCTGTTCCCGCGTACAGCTCCCAGATCGTCTTGGCGCCGAGCCAGTTGATCCATTCCTCTTTCAACCAGGGCGGGCACGGCGCCGCCAGATGCCACACGACCTTCAACGACGAGACGTCGTAACGGTCGCGCACCTCCTGCGGCAGCTTCGAGATTCGCGCCATCATCGTTGGCACCACGTAGATCGAGTCCGGCCGGTAGCGGTCGATGAGCGCGAGCGTCTTCTCGGCGTCGAATCTTCCGCCGAGCACGACATGGTTGCCCGCGAGCAGCGCAGTCACCGTCCACATGAACGGCCCGTTGTGGTACAGCGGCCCGGGCATGAGATGCGTGCCGTCGAGCTTCATCAGCAGCAACGGCGGTTCGTCGGGGTCGATCTCTGCGGCCTGGTTCGCCTCGATGAGCTTCGGGCGCCCGGTCGAACCGCCCGACGTCATCGCCTTCCATGGGTTCGACCGCGCGTCCGGCAAGGGTCCGTCGTCGAACCGGTCGACGGCGATCGGTTCGTGCAACGCGACACGCGGCCGTGCGAGCTCGATGATCGCGTCGAGCTCGCGCTTGGGCAATCGAGACGACACCGGCTGCACGGTGGCGCCGATCTTCCAGCATGCGATGGCGGTCGCGACGAACTCGATGGAGTTCGCAAGCGCGATCGTAACGCGATCACCTTGCCGAACGCCCTCGTGTTGCAATGCGCGCGCGGTGCGATTCGCGAGCCGATCGAGCTCGTCCCGCGTCACCGTGCGTTGCTCGTCGGTGACCGCGGGACGGTCCGGACCGGCCTCGGCATGATCGCGGAGCCGTTGCGCGTAGGAGATCAGTGCCACAACGGGGATTCTGGCGCAGCTGCGCAGCGGCGGACAGCCGCCTTCAACCAGCGGAGCATCTGGAGCTCTTCGGCGCAGGCACAGCACCCGTCGAGATGGGCCGCAATCGTGAGCATCGTCCAGACGTCGCACTCGACGTCGACATAGCACTGGAGGACGGCCAGCACCTCATGACACGAGGTCTCATCCATGCCGCGACAACGGCTCCGTCTCGGCCACGTGGAGGGGGAACGGCCGAAGCTGCGGCTGCATTCCCGGTGTCGTAAGGTCGGCCGCCATGCTGAAGAACACCACGGCGATCGTCACCGGCGGCGCTTCCGGTATGGGAGAGGCCACCGCACGGCGGCTCTCGGACGCGGGCGCAACCGTCGTCATCCTCGACCGTGACGCCGGCAAGGGCGAGAAGATCGCATCGGATCTCGGTGGCCGGTTCGTCCAGGCCGATGTCACGAGCGAGGCCGACGTGAGTGCCGCGGTCGCGGCCGCTACGGCGCTCGCACCCCTTCGAACGTGCATCCACTGTGCCGGTATCGGATGGGCGGAGCGGACGATCAACCGTGACGGAGGGCCCCACTCCCTCGCGTCGTTCCGGACGGTGATCGAGATCAACCTGATCGGCACCTTCAACGTCTTGCGGCTCGCGGCATCCGGGATGTCGGCCAACGAGCAAGATGACCAAGGTCAACGCGGCGTGATCGTCAACACCGCGTCGATCGCGGCGTTCGACGGCCAGATCGGCCAGGCCGCGTATTCGGCGTCCAAGGGAGGCGTCGTCGCGCTCACGCTCACCGCGGCGCGCGATCTCGCGGCCGCCGGCATACGCGTGTGCACCATCGCGCCCGGGCTCATCGATACGCCGTTGCTCGGAGGCCTCCCGCAAGCACAGCGCGATGCCCTTGCCCAGTCGGTGCTGTTCCCGAAGCGCCTCGGCGTCCCGGAGGACTTCGCGTCCCTCGCGATGGAGATCGTGCGCAACAGCTACCTGAACGGCGAGGTGATCCGGATGGACGCGGGCATCCGCATGCCGCCAAAGTAGGAAAATGCCGAATCACCCCACGCGCGACGACATCGATCTGCTCGAAGGATCGTTCTACGTCGACGCACGCGAACCGTACGCCTGGATGCGTGAGCACGCACCGGTCTACTTCGACGACCACACCGGTCTCTGGGGCATCGCGACGTACGCCGCGGTACTTGCGGCCGAGAAGGACGCCAAGACGTTCTCGAACGCAGGCGGGAGCCGGCCCCGGAGCGGCCCGATCCCGATGATGATCGACATGGACGACCCCGAGCACTGGAAGCGCCGGAAGCTCGTCAACAAGGGCTTCACCCCGCGGCGCGTGCGCGACAGCGAACAGGCGATCAGGCAGGCGTGCGACGAGATCATCGACGCGGTGTGCGAGCGGGGGGAGTGCGACTTCGTCACCGACATTGCCGCACCGCTGCCGATGATGCTGATCGGCGACATGCTCGGCGTCGCTCCCGACGATCGCGGCGATCTGCTCCAGTGGTCAGACGACATGGTGAGCTCGCTGAGCGGGAGCGCGACGGAAGCGCAGATCCTGCGCTCCTTCCAGGCGATGGAGGGCTATACCGCGTTCTGCACGCACGCGGTGGCCGAGCGCCAGGCGACGCCAACCGACGATCTCATGAGCGTGCTCGTGCACGCCGAGGTCGACGGCGATGTGTTGTCACCGGACGACGTGCTGTACGAGTCGCTACTCATTCTCGTGGGCGGTGACGAGACGACGCGCCACGTGATCAGCGGCGGCATGGAGCAATTGCTGCTGCATCCCGAGCAACGCAAGCTCCTGGTCGAGAACCCCGAGAAGATCACCATTGCCGTCGAAGAGATGTTGCGTTGGGTGACCCCGATCAAGTCGATGTGCCGCACGGTCACGAGCGACGTCGAGTTCATGGGACAAGCGATGACGGCCGGCCAGCAGTGCCTATTGCTGTTCGAATCGGCAAACTTCGACGCCGCGAAGTTCCGCGATCCTTCGCGCTTCGACGTCGAGCGCCAGCCGAACGAGCACGTCGCGTTCGGTTTCGGCTCGCACTACTGCCTGGGTCAGGCCCTCGCGCGTCTGGAGCTGAAGATCATGTTCGAGCAGCTGCTCACACGGATGCCGGACATCGAGCTCGCAGCAGATCCCGCGACACTCCCCCGCCGCCGCGCGAACTTCATCACCGGCCTCGAGGCGATGCCGGTCACGTTCAGCGCGTCCGCACCGATCGAGAAGGCGGCCGTATGAGCGGTCATCGCGAGCTCGTCGAGCGGTTCTGGTCGGATCTCTACCGCCGCGACTTCGATGCCGTCGGCGCCTACTTCGCCGACGACGGCGAGTACACCGACATGCCGACGCCCGGCGATGACGTCGCGCGGGGCCCGGCGCAGATCGCGGCCCGACTGCGGGTCGGTCTGGAGCCGCTGGCCGGTATCTCGCACGATGTCCGGGTGATCGTGTGCGACGGCGACACCGTGATGACCGAGCACGTCGAGCACTGGGAATGGCCGACCGGCGAGCGCGCGAGCCTGCCGTTCGTCTCGGTGCAGCAGATCCGTGACGGAAAGATCGTGCGCTGGTGGGACTACTGGGACCTCGCCACGCTGATGAACAGTGCGCCGGCGTGGTGGGTCGAGCACATCATGAGCGAGTCCGCGCGCGTTGGCCTCCGCGAGGCGTAGCGCGAGCACGCGAGCTCTCGCGTTTCGCGATCGCCTGGCCCAGCTCCATCTTCGTCATGCGGGAACGCCCGGTGATGTCGAGCTTCTTGGCACGCGCCAGGAGCTCCGGCCGCGTGTGCCCTTCAACGTCGACGCCGCCGGCCGAGCGACCCCGTTTGCTGCGGCCACCAACCTTCGCCCGGTCGTCGGGCGGTCCCTTGCGGCCGCCCTTCTTGGGTTCCCAGTGGTCGCCGACCTTCTCGAAGGAGTGCTTCACCGAGGCGAACGCCGCCCGGTGCGCCCGCTCCTCGTCGCCGTCATAGGTCTTCTCGGCCGACTCGAGCGTCTCGGCGTAGGTGCGCTGGGCTTTGACCGGAGATTTCTTGAGAGTCCGCGGCATTCGCGTTCTCGATGCAGGCATCGCTACCCTCCTGTGCCTATTCGCTTGCTGTCACGCTTACCCAAAGCCAAGTGGGTAGTACTCGGTTCGGCAACAGGAGGAAATTCATGGCGAGCGAGGGTTTCCACGAGCCGCTCGAGCTGCTCTCCGCGCAGGTGCTCGAACGGCATCGCGCCATCACGTCGTTGAAGGAGGAGCTGGAGGCGGTCGACTGGTACGACCAGCGCGTCGATGCGACCACCGACGACGCGCTGCGCGCCGTACTCGCGCACAACCGCGACGAGGAGAAGGAACACGCGGCGATGACCCTCGAGTGGATCCGGCGCAACGATGCCAAGTGGAACGAGGTGCTGCGCACCTATCTCTTCACGGAAGCACCGATCACCGAGGTCGAGAAGCAGGCCGAAGCCGCCGCCGATCCACCGACGGATCTCCAGCTCGGGAACCTGCGCAAGGAGCCGCCGCGATGAACCACCTCCGACGAGAGTTGGCGCCGATCTCCGACGACGCGTGGTCCCAGATCGACACCGAAGCCTCCCGCACGCTGAAGCACTTTCTCACTGCCCGCCGGCTCGTCGACTTTGCCGGCCCCGACGGCTGGGCCAAGGACGCGGTCGCGCGCGGCCGGGTCGACGAGGTTTCCCAGGCGCCCGCCGGCATCCGCGCCCGCATCCGTACCGTGCAGCCGCTCGTCGAATACCGCGCCGAGTTCTGGCTTGATCGAACGGCGCTCGACTCCATCGACCGGGGTGCGCGCGATGCCGACATCGACGCCGTACGCGACGCCGCCCGCCGGCTGGCGATCGCCGAGGACGAAGCGGTGTTCCTCGGCAACCGGGCCGCGCTGATCACGGGCATTGCCGACGGCACGCCGAACGCCAAGCTGCCGATCAGTGACGACTACCGGGACTATCCGCAGAGCGTTGCCCGCGCCGTGGCGACGCTGCAGACGATCGGCATCGCCGGTCCGTATGCGGTCGCGCTCGGGCCCCGGTGCTATACCGGCGTCGTCGAGACCACCGAGATGGGTGGCTATCCCGTGCTCGAGCACCTGCGGCTCATCGCCGGTGGGCCCGTGTTGTGGGCGCCCGCAGTCGACGGCGCCGTCGTACTGTCGTTGCGCGGCGGCGACTACGAGCTGACCGTCGGCCAGGACACCTCGATCGGCTACCTCGATCACGACGACACGAACGTGCACCTCTACCTCGAGGAGTCCTTCACGTTCCAGATCTTCACTCCGGAAGCAGCAGTCCACCTCGCCTACACATAGTCTCCGGCGCGTGGCGATCCTGATCGACGAGCCACGGTGGCGCCGGTCGGACGACGCGCGGTTCGCGCACCTCGTCAGCGACACGTCATTCGAGGAACTGCACGCGTTCGTCGCCGCGTTGACCCTGGGCCGTCCGCTGCGCTTCCACCGCGATCACTACGACGTCCCGGCCGTCTCCTGGCAACAGACCGTCGACGCCGGCGCGCGCGTGGTCCCCACACGCGAGATCGTCCGGCGGCTCCGTGCGGCCGGGTTGCGAGCTACTTCGGCGAGAAGCGCACGGCCCCGTCCAGGCGGATGACCTCGCCGTTCAGGTACGGATTCTCGATGATGTGCTGGGCGAGCGCGGCGAACTCGTCGGGCTCGCCGAGTCGCTTGGGGAACGGCACGTTCGCGGCGAACGCGTCGCGCATCGCCGGTGGCACCATCATCATGGGCGGCGTCGCGATCGTCCCCGGCGCGATCGTGCACACCCGCACACCGACTGCGGCAAGGTCGCGCGCCGCGATGATCGTCATGCCGATGACCCCGGCCTTTGCCGATCCGTAAGCGATCTGGCCGATCTGGCCCTCGTAGCCGGCGATCGACGCGGTCTGCACGCAGACGCCGCGCTCCCCGCCATCGTCGGGCGTGTTGTGGGCCATCTGCGCCGCGGCCAGCCGCAGCACATTGAACGTGCCCACGAGATTGAGCTCGATGACGCGCCGGAAGGCGTCGAGCGCGTGCGGTGTGCCGTCGCGCGCAAGAGTGCGCGACGCAATCCCGCCCCCCGCGCAGTGCACCGAGATCGCGAACCGTCCGAGCGCGGCTGCCTGTTCGACCGCGGCTTGCACGTCCGGTTCGGACGTGACGTCGCACCGCACGAAGCGATCGCCTTCGGGCGCGTCGACGTCCGCGATGTCGGCGAGCACGAGGCGGGCGCCGGCGGCGCGCAGACGGGCCGCGCTCGCCGCACCGAGACCCGATCCGGCACCGGTTACGAGAGCGACATGGCCGGCGATTTGCACAGGCCCTCCACGAGCTCAGGCGCTCCCGCAAGCATGACGTACTCGACGTTGCGTACGTGCGAGACGCGTCCCACCTTCTTGCCGTTCGGATCGTGGATGCCGATCAACGCGCCCACGTACCGGCGCGAGTCGAAGGCGAGCACGCGCACCGCGCCCCCGCGCTGCGCGCACGCCGCCTCCAACTCTTCGATCGTGATCCACGCTTCGTTGTTGTACGAGACCACGACCAGGGCCGCGTCCACGTCGCGGATGGCTTGCGCGAGCGCGCCGGGCATCGCGCGCCGTTCGTTGAACACGCTCTTCGTGACCGGATCGCGCGCGTCGACGCGCTTGCATGCCACGCCGTAGTGCTCGGGTGCGTCCCACGCCACGATGGTCTCCCACACGTGGTAGTTGGTGAAATACCGGTGCTGGTTGTACGGCGGATCGAGGTAGGCGAGGTCGAAGGTGCCGACGGTCTTCGCCACTTCGCACGCATCGGCACGGAGCGCAGCGCCCCCGCCCGCGACGAGCTCCGGAACGCGGAGCGTCAGCGGCTGGAACGACCGGGGCGCCCACTGCTTGACGTACGCCATCTGCACACCGGTTGTCGAGTCGACGCGGTCGGCCGCTTCGAGCAGGCTCGTGAGCAGTACGGGATACAGCCATGAGTCGCGATAGTCGCGCTCGATCGCGTCGCGGATGGCGTCGATGCGCCGGCCGTTGTGCGGCTGGAAGAACCGCGATCGGATGCAGAAGGTCTCGGTCGCGTAGCCGTCGATGTCGGGCCGGGCGGCGAGGTCCGCGAGCGCGTCGCCGACTTCGTCGTGGTCGACGGCATCCGCGTCGAGCGCCACGTAACACTGGGCGAACACCTCGGCATACCGGGCGGTGTCGACCGCGGTGACGTGCGCGCCCCGCCGCTTGAACTCCTGCGCGACGCGGGTCGTGCCGGTGAACAGGTCGAGGGCCCGCCGTGCGCCCGCATCGGCGCAAACCGCGCCCAGCACGGGTACCAGTCGTCGTTTCGATCCCAGGTACTTGATCAGGCGGGATGACCGTAGTCTGGACGCCGTGGCAAGAGTGGTATCTCACTCCGATGGTCGGCACGTACTGGTGCAGATCGAGCTGGCCGGCATCGACCCGGATGCCGACGTGCGGCTCGAGGTGCGCGACCAGGTGCTCGAGATCGAGGTCCACCACGTCGACGACGGCCGCAGCGACCGCGTGTCGCACCAGGTGTCGATACCGGCCGGCGTGACGAGGGACGACCTGCGCCTCACCCTCGCCGGCGACGTGCTCGAGATTCGAGCCGACGCGCCGTAGTCAATTCGGTGGCTACCTCCCCGCAGGGAAGACGAGTGGCAGCAGATCGGCCTGGCGGATCCCCGGCGAGAAATGGATGTCGTCGTGCACGAGCTCGTACTCGGGGATGCGGCGGTGGAACTCCTCGAGCGCGACCCGCAGCTCCAACCGGGCGAGGTGCGAACCCAGGCAACGGTGCGGGCCGCCGCCGAAGGCCAGATGGCGATTCGTCTCGCGGTCGAAACGTACGTCGCCCCAGTCGCCGAACTCGGCGACATCGGCATTCGCCGCACCGATCAACAGCGTGACGCTGTCGCCTGCCTTCATCTGCACACCACCCATCTCGTGATCCTGGGCGAGGACACGCGGCACCATCATCACCGGCGTCTGGTGACGGAGCAGCTCCTCGACCGCATGCGGGATGCAGGACGGGTTGGCGACGAGCGCGTCTCGCTGTTCGGGGTTTCGCGCGAGGTACACGATCATGCAGTCGAGCGTCGCGGTGACGGTGTCGAGCCCACCGAGCAACAGCAGGTGGCACGCGCCGAGCATCTCGGCACGCGTCAGCGGCCGCCCGTCGACCGTGCCGTTCACCATCCGGGTGAACAAGCGGTCGTCGGGATTGCGTCGCTTCTCGTCGAGCGCTGACTCGAAGTACTGCTCGATCGCCGCGCCCGCCGCGTGGCGGATTTGCTCGCCTTCCTCGAACGTCGGGGCTTGGGGCCTGATCGTGTCGTCGCGCCACTTCAAGAACTTCGGGAGATCCTCGTGCGGCAGACCCGTCAGCGCGAGGAAGAATGTCGACGGCAAAGGCGACGCGAAGTCCTCGTGGAAGTCACACTCGCCGCGGTCGATGAAGAGGTCGATCGCCTCGTTCACGAACTTGCGCATCTCGTCTTCGAGCTCCGCCATCTTCCTCGGCGAGAACTCGGGGTCGAGGAGACGCCGGTACTTCGCATGCTCCGGTGGGTCCACCGACAGCGGGATGAGCGGGTACTCGCCACCGATGTCGACCACGCCCTTCGACGAGAAGACCTGCGGGTGCTTCAGCGCCCAGAGCACGTCCTCGTAGCGCGAGATCATCACGACGTCGTTTCCGAACATTCCCGTCTGGCGCGACACCGGGCACTTCGCGAGCAGCTCCGCATAGACCTCGTGCGGAGCGTCTGCACAGCCCGGCGAAATAACCCTGTCCATGGTGTCCGTCTCGTCGCCGCCGGGCGCGGGCGTCTCTTCGGTGTACATCAGCACTCCTTCGCATGAACGGTGTCGGTATCGCGGCCGGCGCGCAGGACGACGCCGGGCGTCGAGCCTGTGTATGCGCCGTCACGAACGATTTCGGTTCCGGCGACGAGCACGTGGTGCACGCCGCGAGAGTCGGCAACGATTCGGCTCGCGCCGCCGGGCAGGTCGTCGTGGGTCCGCTCGCCCGCGGGACTGACAGTCTCGGGATCGAAGACCACGAGGTCGGCGTGCGCGCCGACCGCGACGCGACCGCGATCGCGCACGCCGTAGAGGCGGGCGGGCACCTCGGTCAGTAGGTGCACCGCTTCCTCGAGCTCGATATGGCCGTTGCGCACGGCGTCCCCGACGACGAACGTCGAGTAGCTCGCGCCCGACATCATGTCGAGGTGCGCACCGGCGTCGGAGCCACCGACGATCGCACGCGGGTCGCGCCACACCGCGGTGCGCATCTTCCACACGTCGTCGGACTCGGGGCCGCCGAAGTCGGGGCGCAGTCCCGTGCGGAGGCCGTCGGCGATCACGACGTCGCACAGCACGTCGAACGGTTCGGCGTTCCGCGTGCGGGCGATGTCACCGATCTTCGTGCCTTCGAGGCGGCGGGTGTCGTCGGTGAAGCCCTCGACGATCTCGAGGCGTTCCCAGCGAGCGAGGCCGGCGAGGACGCCGGCTTCGGGCGAGTGCGCGTTCGCGTCGAGCCGGCGCCGGGTTTCGGGGTCGGAGAGCGCGCGCATTCGTTCTTCGATCGGCAGGGCGAACGTCTCCCGCCAGCCCGGGAGCCCATCGAGCACGAACCCGGTGAGGAACGAGAGACGGATCCGCATGCCCTGGGGCAGGGTCAGGGCCACGACCCGGCCGCCCTGGGCCGCGGCGCGGCTGCCCGCGTCGAGCTGGCGTTCGTGATTGCCGCCGGCCGCGACACCGAGCACGTTCCAGTTGAGCGGGCGGTCGGCCGCGAGAGACATGCCGGCCATCAGGTCGATCTCGTCGTCGGTGAAGCCGTTGAGGCAGCCCGGGATGATCAGCTCGAGCTGGGTCCCGGCGTGGTACGACACGACTGACGCGAGCCGCAGCATCTCTTCGCGTGTCGCCGCGCGCGACGGCACCGGATTGCCGTCGCCGTCGTTGTGCGTCGGCGCCTGCGAGGTCGAAAAGCCCATCGCGCCGGCGTCGAGGGCGTCGTGCAGGAGGCGTTCCATTTGCCGCAGCTGCGCGTCGCTGGCCTCGTTGCCCACGGCGTCGTCGCCCATCACCACGCGCCGCAACGCGGAATGACCGCAGAGGAATCCCGCATTCACCGCGATGCCTCGCTGGTCGACCCGGTCGAGGTAGTCCGCGAACGTCTTCCAGTCCCACGGCACGCCCTGTTGCAGCGCGGGCAGCGGGATGCCCTCCACCCGCGCCATCAAGCGCGACAAGTAGTCCACGTGCTCGTCGCCGCCGGGAGCGAGCGTGAAGCCGCAGTTGCCGCCGAACACTGTCGTGACGCCGTGCAGTGGCGAGGGACTCGCCGTCGCATCCCAGAGCAGCTGCGCATCGTAGTGCGTGTGGAGGTCGACGAATCCGGGCGCCACCACCAGGCCATCGGCGTCGAGCGTGCGGGTTGCACTGTCATCGACGTCGCCGATCTCGACGATGCGTCCGTCGGCGATCGCGACGTCGGTTCGGCGCGCCGGTGCACCCGTACCGTCGACGACGGTGCCGTTCTTGACGAGGAGATCGATGCTCACGGGACCTGGAGCTCCTCGGGAACGGGATGGCGGAAGAGCTTGGACGCGTTCTCCCACGTGACCTTGCGAATGTCCGTGTCGGAGACGTGCTCGAGGCCGCCGGCGGCGAGGAGCTGCGTGTCGGGCCACGTGGAGTCGGCGTGCGGGTAGTCGCTCTCCATGCAGATGTGGTCGATCCCGATGTGATCTCGCAAGGCGAACGTCGAGCCGAGGTCGATCGTGCAGAACCAGAAGTTGCGCCGCAACGCGTCGATGGGTGAGACGTTCGGGTCGTCCCATCCGTGCGATCCGACGGCAGAGTGATCGAGCACGTAGGTGATCCGGTCGATCAGCATCGGCACCCAGCTGATGCCGCCTTCGGAGAACGCGATCTTGAGCTCGGGGAAGCGGGTCGGCACCTGCGCCCACAGCCAGTCGGCGGCCGTGACGAGCGCGTTCACGGGGAACAGGCTCGTGTACAGCTCGAGTGGTGCACCCGGCGAACGGGCCGCGGTCCACGACGACGAGCCGTTGTGCAGGCACACCACCGTGCCGGTCTCCTCGCATGCGCGCAGGAACGGGTCCCAGTGCGCATCGATCATCGGCGGCAGCTTCAGATCGACGGGATTCTCGGGGAAGCTCACCGCCTTGGCGCCACGTTCGGCGTTCTCGTACACGTCCTGGGCCGCGACCTTCGGATCGTTCACCCACGCGAGCTGGAGCGGGATGATCCGGTCGGGATGCGCGCCCGCCCACTCTTCGATGTGCCAGTCGTTCCAGGCGCGCAGGGCGGCCAGCCCGAGCTCGGAGTCCTTGCTCTTGGCGAAGATCGTGCCGGCAAAGCCTGCAATCAACGACGGGAAGCACATGCTCGCATAGACCCCGTCGAGGTCCATGTCGGCGATACGCGCGTCGATGTCGTAGCAACCGCGGCGCATCTCGTCGAAACGCGCGGGCTCCATGCTCCACTCTTCTTTGGCCCGGCCGACGACGGCGTTCAAGCCGACCTGCGGGTAGAAGCCGTCCTCGTACACCCACGTCTCCCGGCCGTCGGGAAGCGTGACGACGCGCGGCGCCTTGTCCTGGAGGTGCTGGGGCATACGCCCCTCGAAGACGTGCGCGGGCTCGATCAGATGGTCGTCGACGGAGATGATCGTGTAATGCCGCGGACGCGCCTCCGGGTCCGGCAGGAGGGTGGCGCTCACCGGCCTCGAACTCCGCGTGCGCAGAAATCGTGGAGGTACTCGGCGAGCTCGCGTGAGTCGGTGGCACGACCGACCACGACCTCGTGGATCCCACCGAGAAGGACGCCGAACATCGTGAGCGCGTCGCGGTGCGGATGTTCGCTTTCGAGATAGCCGGCAAGGAGGTCGAGCAACGGCGCGAGCGCAGCGAGCTGTTCCTCGCCGTGGTGCTCGTTGAGTCGGAGGTACTCGCGCACGAGCACGCCCGCGTAACCGAGGGCGCCGGGCACCGAGAGCAGCTCGAACAGCTCGATGACGTAGGCGTGCAGACCGTCGGCACCTTTGCGGTCGCCGATGCTCGCGCGCAGCACCTCGGCGCCGAGTCGGCTGTCGGCCGCGATCAACGCGAGGAGCAGCTCGTCCTTGCCGCGGAAGCAGCGGTAGAAGCTCTTGAGCGAGAGCTCGGCCTGCGCAGTCACCTGGGCAACGGTGAAGGCCGCGCTGCCGGTGTCGTTCGCGAGCTCGCGCGCGGCCTGGATGAGACGGTCGGGCCGAGCATCGAGCTCTTCCGCGGCCAAGGGGGAGAACGTCATTCTCCTTCAGTATGGCCCATCGTAAGCCCGCGGACAATGACGTTCTCTCCGGATATGCGGGTTGGGGATTTAGAGGAAAGAGCGCGACGACGGACGGCGTGAGACTGGGCTGTGGGGATCGTGGCGACCGGCGGATGCCCCTTTGATTTTCGACTTTTCGGTTGACCTATTTCGCAGTTCGGTGTACACTCGAACACACGTTCGGGTTCGATGCGAGCCCCGCACCCCTGCCCCCACGGTTCGCTGCGAGCAGGAGAACTTCGCGTGGGAGCTCACGATCAGGTGCTGATCGATGTCGTGGAGGCGGTGCAGAAGGCCGTCGCGTACGAGGGCTCGCTCGAGGTCACCGAGGTATGTCGCGCCGCGGAGCAGATGGAGTTCCTGAAGCTGCGGACGCTGCACGGGTAAGCGCGCAGCGAGCAGTGGCGTGCCGACGGGTACTTGAGCGCGGCCGCCGGATTGCGCGCGACGTGCAACATGTACCATGGCACCGCGTCGGCCGCACTGAAGCTCGCGCAGAAGTTGGACGATCTCCCCGAGACGGCGGCCGCGTTCGCGGCCGGCGAGATCTTTCGCCATCACGCGGCGGCAATCGCGGACGCGTGCACCGCAGAACGTCTCGACGCGCTGCGCGAGGTCGAGCCGCAGCTGGTCGAGCGGGCGCGTCGTGGGAAGCCGAAGGACCTGCGGACGGTCGTGCGGCGGCTCACCGACACACTCGATGGTGATGGTGGGGCGGCCGGCGACGAAGTGCAACTCGCGCGCCGGCGCGTGCACGCGTCGGTCACGATCGACGGCATGGTGATGTCGGACGCGCTGCTGGATCCCGAAGCCGGCGAGCTCTATCTGACCGCGATCAACGCGGAGATGGAGCACGACCGCCAAGTCGGCGACATCCGCACGCCCGCCATGCGCCGGGCCGATGCGCTCGTGAATATCTGCCGGCGGTCACTCGACGCAGGCGAGAATAAATGCGCCGGCGGCGTGCGACCGCACGTCACGGTGGTGGTCGACATCGCGGAGCTCGAACAGCGCGGCGGTCCCGAGATCGTGCGCCAGGTGCGGGCAGATGCGGCCAACGTCGGCCGCCTGTCCACGGCAACGCTCCGGCGGCTCACCTGCGACTGCAACATCTCGCGGGTGATCACGGACGGGCCGTCGGCGGTACTGGACGTCGGTCGCGCGACTCGCACCATCCCGCCGGCGATCCGCAGGGCGCTCATCGCCCGCGACGTCATTGCCAGGCACCGGGATGTGACCGATCTCCCGGGTGGTGCGACGCGCACCACATCCGTCATTGGGAAGACGGCGGCCCGACGAGCCTCGACAACCTCGTGTTGCTGTGCCGCCGACATCATCGCGAGATGCACTTACGGTGCTGACGAAACGCGCTCGGCTCAAGTCGGCTGTGAGCGCAACACTCCCATTGCGAAGTACTGCGCGCCGCCGCCGTAGGCCTGGGCGAGCGCGGTGTGCGCGCCGTCGACTTGGTGCTCGCCGGCGAGGCCGCGCACTTGGAGCGCGGCTTCCGCGAACCGAAGCATGCCGGACGCGCCGATCGGATTCGACGACAGCACGCCCCCCGACGGGTTGACGGGGAACGATCCGGTGAGCTCGGTCTCGCCGCTCTCGACCATCTTCCAGCCCTCGCCGGGACCCGCGATGTCGTGACCTTCGAGCCACATCGGCTCGTACCAGCTGAACGGCACGTACAGCTCGGCGACGTCGATCTCCTGGCGCGGCACGCTGATCCCCGCTTGGCGGTAGACATCCTGCGCGCACTCGACGCCCGCCTGCGGGCGTACGGGGTTCCGTCCCGGGAACATGCCGAGCTCGCTCCGCACGGCCGCGGCTTCCACCCACGCCGGCGGCTTCGCGGCGCGGCGACCGCCCGCCTCGTCCGTGAGCACGACCGCGCACGCACCGTCGGACGACGGGCACGATTCGAGGAACCGCAGCGGGTCCCACAGCATCGCCGACTCCTTGACCTTCTCGATGCTGATGTCGGCGAGCTTCAGGTGCGCGTACGGGTTCTTCAGCGCGTTCAGCCGGTCCTTCACCGCGACCTGCCAGCCGATGTACTCCGGCGCGCCGGTCTGCTCGATGTACGCGCGGATCCACGGCGCGAAGGCACCGCCCGCACCGATACCGCGGGACCGTCCGCCTGCGAGACCCCACTGCGCGTTGCCCTCGCTCTGTTTCTCCCACGCGACGGCCAGTACCCGCTCGTGGATGCGCGACTCCACCAGGTGTGCACCGACGATGAACGTGGAGCCGCCGACGCTCCCGGCGGTGTGTACGCGGAGCATCGGCTTGCCGGCGGCGCCGAGCGCGTCCGCGAGGAACAGCTCGGGTTGCACGATCCCCTCGAATGCATCGGGCGCCTTGCCGATGACCAGCGCGTCGATGTCCGCGAACGTCATCTCCGCGTCCTCGAGCGCACGCAACGCCGCTTCCCGCAACAAGCCCGGGATCGAAACGTCGTCGCGGCGCTTCTTGTGGTGCGTCTGACCGATACCGACGACCGCACAGCGCTCGGCCATGACTACTCCCCCTCCATGAGGCAGACGAGGTTGTGCTGGAGCACCTGCCCGCCCGTCGCGTGCGCGAGGCCGCGGTCGGCAGTACCGCCGATGATCCGCTGCGCGACTTCAACGATGCGGATCAGGCCGGTTGCCATCACCGGGTTCGCGGCCAGCGGACCACCCGAGGGATTTACGCTCGTGTCGGCGGGAAGGCCCAGCGCCTCGCGCAGGATCAGTTCCTGGGGACTGAACGTCGCGGAGAGCTCGGCGACGTCGAGCGGACCACCGTCGTATCCCGCCTTGCGCGCCGCGAGGGTCGTCGAGGAAGACGTCGCGAGGTCGCGCATCCCGGGTTGGTGCACCTCGATGCGATGGTCGAGGCCACGTATCCACGCCGGACGGGCACACAAGCTGCGTGCGCGGTCACCGCGGGCGAGCACGACCGCGACCGCGCCGTCGGAGATCGGCGGCAGGTCGTGTTGGCGCAACGGTGCGCGCACGTACGGCTCCGCGAGCAGATCGTCGACCTTCGATGCTCCGCGCACCTGCGCGTTCGGGTTTTCGAGTGCCTGGCCGCGGCTGTGGACGACGACTTCGGCGAAGTCGCGTTCGGTCGCCTTGCCGCGATCGAGCAGCACCCGCGCTTGCAGCGCCGCAAGGGAGACAGGATCCACGCCCAGCGGGGCGAGGTAGTAGGGATCGAGCTGCTGCGCCCACACCTCGGCCGGCTTCGACGGTGACGACTTGCCCGAACCGAACACGAGCGCGGTCTCGATGTCACCGTGCTGCAGCCGCACCCACGCCTCGTAGAGCGCCCACGCCCCATCCATCTCGACGTGCGATTCCGAGATCGGCGGCCAGGCGCCGGCGGCCTCCAGGTTCGACACGAACGCGAATGGTCCGCCGGTGAGGTAGTCGCAACTGCCCGCACACGTGAAGCCGATCTCGCGCCGGTCCACGCCGGCCCGTTCCAGTGCCTCGGTGACGACGGGCACGAGCATCTGCACTTCACTCTCGGGCGCGCGCCGAACCGACGGCGTCTGCGCGTACCCGACGACTGCGATATCGGTCGACCCGCTCATCAGAAGATGTGCTCCTCGAACTGCTCGCGCGGCATGTCGGGCTCGCCGTTCGGTTCGAACGCTTCGATCGCCGAACCAACACCGCCCCAACCGCGGTTCGACACGCCCTCGGCGCTGCGCTCGTCCTTCGGCTTCCACACCGCGCGCACGCGCAATCCCGAACGGACCTCGTCGTGGGGGACGCCGACGATGTCCTGGCCGCCAAGGTTGCTGTTGGCGCCGTCGAGGAGCACCGACGCGTATACGAACGGCTCGGTCTCGGTTTGCCCGTAGTACGCGACCGGCGTGATGATCGTGAACCCGGTCACGGTTCCGGTGTCGGCGACCGTGACCTCGTCGTCATCGCCGGTCGCGACGACGCACAACGGGCAGTAGCCCTTGCCCGGAACGTACACGCGTCCACACTCGGGACACTTGTGGCCGAGGATGCGGCCGTCGATGAGCGCATCGACGTACCGGTCGAGAATCGGCGTGAGCTCCTCTTCGTAGTTGAGCGAGACGAGGTGTTCCATCACCAGCGTCTCCTTCGGGGCATCGCCCGCGGTCACGGTGCAGGCTCCCAGGCTTCGAGGTCGTCGATCCGGTTCTGCGGCTCGCCCCGCCACCGCGGCGTGACGCGCATGCCCGTGGCCATCTTGTCGACGCTGCCCGCGTCGACGGCGTGCACCATCGCCGTGTCCGCGCCGTCGGGCCGGATCAGCGCGAATGCGAACGGGCGCGACAGCGGGTGCTTCGACGTGGGCTCGCCGACCCACGTCCACGACTCGACGGTGGCGCCCGGGCCGACATCGACCAAATCGTTGAGCGACTCGCCCGTATGCGGGTCGTACTCCAACGGCGGGACGAGCACTTTGCCGTCGCTCGTCCGGGAGCCGAGGATTCGATGCTCGCGGAGGCCGGCAAAGAATGCACCGACGACCGGTCCGATCGTGCGCGAGTACGGAAACTCGAGCGTGCTCTTGGTGACCCTGCTCATGGCTCCGAAACTAATCACCGACCGGCGAGGAGCGCACGCTTGTCGACTTTGCCGACCGACGTCAGCGGCAGCGCAGCAACGATCTCGAGGCGATCGGGCGCCTTGTAGTCGGCGAGCGTGCCGCGGCAGTGCGCACGCAGCTCGTCGAGCTGAGGCGTCGCGCCGGCGGCGGGGACGACGAACGCGAGGCCGATCTCGCCGAGAACGCGATCGGGGATGCCGACGACCGCCACCTGTCCGACGGCCGCGTGCTCGGACAGCACGCGCTCGACCTCGGCGGGATAGACGTTGTAGCCGCCGCGGATGTACATGTCGCTCTTGCGACCGACGAGGGTGAGGTAGCCCCGCTCGTCAAGAAAGCCGGCGTCGCCCGTCGAGAGCCAGCCCCGACCGTCGAGCACCTCCGCGGTGCGCTGCGGGTCGCGCCAGTACTCCCGCATCACGGCACCCGATCGGCAACGTACGCGACCGACCTCACCTGTCGGACACTGTCGACCTTCGTCGTCGACGACCTCGAGCTCCACGTTCGCGCGCGCCCGGCCGACCGTGCGCGCGATCACGTCCGGCGAATCGCCGGGCACGCTGCCGGTCGTGATCGCGGCTTCAGTGCTGGTGTAGCCGATGACGACCGGACACCCGAGCCGGCGTTCCATCTCGCGCACGAGGTCGGGTGGCACCGTCGCCGCGCCCGTGCCCGCGATCCGTAGCGACGACAGATCGGCCGTGTCGAAGGCGGCGTGGTCGAGCACGAGGCGCCATTGCGTGGGCACTCCCTGGCCGACCGTCACCCGCTCGGTCTCGATCAGCTGCAGCATCTCGCCCGCGTTCCAGGGTGTCGACGGGATCACCGTGGTGATGATCTTCTCGATCTCCTCCCACGGGCGCGACATGAATGCAACGTGCGCGAACGGGAGCGGCGACAAGCGCCGGTCGAATCGCTCGCCGAGTGCGCCGGCACCGATCGCGACGGCCGCGAGGTTGTCGTGATCGAAGACCGCACCCTTCGGCATGCCGGTCGTGCCGCTGGTCCAGACGATCGCGACCGGGTCGTCGCTCTGCACACGCGGCATCTCGAGCAGAGGATCGAGCTCGTACGCGGCGCGGACCGCGTCGAGGTCCTCGTCGCGGACGACGACACGGGGCGCGGTCCGCTCGAGGATGCTTGCGATCTCGACGGGTCCGAGCCGGATGTTGATCCCGGTCGTGATCGCGCGGAGGCGCATCGCGGCCTGGTAACAGATTGCGTAGTCGATCGACGACGGCACCATCAGCGCGATCACGTCACCCGCGCCCACGCCGGCGGCATCGGCCCAGCATGCTGCGAGCCCGTCGGCGGCCCGGTTCCAGGCAGCAAAGGTGACGCGACGCCCTGGTTCCACGAACGCGTCGCGCTCGCCCTCGCCATCGGCGACGGCGCGCAGCAGGTCAACCGTCGTGCGGGCGCGGCTCACTGCTGTCCCGGTGGTCGTGCGCACGTCGTCGCGCGTGCGCGCGAAGCGTCGGTGCCCGGCATGGGCGATAGCGTGACCGGGTGCCTACGTCGAAGCAAGCACGGACTCGTCAGGCGCGTCAGAAGGAGCGTCTCGCAGCCGCAGCCGCGCGGCGTCAGCGAGCGCAGCGTCGTCGCCGTCAGGCCGGTGCCGCTGTCGCAGCGTTCATGGTCATCGTCTTGGTGGCGCTCGTGCTCGCGCTCACCGCAACGAGTGGGAGCGGCGACAAGACAACGACTTCGACGACCGCCGTTGCCGAGGTCGCTTCGGCGAAGGGCAAGCCCTGCGTCGCGATGTCCGATCCGGTACCGAAGGGCGCGCCGTCCGTCCCGGTGCAGACCGGTCCGCCGCCCACGACGCTCGTGAAGAAGGACCTGAAGATCGGGACCGGCGCAGTCGTCCCGGCCGGCGGGAAGGTGCAGGTCAACTACATCGGTGTCACGTGCTCCACGGGAAAGATCTTCGACTCGTCATACGGCCGGAAGCCGCTCACCGCAGACCTGAAGGGCGGGATGATCGCCGGATGGGTGAACGGACTCCCGGGGATGAAGGTCGGCGGTCGTCGCCTGCTCGGCATTCCCTCCGGAGATGCATACGGTCCCGACGGGTACGGAGCGTCGATCAAACCCGACGAGTCACTCTGGTTCGTCGTCGACGCGATCGCCTTGAAGAAGTGAGGCGCCGTGGAAGCGACGGTCAGAGCGCGAGGTCGCGTCCGACGGCCGCCCACACCGTCTTGCCGTTTGCATGTGGTGCTGCGCCCCACGACGATGCGAGCGCGTTGACGAGATTCAACCCGTACCCGCCGTCGACATACGCCGGCGCGCGTGCGAACGCGTCGCCGCCCCCCGCGTCCATCACCTCGACAAACGTTTCGTGTTTGTCCATCTCGACCGTCAGCAGGTACGGCGACGACGCGTGCATCAACGCGTTCGTTGCCAACTCACTCAACAAGAGGCCCACGACACGTACGTGATCGCGCGTGCGTCCCTGCTCCTCGAGCGCGGCAATCGCCCCCGCGCGCATGGGGCCGAGGTCGGCAGGCTGCGCGAACCCGGACTCGTACACCAGGGGCAGTTTGCGTCCGTTATATGGCCTCGCCGAGGCCTCAACACGGGGCACCTCTCCGCGATACCCGTTTCTCGCGAGGGTAAGCGCCACCGTCCGCCAGCCGCCCGGGGCACCCGGTCGGGCCCGGACTGCCCGTCAATTCAGCTCACGGGCCGGGCGGGCAGGATCGCCTCGATGCGCAGGACGTCGTTGGCGCTGGTGCCATAGAAGTGTGCGAGCTGATCCGAGAGGCTGCGGATCGTGCGCAGCAGCGTCGTCATGAGCGCGAGTGCGTCGCCGTCGAACGCCTCGTACGCGAGGCGACGAAGGTATTGGTCATCGATCGGTTCGTCATCGACAGCATGGAACAACTCCATGAGCCGATCGGTGTGCACCATGCCATCGCTCCTTCGGGTCGTGGTGGCCGATGTGAGACGCTGGTCTACCGCGCACGCCACGACTTCGTCGCCCCCGAAGACCTCTCGGTCCAACAATCCACATATTCTCTCGTGTCTGCGTGACACTCGGCGCGCATTCGTGCACGCTTCGGGAGGTCAATCGGCAGTGACAACCGGCGTGGTCAACGCCTTGGTCATCTTCCACACGGGTTCGCGCTCGTGGATGACCTCGCCCGTCGGCAACGCGAGGCCATGACTCTGTCCGTCGCCCGCGACGCGATAGCCGCGCCGTTCGTAGAGGATGAGCGCGCCATCATTTGCCTTCCCGACGGTCAGATGCACGAGCCGACAGCCGAGACGGCACGCTTCGGCTTCGGCCCCGTGCAGCAGGGTCGTGCCGATGCCTCTGCGCCGCCGCCTCGCGTCGACGACGAGTCCGAAGAGCTCCGCCTCGTCGCCCGCGCACTCGAGCGTGATCCGGCCGACGACTGCGCCGTCGACTTCCGCGACGAGCAACCGCGCACGCTCGCGCCTGAGTACGTCTGCGAGCTCCCGTCGATACTCGCCGTGGCGGCCGCCGACGTTGGCCTTGTCGAGATCGCTCTCGGTACCGAGCCGCACCACGATCCTCCGCACGAGGACATCTTCTCCGTTGGGACCGCGCCAGGTCGATTCGCTTTCGCAGCTGCACCGGGCCGACCCGAGCGGGAGCCGCGCCGCGTGTCAGAGCCGCCCGGTCAGACGACGTCGACGACCGGTGCCACGAATTGCGAGTTGTAGAGCCGGGAGTACGGCCCGTCGCGGGCGAGCAGGTCGTTGTGTGATCCCTGTTCGACGATGCTGCCGTTCTCCATCACGAGGATGATGTCGGCGCCGCGGATGGTCGACAACCGGTGCGCGATCACGAAGCTGGTGCGCTCTCTGCGCAACGCGTTCATCGCCTCCTGGATGAGGACCTCGGTGCGGGTGTCGACGGAGCTGGTGGCCTCGTCGAGGATGAGGATTGCCGGGTCGGCGAGGAAGGCTCGTGCGATGGTGAGCAACTGCTTCTGCCCGGCGCTGATGTTGTCGCCCTCTTCGTTGATGAGCGTGTCGTAGCCGTCGGGAAGCGAGTGCACGAAGCGGTCGACGTAGGTCGCACGCGCCGCCTCGAGGATCTGCGCTTCGGTGGCGTCGGGGTCGCCGTAGGCAATGTTGTCGCGGATGGTGCCGCCGAACAGCCACGTGTCCTGCAGCACCATCCCGATCTCCGAGCGCAGCTCGGCGCGCGGGATCGAGGAGATGTCGCGCCCGTCGAGCGTGATCACACCGCCGTTCAGCTCGTAGAACCGCATGATCAGGTTGACGAGCGTGGTCTTGCCCGCGCCCGTCGGCCCGACGATCGCGATGGTCTGGCCGGGCTCGGCCACAAGTGAGAGCGACTCGATGAGCGGCCGGTCGGGGTCGTAGGAGAACGTCACATCGCGGAACTCGACGCGTCCACGTACCGGAGGGGGGTTGTCGCTCGCGATCGCGTCGGGGCTCTGCTCGTCGGCGTCGAGGAACTCGACGACCCGTTCGAACGAGGCGATGCCCGACTGGAAGACGTTCATCATCGACGCCAGCTGGGTCAGCGGCATCGAGAAGTTGCGGGAGTACTGGATGAACGCCTGGATGTCGCCCACGGTGATCGCGCCGCTCGACACCCGGAGACCGCCGACGACCGCAACGATCACATACTGGATGTTGCCCATGAACATCGTGAAGGGCTGCATCAAGCTCGACATGAACTGGGCGCCGAACGACGAGTCGTAGAGCTCGTCGTTGGTGTCGCGGAACCGCTGCTCGACCTCGCGTTGCCGGCCGAACGCTTTCACGACCGCGTGACCGGTGAAGGTCTCCTCGATCTGCGCGTTGAGTATCCCAGTGCTCTTCCACTGCGAGATGAACCGGGGACGGGCGCGGCGCGCGACCACGCGCATCCCCCACACCGAGACCGGCACCGTGGTGAGGGCGACGACCGCCAACAACGGTGAGATGGTGAACATCATGATCGCCACGCCGAGCAGCAACAGCACCGAGGTGAGCATCTGGCTCAGCGTCTGTTGCAGGCTCTGGGCGACGTTGTCGATGTCGTTGGTGACCCGGCTCAGGAGATCGCCACGCTGTTGCTTGTCGATGTAGCTGAGCGGGAGCGCGTTGACCTTGTCCTCGACATCTGAGCGCAGCTTGTACATGAGCCGTTGAATGACTCCGGCCAGCATGTAGGCCGCGATGATCGACAAGCCGGACGACGCCGCGTACAGCGCCAGGGCCTGCAACAGCACGTGATGCAGGGCGCCGAAGTCGATGCCTTTGTGGCTGACGACGCCGCGGACGATGATGTCGGTGCCGTGCCCGAGGACTCGGGGACCGAACACGTTGAGCGTCGCGCTTGCGATCGCGACCACCGCGACCACGACGAGGACGACCCACATGGGTCCGAGCATCCGGCCCAGGCGGCGGAGCGCGTTCTTGAAGTCCTTCGATCGCTCGCCGGGAACGCCCGCAGAGTTCCAACGTCCGGCGGCGCGCGTCTCGGGTGCCGCGAGATCGAGCTCTTCGTGTTCTTCGTGGTCGTCGATGATCGTCACGCAGCGCTCTTCTCGCCGATCTGCGACTGCACGATCTCGGCGTACGTCGGGCAATCGCGGATCAACTCGTCGTGCGTGCCCCGGCCGATGACCACGCCGTCCTCGAGGACGAGGATGTTGTCGGCGGTCGCGATGGTCGACACCCGCTGCGCGACGATGACGACGGCAGCGTCGGTCGTGTACGGACCGAGTGCGGCGCGCAACCGCGCATCGGTGGCGAGGTCGAGCGCGGAGAACGAGTCGTCGAACACGTAGATGTCCGGCCGGCGGATGAGCGCGCGTGCGATCGACAGGCGCTGGCGCTGGCCGCCCGACACGTTGGTGCCGCCCTGCTCGATGCGGGCGTGCAGCCCACCCGGCATCGCCCGGACGAAGTCGCTCGCTTGCGCGACGTCGAGCGCGGCCCACATCTCGTCCTCGGTCGCGTCGGGCTTGCCGAACTGCAGGTTGCTCGCCACGGTGCCCGAGAACAGGTACGGCCGTTGCGGGACGAGGCCGATCGTGTTCCACAGCACGTCGGAGTCGAGGTCGTGTACGTCCACCCCGCCGACGAGCACGGTGCCCTCGGTGCTGTCGAACAGGCGCAGGATGAGGTTGACGAGCGTCGACTTCCCCGCGCCGGTGCTCCCGACGATGGCGGTGGTCTGGCCGGGCGCGGTCGCGAACGAGATCCCGGTGAGCACCGCGTGCTCGGCGCCGGGGTAGTGGAAGCCGACGTCGCGGAACTCGAGCGCACCGGGGGTCACGACCTTGCGCACCGGATCAACCGGCGGAACGACGCTCGGGTCGGTGTCGAGCACCTCCTGGATGCGATCGGCCGAGACCGATGCGCGCGGGACCATCGAGATCATGAACGTGGCCATCACCACGGACATGAGGATCTGCACGAGATACGTGAGGTAGGCGACCAACGTCCCCACCTGGATGTCGCCCGAGTTGACGCGACTCGCGCCGAGCCAGAGCACGCCGACGCTCGACGCGTTGATGAGCAGGTTCACCGTCGGGAACATCGACGACATCAGCCGCCCGGCACGGAGCGACACCGCGGTCAGGTCGGCGTTGGCGTCTCCGAAGCGGCGCCCCTCCTGGGGCTCCCGCACGAACGCCCGCACGACGCGGATCCCGGTGATCTGCTCGCGCAACACGCGATTGACCTGGTCGATCCGCTCCTGCATCAGGCGGAACGCAGGGACCATCCGCGACACCAGCAAACCGAGCACGACGCCCGCGACCGGCATGGCGATGACCAACACGATCGACAGGCCGACGTCCTGGCGCAGCGCCATGAACACGCCGACGACAATCGTGATCGGCGCCGCGATCGCCATCGTGCACGCCATCACCACGAGCAACTGCACCTGCTGCACGTCGTTCGTGATCCGCGTGATCAGCGACGGTGCCCCGAACGCGCCCACTTCGCG
Organism: Acidimicrobiia bacterium; assembly: GCA_038238245.1. Lineage (GTDB taxonomy): Bacteria > Actinomycetota > Acidimicrobiia > IMCC26256 > PALSA-610 > DASQHW01. The sequence continues at coordinate 119,739 of JBBRXX010000012.1, forward strand.
CGCCGAGAAGTCGGTGACCTGGTGGAAGAGGTTCTTGCGCAGGTCGCGCCCGAAGCTCATCGCCACCTTGCCGCCGTGATAGACGGCCGCAACCGCGAACACGATCTGGATCAGTGCGACCCCGACCATGAACCCGCCCCAGGTCCAGATGAAGCCCACGTTCCCGGGGATCACACCGTTGTCGATGATGCGGGCCGTGATCGTCGGCAGCGTCAGGGCGGCCGACGTCTGCACGGTCTGCAGCACGACGATGAGCAGGAGCGTGTTGCGGTACGGGGCGAGGTGCGATCGCAACAACCGGATCAGCACGACGTGTCCCTCGTGTCGGAGCTGCTGCCGCCGACGCCGTGCAAGAACAGCTGCACGAGCTCCTCGGGTGACCGCGGTTCGCCGGCGAGCATCGGATGCGTCGTCGACAGCGTGAGCGCGCGCAGCAAGCGGGCCGCGACGATCGGCTCGACGGTGATGCGCGCGCGGTGTGCTTCGAAGATCCGGACGAGCGCGTCGCTGTCGGTCATCGGCCGCCGCGTCATCTCGTGGAAGCGGGTTCCGACACTCGACACCAGTCGCCACACGTCGATGACGCGCTGTTGGATGATCACCACCGCGGCTGCGAGGCCTTCCTCGAAAGGCAAGCCCTTCGGGATGTCCGTCAGCGCCGCTTCGAGCGGCTCAGGGTCGAGCGCGGCCTCGACGACCGCGGCGATGACCTCGTCCTTGTCCGCGAAGACCCGGAAGATCGTGCCCTCGGCGATCCCGGCCGCTTCGGCGATCTGCCGGCTGGTCACCCGATCGCCGTGCTCGAGCAGTAGCGGCAACGTGGCCGCGACGATCATCGAGCGCCGCTCGTCGGGCGGCAGCGCGGCCGCCCGCATGGTCCTGATCGCTGTTCCAGGCTCGCTCACGAAGATCCATCTTACCTGAGTGAGCCCTCACTCAATCCCGTTCGGACCGCCCGATGCGCATCACAACCATTGTGTGTTGCCACTGGAGCCTTGACGCAGTCGCTGCTGCACCACGGTGCGAAGTGTGTGCAAGGACTTGCGCGAGCCGAGCGTCCGGTACGCGACACGCAGCATCGGGTTCCCGATCAGCTGCAACGGCTCCGGGTAGATGATCGGCGTGCCCGGCAGGCGCATCTTCAACGTCTGCTGGTCGCCCACCGGTTCGTCGTTGCGAACCAGCGCGAGGGCGTCGTCGCGCCGCACCCCACCGACATCGAGCCAGTGAAGGTCTCGTGCGCGCGCCCACTCCATGAGCGCCCACTGCAGCGCTTCGTTCGGGCGGATCCGGGCCGTGAGGCGATTCGGGTCGAAGCCGATGAGTCGGCCGGTGGCGATGTCACCGAAGCACGTCACCATGTTCCCGGCGACGTCGGTGCCGTCGACGTTTGCGAGCACCACCGCGACCTGATCCGTCGCGGAGAGCACGTCCCATACGGATTCGATATAGCGGAGCGACCACGGCGTGAAGCCGTGCCGTACGGCCGTCGCGCAGTACAGCTCATGGAAGGACCCCAAGTCCGCGCGGGTCGCGAACCGAACCGACGCAGGACCGCGCAGACTCTGCTTGAAGTCGCGCCGGGTGTGCTTGCTCATACGGAGAAGCAACTCATCCGGAGAGAGCCGCAGATCGACCCGTAGCGATGCCGACGCCGCGACGTCGACGCCGGTGGGGCGGAAACCCATTGCGCGCAACGCCGTCGCGATGGGCTCGCCATCCTCGGCCGGCTGCACGACCAGCGCCCGAATTGCACGCCGGCGACAGAGCTGTCGGAGCTCTTGGTGCATGAGCCCGGCCGCGTCGTCCGGCGCGTCGGGCGCGAGCAGCGGGCCGTACGGCACGTACGCCACCCGGCCCAAGGGAGCGAGCGGCCGCGCGAGCAGCTGCGCCCCGCCCACGATCCCACCGTCGACACGAACCACGACCCGGTGCACGTCCATGCCCACGGCGTGTTTGATTCGGCCCCACGCCGATGACTGGACGAGATCGCCACCGTGCGTCCGTGCGACGAAGTCGTCCCACTCCGGATGATCAGCTGCATCCTCGACGTTCGCCGCGAGCGCGGACGACCCGAGGTGAAGCGCGCCGCCCATGTCCGATCTCGTCGCGGTTGACCCGAACCGCCATCGCGCTTGCAAGCTCCCCCGGAGCTGACGCGCGGGGCGGCTCCCGCCGAGGACGCGGTATCCGACGCTCAACATCCGGTTGGGGAAGAACCCGAGCGGCTCGGGATAGACCAGCGGCGTCCCTCCCAGTCCGAGCTTGTGCGCCGAGCGGCTCGCCAACATTGCGTCGGCGGTCGGATCCACGCCTTCGGAGAGGGCCTGCGCGACCGTCAACTCCACGCCGCCCAGGTCATACCAGCGATCGCCCTGCTCGCGGGCGCCGAGTATCGCCGTCCAACGCAGCGCGTCGTTCGGCCGCATCTTCTTGCGCGGTACAAGGTCGGGCGCGTACCCGGAGATGCGTTCCATGCTCGCATCTCCGAATCTGGTCACCAACAATCCGGCGAGATACGTCCCGTCGGTGTGTACGAGCAACAGCTCGACCAGGCCGCTCGGCCGCAACTCGTCCCAGAGGAGCTCGAGGTACTCGAGCTGCACCGGTTGGAAGCCGTGCCGCGCCGCGGTGCAGCAATGCAGCTCGTGGAATCGCGCCAGGTCTTCGCGCGTACCGGAACGGACGGTCAGCGGATCTCGCATGCCCCGCCGGACGTGCGCCCGAGCGTGCGGGACCATCTGGGCGAGCAACTCCTCGGGGTCCTTCGTCACGTCGATGCGCAACGACGCTCGGGGTGCGACACCCGCGTCGGATGGCGCGAACCCGTGCCGGCGAAGGGCAGCGGAGACGCGCTCACCACCTTCGGGAGTTTGCACGAAGGCACACCGGATTCGGTCGCCGCGGCAGGTCTCCCGCACCTGCCATGCGAGTCGGTCGATGACGTCGTCCGGCGCCGAGGGCACGACGATCGGGCCGTAGGGCACGTACGCCGCTTTCCCCAGCGGACCCAACGGGCGGGCGAGGATCTGGGCGCCGCCGATGATCTCTCCGTCGACGCGACCGACGAGGCGGTACACCTCGAACCCCGATGACTCCTTGATCCTCCCCCACCACGACGTCTGGGTCAGATCGCCACCACGCGTGCGGGACAGGAAATCATCCCATTCGGGATGGGAAGCCTCGTTCTCGAGACGAAGCATCAGCTTGTCTTCCAAGGCAATCGACACTAGCTCCCCCCACTGATGGTTCGTCTGCGGCATACACCGGAGTTGCCACACCCGCGGCGGGTGCTGCAGCTCCGCGCGTGGAGGAAAACGATCCAGTTCTCGCGCTCCTCGGTGGTACGGCGCTCGCATGATGTCGTCTATCGATTGAGTTCTGCGGCGACGCTGCGGACCCACTTGGCGGCCGTTTTTGTGATGGGCGCGGACGTGCCGGCGCGGCGGTCGTCGAGGGCGCGTTGCACGAGCGCCGTTTGGTCGGCGAGCTCGCGTGTGAACTCTCGAACCAACAGCGCGTCGTCGCTCAGCCGACAGTCTTCCGCACACCCCCGCTCGGCAGCGGTACCCTGCTCGCCGCCGATCGCACCGGTGAGTCACAGGGTGCGGACCGGCCCCCGCCCTCGCAATCGGTTGATTACCCCGGAGAGACACCACCTTGACCACCAAGCTCAAATACGTCGATCCAACGCGCCGGCCGGGCGCGATCGGGCGCGCCTATGCCGCGTTCGCGGCGACGCGTTTCGCCAAGTTCATCTCGCGTCACATCAGCTGGAAACTCGACCCATTCCTGTTGCGAATTACTCGCGGTCGCATCGCCACGACGCTCATCTTTCCGACCGCAGTGCTCGAGACCAAGGGCGCGAGGACCGGCGCCCGACGACGCAACGCGATCATCTACTTCCACGACGGCGACCGGGTCACGATCGCCGCATCGAATGCCGGTGCCGCGAGAAACCCAGCTTGGTACCACAACCTCCGAGCCCATTCAGACGTCACATTCGGTGGGATCCCGATGCGCGCGACGGTCGTGGACGACGAAGGCGAGTGTGAGAGGTTGTGGGTGCTCGCTGATCATGTCTTCCCAGCCTTCGAGAAGTACCGAAGCGATGCCGCCAAGATGAATCGAACGATACCGATCGTGCAACTCACTCAATAGTCACTCCGGGCGGGTCAGCGTGTTGCCCGCATCAACTCCACGACCCACTTGATGCCCGCAAAACGCGCGCAGGTGTGTGCGTTTGTCTTGGACGCATCGCCCGGGACGTCACTCTGGCAACGACCACTCGCGGAAGCGACGCGCACCGGTTCATCCGAGCAGACGCGACCGAGCTCGCCACGACGCTGTGGGCGCTCAATCACGGCATCGTCACGCTCCAGCTCGCCGGCATGCTGACCGCCGACCAAGCCATCGCCACCCTCAGCGCCGGCGGCGCAAGCCTCTTCAAAGCGCACGGCGACGATGCCCGAGCAACAGGCAGTTCGTTCCGCCGGGCACGCCAGCGCGCCAGCCTCGAGGGATAGCACGCCCACCGCTCCGCGCCACCGACGAAGGTCCGCTCGAAATCGAAGTGGGCGGTAACGGCGGGAACCTCAAGTTGAAGAGTGAGCGACGGCGAGTCCTGTTCCTACCCGGACCGCGCGGGTGCAGTTCCGCCGCCGTTCGCAGACAGCGCATCCGCCGAAAGGTCCCGCCGAAGGGCGGTATCCCATGACGCGGTTTGGCTCCAGGCGTGGCGTCGTAAGACATTGAGCGCGGCGATCACGGAGCTTGCGTGGCGCATTCCTCCGAAGATCGCAGTCGGCCTCGCCTCGGGGTGTCACCCCACGTCACCCCGAGGCGGCTGGCTGTACTTGCTACGGAGATGCTGATCCGGCTGATCGCTCCTCGCCGTCGTCACCGCTGTGCTGACGTTGAAACTCCGCGTGTTCGAATACCACGCCCGACCGGGCTGCTCTGCGATGCGGTCGTGCTCCTCGTCGGATTCTGCGCGCTCTACATGGTCGTCACTGAGTAGCTGTGCTCGCCGCGCGGGCAGCGTCGAGCGCACGAAACAGGTGCGGTGCGCGCGCGATGAGGACGAGCGTTTCCTGCTTGACCGGTTCGGCGAACCTCGCCATGTCCGTCTCGCAAGCCCCGTAGCTCACCGGTTGGCCGTCCAGATGCGCAGCGACGAGGAACCCGCACAGCTGCTCGAGGTCGCCAGGGTGAAGCGTTGCGGATTGCTCGGCGAGTGCGACGAACTGCTTCCAGGCGATCGTCGTGCGTTCGGGAGAGGCCATCGGCAGAACCTCCTTGATTGCCCAACACCCTCCGCCACGAATTCTCTCAGCGCGGTTCGAGTGTTCTGGAGGACGACAGGACAATGACCGCGCCCGGCCCGGGCCGCCCGGATGGCCTCCGGCGGGCTAGAGGGCAACCGTCGCAACGCGAGATGAAACGGTGGGGCGCGCCATCGAACAGACCGAGCCGGTACTCCGGAACCGCGTCGCGCGGGCGAACGTTACGCCACGAAGGCGACCCCGGTCCCGTGACCGGTCTGGACGCCCGCCGGCAGCACTACTGCTGTGTCCATCAAGCGCTCATCGGCTTTCGGGCCGGCGGGTCACCTCAGGCGGAGTGACGTCGGTCACCTGGGGTCGCGAGTGCTCATGTTGCGGGCCTGGGGGGACGAAACGCTTCTTGCTGCTGGGAGTGCAGCATGGACGAAGCGTTGATCCATCACCTGCAAGTTGGTCGCCTCGGTGATGGGGAGCTAGTGGCGAACCCGGCGTCCTATCCGGCTCACAACGGAGTGGAAGAGGGTTTGTCATGGATGGGCTCGCCGTAATGGCGCCTCAGGGCCGGATCCGG
>JBBRXX010000013.1:0-115069 GCA_038238245.1 Acidimicrobiia bacterium
CCGGATCCGGCCCTGAGGCGCCATTACGGCGAGCCCATCCATGACAAACCCTCTTCCACTCCGTTGTGAGCCGGATAGGACGCCGGGTTCGCCACTAGCTCCCCATCACCGAGGCGACCAACTTGCAGGTGATGGATCAACACTTCGTCCATGCTGCACTCCGTTGCAGCAAGAAGCGTTTCGTCCCCCCAGGCCCGCGACATGAGCACTCGCGACCCCAGGTGACCGACGTCACTGATCACGAAGGCGTCTAGCGTCGGCGTCGTGCCGGCAGTCGCCGCCAACGGGATCGACCTCTACTACGAGCGCTCGGGTGCCGGGCCGCGTTTGCTGTTCCTCAACGGGTCGGGTTCGACGCTCGCGACGAGCGCCCTGCTGATCAAGCCGTTCGCCGAGCGCTTCGACGTCGCCGCGCACGACCAGCGCGGGCTCGGCCGCACGTCGACCCCGCCCGGGCCGTACACGATGGCCGACTACGCCGCAGACGCGGCCGCGTTGCTCGATCACCTCGCCTGGGATCGTTGCCGCGTCTTCGGCGTCAGCTTCGGCGGCATGGTCGCCCAGGAGCTCGCGGTGACCGCGCCCGAGCGGGTCGAACGGCTCGCGCTGTGCTGCACCTCGCCGGGTGGGGCCGGTGGTGCGTCGTATCCGTTGCACGAGCTCGAGACCCTGCCCGAAGCCGAACGTGCCGCGCGCGCCGTCCAGCTGCTGGACACCCGCTTCGACCCAAAGTGGCTCGCGGAGCATGCCGGCGACCGTGGTCTCGTCGAGATGATGGCGGCGCGAAGAAGCGGTTCCAAGACGAAGGACCAACGCCGCGGTGAGTCGGAGCAGCTCCAGGCGCGCGCCGGGCATGACGTCTGCGATCGCCTCGACCGCATCACCTGCCCGACGCTGGTCGCGTCCGGTCGCTACGACGGCATCGCACCGGTGCCGAATGGCGAGTTCATCGCTGCCCACGTCCCGCTTAGCGAGCTGCGCGTCTACGAAGGCGGCCACGCCTTCTTCGCCCAGGACGCGAAGGCGCTCCCGGAGATCCTCGACTTCTTGAGGTGATCCACTCCGGCCCTCGTGCCGAATGTCCTGCGTGCCGGAGCTCCGCCGATCGACACCTGCGCGCGACCGCGCGAGCATGCCCGCCATGCGGGAAATACGAGCTCACGACGACCTCGAGGCGATCCTGGCGCAGGTGAACACCGACGAGGACGCGATCAGCCACGGTGTGGGCTCCGCGTTCGACGCGACGTTCACGTGGGACTACGCGAAGGGCGCGCGGCCTGCCCTCGACAAGCTCTACGAGAAGGCCAAGGTCTCGCAGTGGAACGGCTCCAAGGATCTCGACTGGTCGATCGACGTCGATCCCGAGCGCACGGCCGTCGAGCTCTCGCAGAACGACCGGCGCATGCAATACGTACGCACCCTGGTCGACGAGCCGGGGTCACCGGTCGCGAAGTGGGGTGAGAAGGAGCTCGTGCAGTACGCGATGGAGAACCTCGCGCACCGCACGAGCCAGTTCCTCCACGGCGAGCAGGGGGCGTTGCTCTGCACGGCGCGCATCGTCGAGACGGTGCCGTGGATCGACGCCAAGTACTACGCGTCGACGCAGGTGATGGACGAGGCGCGTCACGTCGAGGTGTTCGGCCGCTATCTCGACGAGAAGATGGCGACGCGCTACCCGATCAACGTGCATCTCGGGGCGCTCATCGACGACGTGCTCGCCGACTCGCGTTGGGACATCACGTACCTCGGCATGCAGATCATGATCGAAGGGCTGGCGCTCGCCGCGTTCGGTGCGATGTACCAGACGACGACCGAACCGCTGCTCCGTCAGCTCATTCGGTACGTGATGAGCGACGAGGCGCGTCACGTCGCGTTCGGGGTGTTGTCGTTGCAGGAGGCCTACGCCTGCATCTCCGGCGGTGAGCTGCGCGAGCGGCAGGAGTTCGTGTACGAAGCTGCATTGCGGATGCGCGACCGGTTCCTGCACCAAGAGGTGTGGGAGCGGCTCGGCGTGTCGGCCCGGGCGATGATGCCGTACTTCATCCGCCAGAACAGCGAGGAGGAGATCCTCTTCCAGCGGATGCTGTTCGCCAAGATCGTGCCGAACTGCAAGAAGCTCGGCTTGCTCGACGGCCGCGACGGCTGGCTGCGCGAGCGGTTCACCGAGATGGGCGTGATCGAGTACGAGGACTACGTCGACACGAGTGTGGAGTACGGCGAGCTCAACGCGATTGAACGCGACCGCGAAGCCGCGGCCGTCGCGCAATGAACCTGAGCGGTGCCCGGGTCGTCGTGACCGGCGCATCGCGTGGGATCGGCGCCGCGCTGGCAACGGAGTGCGCGAAGCGCGGCTCCCGGGTTGCGCTCGTCGCCCGCTCCCAGGATCCGCTCGACAAGCTCGCCGCGGACCTGGGCGGCGATGCGTACGCCGCCGACCTCGCCGATGCCTCGATGATTACGCCCCTCGTCTCGCGCATCGAAGCCGACGGCCCGGTCGACGTCCTCGTCAACAATGCCGGCCTCGACCTGACCGGCGCGCTGACCGAGCTGCCGGCCGACGAGATCGAGCAGCTCATCAAGGTGAACCTGCTCGCACCGATTCTGTTGTGCCGAGCCATCCTTCCCGGCATGCAGACACGCGGGGGCGGCCACATCGTGAACGTCTCGTCGCTCGCGGGCACGAACGCGCTGCCGGGTGTGCTGCCGTACTCGAGCTCGAAAGCGGGGCTGAGTCATTTCACGGCCGGGTTGCGGGCCGAACTGAAGGGCACCGACGTCACGACGACGCTCGCCGAGATCGGCCCGGTCGAGGGCTCGATGATGGACAGCCTGCGGGGGCATGCACCGACGCAGCGCGCACTCGCGCGCTTCGCCCGCCTGCGGCTGTCGGTCGATCTCGAGATGCACACTGTCGTCGACGCGCTGGTCGACGCGATCGAACGTGAGCGGCGGCACGTCCGTCTGCCGAAGCGGGACGCGCTGTTCCCGATGTTGACCGAAGCGCCCAGGCGCATGACCGAATGGCTGCTGGCAGGAGTGAGATGACCATCCCCAAGAAGCTCGACGACCTCACGCCCGAATGGTTGAGCGACGCGCTCGGCCGGCGCATCGAGACGGTGCGCGGTGAGCCCATCGGGGTCGGCATCGGCCTCGTCGGCACGCTGTTCCGGCTGACGCTCACCGGCGACGCCGACCCGAGGACCATGATCGCCAAGCTGGCGGCGCCTACCGACGAGGGCCGCTTCGTCGCGACGATCCTCAACATGTACGGCCGCGAGGTCGGCTTCTACACGCAGCTCTCGGCACGTACGCCGATCGCGCATCCGCAGTGCTACTACGCCGCGCACGACGAGACGACCCAGGACACGGTGCTGCTGCTCGAGGACGTGTCGTTGCGCGGGACCATGCAGGATCAGCTCGCGGGCTGCGCGGTGGACGCGACCCGGCCCGCGCTACACACGCTGGCCAAGCTGCATGCCGCGTTCTGGGACGACCCGACCCTCGCGGACTGCGCGTTCCTGTTGCGCCTGTGCGACGACCCGTATCCCGGTGCGGTCGCGTTCGCGTACGAGACGGCGTGGCCCCGCGTCCAGGAGTTCTTCCCCGACCAGATGACCGACCAGGTCGTCGAGTTCGGCAATGCCTTTGCGGCGCGCGTCGCGCCGCTGTTCGCGAAGTTGTGCGACGGGCCACACGTGCTGTCGCACGCCGACTGGCGGCTCGACAACCTGTTCCTGACGCCCGATGACGAGGTGATCGCGGTCGACTGGCAGCTCATCGACCGCAGTTGCGCACCCCGCGACGTCGCGTACTTCGTGAGCCAGAGCGTGAAGGTCAAGGAGCCGGAGGACCAGCAGCGCCTGTTCTCCACGTATCTCGAGGAGCTCGCGAGCTTCGGTGTGCATCCCGACCGCGAGTGGGCGTGGGAGATGTACCGCTACGCCACGATGTTCGGGTTCGTGTACCCGGTTGTCGCGGCGGGGGCATTGAGCATCGAAGACCCGCGTCACATGGAGCTCACCGGCCGCATGATCGAGCGCTCGATCGCCGCGATCGAGACGCTCGACGCCTTCGACCTCCCGCTCTGACCGTGCTCAGTTCGCGTGCACCTCGCCGATCACATGCCCGTAGGGAGGCAGCGTCAGATGCACGGTGTCGTTCTCCGCGACGTACGTTCGACCTGAGAGCAGGTCACGGATCGTGCCCGTCAGCGGCCGGCCGGGCGTTGCGGTCACGGTGCCGGTCCAGGGTCTCGGGGAGAGGTTGACGGCGACGAGGACCGCGCCGTCGGCGCTGGTGCGAAGGTAGCTGAGCACGCTGCCTGATCCGCTGGCCGCGTACCACGTCGTTGCGCCGCGCGCGAGGGCCGGATGCGTACGCCGCAGCGTCAGGAGCCGCGTGAAAACCCCCGCGTCTTCGGGGTGCGGTGGACTCGACCAATGGATCCAGAGCCGGTCGAAGTAGATGTTCGTCGGTGTCGTGTCGCCGATCTCTTGACCGTTGAAGATGAACGGGATGCCGTCGAGGGTGAAGTTCACCGCCATCGCGGCGAGCATCCCGTCGTTGCCGCCCGCGAGCGCCGCCGCTCTTGGCTGCTGATCATGGTTGTCGACGCCTCGGTACACGGCGACGCCGGGCGGCGCAGCCTTGGCGAGCCCGTCCGGGAAGCGCCAGGCCTGCCGCAACGCGCCCGCCGATGCAGTGCGGTTGTCCATGTTGCGCAGCGCCCGCATGTAGGCGAAGCCGTAGATCGCGTCGAACGCGTAGATGTGGTCATACCTCACGCCAGGGAGCGATCCCGGGCCGGAGTACGTCCCGGCGTACTCGCCCAGCCGGTCCGCGACCTCGGCAATCATCAGCCAGCTGGGTTTCACCTTCTTCAGCTCATTGTTGAGTGTCGCCCAGAACGACACCGGAATGAATCCCGCGAGATCGGCGCGCACGCCGTCGAACCCCACCGACGTCGCCCAGAACTTCATCATGTCGATCATGTAAGAACGCACGGCAGGATTGCGGTAGTCGAGCTCGGCAAAGCCGAACCGATTCTTCACGAGGCCGCCGTCGCGACCGCGCACGTAGAAATCGGGATGTTGCGAGACCAGCACGCTGTCCGGCGAGGTGCTGTGGAGCACGCAGTCCATGATGACTTGCAGTCCGAGCCGATGCGCACGTTCGATGTAGCGCTTCAACGCGGCGAGACTCTGCTGCCGCACCTGTGCGCCGGAGCGTCGCACTCCGGCGTAGCCCGGGTCGACCGCGTAGTAGTCCTCGACGCTGTACGGCGTTCGGCGCGGTGCCTCGGACCCGAAGGCCTGTACCGAGGAGAGTTGGATCGCAGTCACACCCATCGCGGCGATCGCCTCCAGATGAGTGGCCGCGTTCGCGAACACGTCGTATGAGCTCTGGCCGTTCTGCACGTTCCGTGAGTAGTAGTTGAGCCACACCTGATACACGACGAGCCGTGAGGTGTCGAGCCGATACCGGGCCGGGAAGCTCGTCGCTGCCGGTGGCGCGGTGTCCGGCCCCCGTGACGACGGCCCGCCCGAGCTGCACGCCGACGCGCAGACCATGGCAACGACGAGCAAAGCCGCGCGCGCGGAAGCGCTTCGGCGTCGGCGGGGCCCGTCGTTCACGTCCCGAATCTTGCCTCCACTGCGGCATTCGTCCCGTCGCCTCGTCGACGGCGTTGAGCGCTCCCCGTGGCCGCTCGCAAACTTGAGCCCCAACCCACGGGAATCTGACGTTCAGCCGGCGCCGCGTCGCGGTAGGTCTGTGGGTGACCTATTCTAGAAATCACTCGCCATGGTGGCGACGGTGTGCGCCTCCCAGGACCCCGGTCGGAGCACGGACGATTGCACCACCGGTGCGGACCAGGGAGGGCTCAATGACCACACTGATCGACAGGACCGCGCACGTCGCCGCGCGCCCGCCAGCACCGGACCCAACGCCAACTCCGAGCCCGAGCCGCGCCGGCCTCTACATCGGTCGCATCGTCACGGGACTGCTCGTGATCGGGCCCGCCGTCGCGCTCGCGGTCGCGGTGCCGTTGCTCTGGGGACGCGCGGTCACATTGCGCGACATCATCCTCGCCGGCGCGTTCTACATCGTCTCGACCCTCGGTGTCACCGTCGGCTATCACCGCCTGTTCACCCATCGCAGCTTCCGCGCGCCGCGCTGGCTGAGAATCGTGCTCGCCTCCGCGGGCTCGCTCGCGATCGAAGGGTCGGTCGTCGGCTGGGTCGCGGCACACCGCAAGCACCACGTGTTCAGCGACAAGCCCGGCGATCCGCATTCGCCGCACGACTACGGCACCGGCGCGGCGGGCCAGCTCCGGGGCTTCGCGCACGCGCACGTCGGCTGGCTGTTCAAGGGTGACGCGACGGCGGCCGAGCGTTACGCGCCCGATTTGCTGCGCGACAACGACACGAAGATCATCAGCCGCCTGTTCCCGCTGTTCGCGGTGGTCTCGCTCGCGGCACCGTTCTTCTTGGGCTGGACGCTCTCGGGTGCCCTCAGCGGCGCGTTCACGGCGTTGCTGTGGGCGGGACTCGCTCGCATGATGTTGCTGCACCACGTGACGTGGAGCGTGAACTCGATCTGCCACATGTTCGGTCAGCAACCGGCGACGCAGAAGGACGAGAGCCGCAACTTCGCGCCCCTCGCGCTCCTGTCGTTCGGTGAGTCGTGGCACAACTTCCATCACGCGCACCCGTCGTCGGCACGTCACGGCGCGCTGCCGCATCAGATCGATCTGTCGGCCGGCGTGATCCGGCTGTTCGAGCGCGCAGGTTGGGCGACGAACGTGAAGTGGCCGACCCCCGCGCAGCTCGCACTCTGCCGGTCGACGTAACTCGGTGTGCTTCGCGCCGCAGGCGGATGCACTCATCGGAGGCATCGTCATCGTCGTCGGCGTGGACGCCTTGCGTCATGCGCGTGAACCGAAGCAGATCCCGCTCGCGGCGCTGCCGCTGCTGTTCGGAGTGCACCAGCTGAGCGAGGCGTTCGTGTGGTGGGGGCTCCAGGGGAGCGTCAGCCACGCGGTCGAACGGGTCGCGGTGTGGACGTATCTCCTGTTCGCGTTCGGCGCGCTGCCGGTGTTGATCCCGCTTGCGGCCGGCCTCGTCGAGCCGCTGCGCGAGCGCCGGCGCATCATCGGCGTGTTCGGTGTGCTCGGTCTGGCGGTCGGCTCCGCGTTGACGATCGCGATGTTCCGCGGCTCGATCCACGCGATGATCGACGGCCGACATATCGAGTACGGGGTCGATGCGGTCAGCTACGGCGGTCAGCTCACAGAGTTGTATGTGCTTGCGACGTGCGGCGCACTGATCGCCTCCAGCTATCGCGACATCAGCGTGCTCGGGGTGCTGAACCTCGCGGTCGTGCCGGTGCTCATGGGGCTGACGATCGGCGGCTTCGTCTCGCTGTGGTGCTTCTGGGCGGCGATCGTCAGCATCCTCATCGACCGCCACCTTCGCCGTACGGCGACGCGGCGGTTAGCGTTGGTCGCATGAGCGATGTACAGGTGGAACGCAAGATCGCGGCCGCGCCCGAGGCGGTGTGGACGCTGGTGTCCGACGTGACGCGCATGGGGGAGTGGTCACCCGAGACGGTCGGGTGCGCATGGGTCGGCGACCAGAAGCAGCCGGTGGTCGGCGCGCGGTTCAAGGGCCGCAACCAGAGCGGGTGGCGGAAGTGGTCGACGGTCTGCAAGGTCGTCGAGGCCGAGCGCGGCAAGTCGTTCGTGTTCGAGGTGAAGGGCGGCCCCGTCGACGTGTCCCTGTGGGAGTACCGGTTCGAGGCCGCGGACGGCGGCACGCGCGTCACCGAGTCGTGGACCGACCGGCGTCCGAAGCTCATGGAGCTGATCAGCCGCCCGCTCATGGGCGTGAGCGACCGCGCCAGTCACAACCGCGAGACGATGCAGGCAACGCTCGAACGCCTGGCGGCGGCCGCCGAAAGCGCACACGCGTAGCGCAAGCGGACGAGCCGACCACGACGCGCGAGGTCCTACGACCATCGTCCGATGGTGACCCCGACCGCCTGAATCGCACACTCCTTGGAGCCCGTCTACCAAGGAGTGTCCCCCCATGATCCGCAAGTTCGCTGCCGGCATCGCCGGTGCAACCCTCATCCTCGGTGCCTCAGCAGGCATCGCGTCCGCCAAGAGCGGCGACGTCGTCAAGCCCGGCATGTGCTCGGGCCGAAGCGACGCGAAGATCAAGGTCGGCCCGCGCGTCAACGACAACGTGACCCAGGTCGAGTTCTCCGTCGACGAGAGCCGCCCGGCACGGACGTGGACCGTCAGGATCAAGGACAACGGCGCCACGATCGTGAACCGCACGGCGCGCACCAACGCACGCGGTGAGTTCGAGGTCGAAAAGCGCGTCCCCGGCGCGCGCGGCCACCGGTTCGTCGCGACTGCTCGCAGCACGGCGACGGGCGAGACCTGCACCGCCACCGCGAGCGACTGAGCAACCGAACCTCCACGCCCCCGTGGGGCGGCATCACCCGAGGCGCGCGAGCGTTTCGGGTGATGCCGCGCGTCAGCTCGGGTGTGTCTCCGCGTAGGCCGCGACGCGGTCGGCGAAGCCGCCGATCATCCGCCGATAGACAGCGGCGAGCAGGCGACCGGTGCCGGGAATGAGCGGCTCGAAGGTCGCGCCCCAGGTGATCAGCGTGCCGTCGCCCTCGCCGCGGAGGTAGACGTCGGCGCGGTAGTTGCGGACGGGCGCCCCGCTCAGGAGCACATAGCCGTGGTGCCCCGGCGGGTCGGAACGCACGACCTGCTCGCGCCCGAACTGCGGCCACCGCCCGACCTTGCGGATCGCACCGACACCACCCGGCGCGGGAATGCCTTCGCGCTCCCAACTTCCATGCGCGATGAGCGACCCCGCCCAAAGCGGCCACGTCGTCGCGTCGGAGATCAGCTCGAACACTCGCTCGGGCGGCGCCGCGGAACGCGCGGTGACTTCGTAGCTTGCCGTTGCCATCGCGATCGGACGCTAATGGGCGGCGGCTGCGAACCTCTGCTCAGGGCCCCGCGGGCGGCGCTTCCTCCGGTGCACGCATCCGCTTACGAGCTCCAGAAGGACGCGTCCGACCTCCAGAAGAAGTCGTCCGCGCTGAACGCGTTGCCGACGATGCGTCGAAACGCGGCGTCGAAGACCCGCTGCTCGGTCGCGAGGTTGCCGATGAGCGCAGGTTCGCAGTCTTCTGCGAACGCAGCTCGTACGTGTGCCGGCAGGACGTCGAACTCATCTCGCAGATGTCTTGGTGGCGGGGTGACGTCGCAAACGGAGGCGCGGCGCAGCCACGCACGCAGCTCGCCGGACAAGCCGTGCCACAGGACACTTTCGATGCCGAGCTCTCGCAGGAGATCCTCATCCATGCAGTTCTGATCGGCGTTCGGCGGAGCCCTCTGAGGACCTGAGGCTCGAGTCGGCGACCGGGCTGGCGCCGGATGCGGCCGTCCGCCCGAGCATCGCCGGCCGATGCCGATTGCTACCGCGCTCGCTCATCGTCGTCGGTCATGGTCTCGAAGAGCAGCCAGCTTGGCTGAGCGTCGTCGGATCCCAACATCTCGACCGCGCCGTGTTCGCCGAGCCGCACGGCGTGTGGGAACCACCCGATTTGCGCGGGCGGCGCTTCCGGCCCGATTGCGATCGCGAGCAAGCGCAAGCGCGCGTTCACGAAGAGCAATGGCCTGCCGCTGAAGCGCGTGATGTCCAGCCGCTCGAGCGCATCGGCGACCGCCTGTGCGTCGCACAGAACGATCTCCCGCTCCTCGCCACGCAACGAACGAACCTGCAAGCGAGGACCAACGAGGGACGTGACGACGGCGAAGTATGCGTCAGCCGCATCTCGGCCGAATGCCACCTCGACGCGTTTCGGTGCGATGTACTTGGTTCGCGACGACATTGCAGCTCCTTCTCCCGATCTGGAGCAGGGAGCTCGCAGACCGAACTTGTGTGTGCCGTGTTGGCCGCATCCCCGCTGGAGCGGGCGGGCACCGTGGGCGTTCAGTAGGCCTCGGTTGCCGGGCGGTGACACCTCGTCACCGCCGCTCTTGATGCAGAACGCATTCTGTCAGACGAGTGTGACACCAACATGCGTGAGCACCGGCCCATATAGGGCCGTCACTCACGCAAGTTCGGGGGCGGCGACTCGGGCGCCGCTGCCGATGGTCAGGGCAAGATCAGATTGAGCGAGCGAACGGTACGGAAGTTGTTGACCGAGGTGGTCTTGGCCGTCCGACCGTCGACGCGGAACGTCACCTTCGCGCCGCGCGCGCATCCTGCGACCGAGTCGGGCCCGACGACGCTGAGGCTGAAGCCGGTGAAGTCCCCACTCGTCCGCACCGAGGCGACGCCGCAGAGCGTCTTGCCCACATACGCCTCGACGCGCGTCCCGTCCGGCAGCCGTTGGCCGCTGGCGTCGAAGATCTCGCCCGCGAACTCCGTCCTCGGAGGCGCGCCGCCGTCCGGCGCGGCCGTCGTGAAGCTCACGTCGAATGTCGCCGGTTGTCCGTCGACAGGCCAAGGGACGGCGCTCGTGCTGAAGTACTGCTTGTTGCGTATGAACGTCCAGAGCAAGATGTCCGTGCCCGGCGCGCCGCAGCCACTCGCAGTCGCGCTGTTCAAGACTTCGATCTCGTATCTGCCCTTGGCCACCGGCGGCAGTGTGTTCTGACACGGCGTGACCAACCCGTGGGTGCGAACGACGGCGCCGACGAATTGTGCGTCGAACGGCGAGCCGTCGAAGGTGGCCCGACCGCTGACGACGACGTGTTGCACAGGAATCGTCGTAGAGGACGGGATGGTGTCCGCGGGTCGCGCAGTGTCGCCGCCGCTGCTGCATCCGCAGACCGCAATCGCCGCGGCCATCAATCCGACGCACACCCGCGCATGGATCATTCGCCAGCCTCCGTCTCCGCGCAGGGGCCCGACACGGCCCACCGAGTATGTACACCGCAGGTCACGGAAGGGTTCCACGCTCGTTGAGGTCCGGCTCGCGGCGCTGGCATGTGGGCATCCCCGGCAGAAGAGGTCGCCACGCACAGCCCTGCAGATTCACTGGGTGTCGGCGATCACCGCGATGATCTCGTCGCCGTAGCGCTCGAGCTTCGTCGGGCCGATGCCGGGGCAACGGGCAAGCTCGTCCAGCGACGTCGGCGCGGCCGTCGCAATGCCTGCCAGGTGCGTGTCGCTGAGCACGATGAACGCCGGTACGCCGTCGGCGGTGGCGCGTTGCTTGCGCCACGCCTTGAGCGCGCCGACGAGCTCGGGCAGCGCGTCGGTCGCGGTGGCGATGGGGAGTGGCGCCTTCTTCTCCGGTGTGCGCCGGACCGGTGCCGCGTAGTCGGCGGGCGCGGGGGAGCGGAGCTGCTCGAGGAACGGAGTCGGCGACTTCGCGTCGGCGACGACGTGCACCGCGGTGTCGCCACGGGTGATCGCGACGTGGAAGATGCGGCGCTCTTCTTCGAGGTCGTCGGCGAGCGCGTGCGGCATCAGCCCGTCGTGCGCGCCGAGCACGACGACGTAGGGCCATTCCATGCCCTTAACGCGATGGACGGTCGAGATCGCGACGCCGTCGTCGCGGGCGGGCTCGTTGGCGGCGCGCAGACGGGTGCGCATCCACGGCTCGAACGCGGCAGGGTCGGGTTCAAGGGTCGCGACGGCGATGAGCGCGTTGAGGTCGTCACGGTGGCTGGCGTCGGGACCCTTGCCCGAGAGGTCGAGCGTGGCGAGCGCCGCACCGAGCCCGATGTCGTCGCGGATGCGCGTGAGCAGATCGGCGGTCATCGCGCCGTCCTTGTACGCGCGGCCGAGCGCTTCGAGGTCGTCGCAGAAGGCGTCGAACTTGTCGGCCGCGTTCGCGTTGAGCCCGCTCGCCCCGCCGCGCAACTGCGGCAGACGCCATTGCCGCTTCCGTTCGAAGCGTTGCAGCACCTCGCGCCGGATCGAACGGCTCGGACGACGGGCCGCGGTCGCAACATCGTTGCCCGCGAGCTCGGTGTTGCTGCCGGCGGCGAGGGCGAGACGGAGGTAGGCGAGTGCAGTGCGCGTGCCGGTGCGGTTGAGCACCGCGACGCTGACGGGCGTCCAGCACGGCACGTTTGCTTCGCGGAAGAGAAGCTGCACGGGCAGCAGCGACGCGTTCACGCGGGAGAGCACCGCGAGGTCTTCGGGTTGCGCACCGGCGTTCAGCCATGTGGTGGCCTGCTCGATGGCGGCGAGCGCGAGCCGCTCGGGTTGGGTGGTGGCGATCGTGAGCTCGCCGTCGGTCTTGGCGGCGACGATCTCCTTGTCGATGCGGGCGCGGTTGTAGGAGAGCAGATTGCGACTCGCAACGACGACCGGCGCCGGGCAGCGGTAGTTGGTGGCGAGCGCGTGGTGCGTGCCGCCGGGGAAGTAGCGGTCGTAGTTGATGAGGAACTCGGGATCGGCGCCCGCGTAGCCGTAGATGACCTGATCGTCGTCGCCGACACCGAAGACGTCGTAGGCGGGCGCGGAGACGAGGCGCAGCATGAGCAGTTGCGCGGGCGTGAGGTCCTGGAACTCGTCGACGAGCAGGTGCCGGCATTCTTTCTGGATCCCACGCCGCACCTCGACGTTGCGCAGCAGCACTTCGATCGCGCCGTAGATCTGCTCGTCGTAGTCGATGCAACCGTCGGCGTGGAGCTTGTCGCGGTACTCGTCAAACATGTTGCCGAAGCCGGCGACATCGTCGCGTCTCGCTTCGACGACGTTCGGATCGACAAGCCCGAGCCGCACCTCGCCGAGCGCTTCGAGGTAAGGGGCGTAGACATCGGTGTTGGCACGAGGCTTCACCGGCGCCAGCGCCTCGATCCGCCTCCGCATGTCCCACTCGTCGATCAGCGTGCTGTTGCCGTTGCCGCGTCGAAGAATGTCGTTCCCGAGCGAGTGGAGCGTGCGAATGCGGTTGAGCGCGCCGGGCGGAAGGTTGGAGAGCCGGGCGCGCATCGTGTCCTTGGCCCGCACGTTGTAAGCGACCGCGGTGATGGAGGAGGTGTTCCAGTTCCGTGCGACGAGCAGCCGAAGCCGTTCCGTGAGCACGCGCGTCTTGCCTGAGCCGGCGGGCGCGATGACGCGTGCGGGCCCAGAGTCGTGGAGCACGGCGTCGAGCTGGTCGGGAGCAAGCTCAGCATGCGTGTCGGCGTGCCGATCCGGCGCAAGCAGCTGTTGTTCAAGCGCGTTCCGATGCACGAGTACGTGTCGGGCCGGAAGCTCGAGCGATCCAGCGCGCGGCCCCCCGTCACACCAAGCATGAGTGCCGTCCGGCAAGACAACATCAGCGACATCCGACCGAGTGGCGCCGAGCCGCAAGGCTTCTACCGCCGGCCCCCAAACCATCCGCCCCGAGCGGTTGTCGTAGTTGTTGGCGCGGGCAAGGAAGTAGAGACGCTCGCGCCCGAACTCGAAGCGAGGTGAGAGTTGGTAGGGGGGTCCGAGTTCGGTTTCCGGCGCCCGCAGCTCATCGACGTCGCAGCAAAGCTCCACGACAACAGGAACCCGCCCCGACCAGCAGCGATGCAGAACGTCGACCGCTTCCGCGGAAGCGCGCAGCACCGCGCCATCGACCGTGACGTGTGAGGCATCAGCCCACCGCGAGGGTGCGCCGGCCGACGTGTCGACGATGACGCCCCGCCCGAGGCGAGCAGCAGTGCCGGGTTCGGTACGTTCGGTCAAGCATCAAATCATGCCCGAGCGATGGGACACATCGACGCTCGCTGTCCGCCCGACCCAGCGTGCAAGCGCCACCTTGTCCATCACTTCGCCTCAGCGGGGCAGAACCTCGGGATGACAGCTCGCCGCCGCCCACGTTCGTAGAGCAGAAGAGGGTGCTGACCAGCGGAAGTCTGGATTTGAGCGTCTTCGCGGTCCCTTACGGCGCGGCCGTCCGCGACTTCTACGTTGCGAACGGTAAACAGCGCAGAACGGCTGCCTGCGGTTTCAGCCACATCCCTGCCTTGACCTGGGCTTCTACATGACACCGGCTGACGCCCTCTGACAGCGTGAACCACGCTGGCGTGGTCCGTGGGTGGTTCGCGACTAAGCAAACGATGCGTTGACTCGTTCCATAAACGACCGCGCCTGGAAACCCGACTGCTTGTGCCGTTCTTGTTCCAAGACGGCACTCACCCAGGCGGGGCCGTGCGACTCCACCTCCGGCACCCAGCGTTCAAGTTCGCCGACCGGAACAACGAAGAGGCCCGCCGATGCCAGATCATTGATCAACCGTCCAGCGGATGCGGAGGCGTCACCCTGCGGCACCGCAGCCGTCCCGCCTCGCTTCACAGCATGCCATCCTCCCTCGGTACGGACGACTGCCCCCGCATGCGGACGTCGAGCTCCCAGTGGTGTGCGGAAGTATGCGTTTGCTATCAGGGAAGTCGCCGGTGCACGCGGCGGGCATCTTCAGTCCCTCGCTAGTCGTTTGGTCATCTGCATCGCGACTGTGGCGTAGCCGAGGGATTGGTAGAGGGCGATCGCGTGGAGGTTGGGGCCGAAGACGTTGAGGCCGAGCTCGCTTGCGCCTTCCGCCGCCACCAGCTGTTCCGCGGCGAGCATTGCCCGGCGGCCGATGCCGCGGCCGCGCGCGTCCTCCTCGATCTCGATGTCGTAGATCCATGCCGCGCCCTGCTTGTCGGGGTGCGGACCGATCCAGAGCCAGCCGACGGGGCGACCGTCGTCGAGCACGCGCAAGAAATGATGACCTTTGGTCGCCTGACCTTCGGGAAGGATCGTTTGCTCCTGACGCTTTGCCTCGGGGAGCACGTCCTCGTACGAGCGACCATGTGCGGCGGCCCGCTCGTGCGCGTAGTCATGGAGCGAGTGCTCGCGCCATGGCTTGAACTCGTCCTCGCTCATCGGCCGTAAGAGCGTGTCGTCCACGATCTGAGGCTAACGGTCCATGCACGCCGATTTGCGCGCACTGGTGGACGAGCGTGTACCTACGCCGCAGAACGGTCGACGAGCCGCGTCTTCCGCTCGTTGTTCTTTACACACGCGTGGTTGCAGTGATAATCCCGCGCCACATCGAGAGGCCGGCCGCGCGGGTGGGGCGCCTTGGTGAGGCCGACGTGGGGAGAGACGATGTCTTACAACGCGTACATTTCGTACAGTCACGACGCGGATGCTCGGGCTGCCGAGGCGATCCAAACCGGGCTTCAGAAGTTCGCAAAGCCTTGGTACCGCCGGCGCGCAGTGTCGATATTCCGGGACCCGACCGGGCTTGCAGCGAACCCCGGGCTGTGGCCGTCGATCGTCGACGCGATGGCCGGCTCGGACTACCTGATCGTGCTGTGCTCGCCCTATGCGGCCGCGTCGCCGTGGGTCGGGCGAGAGATCCATCAATGGGTTGCGACGAAACCGAAGGGCCGGATCCTTCCCGTGCTCGTTGCGGGCGAGCTCGAGTGGTCGGACGCGCTCGGCGGCTTCGATCCCGCTCGGTCGTCCGCGGCGCACCCGGTGCTCACGCAGGCATTCACCGAGGAGCCGTCGTACGTCGACATGCGCGGGGTCGCGAACGAGGAACGCGTCTCGCTGCCGAAATTCCGCGAAGGCATCGCCCAGCTCGCGGCGCCCCTCCACAGCCTCGCGTCGGAAGCGCTCGTCGGCGAAGACGTGCGCCAGCACCGCCGCACACTGCGTATCGCGTGGGGCGCTGCAATCGTGGTCTTCCTGCTCAGCATCGCGACGGTTGTGGGCGCGGTGGTTGCAGTCAACAAGGCGGACGCAGCGCGGCGGGCGGCCGAGGCAAAGGTTCATACGCAGAACCAGGGCGACCTTGACGCCCGCACACGAGAGCTGGCAGAACGTCAAGTTCGAGCTCGCGAGTCAGAAGTCGAAACTCGACGTTGCCCAGAACGCAATGGCCGCGGCACGGACGGAAGCGACGCACGCACGCCATGCCAAGGCGCGAGCCGATGTCCTGCGCAAGAAGGCGGATGCGGCCGCGACCGATGCCAACCACAAGGCGGACGCCGCGGCGAAGACGGCGACCCAAGCCGAGACGCGCGCCGCGACCTTGCGCATGCAACAGCGCGTTACCGAGCGCGCCCGCGCGATCGCCGAAGCCGCACAAGAGGACGCCGAGCGAGCGAAGCTCGCGGCGCAGACGCTCACGGCCGATGCCGCTCGTCTGCAAGGCACCGCCCATTACAAGGAAAGCGGGAAGGCGGCATGGGCGTGGCGAGGCCGCACGAGGTGGCAGACACGGTGCGGAAGGTCTCAGTAAAGGCGCCGAAGAAGCGGTCCCTACCGCGCACTGGCGTGTTCGACGTGACCTCCCGCATCAGGTTCGTCCGACGCGCCTACGATCGCCGTCGTGCGTCGCGCCCTCGCGTTCCTGCTCGTTGTCGTCGCGTCGGCGGCCGGCTGTTCGTCGTCGAAGAAGGCTGCGAATCCATCGGGGTCGACGACACCGACGACCGTATCGACGCCCGCGGGGCTGACCGTTGCACGCGTCAGCTCGACCGCCGCGCAGCGCATCGACGGGTTCGGCGCCTCGGGCGCGTGGTGGCCGAACGACCTCGCCAAGTTCCCGCCGGAGACGCAGAGACTCGTTGCGGACAAGCTCTTCGGCTCCGACGGGCTCAACCTCTCCGCCTACCGCTACAACATCGGGGGCGGCGGCGCGGGCGTGAAGACGCCGGTCCGTGCGCCCAAAGAGGTCGCCGGCGACACCGCGGGCCTCACGTTCCTCCGCGCCGCGAATGACGCGCACGTGCCGGTCCTCACCGGCTTCGTCAACAGCGCGCCGCCTCGGTTCACCACCTCGGGCAAGGCGTGCGGCGGCTCGCTGAAGCCGGGCATGGAAGACGAGTACGCGCAATACCTGGTCGCTGTCGTGAAGCACCTCCGCGACGACGAGCACATCACGCTGCAATACATCAGCCCGATGAACGAGCCCGACAACAACTTCGGTGACTGCGGGCAGGAAGGCATGTCGGTGCCGGTTGCGCAACGCGCGACCGTCGTCCAAGCGCTCGGCAAGGCACTCGCCGCACAAGCGCCCGACACGAAGGTCATCGCCGACGAGACCACCGCGGACGCGATCCTCTCCACCGAGGTGCCGCAATGGCTCAGCGCTCCCGGCACCAAGGAGCACGTCGCCGCCATCGCGCACCACACCTACGACTTTCCGAACGACGCGATCCGCAAGCTCGTGCCGCCCGTCGCGACGCGCTTCGGCACGCCCTCATGGATGACCGAGATCTGCTGTTACAAGGGTTCAGGCGGTGTCGCGACGAGCTTCGGCGCGCAGTACGACCCGACGATGACCCAGGGCTTCTGGCTCGCCGACCAGATCTACGACGATTTCACGATCGCCGGCGACAGTGCCTGGTACTGGTGGACCGCGCTCTCACCCGTCCTCGGCTGCGATCCCAAGGCCGACCCCCAATGCCCGACGCGCAAGAACACGAAGGGATTCAACGACGGGCTCCTCTACTACGACGAGCACTTTGCGGCGAGCGGCGTCACCCAGATCTTTCCGACCAAGCGCTTCTCGGCGCTCGGCCAGTTCAGCCGCTACGTGCGACCGGGCGCGGTCCGTCACGCGGTGACCGGCGCGCCGAACGGTGTTCGCATGCTCGCGTTCGCCGAGGGCGGCCGGTGGACCGTCGTCGCATGGAACGAAGGCAAGACCGCGCAAACCCTCGGCATCGCGCTCCCGAACGGGCCGCACGCGCCGACTCAGGCAACGGCAACCTCCACCAACGACCACGACGACATGAAGCAAGGCCCGCCTCCAGCATCCACGAACACCGGAAGCTGGCTCGTGACCATCGCGCCCGGGACGATCGCGACCTACACGTTCACGTAGTCCGCCGCCGCAACGCCTCGGCCAGACCCGCCGGGTCGGCGACCGTCACGGTGAGCCCCGGGTGCCGCACGACACCGAATGGGTCGAGCGCGGGCACCGGGTCGTGGAACAGCACGCACACACCGCCGGCCGTCGTCGTGCCGAACGTGACGCCCCGGTCCGCGAGCGACACGCGCGGGCCGATCGCTTTGAACCATTGGTACGGCCCGGTCACGCACACCTCGCGCACGTTCTCCAACGGTGTGAGGACCCGCCACGGACCGAAACGCGCGAGCAGGCGATCGTGCGCGGTGAGCACCACGAGCGCGGTGCGGGGCGTCACGCCCATGCCGAACAGAAAGGGCAGAAACCGCGAGTCGAACGCGAAGTCGAAGCGCTCGCGCTCGCTCATTGCACGCGGCCCGCGACGCTGCGCGCACGAGCCAAGGTGGCGGCCGCGCCTTCCGGGACGGATTGCGCGACAAGCGTTGTCGAACAATTGAGGGAATCCTGTTCCGCAATGGTCCGGGTTGCGTCGGGAATCAGTCCGTTGCGTGTAAAAGTCGCCAGTGTCACGCCGAGCCACCGATCGTCACGGTCGGCGGCGATTGCCTGACCCGTCACCATCACGTCCACCGAAGGCACATCGACCACCTTTCTATACGCGCCGTAAAGCCCCGGCCGCTCCGCGTCACGACCATGTCGGCCCCAGCCCACGTCCCGTGCGCGAAGCGCGCTGATCGTGCCGGCACAGAGACGCAGCCGGGCACGCTCGTCCACATCCTCCTCGCACCGATCGCAAGCGACTTCTCGGACTCGAGATCGCACATCGGACATCCTCGTTACCGCGACCTGGTCGTCTTCGACCGACACGCGAGCGTAAGCCGCCGCTGTGGGGCGCGCGACCGTGGACTCGTTCGCGCGTCTGCGCGGTAACACGGTGACGAAGCGCAACCACGAGTCGACGAACGGCGATCGACCCCTTCCGCCGTTTCGAGACGCGAGGTCACGTGTGTTCGCGGCACCACGCTCAGAATCCGATCGCGATGGGGAACGCGCATTCCACGACATCTCGCCACCCGTCGAGGGCGCCTTTCGGGAGGCGAATCAGGGTCCGCGTCTCGCGGTCACAGTACGAGAACGGTCGGGAGTTCGCGAGGTCAGCAGCGCGGTCGCGGCCGTCGTTTCCAACCGGCCCGCGTCGTGGTCGATGCGTAAGTAGCGGATCAGCCACGCGAGGTGAAATCCCTCGCCCGGTCAGGATGCGCCGACAGTCGACCGCGGCCTTGGCAGGCGCTTCGACCTGCCGGTCGGCCCTTCCCACGGCGGCAAGTCTCGCGCTTCGCACCGGGAGCCGACGTGAATTCTTCCAGGCGGCACGATCCGGCTCCGATAAGGCCAGGTGACCACATCGCGGGGCAGCCTCGACGGCGCGCTCGAGCAGGCGCGGGCCGGAAGCGAACGAGGCTTCGACGAGCTCTTCCGCGCGACGGGGGCTGCGGTTGCCGGCTATCTACGGGCGCGCGGAGTGCACGATCCCGAGGGTGTGGCAAACGACGTATTCGTGCGTGCGTTCCGGACGCTGCACACCTTCCAGGGTGATGGCGAGCGCTTCCGGTCCTGGCTCTTCACAATCGCGCACAACGCCGGAATCGATGACGCTCGTCGCCGTCGGCGCCGCGTCGTCGAGGCCTCACTCGCCGCCGTGGCCGATCCCGTCGGCGGTGACGTCGAGGACGACGTCGTTGCCCACCTTGCGCACGAACGCGTGCACGCCCTCCTGGCCCTCCTCTCGCCCGACCAGCGCGACGTGCTGTTGCTGCGCGTCGTCGCCGACCTCTCGGTCGAGGAGACGGCTGCCGTGGTCGGGAAGGGCTACGAGGCGGTGAAGGCGCTCCAGCGAAGGGGTCTGGCGACCCTACGCCGGCTCCTTTCCTCCGAGGAGGGCGTACCGCGGTGAGCCCGGACGACGTTCACGGTAATGAGATGGACGCGCACCACGACTTCGACGACGCCGCCACCGACGCCCTCCTCGCGGGCAACGGTGCGGACGTCGACCCCCGGCTCGCCGAGACGATCCGGGACATGCGGGCTGCGTACGTCTCGACCCCACCGGCAGTCGACGCCGCGCTGGCGGCGTTCATCGGGACCTCCGAGCCGGTCGTCACGCTCTCTGCCCGGAGGTTCGAACGGATGCGTTCTTCGATCATCGCCAAGATCGGCGCCGCGACCGCGGCGGTCGTCGCCGCGACCGGCGGCCTCGCGGTCGCCGGCGCGCTCCCCGCACCCGTGCAAGACGCGGTGTCGCACATCGGTGTCGGCAAATCCGCGCATGATTCGCACGACAAGCACGTCAAGAAGAACAAGCCGCACGACGACGAGCGCACGAAGAACACCACAGTCAACGGCTCGTCCACGAGCGTCCCGGGTGCCGTGACGTCGACAACGGTGCACAAGGACAATCACGGCGGCGACGTGTCGAATGTCGCGCACGATCCCGATCTCGAGGGCTGTGCGCACGGCCGCGCGGTCGCCGACATTGCGTCGGGCGGGAAGTCACAGAACAAGGCCTGCCCGACGACTGGGACAACGGTCCCCGGGGACAACGGGCAGGCGGGCGACGACGACGGTGACGGCAACGAGAGCACGCCGCCGACCAGCGCGGGTCACGGCAGCAATGGCCAGGGCAATGGCGCCGACAACGGCCAGGGCAACTCGGGCGTCGAGCACGGCAAGGCGCAGAGCGTTCACCCCGGCGGCGGGAACGACGATTGACTTACCCGTTGCTCGATCGTCGTACCGGCCCGCACCATGACGGTGCGGGCCGGCGTCGCGATGGCGCGAGGTCGCTAGGGTCGGGCGATGCCCGGCTCCATCCTCGGCACCGCCGTGAGACGCGTCGAAGATCCCGACCTGCTCGTCGGTGACGCGCAGTTCGTCGACGACCTGCCGATCGACGGTGCGCTACATCTCGTGTTCGTGCGCTCGACGTACGCGCACGCCCGCCTCCTTTCGATCGACGCCGACGACGCCCGGGCGATGCCCGGTGTCGCCGCCGTGTACACGGCCGCCGACCTGGAGCTCCCGCCCTACGCGGGCCTGATGACGCTCAACGACGCGTGCAAGCGGCCGCCGCTCGCCGACGGCAAGGTGCGCTTCGTGGGCGACTGCATCGCGGCCGTGCTGGCCGAGACCCGCACCGCGGCCGTCGACGCCGCCGAAACGGTGATCGTGCACTACGACCCGCTGCCGGCCGTCGTCGATCCCGAAGCTGCGCTCGCGCCGGACGCGCCGCTGCAATTCGAGGAGCTCGGCACGAACCTGGCGGCGGCGATCCAACCCCGTTCGGACGAGGACGTGCTCGCCGACGCCGACGTCGTGGCCCGGGCGCGCATCGAGAACCAGCGCATCGCGGTGATGCCGATGGAGGGCAGCGCGATCGCGGTGCTGCCGGGCGACGACGGCGACGGACACGAGCTCACCGTGTACGTGTCCACTCAGATGCCGCACGGCTTCGCCAGCCGGATCGCGCCGATGTTCGGCCTCGAACCGGCGCGCGTGCGGGTGGTCGCGCCCCACGTCGGCGGGGCGTTCGGCGGCAAGCCCGGGCTCGCGGCTGAGCACTGCGTGGCCGTTGCCGCGGCGCGCCGGTTGCAACAGCCGGTGAAGTGGATCGAGACCCGCTCCGAGAACCTGATCGGGATGCCGCACGGGCGCGGCCAGGTGCAATACGTCGAGCTCGGGTGCAAGCGCGACGGGACGATCGTCGGCATGCGGGTGCGCATCGTCGGCGACGCCGGGGCGTACGCGGGTTTCGGCGGCGCGCTCGCGATGGGGCCGACCCGGGTGATGGCCCAGGGCGTCTACCGCATCCCCAAGATCTCCTACGAGTGCGCGATCGCGTTGACGAACACGACGCCGATGGGTGCGTTCCGGGGCGCGGGCCGTCCCGAGGCAGCGGCGATGCTCGAGCGGGTGATGGACATCGCCGCGGCCCGGCTCGCAATCGACCCGATCGAGATGCGACGCCGCAACTTCCTGCAACCCGACGAGTTCCCGTTCACCACCGTCATGCGCGCGCACTACGACAGCGGTGACTACGACGGCGCGCTGACCGAGGCGCTGCGCGTCGCCGGATACGACGACCTGCGACGCGAACAGCGGGCGCGCCGGGTGCGGGGCGACCGCCGCCTGCTGGGCATCGGTGTCAGCGCGTACGTCGAGATCACGGCCGGCGGGGGAGGCGGGGAGTACGCGTCGGTGACCGTCAACGACGACGGCACCGCGACCATCCACGTCGGCACCTCCGCGCACGGGCAGGGCCATGCGACGTCGTTCGGGATGATCGTCGCCGACCGGTTGCACATCCCGCTGGAGGACGTGCGCTTCGTGCAGTCCGACACCGCGGTCGTTCCGGAGGGCGGTGGGACCGGTGGGTCGCGTTCCTTGCAGCTCGGCGGCACGGCCGTCCTGCACGCGGCCGAAGGGGTGCTCGCGCGCGCCCGGGATGTTGCCGCGACGATGCTCGAAGCGAACCCCGACGACATCGTCGTGACTGACGACGGCCGGATCGGCGTCGCCGGCGTCCCGGCGCGCGCGTTGAGCTGGGCCGAGCTCGCGGGTGATCAGGCGTTGCACGCGGTCTCGAACTTCGCCCAGGACGGTGCGACGTTCCCGTTCGGGGCACACGTCGCGGTCGTCGAGGTCGATCTCGACACGGGGATGGTCACGCCGGTGCGCCATGTCGCGGTCGACGACTGTGGCCGCATTCTCAACCCGATGATCGTCGCCGGCCAGCAGCACGGCGGGATCGCTCAGGGCATCGCGCAGGCGCTGTGGGAGCAGTACGTCTACGACGAGGACGGCAATCCGCTCACGTCGACACTGACCGACTACGAGATGCCGAGCGCGGCCGAGCTGCCGAGCTTCGAAGCGTCGAACACCGAGACGCCGTCACCGCGCAACGACCTCGGCGCCAAGGGAATCGGCGAGTCGGGGACGATCGGTTCGACGCCCGCGGTGCAGAGCGCGGTGGTCGATGCGCTGAGCCATCTCGGCGTCCGTCACCTGGACATCCCGTGCACGCCGGAGCGAGTGTGGAACGCCGTGCGCAACGCGGAGGCCGGGCGCATCGACGACCCGTGGCGCGAACCGCCGCCGATCTTCGCGGGCTTGCAGGCGCCGGAAGCACGCGCCGACGCCGACGCCATCGACATCTGAGCGCGGCGGGCGGCGCGGGTTTGCAACAGAAACGCCCGGCGCGGGCGCCTCCGTTGCAAACTGGTTAGCGAAGGGCGTTTGCGAGCTCGCGGGCTGATTGCTCGTCGAGGTTTCCGGAGATCCGCACGTCGGGTGTGGTGATCTGTTCCTGGATGACCGGCGCCGACCAGACGACGTGGCGGACGATGATCGCGACGTTCTTACCGACCATCGGGCGGCCGATCTTCTGCACGAAGTCGTCGTTCCCGAAGTGGACGCTCACGTCCCAGCCTCCCATCGGATCCTTGGCCGCGACCGACTCGGTGATGTTCCGGGGGGCAAGCAGGGTCGGTCCGATCGCGTAGCAAACAGCCTTGTCGCGGTCGGGCAAGATCACTTGCGGCGCGGCGAGCGTGTCCTTGTTGCCCGGGGTGACGAGCTTGCCGCCGTTGCACGACGTTGCCTCAGGGGTGGAGGACGGCGTGCGCGTCGGCATCGTGAGCGCGGTCGCGTCCTCGTACGGCAGCGTGGCGACGACCTCCCGGAAGACCAGGACGTCCGAGGCGGCGCGGGCGGGAGGCGTCGTCGTCGTGGTGCTCGTGGTGCTGCTCGCAGGTGGCGGTGCCGTCTTCTTGCTCGACGAGCTGCACGCGGTCGCGAGGACGACGATGCAGACCATCCCGACTCGCATCGGCCCCGCAGCCACGAGCGGAGTGTAGGTCTTCGTGCCTACCCTGCGGCATGCGTTGGAAGGACTTCGACCAGGACGCGCCGAGCCTTGCCGCGGTCGGGCTTCGGTGTCTCGGCGCACCCGGCGTCGTGCTGGTCGCGACGATACGGACCGATGGCGCGCCGCGCGTCAGCCCGGTTGAGCCGCTCTTCTGGAACGGAGAGCTCTGGCTGTCAATGGGTTGGGGGTCGCGCAAGGCACGCGACCTGCAGCGCGATCCGCGCGTCCTCGTGCACAACGTGGTGAGGGACAGAGAGGGAACCGACGGCGAGTACAAGCTGCGCGGCCGCGCGGTGGCGGAGATCGATGCGTCGGTGCACCGGGGCTACGCCGACGAGGTGAGGCGCCGGATCGGTTGGAGCCCGGAGCCCGGCCGCTTCCACCTTTTCCGCATCGACGTCGAAGACGTCACGTTCGTGCGATGGGACCCCGCAACCAACGATCAGTTCGTTGCCCGCTGGCCGCAGCGCGAAGAGTTCGTGCGGCGTGGGACATCCGCGACGAGCCTTGGTGATCCCGAGCCGATCTCGGAATTCTTCTAATTCGTCAGGCACCCGCGGGGACTGCGATCGGCACTCCGGTGAGTGCGGTGAATCGTGCGCACAGGGAAGGCGCAACCGGTAGCCAGACATCGGCGGTGCGGCGGAGACGGTTGCCTTCGGGCTGTCGTTGCCCGACGAGTGCGATCGTGAGCGTGCGCAGTGCATGGAGTGCCTCGTGCCACCGCAATGATGCGTCATCCAGTGAGCGACGCGTACGGTAGTGCGAGACGAACGAATTCGCGAGGCGGCGCGCGATCGGTTGCACCAGGCGCCGGACCGGCTGCTTCATCGGGTATGGAGCCGTGGCGAGCAGCGTGACGGTGCGCGCGACGTCGTACGCGGGATCGGCGAGCCGCGTGAGCTCCCAGTCGAGCACGGCGGTGATTCGCTCGCCGTCGAAGAGGAGGTTGAGCGGATGGAGGTCGCCGTGACACACGACCGCCGGCGCGAACTCCGGAACATGCGCGTGGAGCCACCGGATCCCGTGCGCGACGCCCGGTTCGTCGAGCCCCGCCGCGAGCGCAGCCACGTCGGCGAGGACGCCGATGCTGCCGAGGCGGTCCGCGGTCCACCCCGCGTGCGCGAGCTCGGCGGCGATCGGCGCGGTCGGCACATCGTGCAGGTCGGCCATCGTGGCGCCGAGTTGTCGCGGGAGCCGACGGAACACGGGGATCGCGGTCCGGAGCCCGAGCATCTTGTCGAACTCGAGCCCCGGCAGGAGTGGCGTCACGATGAACGGCGCACCCAGGCCGTTGCCCGGTCCGTGGAGCAGTACCGCCGGCGCGGGATAGCCCGCGCGCGCGACGCCGTCCTGCACGATTGCTTCGCGCGCGACGTCGTGGTCGTCGTGGGCGAGGCGCAGCACGAGCGGCGCCTCGAAGCCGGACGGCGCGCGTTCGAGACGAAACCGGAAGATCTCGTTCGAGAAGCCGCCGGCGAGCGGCACCGGTTCTTCCGCGTACGCGACCGCCGCGCCGAGTTCCTGGGCGAGCACGTCCAGCAGCCTCTGCGCCAACGTCGCGTCGGGCACCGGCGGATGTCAGTTGCCGGCGGGCGTGATGTTCTGATTGCGGTGGAACAGGTTCTCGGGGTCGTACTCGGCCTTGATGGCGGCCAAGCGCGCGTAGTTCTTGTCGCCGTATGCAGCACGCACGCGGTCGGCGCCTTCGTCACCCATGAAGTTGAGGTAGGTGCCGCCGGTCGCGAACTGCCGCATGTCCGCGATCGAGTCGCGCGCCCACGCGATGTTGGCATCGTCGTCGGCGGCGGACTCCCATACCGCGAACGGGTGGAACACCCATGCCGCGTCTCGCTGTGACATCGGAGTGTCGGCATCGGAGACCCGAGCCATCGCGCCGCCCCACGGGATCATCAGATTCTGCGCGAGCGGTGAGCGCATGGCGGAGCCCGCCTTCAAGAACACCGCGATCGCGTCGTCGCTGAGGTCGGCGAGATAGTCGGCGCTCCAGTAGTTCCGCATGCCGGGCGGGTCGTCGATCATGCACTGGAAGTCGGCGTACTGCATCGGCCCCACGAGATCGACCTCGGGCGCGAGTGCGCGCAACGGAGCGAGGAGTGCTTCCCCTTCTGCGATCGGTCCGTTGAACAGGATCGCGAGTCCGCAGGCGGGCTGGCCCTGCAGGTGGGCGGGCACGAACTCCTCGGGCGGGCCCGTCAGGTTCACGAGTCCGCTGCCCAAGTTCTCGGGCGCGTCGTTCGCGACGCGGCGGTAGGCCTGTGCCACGTCGGGCCCGGCCGCAGCCGGCCACACCATCAATCCCGCGAGGACCTCAGGCCCCACCGGGTGCATACGGAACTCGAAGCTCGTGGCGACGCCGAAGTTGCCGCCGCCGCCGTGCAACGCCCAGAACAATTCCGGATGCTTCTTCGAGCTCGCCGTGACGTGGTCGCCGTTCGCCAACACGAGGTCGACCGACAGCAGATTGTCGCACGCGAGACCGTGGGCGCGCTCGATCCATCCCGAGCCGCCGCCGAGTGTGAAACCGGCGACGCCGGTGGTCGAGACGCGCCCGCCCGTGGTCGCAAGCCCGTGCTCCTGCGCCGCCCGGTCGAACTCACCCCACGTGACGCCTGCACCGACGCGCGCGCGGCGCTGCTTCGGATCGACGCTGATCTCCTTCATCGGCCGCACGTCGATGACGGCGCCGCCCTCGACGCTCGACATCCCCGCGACCGAGTGGCCGCCGGCGCGTACTGCGATCTCGAGGTCGCTGCTGCGTGCGAACGCGAGGGCGGCGCTGACGTCGTCGGGGGTCGCGCACTGGGCGATCACCGCCGGACGCGTGGCGATCATCGCGTTGAACAGCGTGCGTGCGTCCTCGTACCCGGGGCTTTCGCGCGTGAGCGCCGTTCCCGAGAAGCGCTCGGCGAACTGGTCGATTCCGGCCTGGCTCATGGCATCCTCCCGCGGTCTGCCTGCGATCGAGCTGCATGCTTCCCGGCACTCGTGTGCGCGTCAAGACGGTTCTCCGGTGCCCGAATCCGGCGTCACGCGAGTCAGTTCGTGCGACCCCCCGACGACAATATTGTCGCCCTTCCTCGCAAAAGCCTCAGATGTCAGCGGTCGGTGCGAGGGCGGCGACGTAGATGGCCGACGGGTTGCCGGGCTGCCAGCCCGGGAGCGGATCGATCGTGTCGATCTGCACGAAGCCCCGGTGCTCCCAGAACGCTCGCGTTGCCTCGTACGGCGGGTAGTTCGCCGACGCGTCGAGCGTCTTCACCTCGACGACGGCGACACCATTGCGCGCGAGCTCCCCGAGGACGTGCTCGATCAGCGCCGTCCCCAGTCCGTTGCCGCGTAACGCGGGATGCACCGCGGCCCACGTGATCTCGGCCGCGGCCGTTGATCGCATCTCCACGATCGCGAACCCGACGACCTGTTCGTCGCGTGCGATGACCCACGCCCGGTCACGCGCGAGCCCGTCCCGCACAGTGGCCGGCACGTCGTCGGTGAAGAATTCGGGCATCGCCGTGACGATGTTCGTGCACGCGTCCGCATCATCGCCGGTGGCAACCCGTACGACATCGACACTCACGTCGTCATTCTCGCCGAGGTAGCGTCCCGAGCGTGCCGAAAATCGAGGACCGACTCGCCGAGATCGGCATCGTGTTGCCGGATCCGTTCCCGCCCGTCGCCAACTATGTGTCGTGCTCGCGGCTCGGTGACGTCCTGTACCTCGGCGGGCACGGGCCCGTCGACGGCACGCGCACCGTGGTGGGCAAGGTCGGCACCGACCTGACGCTCGAGCAGGCCCGGGAAGCGGCGCGCCTGACCGCGCTGTCGATGATCGCGACGATGCGCGCCGAGCTCGGTGACCTCGACCGCGTGCGGCGCATCGTGAAGGTGTTCGGCATGGTGAACGTCGGGCCCGGCTTCGACAACACGCCCGCGGTCATCGACGGTTGCTCGGACGTGCTCGTCGACGTGTTCGGCGACGCGGGCCGGCACACGCGCACGGCGATCGGCGTCGCCGCGCTGCCATACGGGATCGCGGTCGAGATCGAGCTGATCGCCGAGGTCGACTGAACGGGGAGCTGACGATGAAGACGCACAGCCTCAGCCATGTTGCGATGAGCGTGCCGCCGGGAACGTTGACGGACGCGTACCGCAAGGAAGTGCTCGACTTCTACGGCGCGCTGCTGGGGTGGCGTGAGATGGAGGCGCTGCGCCTGCCCGACCGCCTCACGATCGCGGTGGGGCGCGGGTGCTACGTGAACGTGCGCGAGCGGGACGACGCGATGAGCGCCACGGGCTACGAGCACTTCGGCGTGCTCGTACGCTCCGCCGACGACCTCGACCACGTGGTGCACGAGCTCCGGACGAAGCATCCGCAGATCACGCTCCCGCCGGAGTCGACGACCGAGGGCGGTTTCCGGACGATCCGGTTCCAGCACCTGCTGCCGCTGGCCGTCGAAGTCCAGTACTTCCCGGACGTCGCGCCGCCCGCGTAACGCGAACCCTCAGTCGCGGCGGGCCGGGCGTTCGACGTCGGGCGCGAGCGCGTCGGCCAGCCGTTGGATCGCCGCGGTCAGCTCCTGGGTGTGGAGGTCGTCGGTGCGGAGCTGATCGGTCACCACGAGGCTGACACCGATCGCCGACAGCAGCACCAACGCCATGCCCGCGGACGCGAGATAGGGGAGTTGATGGTTGAGCGACGGCTCGAGGCTCAGCTTCATGTAGCCGACGATGCCGACGACGGCCGCCGCGGCGAGACACGCCACACCGACGACGAGCCGCCAGCGGCCAGTGGTGTCAGTCACAGATGATCCTCCTGCACGTGATCGGAAATCGCATTTGCATGTCGATGCCGGCCCTTTATCCGGTGGCGCGCTTGCCGAGGTACGCGTCGCGGAGCCGGCCTTGCATGGCGCGCATCTCGGCGCCCTCGGCGCGGTCGACGACCTGGCCCTTCTCGAGCACGAACGCCCGGTCGGCGAGGTCGAGGGCGCCCGCGTTCTGCTCGACGAGCAGCACCGCGGTGCCCGACGTCCGTCGCACGTCGGCGATCAGCGCGAACACCGTCTCGGTCATGACCGGCGACAGACCGAGCGACGCCTCGTCGACGAGCAAGAGCCGGGGGCTGCTCATCAACGCGCGGGCGACCGCGAGCATCTGCTGCTGGCCGCCCGACAATCGCCCCGCCTTCTGCTCGCGCCGCTCGCCGAGGATCGGAAACGATGCGTACGCGCGGTCGGTCGCCTCCGCCACCGCGCGGCGGTCGCGGATCGCGTAGCCGCCCATCTCGAGGTTCTCCGCCACGGTGAGATCACGGAGCATGCCGCGTCCTTCGGGCACGACGCTGATGCCGCGCGCGACGAGCGATTCGGTGCGTTCGCGCGTCACGTCTTGACCGGCGAAGCGGACGCGACCACCCGTCTTTCGCAGCTGACCCGTGATCGCCCGCAGTGTCGTGGTCTTGCCGGCGCCGTTGGAGCCCATCAGCGCAACCACTTCTCCGGCGCGCACGTCGAGGTCCACGTTGAACAGCACCTGCAACGATCCGTAGCCCGAGCACAGGTTCTCGACGGCCAACAGCGTCTCCACCGGCGCGCCATTCATTGCCCGACCCCGCCGCTCGCGGCGCCGGCGCCGAGGAACGATTCCACGACCCGCGGGTCGGCCGTCACGTCGAGGGGCTTGCCTTCGGCGATGAGGACACCCGACTCGAGGCAGTACGCGTAGTCGCACACGCGCGCGACGAGCGGCACGTGGTGCTCGACGATGACGAGCGTCAGGTCGAGCTCGTCCCGGATGGCGAGAAAGCGGTCGCCGAGCGCATGGGACTCCTCGGGGCCGAGCCCGGCGGTTGCCTCGTCGAGCAACAGCAGGTCGGGCCCGGCCGCGACGGCCGCCGCGATCTCGACGATGCGCATCGTGCCGTACGGCAGCGAGCCCACGCGCTCGCGCGCGAGATGATCGAGCCCGAAGACTTCGAGGGCGATGCCGCCACGCCGGCGCAGCTCGTGCTCGGTCCGCACCGAGCCGCCGAGTCCGAGGATGCCGACCGCCGCGGCGTAGCGCGCCAGCCACGTCTGGGAGAGCAGCAGGTTCTCCTGCACGCTCTCGGCGCGCACCAGCCCGAGGTCCTGGAACGTGCGCGCGGTGCCGAGCGCGCTCCGGATCGATGCGGGACGGCCGACCAGCTCGACGCCGCGGAAGCGAATGGAGCCCGTGACCGGCGCGAGCCCCGACACGGCATTGAAGAACGTGGATTTGCCGGCACCGTTGGCGCCGATGAGGCCGACGATCTCACCT
Source organism: Acidimicrobiia bacterium (assembly GCA_038238245.1). GTDB lineage: Bacteria > Actinomycetota > Acidimicrobiia > IMCC26256 > PALSA-610 > DASQHW01. The sequence goes on from JBBRXX010000013.1 coordinate 30,077, forward strand.
CTGCGCACCTCGAGCGAGACGCCATCGAGCGCGCTCACGCCGCCGTACTCGACGCGCACGTCGTGCGCCTCCAGCAGCGCGGACACCGGCATGCGCAACGAGAGCTGACGCTCGACGTGCGGGAGCAGCGCAGCATCCGCGGCGTCTGCGTCGACGACGCGCGGCCGCGGTTCCGGTCGCTCGCGTCCGCCGCCGACCATACGATCGAGAAGCCGGCCCGCCGCGCGGTACAGGCCGCCGATTCCCTCCGGCGCGACGACGACCGCGACCACGAGCAGCGCCGCGGACCCGATGGGCACGATGCGGTCGGCTTTCAGATCCGTGAACGGAATCGTCGAGATGAACTGCGGGAGTCCTTTCACCACCACGGCTGCGGTCACGATCCCGGCCGCGGAACCGGTGCCGCCGACGACGAGGATCGCGACCAGCTGCAGTGACTCGAGCAGCAGGAAGGGGTCCTTGGCGCTGATCGATCCCGCCTTGAGGGCGAACAGGCTGCCGCCCAAGCCGACGATCGCGCCCGAGATCGCGTACGCGAGCAGCTTGCTCGGGCCGGGCTCGACCCCGAAGACCCGCGCCCGGTCCTCGATGTCGCGCACCGCGAGGAACGTTCGGCCCGCCTTGGTCACCGCGACACGGTGGCGGACGACGAGGACGAGCGCGAGCAGCACCAACGCGAAGAGATACAGCCGAATGTCGGTGCGCAAGAAGCTCGGCCGTTCCCAGGTGCGGCCAGCGGCGGTGACGTCGGTGCGCGTGAACAGGAAGACGTCGGCGAACCCCTGGAACGCGAGTGTGGTGATCGCGACCTGGAGGCCGCGGATGCGCAGCGACGGCAGGCCGGCGATGGTGGCGGCCGCGGCAGTCGTCGCGACCGCGACAAGGATCGCCACCGGCCACGGCGCACCGCGGCTGCCGACGTTGATGGCGGTGAACGCGCCGATACCGAGGAAGGCGGCGTGGGCGAGCGAGAGCTCGCCGGTGCGCGCGACCAGGACGTCCAGCCCGAGCGCCGCGATCGCGGTCACGATCACGCCGACGAGGATCGACAGCTTCACGTCGCCGAGCAGCAACGACCCGCCGATCGCGGCGAGCACGACGATCACCGTGGCAACGCGTGATGCCGGCACCTCAGGTCGCGCCTTCGGTGCCGAGCAGGCCCTGCGGCCGTATGACGAGTGTCGCGATGACGAGCAGCAGCACCGAGAGCTCCGCGGTGCCCGAGGTCGTGAACTGCCCACCGACGACCGCTTCGAGCACACCGACCAGCAGGCTTCCGAAGATGGCGCCCCAGATCGAGTCGAGGCCGCCGATCACCGCGCCCGCGAGGGCGCGGAGTGAGAACTTCGTCATCGCGAACGGAGTGAGCCCACCGAACGCGGGTCCGAGCAGCGCGGCGGCGAGGCCGGCCAGCGCGCCCGCCGCCACCCACGCGAAGCGATACACGCGGTTCACCCGGACGCCCATCAACTGCGCGACGGTGCTGTCGCCCGTGGTGGCGCGCACTGCGAGCCCGAACCGCGTGCGCGAGAAGAACAGATAGATCGCGAGCGCGACGACGGCGGCCGCCGCGAGCGCGACGATGCGCGGCGCGATGAGCGTGGCACCGAGCACCGTGACCTTCCACTCGCCGACCGGTGACGGCGCGAACTGCGTCGCGGTGCCGAACAGCTCCTTTTCGAGGAGGGCGAGGAACAGCGCGATCCCGAGCGTGGCGATGAGCGCATCGAGCGGCGGCCGGTCGACGAGCGGACGGATCACGATCCGTTCGATCAGTCCACCGAGCAGCGCACCGATGACGACCGCGATCACCAGCGTGGCGAAGCGCGCCGGATGCCAGCCGAGCCCCGGGATGCCCCGCGCCGCCCAGCGCAAGCCGATGAAGAACCCGAAGGCGCCGATTTCACCTTGCGCGATCGAGAGGACGCGCGTGCACTTGAAGATCAACACGACGCCGACGGCGACGAGCGCATAGGCCGCGCCCGCCGACAGGCCCGTGATGATCCGGGCCAGCACGGCTCAGAACCCCCCGGTGAAGTCGTGCTCGAGCACCCAGTGGCCGCCGTCTTCCTTCAGCACCGCGACGACATTGGCACCTTCGCGCACGCCGTCGTCGAACGCGATCGGCGCCCAGATGTCGGGCCGGAAGTGCATGTGCTGCACCGCGTCCCGGAACGAGTTCTGGCCGAGGGTCGGCTTGGCGTCCTGCAGTCCCTTCGCCACGATCTGTCCCACGCCCCAGCCGACGAGGCCGAGATCGTCGGGCGTCGCGCCCGGGTTTTGTGCCACGTACGCCTTCTTGTACGTGTCGGTGCGCGGATCGGCGAGCGGGAGCCACGGGCTGAACGCGTGGGCGCCCTTCAACGACTTCGGCCCGACCGCGAACGTGAGGTCGAACGCCCACGAGATCGAGTTGGCGAACCACGTGGGATGGAAGCCCGTCGAATCGGCCTGGTTCGCGAGCGCGGCTGCGGTCGTCGGCGCCATATAGAGCCAGACCGCGGTCGCGCCCGAGTTCGACAGCGCGAGCGCCTCGTTCGAGAAGTCGTTCTGCTGGCCCTCCACCGTCTTGGCGTACGCGAGGTCCGCGTTGAGCGCCTTGACCTCCTTGGTGAACTCGTTGCGGCCGGGATCGAGGGTCGGGGTGTTCTCCGACACGATCGCGACCTTCTTGGCGCCCAGGACCTTGACGAAGTAGTCCGCGACGAGCTTGCCCTGCACCGCGTGGTCGATCGTGACCCCGAACGTCCATACCTGATCCGCCGCGAGGTTCGCCGGCGTCTGGATCTCGATGTTCGGGACCTTCCGGGAGTTCAGGTATTCGCCGATCGCCTGCTGGTTCTCGAGGCGGTCGAGCACGACCACCGCGAAGACGTGATCCTCTTCGATCAGCTTCTTGGCCTTGTCCTTGCCGACCTCGGCCTGCGACTGCGTGTCCTCGATGACCACCTTCACCTTGCGGCCGGCGATGCCGTTGCGCGCGTTGAGGTAGTTCCAATAGGCGTTGACGCCCTTGTCGAACTGCACGGGGATCGGCGCCGCGCCCGTGATCGGCAACAGGTACCCGATCTTGATCTCGGTGGCGGTGATGCCCGTCGTCGGGCCCGGCCCGGTCTCGCCACTGCCGACGGTCGTGGGCGGCGACGTTGCCGCGGGACCGCTCGCCACCGGTGCGCCCGCCGGCGCGCCCGACTCCTCGTGACCTTTGAACCGGGCGCCACACCCGCTCGTGACGAACGCCAAGCACACGACGACGGCGACCATGCGGCGGTGCATGCAGTGCCTCCCGGAGCGAGTTGCGAAACGCTACATCCGGCGCGCGTCCGGTGCGCTGGTCAGCGTCTCGAGGATCTCGCGCATGTGGTCGACGTAGAGCGCGTGCCCTTCGCCGGGACACGTGTGCATCGTGGCGTTCGGGATCAGCGCGGCTTGGAGCCTGCCCTGGCCGATCGGGATGTTGCGATCGCGGTCGCCGTGCCAGAGGTGCACCGGCACCGCGATGTCCTCGAGCCGGAAACCCCAGTCGCGCACCCCGATCGCCATGTCCTGCATCGTCGAGCGCCCGATGTCGGCGGACACGAAGCGGACCTCCTCGAGGATGCTCGCTCGGATCTCCGGTCGCGCCATCACGGCGTCGTCCGGCGCCGGCAACTTCGACAGGAACACGTCGACCGCTCGCTCCGGCCTGTTGCGGGAACGGGCGAGGACCGCGGCGGCCACCGGACGCACGAGCACCCTCCAGAGACCGACCGCGACCGGGTCCCACGACACGGGCCAGCTCCGGCACACTGCGTCGACCACCCGGTTGTTCACGAGCATGCCTTCGGTGAGCGCGGGATCGTCGAGTCCCAGCGCGGGCGCAGCCCCGCTGATGAGGCCGCACACCGTGACCCGACGCGGAAGGAAGCGCGCGCACGCGGCCGCGTGCGGACCGCCGCTCGAATGACCGGCGACGGCGAACGTGTCGACGCCCAAATGGTCGGCCAGCTGGGCGATGTCTTCCGCGAAGTCCGCGTACGTGCGCCGCGGGTGGTAACTGCTACGCCCGTAGCCGGGCCGGTCCAAGGAGATCAGGCGGACGTGCGCGTCGGTCGCCGCGGCGCTGACCGGGACGAACTGGCCGGCACTCCCGGGCGCGCCGTGAAAGATGCACACGGGTCGGCCATCGGAGTCGCCGAGCTCCAGCCAGGCGAGATCGCGGCCGTCCGCCAACCGGATCACCCGCGTGTCGAGGGGCTGCACTGGCGAACGTTTGCACCCGGGCCGGAAGCGGAGCAAGCATCACCGGGCGTGACGATGGACCGCTTCGCATCGTTCGACGGGCTCGAGATCGCGTTCACGGTCATGGGCACCGGACCGGACACGCTCCTCATGCACGGCTTCGCGGCCGACGCGGCCGGGAACTGGATCGCGCCCGGCGTCGCCGACGCATTGGTGGCCGCGGGTCGGAGGGTGATCCTGTACGACGCCCGCGGTCATGGCGCGTCGGGCAAGCCGCATGATGCGGCCGCGTACGAGAACCAGGCAATGGTCCACGATGCCTCCGCCCTCCTTGGTCACCTCGGGATCACGGCCGTCGACGTCGTCGGCTACTCGATGGGCGCGATCGTCGCGACCCGCTTCGTCCCGACCGAGCCCCGCGTCCGGTCGCTCGTGCTCGGCGGCATCGGGGGACGGCTCGTGTCCGGCCGTCCGTTGAATCGCGCGTTGATCGCGAGCGCGCTCTCGGCGTCGCCGGGTACGAAGATCGGCGACCGGTCGGCCCGTGCCTTTCGCCGGTTCGCGGAGCGGAGTGGCAACGACCTGGACGCGCTCGCCGCGATCCAGCGCGTCCCCCGCCATGCGGCCGCGGGCCCATTGGACGAGATCCGTGTCCCGACCCTCGTCGTCGCCGGGGTGGACGACACGCTCGCCGGACCGCCGGACGAGCTCGCCGCGCGCATCCCGAACGCGATTGCGCGCACCGTTCCCGGCGATCACCTCTCCGCAGTCGCCAAACCCGAGTTCACCGCCGCGATCCTGGAGTTCCTGAGGCGTGTTTGAGGCTCGATTTTCGATTTCGAGCCTCAACACACGCCCGCCAACCGGTTCAGGCGTCCAGTTGGGCGGCGAGCTTGGCGGGGGCGACGCAGCGATAGGAGTCGGCGAGGATCTGCTTGATCTCCTGCCAGTCGACCTTGCGATCGAGCCGTACACCGATCCAGCCGCGGTGCCCCACGTAGGGCGGGACGTAGAAACGGTCGGGTTCTTCGTCGACGAGTTGCTGTTGCACGCCCGGCGGCGCCGCGCAGATCAAACCCAGAATTGCATCGCCGTGATGGTCGTCCCAGACGGTTGCCAATGTTTTCTTGTCGCGGATGAACCAGCTCGGCGCGCCGTGGCTCAAACGCTCGCTGACCTCGGGAAACGCCAGACAAAGACGTCGCACCTCGGCCACCGGATCCCGTTTCGGCATGCCGCGATTCTGCCCGGTGTCACGAGCTGTCGGGAAACCGTCGGTTACTGCACCTCGTGGCGCGGGTAGCGCTGTTTCGTTCGCGGGTGGGCGCCCGTATGGAGCACGTACGTGGGGGGTTCGGCCGAGTGGTGAGTATTCGCCCGGCGGTGATCATGCGACTGCTCCTGGTCGCGGCCGCAGGTCTCACGATCGCGCTGCTCTGGTCGGTGTACGAAGGCAAGCGCGCGCACGCGCTGGAGGTCCCCGCACCGGTGGCGCACGTGCTCGCGCCCGTCGCCCACACCGCGAAGCCGGTCACGAACACCGCCGCGCCGGCGGTCGGGACCGTGACGAATGCAGTCGTCAACACTGCGACGCCGGTCCTGCAGCCGGCCGTCAACACGCTGCAGCCGGTGCTGCAACCGGTGATCGACACCGTTGCGCCCGTGCTGCGGCCTGCCGCCGGCATCGTCCGGCCGCTCCTTCCGCCGGCGCCTCTCACGCCACCCGCGATCCCGGTGCTGGAGACCGCGCCGCGCGGGCCGTCTGCGACCGCGGTCGCGCACGTCATCGCGACCGCGGTCGCGCAAGTCGCCGGCGACGCAACTGCCGGCTTCGCGCGGCATCTCACGGCGACGGCCGGGAGCTTCCCGTCGCGGTCGTCACTGCGCATCTCGTTCCCGGCGCTGCCGGCGGTGCCGTTCACGGCACTGCCCGCGTCGTTCCCTTCGCCCGTCCCGCTCCCGCACGCGCCGGGAGGTCTGGGACGCACTTCCGGGGGAGGCCTGGCAGTCCTCGTGGCTGTCGCCGCTGTGGCTTCCCTTCGCGGCCGACGGTTCCGGTTCGCGACCGGCGTCGGACAGTCGATCTTCCTCGCGTCCTTGATCGAACGGCCTGGCTAACGCGCGTTCGCGCATCCAAGACCAGACCAGATTCCTTCGATTCAAGGAGACATGCAATGCGACGGTCCAAATGGTTGGGCTTCGCCGCGACCGCGTTCTGTGCGCTGATCCTCGGCGCCGGAACCAGCGTTGCGACTCAGTCCAACAACACTCATCGACCCGACGATGGTGTGAGCCAATACGGCAAGGTGGACAACGGCACCGAACAGCACGCCGATTCGTCCGCCGAGACGCCACAGAAGAACAAGAACACGCCGTTCTCGCTCTTCGCGGTCGGCACCAACAACGGCAAGGTCGATCAGTTCAACAAGGCAGACACCGACTCCAGCTCGTCGAATGGGAACAAGACGTCACAGGCCCTGAATCAGGACCAGCACGTCGAGGACCAGGGTCACGGACACGGTCACAAGCGCGAGGGCCACAAGCCCGAGCACAAGCGCAACGACTGTGACCGCCGCGAGAAGGGGAAGCGGTCCGACGACGGGAAGCGGTCCGAAGAGGGTCACGGCAACGACGGTGCCAAGCAAGACGGCACGGTCGACAACTGGACGGAGCAACACGCGAACTCCAGCGCCGAGACTCGCCAGACCAACGTGAACGTTCCCATCTCGATCTTGAGCTTCGGGAGCAACAACGGTGAGGTTGACCAGTACAACCAAGCCGGCACGCGGTCCAAGTCGGAGAACGGCAACGAGACGTACCAGCAGGCCGATCAGCGCCAAGACGTGTCCGGCAAGGACGGGCGCGGTGCTGACGGCGGGAAGCGCGCGGTGCAGAAGGGCTCGGTCTCGAACGGGACCGACCAGGACGCAACGTCCTACGCGCAGACCAAGCAGGTCAACGTCAACGCGCCGATCTCGGTGCTCAGCTTCGGCAGTAACAACGGTGACGTCCACCAGGGGAACAACGCGAACACTGATTCGTCGTCGTCGAACTGGAACGGTACCGGTCAGTCTGCGAGCCAGAGCCAGCACACCTGATTTGCCGAACTGGGAGTTGACACGTGACGCGTGACGCGTGACGTGTCGGTGAGCCGAGGGGGTCGAGCCGGAAACAGCGGTCCGGCCGGCCCCCCGGCGCATGGGTCCTCGGAGTACGCTCCCGCGCAACGAGAGGGGGATCGGTGTTCGACGTCATCGTGGTCGGAACGGACGGATCGGAGACGGCTTCGGTCGCGCTCGGCAAGGCGATCGAGCTGGCGGGGCACGAGGGCGCGACGCTGCACGTCGTGCACGCGCACCGGCTGGTCTCGGCGGCCCAGCTCGGGCAGGCGGCAAGCGTCGGGGCGCCGACCTTCGACATCGCGCAGGTCAACCGCGGCATCGAAGACGACAGCCGGCAGGTGTGTGAGCGCGCCGCCGCGCAAGCCAGGGCCGCGGGCGTGAAGGTCGAGACGCACCAGATGCCCGGCGACGCGTCGGACGCGCTGCTCGATCTCGCCGAACAGGTGAAGGCCGACCTCCTGGTCGTCGGCAACCGCGGGATGAGCGGCGTGCGCCGGTTCGTGCTCGGCAGCGTGCCGAACAAGGTGTCGCACCACTGCCCGTGCAGTCTGCTGATCGTTGACACGCGCGCCTGATGGCCCGACGTTTCGCCTCCGCGCGCCGCGGGTAGCCGCCGCCCGTGTCGATCCGCCTCGGCGATCTCTTCGGCCGGTGGCCGGTCGTCCGCCAGCTCCGGGCGCGCGATGCGCGCGGGCACGGCGCCAGCGTCGCGTCGCCGCAGACGCAACGGCTGCACCCGCGGACCGAGGACGCGGACCGTGTCGTGCAATCGATCTGTCCGTACTGCGCGGTCGGGTGCGGCCAGCTCGTCTATGTGAAGGACGAGCGCGTCACTGACATCGAAGGCGATCCCGACAGCCCGATCTCGAGAGGCCGCTTGTGCCCGAAGGGTGCCGCGAGCCGCTCACTCGTGAGCAGTTCCGGTCGCCTCGCGACGGTGAAGTACCGGCGGCCGCACGGCACCGAGTGGGAAGAGCTGCCGCTCGACCGGGCGATGGACATGATCGCCGATCGCATCATCGAGACGCGCGCCCGCACGTGGCAGGACGTGAACGAGGACGGCGTGCCGGTGCGCCGCACCCTCGGGTTCGCGCACCTCGGTGGCGCGACGCTCGACATCGAGGAGAACTATCTCCTGAAGAAGCTGTACACCGCGCTCGGTGCCTTGCAGATCGAGAACCAGGCGCGCATATGACACTCGTCCACTGTCCCCAGTTTGGGGACGTCCTTCGGCCGCGGCGGTGCCACGACCTTCCAACAGGATCTGCAGTTCTCCGACTGCATCGTGATCATGGGCTCGAACATGGCCGAGTGCCATCCGGTCGGGTTCCAGTGGGTGATGGAGGCGAAGGAGCGCGGCGCAACCGTCATCCACGTCGACCCGCGGTTCACGCGCACGAGCGCGGTCGCCGACGTGTTCGTGCCGCTGCGGGCCGGCAGTGACATCGCATTCCTCGGCGGCATCGTGAACTACATCATCAGCAACGGGCGCGAGTTCCGCGACTACGTCGGCCGGTACACGAACGCGGGGACCATCATCGAGGACGAGTTCCGCGACACCGAGGATCTCGACGGGCTGTTCTCGGGCTGGGACCCGCAGCAGCGCGCGTACGACAACACGAGCTGGCAGTACAAGGACATGCCGACGGGGGCGTCGGCCGGCAGCCGCGAGGTGGCGGGCGCGCACGGCCAGGCGGCGGGCAGCCACGGCGCGACCCAGGGCGATCGTCCGCCGCACTCGGACCCGACGCTCGAGCACCCGCAGTGCGTGTTCCAGATCGTCAAGCGGCACTTCGCGCGCTACACGCCCGAGGTGGTCGAGGACGCGTGCGGGGTGCCGCGTGAGCTCTTCGAGCGCGTCGCCGAAGCATTGTGTGCGAACTCGGGACCGGAGCGCACGAGCGCGTTCTGCTACGCGGTCGGCTGGACCCAGCACACCGTCGGGGTGCAGTACATCCGCACCGCGGCGATCATCCAGCTGTTGCTCGGCAACATCGGCCGGCCCGGCGGCGGCATCATGGCGCTGCGCGGGCATGCGTCGATTCAAGGCTCCACCGACGTCCCGACGTTGTACGACATCCTGCCCGGCTACATCCCCATGCCGCACGCGGCCGAGCACCACGACCTCGACACGTTCGTGGAAGAGGACTCGTCGCCCACCGGCTACTGGGGAAACATGAAGGCGTACACCGTCAGCCTGTTGAAGGCATGGTGGGGTGACGCGGCGACGGCGGAGAACGACTTCTGCTTCGACTACCTGCCGCGCATCACGGGCGATCACTCGACCTATCAGTCGGTGCTCGGCATGCTCGACGGATGGGTCAACGGATTCTTGCTGCTCGGCGAGAACCCCGCGGTCGGCTCCGCGCATGCGAAGTTGCACCGCCGCGCTTTGGCGAAGCTCGACTGGCTCGTGGTGCGCGACCTGTACGAGATCGAATCGGCGTCGTTCTGGTACGACGCGCCGGAGATCGAACGCGGTGAGTTTCGGAGCGAGGACATCGGGACCGAGGTGTTCCTGCTGCCCGCGGCCGCGCACACCGAGAAGCCCGGCACGTTCACGAACACGCAGCGGCTGCTGCAGTGGCGTCACCAGGCGGTGGAGCCGAGCGGTGATTGTCGCTCGGACCTTTGGTTCGCGTACCACCTCGGTCGCATCATCCGGGAGAAGCTGCACGCGTCCACGTTGGAGCGGGATCGACCGTTGCTGGACCTGACGTGGAACTATCCTGTCGCCGGTGCGACCGAAGATCCCTCGGCCGATGCCGTGCTGCGCGAGATCAACGGTTGGGACGACCGCGATCGTCCGCTGTCTTCGTATACGCAGTTGAAGGACGACGGGTCGACCGCGTGCGGTTGTTGGATCTATTGCGGGTGTTACGCGGACGGCGTCAACCAGGTCGCGCGCCGCAAGCCGGCGCGCGAGCAGTCTTGGGTGGCGCCGGAGTGGGGATGGGCGTGGCCCGCGAACCGGCGACTGCTCTACAACCGGGCGTCGGCCGCGCCGTCGGGGGAGCCGTGGTCGACACGCAAGCAGTACGTGTGGTGGGACGCGGCGCAGCACGAATGGACCGGCGCCGACGTGCCCGACTTCGACCTCCACAAGCCGCCCGACTACGAGCCCGATCCCGGGGCCCGCGCCGGCGAAGCGACCGCGGGCGACGAGCCGTTCATCATGCAGGCCGACGGCGTCGGCTGGTTGTTCGCACCGGCCGGTCTCGTCGACGGTCCGTTGCCCGCGCACTACGAGCCGCACGAGTCGCCCGTGACCAATCCCCTGTATTCGCAGCAGGCGAACCCGGCGCGTGACCTGTTCTTCCGCAAGGAGAACCCGTACAACGATCGCGCGCAGTACCCGTACGTCGCCACGACGTATCGCGTCACCGAGCATCACACCGCGGGCGGGATGAGCCGCACACTCGCGCACCTCGCCGAGCTCCAACCCGCGATGTTCTGCGAGGTCAGCCCCGAGCTCGCACGGGAGCGCGGTCTCCAACACGGCGGATGGGCGACGATCTCGACCGCGCGCACCGCGATCGAAGCGCGCGTGCTCGTGACCGATCGCGTCCGGCCGCTGCGTCTCCAGGGCCACACTGTGCACCAGGTCGGTTTGCCGTACCACTGGGGGACGCGCGGTCTCTCGACCGGCGACGCCGCCAACGATCTGTTCCCCCTTGCCCTGGATCCGAACGTGCACATCCAAGAGGTGAAGGCGGCGACGTGCGACATCCGCCCGGGCCGCCGCCCGCGCGGACCGGGGTCGGCGTCATGACCGACCGTGCGGACGCACCGGAGCGGGTTGGGTTCTTCACGGACACGACGTTGTGCATCGGGTGCAAGGCGTGCGAGGTCGCGTGCAAGGAGTGGAACGACGTCCCCGCCGACGGCTTCGACTTCCTCGGCATGTCCTACGACAACACGGGCGAGCTGAGCGCGGACACCTGGCGGCATGTCGCGTTCATCGAGCAGGTCGTGCCCGACGCGACGGTGTCGGAGCCGGGTCTGCGCTGGCTGATGTCGTCGGACGTGTGCAAGCACTGCACGCACGCCGCCTGTCTCGACGTGTGCCCGACCGGCGCGATCTTCCGCACCGAGTTCGACACGGTCGTCGTGCAGGCCGACGTGTGCAACGGGTGCGGCTACTGCGTCTCGGCGTGCCCGTTCGGGGTCATCGGCCAGCGCGAGCGGGACGGCCGCGCCTGGAAGTGCACGATGTGCTACGACCGGCTGCACGGCGGACTCGAGCCCGCGTGCGCGAAGGCGTGCCCGACCGCGTCGATCCAGTTCGGTCCGCTCGACGAGCTACGGCTCCGCGCGCGGGACCGCGTCGAGGAGCTGCACGAGCGGGGCGTGTCGTCGGCGCGGCTCTACCTCGACGACGAGAACGACGGCATCGGGGGCGCGGGCGCGTTCTTCCTGCTCCTCGACGAACCCGAGGTATACGGACTCCCGCCCGATCCCGTGGTGCCGACGCGCGACCTCGCGTCGGCGTGGCGCGCGGCCGCTGCGTCCGGTGCCGCGCTCGTCGCCGGCGTCGCGCTCGCATTCATGGGGCGTCGTCGGTGACCGTGGACACCGACGAGCTGCGCACCTACTACGACCGGCCGGTGCTGAAGGCGCCGACGTGGCGGTTCTGGATCCCGTCGTACTTCTTCCTGGGCGGCCTGGCCGGGGGATCGTCGCTGCTCGCGGCGGGCGCCGACGCGATCGGTGATGCGCGCCTCGGCCGCGCGGCGCGGGTGACCGCGCTGGCGGCACTGAGCGGCGGCGCAGTCGGGCTCGTCGCGGACCTCGGCCGGCCCGAACGCTTTCATCACATGTTGCGGGTCTTCCGGCCGTCGTCGCCGATGAACACGGGCTCGTGGCTGCTCGCCGCGTACGGCCCCGCGGTCGGTGTCGCCGCGCTGTCGGACGTGAGTGATCGCGCGCCGCTGCTCGGGAAGATCGCGACGTGGAGCGCCGCCGCGCTTGCGCCCGCGGTGGCGACGTACACGGGCGTCCTCGTCGCCGACACCGCGGTCCCCGCGTGGCACGGGGCACGCACGATCCTGCCGGGATTGTTCGCGGCAGGCGCGGCCGCATCAGCCGGCGGTGTCGCGGCCGCGCTCGTTCCCGACGCGGCGCCCGCGTGTCGCCTCGCGCTGGGCGGTGTCGCGGCCGAGATGGCGTTGTTCTCGAGGTTGGAGAAGTCGTTGCCGGACGATGTCGGCACCGCCTACACCGAGGGGCGGGCCGGACGCCTCCGCCGGGCGGCCACGCGGTTGTCGGTCGCCGGTGCGGGGATGTGTGCCGGCGGGGCAAGCATGCGCGCCGGCGGGGCGGGCCGGTTGGTCACCCGCGTCGGTGGCGTCGCGATCGCCCTCGGCGCCGCGACCGAGCGGTTCGCGGTCATCGAGGCCGGCCGGGCGTCGGCCAAGGACCCGCGGGCAACGATCGGACCCCAACGCCGGACCGCAGCAAACCACGAACATGCGTGAGTCACGGCCCCATAAGGGCCGTCTGCCACGCATGTTCGGGTGGGCGGGGGGAATCGACGGGCACGCCGGGGGGTTGGCCGCCCCGTGACCACCGAACCGCACGCGCCGCGAGGACGGGTCAAGGTCGAGCCGAGCGCCAAGCGTGTGCGGGCGTACGTGCGCGGCGTCGCGGTCGCCGACACGACCCACGCGTTGCTCGTGTGGGAGGTGCCGTACTACCCGGCGTACTACGTGCCCGTGGCCGACGTGCGCATGGATCTGCTGGTGCCCACCGACACGGTCACGCACTCGCCGAGCCGGGGCGACGCCCGCCACTTCACGGTGAAGGTCGACGACGTCGAGCGCAAGGACGCCGCGTGGCAGTACACCGATTCGCCGTTCGAGGAGCTGCGGGACGCGATCCGCTTCGACTGGCACGCGATGGATGCGTGGTTCGAAGAGGACGAGGAAGTGATCGTGCATCCACGCAGTCCGTACACGCGTGTCGACATCCTGTCGACCTCGCGCCACGTACAAGTCGAGCTCGACGGTGTCTTGCTCGCCGACTCGACGCACGCGCGCGTGCTGTTCGAGACCGGACTGCCGCCGCGGTGGTACATCCCGAAGGTCGACGTGCGCATGGAGCTGCTCGAACCGACCGACACGACGTCGCAGTGCCCGTACAAGGGGACGGCCGAGTACTGGTCGGCGCGGATCGGCGACCGTCTGGAGAAAGACATCGCGTGGTCGTATCCCACCGCGCTCCCCGAGAGCGAGCGCATCATCGGGCTCGTGTCGTTCTACAACGAGCGGGTGGACCTCGTCATTGACGGTGAGCGCACCGAACGGCCGCACACGAAGTTCTCCTAGAAAGACGACCCGGATGCGATTTGGTCTCGACATCGCCCAGCAGCGCGTGCCGTTCCACGAGGTGGTGGCCCGCGCGCAGTTCGCCGAACAGCTCGGCTTCGACGGCGTCTGGGGGTTCGACCACTTCCAGCCGATGTATGGCGACGGGCCGGGCGAGTGCTTCGAGGCACAGACGACGCTTGCGGCGCTGTCCGGCCACACCTCACGCGTGCGTATGGGCATCCTCATCGCCGGCATGACGTACCGGCACCCGGCGGTGTACGCGGCGGAGGCGATCACGATCGACCACGCGTCGAACGGCCGTCTCGAGCTGTCGTATGGCGCGGCCTGGTTCGACAAGGAGCATGACGAGCTCGGGATCCCGTTCCCGGCGCTGCGCGAACGGGTCGACGCGTTCGAAGAGGCGCTGCAGATCGTGCGGGGCCTGCTCACGACCGACGACTTCACCTTCGAGGGGCGGCACTTCTCGACGCAAGGTGCGACGTTGCGTCCCCGCCCCGTGCAGCAGCCGCACCCGCCGATCTGGGTCGGGGCCTCGGGTGAGAAGCGCATGATGCCCATCGCGGCGCGCTATGCCGACGTGTGGCACTCGTTCGGTCCGGTCGGCTACATGACGCAGAAGTCGCAGCGGCTGAGCGAGTTTGCCGAGGCCGCGGGCCGCGGCCCGTCCGAGATCACGCGAGCGGGATCGTTGTCGCTCGACGACCTCGACGAAGCCGCGGGCCTGATCGACGAATGGGAAAAGGCCGGCTTCGAATACCTCGTCTGCGGCTGGCCCGGCACCGGCGAACCCCAGATCGAAGCCTTCGCCAGTAGGCACTTGCACAAGTAGATTCTTGCGAGGTCTGACGACAACATGTGTCGCCGACACTCGCAAGAACCCCATGATTTACGGCGCGGTGGAGGCCGCGATCCAGTAGCCGTCGCCGTTCGGGCGATCGTCCATGTCGACGGCGCGGGCGGACGCGTCGAGGCCGAGGCTGCCGAAGAACTTGGCACGGCCGAACGTGAACACGCCCCCGTCGGCGGCGACGAGCCAGTACCCCTTGGCGCCCGGCGCGGCCGCCATGCCGACGACGGGTTGCGCGAGGCGTATTCCGCCCATCGACCCGTGGAACTTCGCGTCCCCGAAGGTGAAGATGCCGCCGTCAGCGGCGACGAGCCAGTACCCGTCGCCGCTCCGCGTCGCCGCCATGCCGACGACGGGTTGCGCGAGCGGAATGCCGCCCATCGACCCGTGGAACTTCGCGTCCCCGAACGAGAACACCCCGCCATCCGACGCCGCCAACCAGTACCCCTTGCCGCTCGGCGTCGCGGCCATGCCGACGACGGGCTGCACGAGGCGTATGCCGCCCATCGACCCGCGGAAGTCCGCGTCGCCGAACGCGAAGATGCCGCCGTCGCTCGCCACGAGCCAGTACCCCTTGCCGCTCGGCGTCGTCGCGATGTCGACGACGGGCTGGTCGAGGCGCGTCCCGCCCATGGACCCGCGGAAGCGGGCGTCACCGAACGCGAACACGCCGCCGTCCGATGCCGCGAGCCAGTAGCCGTTCCCGCTCGGCGTCGCATCCATCCCGACGACCGGCGCCTGCAACACGCCTTTGGGTTCGCCCCGGTACGGCGCCGCGCCGTACGCGACCACCGCGCCCCGCACGCCGTGCAGGCACGGGGCGTCGTGCAAGGCGGTGGCGTTGGCGGTCGCGCTCGTGGTGCTGCACGACGGGTCGAACTGCCACGGCGGCGTGCACGAGACGACGCGGCACACGACCGCGCCGACGCATTTCACCTCCTGGTGGCACTGCCCGTACCGGAACTGGTTGCAGCAGACGGCGCGTTCATCGCACGAGCCCGTGTTGCAACGGCACCCGCAGCTCTGGCAGCCCGGCGCACACACACCGCTCGCGCCGCAATCGCACGAGCACGTCGCGTTGCAATCGACGTAGTAGCGCGGGCCGGTCCCGCAGAAGCCGGAGTTGTCGGCCTTCCACCATCCACCCGAGATCGTTCCGGGCGGGCACGTGTTCTGCCCGCCGTTGATCGAGCAGCACATAGCGCTCCACCCCGAGCCGCAATCCGCGCCGGGACCACACACCGCCGCGTGCGCGGTGCCCGGCCGGAGCAGGAAGCGCCACGGGTTCACCGCGAGCGCGGAACCGACGATCGCGGTGCGCACGAGGAAGCTGCGACGCCCGATGCGGCGTCCCAGCCACGCGGCAGTACGCGCGACGACCCGTTCCGACACGGCCGGGCGCGTCACGGCATCGCGTCCACTTCGAGGTCCCCGAGCGCGCCGTTCACCTGCGTGATGATGCGGGGGAGCGACGCCCGGCTCCCGGCCACGACGTACAGGCAGAATGCGCGCGCGCTCGCGTTGAAGAAGATCTGGCAGCCGACCTGGCCGGGCCGCCGTTGCTGCAGCCGGTTCGGCGAGAACATCTGGGCGGTGACCCGCGGTACGCCGCGCGCGCTGAACAACGGCTGGAGTGCGGCGTCGGGCCCGTACTCGAACAGCGCGACGAACGCGTCCGACGAGCGCATGCGCGTTGTGAAGTTGCCGCCGAAGTCGTCGCGATGTTCGGGAAGCGGGAAGCTCGCGAGATGGAGCACGGCGAACGTCCGCTCGACGGTCTCCCCGAGCGCGCGCTGATCGCCCGTACCGCCGACGGCGCCGCCGACGGTGCCGCCGAACGCACGGCGGCGTGCGACGCGGGCTTCCCACCGCGCGGGCAGTGTCACGCCCAAGCCGTGCGCGACGACCCGCGTCATGCGAACTGCACCGTGATCGCGCCGAGCAGGGCGACGGCGAAGGTGGCTTGCAGCACGGTCGCGACACGCGCCGCGGGCGGACGCAGACGTTCGAGCCGCCCGAGTGTGGCGCGCAGCGTGGACGGATCATGCGCACGCGCCGTCGCGAGCACCGGCAGCGCACGCGCGAGACCGAACGTCGCGCCGACGAGCGCGCCCGCCGGGAGCGACCCGGTCGCGGCCGCGCAGGCGAATGCCAACCACGTGATCGATGCGGTGACGATGGTGGCGACGCCCAATCCGAGTTGCGCGCCGAAGCCGACGCCGTACACCCATCCCCGGTATGTCGCGAGCCAGTCCTCGTTCACCTGGCGGCGGGGGCCCGGAACACGCAGCCCGAACGCGCGCGCGTCGAGCAGCAGGCCGATGATTGCCAGCACGCCGATCACGAGCATCGATCCGCGGGTGCCGGCCCACGGCGCGCCCACCGCGCCGAGCAGCGCGCCCAGCAAGGCGCCCGCGAGTGTCGACGCCGCGACGTATGCCGCGACGGTGACCCCATAGCGCTGGCGCCGGGCCCGCTCACCGAGCGGGCTGATGCTCGCGAGCATCGACTCTCCTCACGGTGACCACATGCTGCGGATCGCGGCCGCGCACGCGAGTGCACAGCCGGCCCCGACCATTGCGTTCACGAACGCGTCCCGTCGTGGTAGAGCAGCGGGTCGCCGGGCCCGATGCCGTGCGCGAGCAGCTCGCGGTCGATCCGGGCCTCTCGTGCCGCGCCGTCGCGGCCGTACGCACCATCCGCCGCATCGCCGCCCGCCTGCACGATGAGGTTGCGTACCTGCGGCCAGGTCGCACCGGTGCCTTCGCCCTCGACGCGTCCCGCCGCACCGTCGACGAGCACGAAGTACGGCGAGCCCGGCACGTCGTAGGCCGTCCACGCCACGCTGGACATCACCACCGCGAGCCCGCGCGGCGCGACTTCCCGGAGCGCAGTGATGCTCTCGTCGCGCGCGTCCTTGACGACGACGACGAGGCGCGTGTCCGCGGGGAGTCCGAGCTCGTCGGCGCGCCCGAACGCGTCCCAGAACTCACGGCACGTCAAGCAGCTGCTCGAGAGAAACGCCAGCAAGGTGCGATGACGAGTGCCGGTGACCGCGACATGCACCACGTCGTCGGCGAGTGTCTCACCCGAGATGTCGTGCGCACGTCGTCCGGACGCGCCGCCCGGGCCGGTGTGCGTCTCGCCGAGCGCGATCGTCGCAGGGACCGCCGCCGAATCGTCGAGCTCGCCGCCCTGGTCGATCGCATGCAACCGGCGCAGGATCTCGGCGTGGCTGCGCAACAGACCGGCGACGAGCACCGTCAACAGCACGATCACGACCGTCTCGATCGCGATGAGTACCGACATCAGTGATCTCCCTGCTCGGACGCGTGCGTGAGCTCGGGCAGGGCGTCGATCGTCAGTGCCGCGAGCCGCGCCGCGCACAACACCAGGACGACGAACGGCACTCCCGCGAGTGGCAGCTCCGCGACCCCGGCCAACGGTGGCCCGTCGAACGCCGCGCCGACCGCGACGAGCGCGGCCGCGGAATTCACCGCGACGTGCACCCGCGACGCCGGGGTGGTCGACGGGCCGAGGCAGCCGCAAGGGGTCGTCGGAGCCCGGCGGAGCAACCGAAGGGCCATCACCGCGAGCCCGGCGTAGACGCTCGCCACGAGCAGCGCGCCCCCGTGGCCGGCGCCCGCACCGGCGCCGGCCGCACCCAGCTCGATGGCGCCGAACGCGCGCACCGCGCCGGACGATGACGGCAGACCGATTGCGCGCGCCGCTGCGCCCGTGGATCGCGGCGACGCGAGCTTCGCGGCGCCGGACCAGGCGAGCAGCGCGCACGCGGCGAGGAAAGGCCCCGAACCCAGCATCCGCGCCAACGGTAACTGACGCGCGCGCGCCGGACGGCGATATCAGGGGCTGTGCGTATACAGCTTCACGCTCGGGAACGCGCGTGTGATGCCGTCGCCGAGGCCAAGCGGTTGCGCGCCGAGCAGCACACTGCGCAGCTCGGCCACGGTGAAGTGCTGCACGATCGGCCAGAACTTCGTCGGGTCCACGTCGCTCTTCTGACAGCCGTTGATCCCGAGCCGCAGCAAGTTCTCGGCGACGAGGTGGTTCTGGCGCGCGAACTCGATGAGCCCGCCGCCGCCGCGGATCACCGTGCAGACATCGCTGAACGTGTTGTGGCCCGCGTTCGCGATCTCCACCCGCCGCTTCGGCGACGGGAGGCTCGCGTACGTCTTCGCCAGGCGCTCCGGGGTGAGCGCGATGTCGCCGCTCGCACCGATGATCATCGTCGGCTTGTCGGGAGGCGTGCCGCTGGGCCCGACCGGCGCCCATCCGATCGCGACCTTGACCCGCTCGTCGCTCAACGCGTCGAATGCCGTCCCGCCGCCGGCCGAGTGCCCGACCGCACCGGCCACACCGGCGTTCACGATGCCCCGCAGCACTGAGCCCGCCCGTTCGTTCTCGTGCTGTATCAGGTCGAGGCTCTGCAGCATCAGCCGGCGATCGCGCGCCGGGTCGCCGCTGAGCTTGCCGCCCTTGACCTGCGCGACCAGTCCCCGCTCGAGATAGTCGACCGATGCGACGACGTATCCCCAGGACGCGATGCCGACGTCGAGCGCGGAGTTGACCAGCCGGTAGCCGCCCGCCCCGTGGCTGAACAACACGACCGGGAACGGGCCCTTGGCGCTTCCGGGCGCGTCGTCGTAGGCGTCCATCGTGACGACGGTGTTGTACTTCGGTGGCACCAGACCCTTGAGATCCTTCGGCAGCGGTGTCGCCTGGTTGTACGTCGCCTTCTTCTTTCCGGCGGCGGACGCGTCGTCGGCCGGATACCAGACCGTGACGTCGCGATCCTTCATGTGCAGGGTCGTGTAACCGACCTTGTACGGACCGGGCTTCGCGTAGGCGGGGTCGTCCGTGGGCGCGCCGACGGTGGTAGACGTCGTCGTGGAAGCGGGCTTCGCACTGCTGCTGCATGCGGCGCTGCTCAGCATCACGACCACGGCGACGGCGGCCGCGATGCGTCGCGTCATTTCTCGAGTTCCTTCACGAGGGTCTTCGCCCGCTGGACGAGCGCGGTGGTTCCCGGCGACGGGCGAAACTCGGCGAGCTCTTCGGAAAGCGTGACGACGATCGCCGCGAGCTCGCGCACCTCCTCGAGCGGTTGGTGCAGGTTGATGTTCGAGAACGGGAAGGCGATCGTGACGCGGCTCGACCCGCTGTGCACGACCGACGGCTTCTCGGCAAACTCCGGCTTGACGGGCAGGTTGTCGGTGTCGTCGGCCACCCGGATCACACCCGGTCGAGCTCGAGCATCTTGATCGCGTTGCCGCGCAGCACCTTGTAGGCCACGGTCTCGTCGAAGTCGGCGAGCATCTTCTCGACGTACTCCTTGGAGTTGGGCCAGGTCGTGTCTGTGTGCGGGTAGTCGGTTTCGAAGCAGATGTTCTCCGGGCCCACCTCGTCGAGGGAGTGCAACCCGTGGTAGTCGGCGGTGAAGCAGCCGAAAATACGGCCCGGATACTGCCGCGACGGCGGCTCGGGGATGCGCTCCTTCATGTGCTGCCAGCTGTCGTGCTGGTCCCACACCTGGTCGGCCCGCTCGAGCACGTACGGGATCCAGCCGATCTGCGCTTCCGAGTAGGCGAGCTTCAGCTTCGGATACGTCATGAGCTTCGTCGAGAACAACCAGTCGGCCATCGATGCCATCGCGTTGTTGAACGCGAGCGTGCCGCCCACGCCGCCGGGCGCATCGGGCGATGCCGAAGGATTCGTCGACGACGAGCCGATGTGCATGCACAATGTCACGCCGGTGTCGTTGCACACCTGGAACATCGGGTCCCAATCACCGCTGTGGATGGTGGGGAGCTTGAGGTGGTGCGGCAGCTCGCTGAAACAGATCGCGCGGCAACCCTTGTCGGCGATGCGTTGCACTTCCTTGGCGGCGAGGTCGACGTCCCAGAGCGGGATCAGGCAGAGGGGGATGTTCACGCCGCCCGACGGCTCACACCACTCTTCGATCATCCAGTTGTTGTACGCCTCGACGCACGCGAGCCCGAGCTCCTTGTCCTCGCCTTCGTAGAACGTCTGCCCGCAGAAACGCGGAAACGTGGGGAAGGGGAGCGAGCCGTCGACCCAGTTGAGCGCGAAGTCCTTGACGCGCGCGTCGCGTTCGTAGCAGCCGGGGCGCATCTCGTCGTAGGTCAGCGCCTCCATGACCATCTTCGTGCGGTCGAACTTTGTCAGGTCGCCGTCGGGTGTGGCCTCGAGCGGGATCGCGACGAAGCGTTTGTGGACGTAGATCAGCCGGTCCTCGTAGTACCAGGCGTCGCCCCACAGTCCTTCGGGATCCTCGGTGTTCACGTACTTGGCGCCGGGCTTGTGACTGAACGCGCCCCAGCGCTTGCGCGCGATACGCGGACCCTTCTCGCGGTACTTCTCGGGCAGCCATGTCTGCCACACGTGCGCGGGCTCGACGACGTGGTCGTCGACGCTGATGATCTTCGGCAGGGTTGCTGACATGGGCGTCAGCCTACGCAACGAGCCGGGCGTGCGCCCCTGCCCCCAGGCCGCCTCCCGGGAGTCGCGTGGCCGGCGACGCGCGCCATCAGATTGGACGCTGGGCACGCGTGTGGCGGGCTACGCGTCCAAACAGGTTGGACCCGGCAATGGGTTTGGACGCTCAGCCCGCCTGTGGCGGGCTGAGCGTCCAATCAGATGGAGCAGTTAGTCGACGGGCCAGAGTTCGAGCAGGGTCTTGAAGATCTCTTCGGATGCGTCGAGCGCGCCGAGGTGGCTCTCGCCGTGACGGATGCGCAGCTCGGCGTCGGGCACGAGCTTCATCATGTGGTGGACGTGGGCGACGGGCACGATGTTGTCGGCGTCGCCGTGCCAGAACCGGACCGGCACGCGGATGTCGCGCAGCGAGAAGCCCCAGTCGCGCGTGAACAGCACGAGATCGGTCGGGAGCGCGTGGGCCTGCTTGCGCAGCGACCGGAGGATGTCCTCGATGAACATCTGCTTCATCTCGGGCCGCCGGAACACGCGCTTGTCGCCCTCGGGTGAGATCGCGACGTACAGGTCGAACACCTGCGACCGGATCGGCGCCAGCACTCGCACCAGGCGGTGCAAGCTGTCGCCCACCGGTCGGCGGGACAACTCCACGAGTGGTGCGAGCCGGCGAGCGAGTCCGATGATCCC
Organism: Acidimicrobiia bacterium; assembly: GCA_038238245.1. GTDB lineage: Bacteria > Actinomycetota > Acidimicrobiia > IMCC26256 > PALSA-610 > DASQHW01. Next base: position 51,757 of record JBBRXX010000013.1, read on the forward strand.
GCCGGTGGCCGCGTCCACGCCGGTTGTCGGTGCGACCCCGCCGAGCACCGCGGCCGCGATCACGCGTTCCGGGAAGCGGTACGCGCACGCGAGTGTGTAGGGACCACCGCCCGAGAGGCCGACGACTGCGAATCGCTCTTCGCCGAGTGCGTCGGCGATCGCGCCGACGTCGTCGGCGAAGCCCAACACGTTCGGGTAGACGTGCGGCGTCGAGAAGCCGACGCCCGGTCGTTCGAGCAGGATCAGCCGGATGCCCATCTCCATCGCGATGGGGTGCGTGTGCGGTGAGATCTGCGTGCGGCCGCCCGGCGTGCCGTGGAACCAGAACACGACGCGCCCGTGCGGGTTGCCGTACTCGGCGAAGCTGATGCGCCGGTGGGTCGCGACGCGAAACGTGCCTTCGAGGCGGGGTTCGACGACCGAATCCATGCCCACACGTTGCCATGAAGTGATCCGGGCTGTCGCTCGTGGTGAACATCCCGACGAAAGTGCGGCAAAGGAGCAACGACATAGGTCCGCGTTCGGGCCACGCGTTCATCATCGGGGCGAGGCCGAGGATGCAACTCCGTGTCCGGCGCTGCGCCAAGCGCGGCCCCGTCGGCCTGGTGCGCGCCGAGCCCGGACCGGGCCGACCGGGAGGCCGAGAAGCTCGAGACCGCCGCATAGCATCGGCGGCGGTGGATCTCGACCTTCCGTCCGGCCGCGCCGGCGTCCTGCCGTGCCAGTACCTCGAGCGTGCGATCGCGGCGCGCGTGATCGACGCGGGGCGGTTCACGATCCCGGAAGAGAACGTGCAACCGGCGAGCCTCGACCTGCGCCTCGGCGAGGTCGCGTATCGCATCCGGTGCAGCTTCCTCCCCGACCGCCAGACCGTCGAACGCCGCGTCAAGGACTACATCATCGACGAGCTCGACCTCCGCAAGGATGGCGTCGTGCTCGAGACCAAGCGGCCGTACATCATCCCGTTGAAGGAGCGGCTGGCGCTCCCCGCGGGCGTGCGCGGCAAGGCCAACCCGAAGAGCTCCACCGGCCGCATCGACGTGTTCACGCGCGTGATCACCGACGAGAGCTACCGCTTCGACGAGATCGCCGACGCGTACGACGGGCAGCTCTACCTGGAGGTCGTGCCGTTGTCGTTCCCGGTGCGAGTTCGCGAGGATGTCTCGCTCAACCAGCTGCGCCTGTCGGTCGGTCGCGCGCGCCTCGACGACGACGACGTGCGCGCCTTCCACCGCAAGCAGCCCCTGCTCTTCGACCACGGAAAGCCGGTGTCGAACACCAAGCTCGCGTTGAGCGGCGGCCTGTTCCTCGGGCTCGACCTCCGCGGCGACCAGGACGGCCGGGTCGGCTACCGGGCCCGGGACAACGCGCCGTTGCTCGACGTGTACAAGAGCGCGGACGTGCCCGTCGATCCCGAGTCGTTCTGGGAGTCGGTGAAGCGGGAGGACGGTGACCGCGTCGTGCTCACGCCCCAACGCTTCTATCTGCTGATGAGCAACGAAGCGGTGTCGATCCCGCCGACGCTCGCGTCGGAGATGACGGCCTACGACCCCACGAGCGGCGAGCTGCGCACCCACTACGCAGGCTTCTTCGACCCCGGCTTCGGTTTCGACCCCGGCGGGGAGTTCACGGGGTCACGCGCCGCGCTGGAAGTGCGCGCCCACGACGTGCCGTTCATGATCGAGCACGGGCAACGGGTCTGCAAGCTCACGTTCGAGCACATGCTCGAAGCGCCGGACCGCCTCTACGGCCAGGGCATCGGCTCCAACTATCAACGGCAGGACGAAACGCTGAGCAAGCACTTCGCCCGCTGACCGGCGCCGGCGGCTCAGGACGGGATGACGCCGATCGCCTGCAGCAACGGAACCTGGTCGACGACGTTCCAGTGCTCGACCACCTGGCCGTCGCGGTACCGCACGATGTCCATCACGTTCACGTCGAATTCCTTGCCGGTGCCGGGAATGCCCATCAGCTCGCCGACGTGTGTGCCGTGAAAGGTCTTGTACGTCACGACCTTGTCACCGTCGAGCAGCATGTCGTGGATCTCGGCACGGAAGTCGGGGCACGCGGCGTGGAACATGGCGAACATCGCCTTCACGCCGTCCTTCGTCGGCGGAAAGGGCGGCATCGTCGAGTGGTTGACGAAGTCGTCGGCGAGCAGCTCGTCGGCGACGTCGACCTTGCCGTCGGTCTGGTATTCGTCGACGAACCGTCGTTGCAGCGCTTTGAGGTCGTTCATACCGCGAGATTCGTTGCGCGTCGTCGCGCGGATCACGACGCGTCTCGGCCCCGCCGATGTGGGGGAGGCGGGGCCGAGGCTGGGGTCAGTTCGGGCCGGCACCACTGGGGTCATTGGGCTGGGTGAGTGCCGTCCCAACCACAGGGTGCTCCCAAGGGAGACCAGAACGCAAGCGTTTCGCTGCGCAACGCGCCGAGCGCGCGCACCAAACGGCCGGCGGACACCGTACGCGTCCGTCCGGGGAGACAGTGAGTGTCGCGTCCGTCCCGAACGACCGGGTCGCGGCCTCCTCGAGAGCGCGTCGTGCACGGCCCGTACGATCGCCCCCATGCAACCGGAGAGACCCCTGATGCTCGTGGTCGTCGCGCATCCCGATGACGAGACGTTCGGCTTGGGATCGGTGATCGCCAACGCGGCCGCGCGCGGCGTGCGGGTCGTGGTGTGTTGCGCGACGCGCGGCGAAGCGGGCGAGGACACGAGTGGCACGACGAGCGGACCCGCCGAGCTCGCGGTTGTACGGGAAGGCGAGTTGCGCGCGGCGGCCAAGGTGCTCGGCGCCGACGAGGTCGTCCTGCTCGACTTCGCCGACTCCGGGATGAACGGCGCCATGCCGCCGAAGGCGCTCGCCGCGGTGGATCTCGAGGAGGTCATCACGCCGATCGCGTCGCTGATCGAGGAACGGCGACCCGACGTCGTGGTCACGCTCGACCCCGATGCGGTCAACGACCATCGCGATCACATGCGGATCGGTGAGGCGGCCACGGTCGCGTTCGGCCGTGCCGCGCAACCGTCGGTGCGGCTGTATCACTGGACGTTGGCGCGGCCGATGATGGATCAGTGGCTCGCGGCGATGAAGGCGCAGGGCCTCCTGGAGGAGTACGTCGACATGGAGCTCGGTCGCCCCGAGGTCGAGATCACCACCGTGGTCGACGTCGCGCACGTCATGGAGACGCGGCGCGCGGCGATCGCCGAGCATCGCACCCAGCTCTCGCCGTTCACCGGTGTTTCACCCGAGCTGGAACGCACGATTCTCTCGGTCGACTTCTTCATGCGCGCGGTCCCGGCGTGGGATGGCGGCCCGCAAGAAACCGATCTCTTCGACGACGACGCGTTGCGTTAGCCGATGCGGAGGTGGGCCCCGAAGAACTCGAGAAGCCGGCGCCAGGCGTCGGTCGCCGCTTCCTCGTCGTAGGCGTCCGAACCGTCGCGCATGAACCCGTGCCCGGCGTCGTCGTAGACGACGACCTGCCCCGGATGGTGCTTTTCGACCTCGGCGATGTCGTCGCGGCTGATGTGCTGGTCGTTGCCGCCGAAGAACATCAGCAGCGGGCAGTACGACTCGCCGAGCATCTGTGCGATGGTCGCTCCGTAGAAGGGTGCGGCGGCGTCGACGTCGACGCCCGACACCGCGGCGAGGTACGCGAACGTGCCGCCCATGCAGAAGCCGGTGATGCCGACGGTGGCGGCACCGAGGTCGCGCACGCGCGCCACGACCTCGACGATGTCCGAGCGGGCGTCTTCCGGTGTCAGCTGCCGGAAGTGCTGGTCGCCGGCGTCGGGATTGCTACCACCGAAACGCCAGTACAGGTCGGGTGCCACGGCGGCGTAGCCCTCGCCTGCGAGCCGTTCGCAGACGCGCAGCAATTGTGGCGTGAGGCCCATTCCCTCCATCACGACGACCACGCCGGGCCACGGCGGTGCTGACGCAGGTAACGAGCAGAAGTAGGGAACCGCGATCTCGGACATGAGGAGGACCGTACCCATTTCGCGGCGGATGCGCCGTCAGCGATGGGTTTCGGCGCGGTCCGTTCCGCTCAGCGCGGCGCGTCGCCGCGGCGATATGCCGCGGTGACCTCGTCGAGTCGAGCGGTGAGGTCGGGGTCGAGCCGAACGTCGACCGCGGCGAGCGTCGCGTCGAGTTGCTCAGGGCGGCTCGCGCCGACGATCGGCGACGTGATCGCCGGATGCTGCAGCACCCACGCCACCGCGAGCGTGGGCAGCGGCATGCCGGCGTCGCCCGCGAGCTTCACGAGCTCGTCCACCGTGTCGAACACGTTCTCGTGCCAGTACCGGTCCTGGTAGGTGCGCGCGGCATTGCCCAGGGCGAAGCGGGTCCCCTCCTCCGGCTCCTTGGACCGGTCGTGTTTCCCCGAGAGCATCCCGCCGGCGATCGGGTTGTAGGGGATCACGCCGATCTGCTCGTCCAGGCACAACGGCAACAGCTCACGTTCGAACTCCCGGAACAGCAGGTTGTAGCGCGGTTGCACGGAGTCGAAGCGGGCGAGGCCGCGTGTCTCGCTCCGGCCCAGGGCGCGGGCGAGCCGGTACGCGAGGAAGTTCGAGCAGCCGACGTAGCGCACCTTTCCGACCCGGACGAGGTGGTCGAGCGCCTCGAGCGACTCGTCGAGCGGCACGCCCGGGTCGTCGAAGTGCAGCTGGTAGAGGTCGACGAAGTCGGTCTGCAGCCGGCGCAACGACGCGTCGATCGCGTCCATGATGTGCCGACGGCTGTTCCCCATGTCCCACGGCCGGCGCCCCATCGGCCCGAAGCACTTCGTCGCGACCACGTACTGATCGCGCTTGCCGGCGAGCCAGCGGCCGACGATCTCCTCGGTTCGGCCGGCGGTGCGGTGGTCGCCGCCGAGCGGATAGACGTCCGCGGTGTCGAGGAACGTCACACCCTTGTCGGTCGCGTGATCGAGAATCGCCCGCGAGCCGTCCTCGTCGACTTGCAAGCCGAACGTCATCGTGCCGAGACAGATGCGCGACACCTGGAGGCCGGTCCGGCCGAGTCGAACGTGCTGCATGTCAGAGATGTAGCACCACGAGGCTGACGACGCACAGCGCGGCGGCCGCGACCAGCACGAACACGTCGAGGACACCCGGCCCGCGCCGGGCGGCTGACACGCTCCCGCCGAGCCCGCCCCGCGCGATCATCGCCTCGGCCAGGTCACGGGCGCGCCGGATCGACGTCACGATCGCGGTGGCGAGGAGGTCGTGCGTCTCCGCGATCAACTCCTTCACCGTCTTGTCGGGCTTCTCGCGTACGCCGGCGGTTTCGTGCACGCGCAGGCGGCGAGCCGCGCTCAGCATCCTGATCTCGTCGATCAGCAGGGGAAGGCAGCGGATCGCGAGCGCGATCGCGATCACCCATTCGTCGACGGGGAGCCGCACCCAGCGCAAGGGTCGGAACAACGTGCGCAGCGCGGGCGCGACGTCACCGAGCGGCGTGGTCCATCCGATGAGCGCGCCGGAGACCATGAGCACGATCGCCAGCACCGTGAACCGCGTCCATTCCTCGAGGCCGCCGAGGCTGAGGTCGACGGGCCCGACCTGCACGATCGGATGGACGCCCGACCACAGGTTGAGCCCGGCGCCGATCAGCAGCGCGTAATAGAACCAGCGCGGGAGCCGCGGGAACGCGCCGAGCGGGATGCGGCCGCACAGCAACCCGAGCACGACCACGCCCCCGGCCACGGCCAGCATCGGCCAGGTGGGGGAGATCGAAACCATCAGGGCGAGGGCCGCCGCGACCAGCAACTTCGTGCCGGCCCAGAGGTGATGCACGACCGAGTCGCGCGGCACGAGGCGCAAGAACGTCAACTCGGTGTCGCGCCGTGGCCGCTTGCGTGGCTTCGCTTCTGCGGACACCGCGGCCGACCCGCTCACCGAGGCGTCGCTCATGCTTGTCCGCTCTCGGCCCTACGGGCCGGGCCGCTCGGGCCCCGCCTCGCTGCTCGGCGGGGTTCCTGCCTCACGCACGCTCGGCTCATGCTCGTGCCTCGACGTCGTCGACGTGGTCGTCGCGGACGATGCGGCCCGCTTCGAGCTCGATCACCCGTTCGAGGAGCGCGTCCGGCAGATCGCGGTCGTGCGACACGACGACGAGCGGGATGCCGAGCTCGTCCCGCATGCGCACCAGGACGACCTCGAGGTCGGCGCGGCCCTCGAGGTCCAGGCCCGCGAACGGTTCGTCGAGCACGACCGCTCGTGAACGGGCCGCGAGCACCTCGGCCAAGACGACGCGTCGCATCTGCCCGCCGCTCAGCTCGTCGATGCGGCGCGGCTCGATCGTCTCGTCGAGTCCCACCGCCGCGAGCGCGGCGCGCGCGTCGCGGTCATCGACGCCCGCGGCAACTTTCACCTCGTCGAGCACGGTCGGGCGCAGGAGCTGGAGCCGGGCGTGCTGGAACGCGACGCCGACCAGGCCGACGTGCTCGGCGATCGGAGCGAAACCGTCCGGGGATTGGATGCGCGCATCGCCTTCGCTCGGCACGACGAGTCCGCCCATGATCCATGCGAGCGTGGACTTGCCCGAGCCGTTGTGGCCCACGATCAGCGCCGACTCGCGCTCGCGAATCGTGAGATCGATGCCTTCGAGCGCGCGCTTCGCCCACGGCGTGCCCCGCGAGTACACGTGGCCCACCCCACGCAGCTCGATGACCGGTGCGCCGAGCGCCGGTCGCGGCCGGGGCGGAAGCCGGTCGTGGGTGCGCGCCGCGGGCGGTTTCTTGACGATCCGGCCCGCGTCGAGGATGACCGTGCGATCGGCGACGTCGGATTCGTGCGGAAGGTGGGTCACGTGCACGACACCCACGCCGTCGCGAGCGAGGTCCCGGAGGAGCGCGATCAGACGCGTACGTCCTTCCGCGTCGACCATGGCCGTGGACTCGTCCGACACGAACACACGCGGGTTGCGCACCAACGCCGCCGCGATCGCAAGCCGTTGCAGCTCACCGCCCGACAGCGTCGACGTCTCGCGATCGGCGAGCGCCTTGAGGCCGACGCGTGCGAGCGCGGCGCGCACGTCGACGTGCGCAGCATCCTGCAATCCCCACACGATGTCGTCGCTCACGCGCACGCCGAGCACCTGCGCCTCCGGCCGTTGGAACACGAGCGCGGTGCCACCCGGGCGACCGAGGCCGGCCGGTCCCGGACGCTCGACGCGGCCGCTCGCCGGCGGGCGGCGCCCGGCGAGAATGCGCGCGAGGGTGGACTTCCCGGAGCCGTTGCGTCCTCCGATCGCGACCAGCTCGGACGGGTCCACGCGCAGCGACACGCCGCGCAGCGCGTCGTCGGACGCGCCCGGATAGCGGAACGTCACGTCCTCCAGGTTCACCGGCAACGGCTGCGGCGACCGCGTGAGGTCGTCCGCGGGCGGCGGTTCGGGCACGGAGGAAGTGAACGCGCTGCGCACGCGGCGCAAGGCCGGCGTCGCGAGGCCCTGCGCGAGCCAGATCCCCAGCACGATCGGACCGAGCAGTCCGATCGGGATCGTCACCCACCAGTGGCGGACGATCCAGTCGACCGCGTGATCACCCCAATTGGCGACGCCGTCGAGACCGACGTTGGCGAACAGGTGGAACAGACCGTGCCATCCGTTGCGTATCTGATCGAGGGTGAGCTTGCGCAGGTTCGAGAACACGAACAGCAGAAGATCTGCGAGCGCGGCGATCGGCGGCCACAACACCGCGACGCCGGTTGCGATCGTGCGCCGCCGGCTCCAGCCGCGCCGGTCGGCCGCGCCCACGAGCGCGCCGAACGCGGCACACCCCGCGGTCGTGGTGAGCGCCGGAATGCCGATGACCAGGAACCCCACCACGCTCGCGGCAACTGCGCCCGCAATGACAGCGCGCAAGCGATGACGCGTCGCAACGACCGCCAGTGGCACGACCGCGGCGATCACCAGGACGCTGCCGAACGGCACGACATGGCCGACGATGTTCAACGCGAGCGAAAGGTCGGCGAGCACGACCGCCTCGGCCAGCTCACCCGGGCTCAGCCGGCCGGTGCGTCGAGATTCCACACTCCAGGTTCGCGTATCGGGGCGGGCGCCTCGTCGCGCACCGCCTACGCCGCCCGACCGGACTGGCTCCGGCCGAGCGGCGAGGGGTGGAAGTTCGGAGGTCAGGCGGGGGGACCTTCTCCGAGCTTCACTGATGCGGCGTGCTGCGTGCCCGACGTGTCGACCCACCCGACGCGCACCTGGTCGCCGGGCTGGTACTTGGTGAGCGCCAGGTGCAGTCCGTTCTGGTCGGTGATCACCTTCCCGTCGACCGACACGACGACGTCACCGGTCTTGATGCCGGCGCTGCTCGCGGCGCTGGTGCCTTCGACCCCGATGACCAGGGCGCCGGAGTTCACCGGAGCCACGTTGCCCGGGAGAGTGAGGCTCTGATTGTCGAGGTCGCTCACCTGCACGCCGAGCAGCGCGCGCTTGGGGCCGATGTGCACCGTGTCGCTGCCGACACCGCTCTGGATCTGCCGGATGACCGTCACCGCGTTGTCGACCCGGATCGCAAAGCCGACGTTGCTCCCGCTCTGCTGGCGGAACCGGCCGCCCGCGGCGGCGGTGTTCATGCCGATTACCTCGCCGCTCGCGTTGACCAGCGCGCCGCCCGAGTCGCCGGGCTGGATCGGCGCGTCGATCTGGATCACGTTGTGCAGCGTTTCGGTGGTGCCGCCCACGGGGTCGCCGGCAGTCACGTCCTGCTCCAACGCGGTGACCCTGCCGTGCACGACGGCGGGCGTGCCGCCGCGCCCGAGCGCGTTCCCGATCGCGACGACGCGGTCACCGATGTTCACCTTCGACGGGTTACCGACCTTGATCGTTTGGAGGTTGGAGACACCTTCGATCTGGAGCAGCGCAACGTCGTCGGCCACGTTGTAACCGACCACGTGTGCGGGATGCGTGTCACCGGTGCCGCCGATGTCGACCTTGATGTCGGTCGAGTCTGCGATCACGTGGTTGTTGGTGAGCACTTCGCCGCTGGCGGAGATCACCATGCCCGTTCCCGCGGCGCGACCCTGCGTGGTCGTCGTCGTGATATTCACGATGGCAGGGATGACCTTGCCCGCGATCGCGTTCGCGTCGAACGTGCCGGACGACGCCGAACCGCCCGAGCCGCCGGGGCTCGTGCCCGGAGTGAACGGCGAGCCGGGGAACGTCGGTGTGGTGACGGCAAGCGGCCGGGAGTCGTGTTGGACCGCAACTGCGACGAGCGCGCCGATACCCGCCGAAGCAAGGACGAGTGCGACGGCCGCGATCGCGGCAAGCACGCGCTTGGCGGCCGAGGACTGGGTGGCCGGCGCCGGCCAACCCTCCGGCGGGGGTCCGGAGCCCAAGCCACCGCCGGGCGGCCCCGGGGGCGGGGGACTCGGGGGCCAGCTCGGCGGGGCTTGGGGTGGCCAGGCAGGGGGTTGAGCCGGCCAGACGTCGGGCGTCGAGGAAACGGGCTGCGTCGGCTCGGGCGACGCCGGCGCGGTGAAATCGGGGGGCACGGTCGAGTCGGCGTCGACCGCCCACCAGGGCCGGGCGGGGGAGGGACGCGGCGTGAGCGGCGGCGGATCCTCACCCTGGCCGGCCGTCGGGTCGTGCTCCCAGTCGCTCATTTGCGTGTCGCCTCGCTGCCTGTCCGTGCCGGTGGGGGGACCGATCCGTCTCCGACAGTCTGCTCGGCACCCCTGAGCATCAACTGTGGGCAGGCTGTACGGATTCCACGAGTTGCGGGGCGGACGGAGGGTTCAGCACGTCGTCCGGTACGAGACCGTGCGAGACCCAATTGCGGCGGTCGGCCCAGACGAGCATCGGCGGCAGGATCACGAGCGCGCTCAGCAGCGCGACCGCAACGTTCATCGCGACGATCTGTCCGAAGTCGTGCAGCAGCGGCAACGAAGACGTCGCGATGACCGCGACACCGGAGATCGCAGTCAACGCGGACACGATGAACGCGCGTCCTGTGCGCCCGGCGGTCACGTCGACGGCTTCGCGCGGTGACAACCCGCGTCGACGTTCCTCGACGAAGCGCAACAGGATCAGGGACGTGAATTCCGTGCAGGCGGCGACGACGAGCGGGCCGCCGACGGCCGTCATCGGGCTGAGCTTGAGGCTGAGCGCGTACGCGATCAGCGATGACGCGCCGACTGCGATCAACACGGGCACGAGCGACAGGAGCGCGCGCACCATGCTGCGCAGCCGGACCGCGAGGAACAAGAAGACGAACAGGATCGCGACGTAGGTGAGGATGATGCGGTTGGCCTCGAGGTTGTCGAGCAGGCCGACGCCGACCGCCGCGAGACCCGACGGCGTGGCACGAACGCCCGCGGGCGGGTGCACGGTCTTGCGAATCTCGCGCACGACTTTCGCGCGCGCGTCGAGCGAGCTCGGCCCGGCGCGGAAGATCACGTTCATGGAGCGGTCCTGCGGCGAGACGGTCGCGCGCTGGATGTCCGGGGGCGCGACGTCGTACGCCCCGCGCACGTCGTCGGCCGTGGGTGTGAGGTGCGGCGCGCCCGGGACGTCGAGCAGATCGCTGACGGTGCTGACCAGGCCGGACGCGGTCAGCAGCGTGCCCTGGCTGCCGGTGAGCTGGCTACGCGTGAAGCTGTCGAGGAACGTCACCGTCTGCTGGTCGAAGGTCTTGGGCGCCTGCACGAACACGCCGAGCTCGCTCGACGACCCCGTCTCGCGGTCGAGGACGTGGAGATCCTTGATCACCTGGGACTTCTGGTTCACCCATTGGATGGGGTCGGTCTGCAGCACGAGCTTGCCTTCGACCAGGATGCCGGCCGCGAAGATCAGGAGGCTCGCGATCGCGAGGGGCGGTGCGACCCGCTCGGACAACGACCCGAGCCAGACCGTCAGCCGGCCGAGCGGACCGGCGCGGAAGTCGCGGCCCTTGGTCGGGGAGCGGTACTCGCGGATGCCGAGGATGGCGAGGGGCGCCATGATGCTGTTGAGGCAGATCGCCGCCACGCCGATGATGAGCAGCACGCCGAACTGGCAGCATCGGCACCTTGGCAAAACGAAGCGCGGCGAACGCGAAGACGGCGTCGAACGTGACGACGAGCAGCGCGGGCCCGAGGTTGCGGGCCGTCTCCTGGATCGGATGAGCCGCGCGATCGATCACGACCTCTTCCTCGACGCGCGCGTGCATCTGGATCGCGTAGTCGATGCCGATACCGAGCATCACCGGGAGGCCCGCGATCGTGACGATCGTGAGCGGGATACCCAGGTATCCGGCGATGCCGAACGCCCAGATGACACCGATGAGCACCACGCCGAGGGGGAGAAGGCGCCACCGCACGCTGAAGAGCAGCAGAAGGATCACGACCATGATCCCGATCGAGATCAACGCGAGGATCGCCATGCCCCCGGTCAGATAGTCGTTGAGGTTCTTGAGCAGCTCGGACGCGCCGGTCGACACCATTGACGAGTTCGGGAAGTGCAGCTCCTGTTTGGCGCTGGCGGCGACGAAGTCTGCGGCCTTGACTTCGTCCTGGATCGACTGATTGCCGAACAGGCGCGTGATCACCTGCGCGTGCCGCTTGTCGGGGAAGATCCCGAGCAGCGGCTTACGGATGTTGTCCGTGTTGTCGTACAGCAAGAAGTCGAGATATTTCGGGTTGTCGATCGTGCGATCGGCAACCGGGATCGCCGTGATCCGTCGCAGGGTCTCCACCGCGTCGGCTTGTCGCGCCGCTTGGCCGGCCGGCGTCTTCTCGCGGAACAGCGCGCCCGCGAGGGCCTTGCCCGCGACGCTTGTCGTGGGATCGCCTCCCGGGCTCTTGATCAAGTTGTCGTTCCACTGGAGCGCGGTCAGCGGGCTTACGACATCGAGTGCAACGTGCGCATCGCGTATGCGGTTCTCGAGTGCCGTCCACTGCCTGATTCCGTCGGTGGTGAACAGCTCGGCGACGCTGTGACCTTCGTCCATCGTCACGAGCGTGACCATGGCCTGCCCGCCGAACAGCTTCTGGTACGCGACGTTGTCCTTGTAGACCTGGTCGCTCTTGTTCAGGTAGTTGTCCTGGCTCGTCGAGAACTTCAGCCGGGTGGCGCCGAAGCCGAAGCCCGCCGTCAGCAGACCGCCGACGAGCAGCACCGCCAGCCAGTGCTTGCCGAGGTTGAGTCCGAGCCAGCCCCAGAACTTGTGCACGGGCCGGAATGTACAAGCACCGTGATGGCGCGGGCCTAGGGCCAAAGTGGTTTCGCGACCTCGAAGCCGACGGGCGCACCCCACTGGTTGCGGAACGACACTTCGTGCACGGGACGCCGCGCCGCGACGCCCCACTTGCCGGTGGGATAGCCGAAGCACACGCAGGACGAGACGAGCCAGCCCTCTTCGGTCGGTACGCCGAGGATCTTCAGCACCTCGTCGATCCGGAAGATCATCACCGTCGTCAGCGACGCGCCGATGCCCTCGGCACGTGCGGCGAGCATCGCCGACCATGTCGCAGGGAAGATCGACCCGCCGCTCGGGTCGAACTGCACGAAGCTGAACAGCAGCAGCGGGTACTCCTCGAAGTGGTCCGCCAAGTGCTGCGCCGACCGTTGGATGCGCAGGAACTGCGCGCTCTCGGGATCATCGGGCAACGCCCGCGCCTTGGCGATCTGCTCCTTGTAGATCGTGTCCCAGAGCCGGCCCAGACAATCGCGGTAGATCGGCCCGAGCTGCGCCTTCACCCCGTCGTCGTCGACGAGCATGAAGCGCCAGTTCTGCATGTTGCCGCCGCTCGGCGCCCGCACCGCGGCGTCGAGGATCTTCGCCTGCACGTCGGCAGGAATGGCATCCTTCTTCACGCGACGCATCGCGCGCGTCGTGTACAGCGCTTCCGCGAGATCCATTGCATCCCCCTGTTCGGCCGGGCGTCTACCAGGCGTACGCTTCGGGCGCCGGTCCGCCCGGGCCGGGGAAGATCCCGTCGAGCGTGTTCAGCGTGTCGTCGTCGAGCTTCAGCTCGACCGCGCACAGCGACGCGCCCTCGAGCTGTTCGAGCGTACGCGGGCCGACGATCGGCGCCGTCACACCGCGCTGATGGAGAAGCCACGCGAGCGCAACCGCTGCGGGCTCCTCTCCCAGCTCGGCGCACAGCTTCTCCCACTGTTCGAGCTGCGGTCGCATCCGTTCGTAGCGCGGCTGAGTGTTCTTGCGGCGCGCGGTATCGCCGTTCGTGGCGCTGCCGCCGAGCATCCCGCCCGCCAAAGGGCTCCACGGGATCACGGCCACGCCGTACGCGCGGCAGGCAGGCAAGACCTCGAGCTCGACGGTGCGCGCCGCGAGGTTGTACAGGCTCTGCTCGCTCACGAGCCCGAGGAAATGACGCGCCTTGGCGGCCTCGTTCGCCTGCACGATGTGCCACGCGCCGAAGTTGCTGCTGCCCGCGTAGATGATCTTTCCCTGCGCGACGAGCGTCTCCATCGCCTGCCAGATCTCTTCCCACGGCGCGCGACGGTCGACGTGATGCATCTGATAGAGATCGATGCGATCGGTCTGCAGACGACGGAGACTCGCGTCGCACGCGTCGAGGATGTGCCGCGCGCTGAGCAACCCGTCGTTCGGCCACGGCGTCATCGGGCCGAAGACCTTGGTCGCGAGCACGACCTTTTCGCGTCGTCCGCCACCCGAGGCGAACCAATTGCCGATGATCGTCTCGGTGGTCCCCGACCCCTTCTCGCCGCCGTAGCGATTGGCGGTGTCGAAGAAGTTGATGCCGTGTTCGAGCGCCCGGTCCATGATGTGGTGGGCGTCGGGCTCGGTCGTCAGCGGCCCGAAGTTCATCGTGCCGAGGCAGATCGGGCTCACGACCAGCCCGGTGCGTCCGAGGTGCCGGTAATCCATGCGCGTCCCTTCGTCAGAAGGGAAACGCTACCTTCCGCTCTGCGGGCCGCTCGGGCCACGTCGCCCGTGCGCCTCCGGCTTCGGGCGACTCACGCGCAGGCGACGTCGCCGTCGAAGCCGTCCTTCGAGAGGTATTGCGTCATCAGCACCGGTCCGCCCGTGAAGCTGCGGCGCTCGCAGCCCGCGACCGCGTCGGCGCGGTGGTCGAAGCCCGCGAGCCACACGGGGTTGGCGGAGAACCAGCCGCGCGTCCGGAGCAGTCCGCCGGTGATCGCGCTCCATTGGTACGACGTCGAGTAAATGCCGACCCGAGCGACGTTCAGGTCCCACAGCGCGTTCACCGCGCCGGCGAGGGTTGCGACGTCGTTTTGTTGCTTCGCGCGCGTGGGGACGGTGTGGAGCGTCTGCCAGCTGTTGAGGATCTCGACGTCGAGCCACCAGTCGACGTTGGCCACTCGCTGACGCGCGTTCTCGCGCGACACCGCGTGCAGTTCCTGGGCGGCGTCGGTCGCAACACTGAACGACTGCTTCGCCGCGTTCCAGCCGTAGTCGTACGAGCAGCCGACCGAGTTCGGAGCGGAACGGGAGCATTCGCGCGGCCACGTCTGTCCCAACGGCCAGTGCGACGACTTCTTGGGCCCCGGGTTGCCGGTGTTCGCGTAGAACGCGGGCGGTCCGGCAAGCCGCTTCGCCCAACGCAGCTGCTTGGTGAGGCACCGGTTCTTCGTGAACGCCCGGCCGCCGTTGACGCCGAGCACGGCGAACCGCGCGTGACGCACCTTCGGCATGGGGCCGTGGCATTGCGGGAAGCTGATGTCGCGGCCCGATTCGACGACCGTCACGGAGGCCGACGCCGGGCTCGGCTGCGAGACGGTCACGAACGACGCGCACAAGACGGTGATCGCGAGCGCGGAAGCAAAACGGTGGAACATCACGGCCTCAATCGGTTGCCGGGAGCACAGTGCGAGCCTGCTTCACTCAATTCCGGGAGAAATGCTACCGACCGGACTCCTTGTCGACGCGTCGCGATCCCGACATGTAGAAGACTCACGCTCCGTGCGCAGATACTTCTTGATTCTCACTGCCCTTGTGCTCGTCGCGGCGTGCTCGTCCGGTTCGAGCACGGCCAAGACGTCACCGACCGCGGCGACGACGACGGTGCCGGTCGCATCCGGACCCAACGTCGGTCACGTCTTCGTCATCAACCTCGAGAACAAGGACTACCGCACGACGTGGGGTCCACAGTCGCTCGCGAAGTATCTGAACGGCACGCTGGTCCCGATGGGCCAGTTGCTGACGCAGTACTACGCCACGAGTCACGCGAGCCTCGGGAATTACATCACCCAGATCAGCGGCCAGCCGTCGAATGCCGCGACCAACGGCGATTGCATCACGTTCACCGAGTACCGGAACGGCCAAGGCTGTGTGTATCCGTCATCGGTGAAGACCGTCGCCGACCAGCTCGACGGCGCGGGCAAGTCGTGGAAGTCGTACCAGGAAGACATGACGACCCCCTGCCGGCATCCGAACATTGGCGACGGCGACAGCACCGTCGTCGCGCGCGTGGGCGACATGTACGCAACGCGGCACAACCCGTTCGTGTACTTCCACTCGATCATCGACACGCCGCAATGCAAGGCAGACGTCGTCGACCTCGATGCCCTGGACGCGGACATCGCCGCGTCCGAGCGCACGCCGAACCTCGCCTACATCACGCCGAACCTGTGCCATGACGGGCACGACACACCGTGCGTCGACGGCCAGCCGGGCGGGCTCGTCTCCGCGGACAAGTTCCTGTCGACGTGGGTGCCGAAGATCCTCGCGTCGCCCGCCTACAAGGCCGACGGCCTGCTCGTCATCACCCTCGACGAGTCGGAGGACGACTCGTCGTCGTGCTGCGGTCAGAAGGGTTCCGGCGGAGGTCGCATCGGCACGCTGCTGCTGTCACCGCGCGTCGAGGCCGGGACCACGAACAAGACTCCGTACAACCATGACTCGTTGCTCTGCAGCATCGAGGACGTCTTCGGTCTGCCGCACCTCGCCGGCGCGGGCGCGCCCAAGCTGAAGTGCTTCGGAGACGACGTCTATTCGTAGCCGGCTGCCGGCGTGCCCGGCGGATGCATTTCGGCGTCGCGCGAGATGAACAACAACACTTCGCACTCGAGCCCGTCGGGGTCCCGGAAGAAGACGCTGTGCGCGCCGCCGAAGTCGGTGACGAACCCGTCACTCGCCCCGCACGCCATCAACCGGCGGCGGATCTCGACGAACGCATCGCGATCGGCGGCCTGGAGCCCCATGTGGTCGATCGGGCCGTGGCCGAACATCGAGCCGCGCTTGGAGTCGGTCTTGTCGTGCAGCTCGAAGACGTTCAGCTCGGTGCGCGGCCCGATGTCGATGAACGTCAGCGTTCCCGGGCCGATGTCCTGCCGGCGTCCCGCCGGCGCGTCGAAGATGTCCCGGTAGAAGCGCGCCAGGCGATCGGTGTCGTCGGTGAGGATCGCCACGTGGTTCACGCCGTCCAGCAACATCAGGCGAACTCGGGGATCACGTGCTTGCCCAGCAACTCGATTGAATGCATGACCGTCTCGTGCGGGATCTTGTACGGGTTCAGCAGGCAGAACAACAGCTCGCAGCCTACGGCTTCGTAGCGCTTGCAGATCTCGATGCAACGGTCCGGGTCGCCGACGACACCTGCGCCGCTGTCGTAGATGTAGTCCATCGTCAGGTGGTCGAAGAAGCCCGACGCCTCGCCCTGGCGCGCCTCGCCCGCGTACTTGTATGTGCCGAGGTCCTGGCCCTGGCTCTCCATGTACTCGGCGAGCGACGCGATGTGGTGCCCGGCCGTCTTCGGGTACCACACGAACGATTCCTCGGCGTCGGCGCGCGCCTTCTCATTCGTGTCGGCGCAGTGCACCATCGTGAACGTCGCCGCGGTGCTGTTCGTGAACTTGCCGACCGGCGCGTCGCAGTCGCCGAGGCCCTTGCGGTAGTTCGCGATGCGCTCCTCGAGCGTCTCAGGCGGCAACCCGACGGTGAACGACAGCAGACCAATGCCGCGCTTGCCGATCTCGTAATGACCCTCGAGGCTCGACGTCGCGCCCCAGATGGGTGGATGCGGCTGCTGCAACGGCTTCGGGTGGACGTGCCGGCGCGGCATCGACCAGTACTTGCCCTCGAACTCGTACTCCTCGTTGGTCCAGATGCCGACGATGTGCTCGAGCGCTTCATTCCACATCTCGCGCGTCTCTCGCGGGTCGATGCCGAAGCCCTCGATCTCGGCCCGGGTCGACGACCGGCCGGTGCCGAACTCGACGCGGCCGTCGCTCAAGAGGTCGAGCACCGCAACGCTCTCCGCGGTACGGATCGGGTGGTTGTAGGGCTTCGGCAACAGTCGCACGCCATAGCCGATGCGGATGTTCTCGGTCACGGCCGCGATGTTGCCGTAGAGCACCTCGGGGTTCGAGCAGTGCGAGTACTCGTCGAGGAAGTGATGCTCGACCGTCCAGAACGAGTGGAAGCCCATGCGGTCACCGAGCTTCACCTGCTCGATCGTGTCCTTGTACGCCTGGTGCTCCTGGCCCGGCGTCCACGGCTTCGGGACGGGGATCTCGTAGAACATCGCGAATTTCATGCGCGTGAAGCTACGGCGCGCCGCTCACAGCTGTGAAATCACGCGGTCGGCGAAGCGGTGGAGCGCGTCGACCTTGTCCTGCAGGGGTTGCGTGTCGGGCTCCATCGTGTACGGCGATCGGAAGCCGACGATGGCGTCGGTGACGCCGATGTCCTCGAGTCGATGGGCGCCGTCGACCGTGAAGGCGTCGAGCGAGATGACGTGGATCTCGAACGGCTCCCGCTCGCGTCCGTACTCCGCGCGCAGCTCGTGCACGCGTGCGAGCATCCTCGCGAGCTCGTCAGCGTCGCCTCCGGCATGGATCCAGCCGTCTCCCCGTAGTGCCGCGCGCCGGAGCGCCGGCGCGGCGTGACCGCCGACGAGGATCGGGATCGGTTGCGCCGGTACCGGACAGATCTTGCACCGGTCGACCTGCAACACCTCACCGTCGTACTCGAACCAGTCGCCTGCGGTGAGCCCGCGCACGACGTCGATCGTCTCGTCCATGCGCATACCGCGTCGCTCCCACGGCACCTGCATCGCGGCGAAGTCCTCGGGCCACGGGCTGATGCCCACACCAAGACGCAACCGCTCGCCGCTCATGACGGCGATGCTCGCCGCCTGCTTCGCAACGAGCACCGCCGGGCGGATCGCGAGCTTCAACACGAACGTCGTGAAGCGCACACGCGTCGTGTGCGCCGCGAGGAACGGCACGAGCGTGAACGGCTCGATGATCGGCTTGTCCTCGAGGAACGCGCGATCGCCGTCGACGGTGTACGGATACGGCGTGTCGGACACGGCAGGGAAGATCACGCTGTCGGGGACGATGAACGAGTCGTAACCGGCGTCCTCCGCGGCGCGCGCCAGGGGCGCCAGGAACGTGGGATCGCAGAACGTCTCGGCGTATGAGTACCGCATGGCGCGCATCATGGCGCGCTCTCCCAGGGCGAGTTCGCCATCACGTGTAGTGGTCGGAGGCGCCGGGTATCACTCACGGCAGGGCGCTGACCAGGAGAAGAAAAGTCATGGCCTTCCGTAGAACGTATGCACGGCAAGATGGCGTCGACCCCGGGGACCCGGTCGTCCGGGATGTGGCGTACGACAGGATCGATGAGCGGCCGGCGGTCGCAGCGGCTCCGACGCCGTGGAGTCCGGCGCAGATCTTGGGGCTCCTGATCGGTATCGGGTTCACGGTGCTCGGCATCGCGGCCGTCGCCCGTACCGGCTTCGACACGGATCACATCTACCGACCGCACAACATCGTGTGGCACCTGCCGCACAGCCCGCTCCTCGCGGTCAGCGAGATCGGCTTCGGTGTGCTGATGATCCTCGCGTCGGTCGTGCCCGGCGGACTCCGTGAGCTGATGGCACTGCTCGGTGCGATCTCGCTCGCGTTCGGCATCGTGATCCTCGTTGATGCCGCGCCGGACAACCTGAACAAGTGGTTCGCAGTGACGCACCGCAGCGGTTGGTTCTTCACGATCGTCGGCGCGGTCACCGTGCTCATGGCACTCGTGTCACCGGTGTTCTTCACCGGCACCCGCCGGACCCGCGTGCAGTCGCGCACCATGCGCACCACGGCATAAGTCCATCCGCTCTGGCGGTTGTCGGGCGTGTGTGAGGCTCCGAAATTCGAGCCTCACACACGCCCGGAACGTCGTCCGTGGCGGCGGCGGGCGAGGGTGATCGCACCCACGACCGCGGCGACGGCTGCAAGGGCAAGCGCGCCCGCGCCGAGCGCCCCTCCTGCACCGGACGACGAAGCGCTTCGAGTGGGCCGCGTGTTTGCGAGGCGGTAATGACCCGAGCCCAGCGTGAGCTCGACCTCGCCCCCTACGACCCGGGTGGCGGTCACTCCCGGGGCACCCGTCACGGACCGCCCGTCGTCGCTGACGTCGGCCACGCGACCGGCGGCGAGATGCACGGTGGCGGTGACGTTCACGGGAACGACCACGTCGAGTGTCTCGCTTCCCGATGGGGTGCGGGTCCACGAGATCGGGATCGGGCCGCGTTCGGTGGTGATCGTGCCCGTTGCCCGCGTCAGCGACGAGTCGGGGACCCGCACGTCGACGTGGCTGGAGCCCGGCGCGGTCGTGTGCACGCCGAGGATGTCGTCCTGCAGGACCGCGAGCACCGTGGATCCCCAACCGTGTGACTCGCTGTCGCCGACCTCGCGTGCGTTCCAGCTCTCCCATGTGAACGTGGCGCCTTCCTTCAGGATCTGCGCATAGCCGGGACGGCTCGCATCGGTAAGGGAGGTGACCAATGCGTCGTT
Organism: Acidimicrobiia bacterium; assembly: GCA_038238245.1. Taxonomy (GTDB): domain Bacteria; phylum Actinomycetota; class Acidimicrobiia; order IMCC26256; family PALSA-610; genus DASQHW01. The sequence continues at coordinate 71,502 of JBBRXX010000013.1, forward strand.
GCGGCCGGCGGCGTGCAGGGCGTCGAGCAGGACGCGGAAGTACACGACTCCCATCGCGTTGCCCAACGAGACGATGTAGTCCGCCACCGCCTTCGTCTGGGCGGACGGCACGATGCCGAAGGCGAGCGCCCACGCGTTCGCTTGTTGCGACGCGTGCGTGCTGGGTGTGCCGTTCGCCTCGAGACCGTCGACGAGCACGCCGTCAGGGCGCGTCACACGTTGGTGGATCGCTTGCACCAAGCCATCAGCGCGCGCCTCTTGTCGGGCGCGTTCGGCATCCGGACGGCCGAGCGCTTCTGCCATCGCGGCAACCCGCCGGAAGTCGACGACGGCGAGCACGTTCATCATCGTGCGCGCCGCCGTCTTCATGTCGTAGCCGTAGCGCATCGCGGGCGGCCAGTCGACGGCGCCGTGGAGATAGTCGGAACCGCCGCCGGGCAGGTTCGCGACGAGACCCGTCTTCTTGTCGATCGCGCGCGCGACATACTCGGAGATCCGGCGCGCCACCGGATACAGCGACGCCAGCTGCTCGCGGTCGCCGGTCGTCATGTACGACTGCCAGATCCATTCGACGAACGTCTGCGTCGCGTCGGGGATGTCTCGCCTGCCATCGCCGTTCGGATACACGGCGTTGACCCGGCCGTCGGGCCAGTAACGCGCTTGCGACCGCGCGAAGTCGCGCAGGGCCTGGCGCGTGAGCGCCCGCTCGCCGAACGCCGCCATGGTCGCCTGGGACACGTCGAACGAGTCGCCGAGGAAAGGGCCCTTCTCCCGGGTCGGCGTGTCGAGGAATTGCTCCTGGGAGTCGTAGAGCGCGGAATGACGGGCGAGGTTCCACACGGCGTTCAACGTCGGGTCCGACGAATCGAACGCGGCGGCGTGTTCGTCGGGCATCGACGCATGGCGGGCGTCGATCCGGACGTCGTCGGCGGTGAGTTGCTCGCCGCTGCCGTCGACCTCGAGGTACCGGAACGCGAGGTAGCCGAACGGCCGCAGCTGCTGGGCACCCGCGCGCTCGTCGAAGTGCCACGCCATGTCGGTGTCCTGGACGCCGCGGGTGCGCGACACGCGGCCGTCGGGATCGAGCTCGTCGCCGCCGGTGAGGGTCACCGGCCTGCCCGGGTGCCCGTTGCGGATCCGCACGTCTGGTGTCGCCGCGATGACTGCACCGAAATCGGCGACGAACGTGTCGTCGCGCACGCGCGTGAGGCGCACAGGCAACACCTGCGCCTCGACGATGTGCGTCGCGGCAGGGACGAGCTGCGTGAACGGCGCGACGCCCGGTGGTCCGACGATCGATGCCGCCGCCCACGGATGGTCGTCGAATCCGGCGGTGTCCCAGCCGGTCGGGACGCGGCGCTCGTCGATGTGCTCGACGAAGTCACCTTCGTCGTTGCGCGGACGGTCCTGGATCCACGGACCGGCACGGGTACGCCAGGTGCCGTCGGTCACGATGGTTTCCCGGGTGCCGTCCTGGTGATCGATCGTGATCTGCGCGATCAGCGCCGGGCGCGAAGCGGGACGGCCCTGGCTCGGCTGGCCCCAGTACGTGACGAAGGCGAACACGTTCGATGCGTGCGCCCGCACGTCGGCGGTGACGTCGGTCGGCTCGTAGTACTGCTCGTCGGGATACGCGTACGAGGGCCCGCGCGCGCGGCGCACGCCGTTGACAATGAGGTCGTACTGATGACCGGCTGACGCGTGGACGCGGGCGCGCACGATGGGGCTGGGCCCGACTGGCACCTCCTTGCGGAAGAGCGAGTAGTCCTCGACGGGAGATGTCTCGGCCCCCGGACGGCGAATCCACGACGCGCGCCAATCGCCGTTGTCGAGCGCGGTGTCGAAGCGCGCGACCGGTGCGAACGGGCCCGGGCGGTCGGAGCGATCCCACGTCCGCACCGTCCACCAGTAGCTGTGATCCCGTTCGAGCACGCCGCGCAACCCCGGTACGTGCACGTAGGACTGCTGGTCGGACCGCACCTCGCCCGTGCCTGCGACCTTGTGGTCGTCGCCGGCACCGGGCGCGTCGTAGACCGAGACTTCGTACGCGCGCTGGGATTCGCCCGCGTCAACGTCGTGCACCTGCCAACCGAAGCGTGGATCGCCGACGACGAACAGCGGGAAGACGTCATCGTCGACGGCGAGCGCGGTCGGCGCGCCCGGCGCGTGCGGCGCGGGGGCGGCTCCCGCGCCGTTGCCCGTCGTCATGGCCGCGACGCTCAGCATCACGGAGACGGTCACGGTGGCGATCCGCATGCTCCATCGCCGCACGCGTGGCAGTCTGCCACGGTGCTGATCCAGGCCCGCTTCCGCGAACCCATCGCACGCGGCGAGGTGACGCTGACGTTCCGGCGGTGGAAGCGATGCCAGGTCGTTCCCGGAAACACGTATCGCACGGCAGCCGGTCGCATCGTTGTGGACGCGGTCGACGAGGTCGACCCAGGCGGCATCACCGATGCCGACGCCATGCGCGCCGGGTTCTCGTCGCGTGTGGAGCTCATCGACGCGTTGCGCGGTGACCACGATCTCCCGACGCATCGCATCCGTTTGCACGCAGCCGAAGATCCCGATCCACGCGCGGAGCTCGCGGTGTCCGCGGTGACCGACGAGGAGCGCACTGCGATCGACCGTCGCCTCGAACGTCTCGACCGCGCCAGCTCGCACGGCCCGTGGACGCACACGGTGTTGCAGGCGATCGCCGCGCACCCGGGAGTGCGCGCGGCCGACCTCGCGCAGGGCTTCGGGAGAGAGACGCAGCCGTTCAAGCTCGACGTGCGCAAGCTGAAGAACCTCGGCCTCACGCTGAGCCTCGAGATCGGGTACAAGCTCTCACCCCGCGGCGAGTCCTACCTCCGCGGCCCCCGCAGCCGTCCGGGTCAGGCGTCGTAGACGAGGATCTCTCCGCTGTAGCACGCGACCCATACGCGGTGCGCGGTGGGCTCGTAGGTGATGCCGATCGGGTGGCTGCCCACCGGGAACGTCCGCACGATGCCGAGGTCCGAGGCGCGCAGGACCGACACGGTGTTCGACGAGTAGTTGACGACGTAGAGCGCCTGGCCGTCCGACGAGATCGCCATGCTGCGCGGTTGCGAGCCGGTATTGGCGCTCGCGACGACGTTCCCGGTCGCGGTGTCCACGGCGACGACGCGGTTCTCGCCGTTCAACGTGACGAACAGCCGGGAATCGTCGGCCGAGAGCACGAGGTGTCGTGGCGAGCTCCCGATCCCGCGGAACCACGACACCGCGAACGTTCCCAGATCGACGCGGGCGATGTCGCGTGAGCCCATGACCGCGACGTACGCGACGCGCGACGACCGGTCGACCGCGATCCCACGCGGGTATCGCCCGAGGTTGATGCGCTGCACCTCGCGAAACGCGTCGTGATCGACGATGCTCAGGTCGTAGCTGCACCAGTTCGTGACCAGCACATAGCGATCGTTCGGCGTCACGGCGACGTACTTCGGGACCATGCCGACCTGCGCGACACCGTTGATCGCGAGCGTCTTCAGGTTGACGCGGTAGACGTAGCTCGGGCTCAAACCCGACGGCCCGCCGCAGCTGTCGGATCCTTCGGGACCGAAGTTCGCGCCGTACATCGAATAGTTCGTGGCGTACATGTTGCGATGCGCGTGATCGACGGCGGCTTCCACGGGTGCGCCGCGCGACGCCCCGGGGTGGCCGGCTATGCCGAACTGCGCAAGGTCGACGCTGTCGGGGATCGTCTTCACGGGCGCGCCGTCGCGGTCGTACACGCTCATCGTGTGCCGGTACATCATGTTCTGCGCGAACACGTATCCGTTCCCCGACGCGGTCACCGACTTCGGGGAGATGGGGCCGCCGATCGTGCGCACGAGCGTCAGCACGAACGAGCGCGCGGGGTCGTGCGGGATCGTGGTGGTGGTGGTCGTCGGTCGCACGGTCGTGAACGTGACAGGGGCGTCAGTGGCCACCGTCGTCGTGTTCGCGGTGCGCGGCGAGACTCGATCATCGGTGTCGCGGACGTGTGCGATCGTCACCGCTGCGAGCACGCCCAGGGCGAGCACGAGCGCGCTTGCGGCAACGAGGCGGGGTCGTGACACCGCAGATCAGTCTGGCAGCCGGGCGTGGGCTCCCGGTGATCCGGACCGAAGCGTCCCTGCGAACAAGTGCGTGCGGACGCAGCGGCGCCACGGATGGCGAAGTGAGGGAGCCATGTGAACGTGCAGGGGGCGATCCCGACGATCGGCGAGTTGCTGACCGGAGGGCGGCTGGTCACGTCGGTCCTGGGTGTGATCGTCGTCGCGTTCGTCGCCGGACGCCTCCTCGGTACCAAGCGATCGGCGACCTCGACGCTCCTGTCGGCACTGATCGGATGGACGGCGGGTGCGATCCTCGCAGTCGTGCTCGCGCGCAATCACGAAAAGGGCGACGCCGGGTTCACGCGCAATCTCTGGCTCTTCTCCACCTTCTTCGCGATGTCGGCAAGCGTCTGGATGGAGATGCTTGCCAAGCCCGGCGCCTTCGCACGCGCCCAGCGCCAGGTAAGGATCCCGCATCCGGTCCACGCGGTCCGCAGCCGGGTACGACGGGTGCGCAGATACGCGCAGATCTCGCGCATCATCGCCCGCCACGGTTTCGGTCGCCTTCTCGGCATCTCCGATCAGACTGCGGTCGACGGCGCGGATCCGTTCGCCGTGCGCGCCCGCCACGCGCTCGAGGAGTGCGGTGGGATGTTCGTGAAGATGGGCCAGATCCTGTCGACGCGGTCCGACCTCGTCCCGCCCAGCGTCGTGCGGGAGCTCGAGCGCCTCCAGGACCACGTCGCGGCGGCGCCACGCGACGACGTCGAGCTCCTCCTCGCGGCGGAGCTCGGCGCGCCTGTTGCCGACGTGTTCGCCGACTTCGAATGGACGCCGCTCGCAGCTGCGTCGATTGGTCAGGTGTACCGCGCCCGGCTGCGCGGCGGCGAGCAGGTGATCGTCAAGGTCCAACGGCCGGGCATCGCCGAAGCGGTCGAGCGTGACCTCGACGTGCTCGACCGGCTGGCGCGCGCGGTCGTGGCGCGCGCACCCTGGGCCGCCGAGTACCGCGTCGTCGACCTCGTCGGCGAGTTCGCGGATCGTCTCCGGGAGGAGCTCGACTTTCGTATCGAGGCGCGCCATGCGAGCGAGATCGCGGCCCAGATGTCGCCCACGTTCGACGTCGCGGTCCCGAAGGTCTTCCACGAGCTGACGACGGCTCGGGTCATGGTGATGGAGCTGTTCGACGGGGTGAGTGTGCGGCAGGCCGAGCGGTTCGACAGCCTCGGGCTCGACCGCGGCAAGCTCGCAGACACCTTGCTGCGGTGCGCGCTCCAGCAGATGCTGATCGACGGCCACTTTCACGCCGACCCGCATCCCGGCAACGTGCTGTTGCTGCCCGACGGCACGCTCGGCCTGATCGACTTCGGCGCGACCGGTCGCATCGACGCGCAGCAGCAGTCGGCGCTCCGCGAGGTGATGTTCGCGATCGGACGCCAGGATGCCGGGCTGCTGCGGCAGGCAATGCTCGAAGTGTCAGCCGTGCGCCGCGGCTTCGACGACGAGCAATTCGAACGCGCGCTCTCGCGTTTCATGGGCCGCCATCTCGGCGCGGGTGCATCTCCGAACGCCGCCATGCTCAACGAGCTGCTCGGCGTGTTCTTCGCGTTCGGAGTCGCGCTGCCGCCGGAATTCAGCACGTTCTTCCGCGCGCTCGTCACCCTCGAAGGAACCCTCACGACGATCTGTCCCGGCTACCTCGTCATCGACGCCGCCCAGGACGTCGCACGGGAGTGGGTGGAGGAACGGCCCTTGCCGGGGACCGTCGAGGGCTTCGCACGCGAAGAGCTCGTCCGCATGGCGCCGATGTTGCGGCGGCTGCCGTACCGGCTCGACCGCCTCACGACGATGGCCGAACGCGGCACGCTCGCGGCACGGGTCAGCTTGTTCTCACTCCCGGACGACGTGCGTGTGGTCACCGCGCTGGTGAACCGCGTCCTGCTCGCGTTCCTCGGCGCGGCGGTCGGCGTGATCTCGGTGATCCTGCTGGGAATCGACGGCGGGCCCGAGTTCGCCGGCCAGACGTCGCTCTACCAATTCTTCGGCTACTTCGGGTTGTTCTGCTCGACGGCGCTGGTGATGCGCGTGCTCGTCGCGATCCTGCGCGACGGCGCGACCTGACACCGTCGCATTGACTGCACGGTGACTACGGCCGCGGGCAGGGCGTGCCGTTGAGCGACTGTGTCACCTCGACGATGCCCGACGGCAAGTTGCGCAGCACGGTCCAGCCGTCGTCGGTGCGATCCGCGCAGCCACCACCCTGCACACGCCAGTGACGCGTCGCCCGCACCTGCACCGCGACATCGCCCGCGTGCGTCATCCGCAGTGTGAAGCCATCCGGCGAGAGGCGAAGCATCTCCGCGTCGGCGCCGACCAGACCGCGGAAGGTCTCGACCCGCCACACGCGCCAATGCGCGTCGTGCCACACGGGCCTCAGGTAGGGCAAGCCCCGTTCGAGCAGGGCGCGCTCACCGACCGAGGAGTCGTCGAGCCTCGCGTCGGGCAGGGCGACGAACGCGACCGCGTTCGCCGTCAGCCACGCGTGATAGCTCTCGTCAGTGAGTGGCTTGGAGTAGAAGATGGGGTCGAACACGATGTCGAGCTGTCGCTCCCATCCGCGGGCGAGCAGCACGTGCGGCGCCGCGTACGCGGCCTCCCAGTGGCGGTACGTCGAGGGGATCTCCACACGGCCCATCGGGCCGTGCTGCGCACCGAGGTACGCGACCAACGGTGCGTAGTACGCCTCCTTCGTCGACGGGTCAGTACGTGCGTACGCGATGCCGTCGACCGCCGGATAGAACTGCCAGATCAGCAACGGGATCGCGAGCGCGGCGAGGAGCAGGCGACGGGCCGGAAGCAACGCGCATGCCAGCAACGGGCCGGCGACACATTGGCCGAACCGGCTGACGTTGCCGCCGAGCGCGCTCGGTACGACGAACGCGCCCACCGCCGCGACGGCGTAGAACGCGGCACCCCACCGCAGCGCGGGGATGCGGCGTGCCGCGATCGCGAGCGTGAGGCACAGCGCGAGGTCCCAGATGAGTGCCCAGGGCTCATATGGTTCGCTGCCCGGCGTCGGGAACAGCAGTGCGACGGTCGCGATCGGCGCCAATGCGGCAACGAGCATTCCGACCGAGATCACGCGTCGTTCCCGCTGTGCACATGCCCACGCCGCTGCGGCGATGGCAAGGAACGCGCCTGCCAGGGGACTGGAGAGCGAGCACAGCAACGCGAGGAGCAGGGCGGGGAGCAGGCGCCGGTGCTGCAGCGCGTACACCGCGCCGAGCCCGAATGCGACACCGAGCGCGAACGTGACGCGGCCGACGATGAGGTTGGTCACGGTGCCGAGCGCAAACCAGAGCGCGCCGAGCCAGGCGGTGCGCCCGAAGGCGAAGCGCAGGATGCGCTCGAACAGGACTGCGGACAACACGCCGCTCAACGCGCCGAGCGCGACGGGCCCGGTCAACGTCGCGACGGTCGGTGCCAACACGCTGTAGGTCAGGATCGCGTGGCCCCCGAACCATTGGCTGTTCCAAATCACGAAGCCGTCGCGTCGCACCAGTTCCGTGCGAAAGATCTGTGCAGGCAGGTCAGAGCCGCGCCAGCCGAGGCACACGGCGAGCAGCGTGAGCGCGCCGGCAACCGCGAACACGGTGACGAGGCTCGGCCAGCCCTCGACCCATTCGCGCGGCGATCGCCGCCGCGGCAACGAGACCGGGACGACCTGGCTCATACGCGCGTACGCGATCCCTGGTCCGCACCCATCGCAACACGATTATCACGCGTACCGCCCGGCGCTTGGTTCGAGTTGTCGCCGCGCCGAGCCCACGCGTCGCGCTCCCACGCAAAGTGCTCTCGCCGCGACGGATCGTCACGGCGCCGGCGGGTTCCGGAGGTTCGGCGCTGGATTCCTCCAGTGCCCGCTGCGACCATGGCGCCGTGACCACGCCTGTTGCCGTCCCCACGCAAAAGGTCGTCGACGCCGACGGGCACGTCTACGAGCCCGAGGATCTGTGGATTGCGCGCATGGACCACGCGCGTTGGGGTGACTGGATCCCGCGCCGCGTCGTCGAGGACGGCTACTACGACATCGTCTACACCGGTGGCGTCGTGCGCGGCGGTGGTCGCGAGCTCCAGGACCAGATGTCGGCGGCGGTCGGGATGACGCCACAGGAGTTCCACGACCTCACGATCAGCTTGCGACGCGAAGGTGGACACGACCCGAAGGCGCGTGTCGCGGACATGGACGCGGACGGCATCGACGTGTCGGTGCTCTATCCGAGCCAGGCGATGTTCTTCGGGCCGTGCGATCCGATCGAGGCACTCCACGACGTCGAGTTCGTCGCGGCGTGCCAGCGCGCGTACAACGAGTGGCTCTCCGAGTTCTGCAGTGCCAGCCCGTCGCGGCTGTTCGGCATCGCGGCCGTGCCCCTCCAAGATCCGCGGCGCGCCGCGGACGAGCTCGGACGAGCGGTTGGCGACCTCGGCTTGCGCGGCGCGTTCATCCGGCCTTCGGCATACGTCGACGAGCTCCCGCTGAATCACTCGGTCTACGACCCGTTCTGGGACGCGTGCCAGGAGCTCGACGTGCCGGTCGCGCTGCACCCCGGCGTCCACGTCGACACGCCCGGTGCGTGCCGGAAGTTCGGGCTCGTCGCCGACAGCGAGAACGTCTTGGTGTCTAACATGGCGATGGACGAGCTGCACGGCGGCTCGGCGCTGGGTCAAGCCGTCGGCAACACCGTGGACATGGTCGTGAGCCTCGGTCGCATGCTCATGGGTGGCGTCTGCGAGCGTTTCCCGCGCCTGCGGATCGTGTTCCTCGAATCGGGCGGCGGATGGGTGCCGACGCAGCTGGAGCGCATGGACGAGCAGGTGAAGGCGTTCCCATTGGAGAAGCGCTGGCTTTCGATGTTGCCGAGTGAGTACTTCACGCGCCAATGCTCCGTCAGCTTCGAACCCGAAGAGTGGAATCTCGCCGCGTGCGCCGAGTTTCTCGGGGCCGACCGCGTGGTGTGGGCGAGCGACTATCCGCACCCCGAATATCACGAAGGTGTTGTCGACGAAGTCCGAGAATCGATCGTGTCACTCGACGCAATGGCGCAGACGCGTGTCCTCGGTCAGAATGCCGTCGAGCTGTACCGGCTCCCCATCTGAAGGAGGAGTTCGATGGCGAAGTTCATGGTCATTGGCAACTACACGGCCGAAGGCATCAAGGGAGTCCTGAAAGGTGGTGGCACCGCGCGCGTCGACGCGGTAAGCGAGGCGTGCAAGGGTGTCGGTGGCTCCGTGGACAGCTTCTATTTCGCGTTCGGCGGTGAGGACGTGTACGTGGTGTGCGACCTCCCGGACAACGCGGCGGCCGCGGCGCTCGCGATGAACGTGTCATCGGCGGGGCTGGTGAACATCCGCACGATTGTGCTGCTCACGCCGAGCGAGGTCGACGCGGCGGCGAAGCTCCAGGTGAGCTACAAGGGGCCCGGCAAGTGACCCGAGGCGGTCGCCAAATCCGATCCTGAGGCGCGGTGGTCGGCGCTAGCGTCGACCCTCGTGCCTCCGTTGGTCGAAGCCCGTGCCCTGACGAAGCGGTTCGGCGGCTTCGTCGCGGTCGACGGTATCGACTTCGCGATTCAACCGGGTGAGGCGTTCGGCTTTCTCGGACCCAACGGCGCCGGCAAGACGTCGACGATGCGGATGATCAGTTGCGTGTCACCGCGTTCGGGTGGCGACCTGCGCGTGCTCGGTATGGACCCGGCATCGGACGGCCCGCGTATCCGGGCCCGGCTCGGCGTCGTCCCGCAGGAGGACAACCTCGATACCGAGCTCACCGTGTGGGACAACATGATCGTGTACGGCCGCTACTTCGACCTGCCGCGGCCGTTGATTCGCGAACGCGCGGCCGAGCTGCTCGAGTTCGTGCAGCTGAGCGACCGCCGCAACTCGAAGGTCGACCCGTTGTCGGGTGGCATGAAGCGACGTCTGACGGTCGCCCGCGGGCTCATCAACCAGCCCGAGCTGCTCCTGCTCGACGAGCCGACGACGGGCCTCGACCCGCAGGCGCGGCACCTGCTGTGGGACCGCTTGTACGGGCTGAAGCGCAGTGGCGTGACGCTCGTGCTCACGACGCACTACATGGACGAAGCCGAGCAGCTGTGCGACCGGCTCGTGATCATGGACCAGTCGCAGATCGTCGCCGAAGGCTCGCCACGCGAGCTGATCGAACAGCACGTGACACGAGAAGTCGTGGAGGTGCGTCTCGACCTTGCGACCGAGCCCGCGAGTGCGGCCGCGCAGATGCGATCGCTGGGAGACCGGGTCGAACCGCTCGCGGATCGGGTGCTCATATACACGCACGACGGTGATGCGGTCGCGCACAAGGTCTCCAACGACGGCTTCGGCGCGGCGTCGGTGCTCGTGCGCCGCGCGAGTCTCGAGGACGTGTTCCTGATCCTCACCGGCCGCAGCCTCGAGGACTGAGATGCCTCGAGGACTGCCGTGATGGTGCGACGATGACTGCGCCGGTGATGCGCGTGGTCGAACGCGAGGCGCTGGTGTATTTCCGGCTGTGGCGCGGCCTGGCGTTCTCGATCTTCGTGCAGCCCGCGCTGTATCTCGCCGCGATGGGGCTCGGCCTCGGCACCCTGATCGATGCGCATTCGGGTCATGTCGCCGGGCTCGACTATCTCGACTTCGTCGCGCCCGGCCTGCTCGTCGCGAGCACCATGCAACTGTCGGTCGGCGAAGGGTTGTGGCCGATCCTGGCCGGCGTGAAATGGATGAAGTTCTTCCACGGCGTCGTCGCGACCCCGATTCGGCCCGCCGAGCTCTATGGCGGCTACGTGCTGTGGGTCGCGCTCCGGAGCGTGCTTGGTTCCAGCGCGTTCCTGCTGATTGCCGCGCTGCTCGGCGCGGTGTCGTCGCCGTGGGGCCTCCTCGCGATACCGATCGCCGCGCTGTGCGCTGCGGCATTCGTCGCGCCAATCGCGGCATTCGCCGTGACCCAGGACAGCGATCTCTCGTTTCCGATGATCATGCGCCTCGGTGTACTGCCGCTGTTCTTGTTCTCGGGCACGTTCTTCCCGATCAGCGAGCTGCCGGCCGGCGTGCGACCCTTCGCGGTGCTGTCACCGCTGTGGCACGCGGTCGAGGTGGCGCGCCATGCCATGACCGGCCGGTTCGACGGCTTCGCCGACGTCGGCCACGTCGCGGTGTTGGTCGCATGCATCTCCGTGAGCGCGCTCTGGGGCGTGCGTACGTTCACGCGGCGGCTCAACGCATGAGCGGAACGCTGACGACCACGCGGATGCTGCCGTTGCCGGGATGGCGCCGCCGGCCCTGGCGACTCGTCGAACGCAACGTCCTCGCGTACCGCCGCATCTGGTACATCTTCCTGTCCGGCTTCGTCGAACCACTCTTCTTCCTGCTGTCCATCGGCATCGGCGTAGGCCATCTCGTCGGCGACCTCCGAATCGGTGGCCACGTCGTCGACTACCGCACTTTCGTCGCGCCCGGTCTGCTCGCCACGACGGCGATGAACGGCGCGTTGCTCGACACGACGTTCAACTTCTTCGCGAAGTACAAGTACGCACACACCTACGACGGTGTGATCGCAACACCACTCGGGACGCGCGATATTGCGCTCGGCGAGGTCACGTGGGCGCTCCTGCGGGGCGCGACCTACTCGACGGGCTTTCTGGTGACGATGGCTGCGTTCGGTGACATCGCGTCATGGTGGGCGGTCCTCGCGCTTCCGGTCGCGGTGCTGATCGGTTTCGCATTCGCCGGCGCGGGCCTCGGCGCGACGACCTTCATGCGGTCGTTCATCGACTTCGACTACGTGAACATGGCGATGATCCCGCTGTTCCTGTTCTCCGCTACGTTCTTCCCGCTCTCGCGCTATCCGGGCGGGCTGCAGGTGGTGATCCGCTGCACGCCGCTGTACCAGGGCGTGGTGCTGGAGCGGTCTCTCGTGGTCGGCGACGTGCACTGGACACTGCTCGTGCACGCCGCGTATCTCGCGGCGATGGGTGCGGCGGGCCTCTGGGTCGCAACCCGCCGGCTCGGCCTGCTGCTCAAGCCGTAGGCCCGCTCATGCCGGGACGATGGCGACGATGCGGCCCTTCGCCTTCGTTCGTGTTGCGTCGTCGGATGTGCCGAACGCGTACACATGCCCGTCGGTCGTTGCCAGCCAGTAGCCGCCGTTCGGCGCCGGCGCGATGTCCGCGACGGGCGCGCGCAGATTCGAGCGCGCGGCATCGCCGTGCGCGGACGCACCCGCAACCGGATACACGCGACCATCGGCGCTCGCCAGCCAGTACCCGCCGTCACGAGACGCGGCGATGCCGACAATGTGCGGGCGAGCACGGCGCCCCGGCGATCCCTTCCCGGAAGTCGCGAATCCCCTCACCTTCCCGTCCGATGTCACGAGCCAGTAGCCGCCGTCGGGCGTCGCCGCGATGTCGACCACGCGCGGATGATGTGCACGGGAGAGGTCACCGTGATGGCGCGTGCCGAATGCGTAGACGTGACCGTCGGCGCGCGCGATCCAGTAGCCGCGCGTCGGCGACGCGGCGATGCCCACGATCGGAGACGACCGCGGACGGATCCTGTGTTGGCCGAGAGAAGACGTCCCGACAGCAATGACCCGCCCGTCGCTCGTCACGAGCCAACGGCCGCCGTCCGGAGACGCCGTCGCGCCGACCACTGTTGCGTCCGCGGGCACCGAGGCGTGGGCCGTAGTGGCGCGGTCGGCAACGCCGCCGGGATAGAGCCGGCCCCGTGCGTCGACGAGGACGAAGCGCTGCGCGGCGTGCACTGTCGCCGGCGGTACGAGAGCGGTATTGGACGTCCCGGACGTGCGGTCATGCGTTGCGAGGCCGAAGACGGCTGCGGCGACGAGCGCGACACCGACGAGCGCGAGCGTCGGCGGGCCGTAGATCGCGCGGCGCGCCCGTCGGAGGCGCAGCGCGTCGGCCGTCATCGAACGGGCGTCGACCGTCGGTCGAGTGATTGCACGCGGTCTTCGAGCTCGTGCACGCGGTCTTCGAGCTCGAGCACGAGCGCAACCGTCGACGTGTCGTGCCGGGTCGTGCGCCACAGCTTGCGCTCGTGGCGCGTCCGCACCGACCACACCGCCGCGCCGATGCACATCGCCACACCCAGACCCGCGAGGGCCACATACAGCACGGTCACACGAGCAGGCTACGCGAGCGCGCAAACGCGCGAATAGGCCCGACTCAGCCGTTCAATAGCGCAATTCGGCCACCACCGCGAAGTGATCCGACGGCCACATTCCACCGACCGGGTCGTTGCCCGCGACATGTGCAGCAAGCACGTGGCCGACGCCGCCGAGCTTTGGTTGGCCCACCATCACGTAGTCGATCCGCATGTCACGGCCGAGCAGTGGGGCGACGAACGGGTTGTCGTTGCTGCAGGTATGGCCGGGACCGCTCTGACCTGCCGCGATCCATGCATCGCGGAACACGACGCCGGGCACCGGTACCGCCGCGTGCCCGGTGAGCATGCGGATCTCGTCGGCGTCGGACTCGGCATTGAGGTCGCCGCACAACACCGCCGGAAACGGACGGGGCCGGTTCGCGCGCACGAACGCGCAGATCTCCGCGACCTGCGCTTGACGCACGGCGCTGTGATCGTCCCGCCAGCTCAAGTGCGCGCAGTACACCTGAATCGGGCCACGCGGACCGTCTATCTCCGCGAACACGACGAGGCGTTCTTCGCCCTCGTCGTCGCGTGCGTCCCCGGCGGTACGCGGGAGCTGCCGAACCTCGTGCCGCACGATCGGCCAGCGTGACACCACGGCGTTCCCGGCCCGGACGCCGTCGCGCTCGAGGTTCGGTGCGAACACCTGGTGCGAGTATCCGAGCGCGGCTGCAATCTCGCGCGCCTGACTCCGTTCGTCGTCCTCCCAGACCTCCTGCAACGCGCAAACGTCGGCGTCGAGGCTTCGCAATGTCGTCTCGATGGCGGGCGCGCGCTCCTCCCAGGGTCCGTATCGGGCCCAGAGGTTCCACGTCGCGATGCGAACGCGTGTCGATACCAGCGGGCCGTAGCCCGGGTCGAACTCGTACACGAGCGATTACGGTAGCGGCGTGATCCGCCGTCTTCTCAAGAACCTCACCCTCCTCGATCCGCGGGAAGCACCCGACGCGAGCGCTGATCTCGAACGCGACGGCTATGTGTTGCTCGCGCAGGTGTTCTCGCCCGACGAGGTCACCGAGCTCCGGGACGAGATCGACGCGATCTTCGACGACTCTCCGCCCGAGCGCGATCGTGACGACAAGGACGAGTTCCGCTATCAGATGCTCAACCGCGGCGCGGCTTGCCAGGCCGCGATCATGCATCCCGGCATTCTCGCGGTGATCGAGCCCCTGCTCGGCGAGGACTGTCACGTGATCGCGAACACCGCGTGGAGGAACCCGCCCGACTTCAAGGGCGGACCCTGGCATTGCGACGCCGGGCCGCACGTGCCGCGCCCCGATGGTGTGCCGTGGGACGATCGCATCCCGTACCCGATCTTCGCGATCGGCGCCCATCTCATGCTGCGGGACTGCACGCGCGCCGACGGGCCGACCGCGGTCGTGCCGGGGAGTCACCGCAGTGGCCGCCTCGCGCCGTTCGACAAGATGGACGACGAGAACCTGTCATACGACGGCCGCCCGTCGGTCGTCGTCGAGGCGCAGGCGGGCGACGTCGCGCTGTTCGCTTCGGACGCGTGGCACCGCGGCCTGCCCGCCGGTGAGGGCGCGCGCGGGCGGTACTTCCTGCAGGCGCACTACGGCCGGCGCGACATCGCGCAGCGGATCCAGACCACCGCAGAGGTCCACCACGCGTCACCCGAAGCGATCGCGCGGGCGACGACCGAACGCGCGCGAACGATCCTCGGGCTCCACGAATCCTTCTTCTACGACCGTTAGATATCGAGGGGGCAGTTCTCGGTGATGCCGAGGACTTCGAGTGTGCGGCCGAGCCCGAGGAACACCGCGCAGCACAACGTGAGGTCGAGGATCTCGTCGTCGGCGAATCGGGAGCGCAGGCGGCCGAACAACTCGTCGTCGATCGACCGATGGTCGGCGGCGAACCGCTCGGCGTACTCGATCGCGAGCCGCTGACGGTCCGTGTAGCCCGGCCAGGTGGGCCATTCCTCGACGTGCGCGTACTCGTCGTCGGTGATGCCCGCGTCGACGACAGAGGGTGCGCGGAACGTCGCGCACGCGTCGCACGCGTTGAGCTGCGCGATCCGCATGCGCGCGACCTCGCGCTCCGACGCCGCCAGCTGCGACCGCTGATACGCGGTGCTGATCATGCGATCAACCATCCCCGCCATCTCCGGCCGCAGCGACCACACCATCGCCGCGTCCCCACCCGGCCCGTCAGGAACATTGATGCGTGCCACGCGGCGAAGATACCGCCAACAGCTACACGACCGGCGGGTAGTAGTTCTCGGCGCCGATCTTCTTGATGTCTTCGTACCAGGAGCTGTCGTAGACGTCGGTCGGACCCTGGCGCATCGGGTCTTCGAAGTTCCACGCCTGGCGCTTGTACGTCCAGTTGGCGGGATACAGACGATGGGCCTCACGCCAGTGGGGGATTGCCGCCGCGTGATCGCCCTGGTGGTGGAGGAACTGGCCGAGCTCGAACTCGGCGGCCGCGGTCGCCTCGGCCGTCGAGCGGGTACCTGACCGTCGCACGACTTCATCGGGCGGCAGCGCATACGGGCTGTCGCTGCCGCGCGCGACCCAATCGTCGATCATCGCGACGTACTGCTCGGGATCGCTACGGATCTTGCGTGCTTCGCGGAGCACGTCGGCGACGTCGGGCGGCAGCGTCGACAGATCGATCGTGCGGAAGGACTCGGTGAACGGGTTGGTTCCGGGGTGCGCGGGCTCGGCGGGACGCACGATCATCCCGTGCTCGTCGATCCACACCGCGTTCGGCACATTGACGAAGCCGAAGAGCTCGTCGCACACATGGGCCGCGTCGATCAGGCAGGGATATTGCGCGTGCGCCTGCTCGATGAAGGGCATTGCCTCGGCCGGATCGACGTCGAGGGCGACGGCGACGATCTCGAGACCCTGGGGATGCCATCTCGTGCGGTGCGCCTGCCACACGGGCAGGTCGAAGCGACAGCCTCACCACGACGCCCACGCGACCAGCAACACCTTCTGGCCGCGCAGGCTCGACAACCGGAACGGTTTGCCGCCGGCATCGGGAAGCACGAGGTCGGGTGCCACGGCGGTCGTGAGCGACCGGCCGGTCACCGCAGTCTCGGGCCCGAGCGCCCACACCTGCTCGAACTTGCGTGGCGGACGGCCCGTATCGGGCCGTGAGTCACGCAAGTTCGGGGCTTGACGTTGGTCGGCGATGAGCGGCATTCCCAATCGCTCGGCGAGCACGGTCGGGTCGAGCCGACCGTCCGCGAGGCGCACACTGCCGGGCAGGGGAACACACACCTCGCCTTTGCACGCACCCTGCGGTTTGATCGCCCAACCCGTCCGCGCTTCGAATACGTCCGCGTCGAGCGCCAGCTCCTCCAGAATCACCGCGGCACCCTAACGCCGGAGGTAACCGACATGCGCGAGCACCGCTACTCGTTCGAGATGCCACACTCGGCGGCGCGCATCTGGGCGCTGTTCCAGGACTACGACCGCTGGACGGACTACGCGCCGATGGTGCGGCGCGTCGACGTCCTGTGTCCGGGCGACGACCACCACAACGGACGGTTGCGGCGGGTCATCTTCAAGATGCCGTTCGGGCGTGAGGGGTCGGCGCTCGAGCTGGTCACCGACGTCGAGCCGGAGCGCGGCTACACGTACACGATGATCTCCCGCACGCCCGGCGACGACCAGATCGGGCACGTGCGGTTGGAGCCGCTCGGACCGAACCGCACGAGGTTCGAATTCGACGAGCGCTACCACCTCACCAAGGCGCCATGGAAGTGGTTCGAAGGACCGATCTACAAATTCATCAACAAGAACAACGAAGACAGCATGCGCCGGGCATCGGCCTACCTCTCGGCCCACCCCGACTACCGGCCGGACCTCGTCGACGAGTGAGGAAGCCGGGCGGCGAGTGAATCCGGTCACGTTTCGGGCCGGGACGCGAACGATGCTTCGTTCGGCCTATATCCAGTCGCTCTGGTTCAGTTGACACTGCGGAAGCTCTCACGCGCGAATGCAAGAGGACGGGCGGACATGGAAGCTGCGGAAACAGACGGGGACCTCTGCGCGTACTGCGAGATGGTCCTCGACGGCGTCGAAGAGATCACCGGCGAGTGCTCGTGCGTGGACTACGACGGCGAGTACGGCGAGGTGGTCGTCACCATGGAGCTCCTGCTCTGCCGCGTGACCGACCCCGACATCCGTGCCAGCCTCCTCGGCGTGATCGCCCTGGTCGCCGGTTCGAGGTACGCCGCATACGTCAACGTATGGACAGGCCGCGACGCCAGGCAGGAACGCGTCGACGCGTAAGCGTCCGCGTTCGGAGGCCGGGTGCCGGCCTCCCTCTCGGCCCATCGGAGTACCGGACCTCGTCGAACGGGCCTGACGCGACGATGCCCCTCGCGAGTGGTGAGGGGCACCGTCTGAGCCGCGGCCATGCCTATGCGTGGGCGAGGTCACGGGACTCCAACGATCGTCCTGCGGGCCCGAGCGTGCAAACAGCCAGTCGGTGAATTCCGCCTGACACGAACCGTTGGCCGCATCCGTCGCGGAGTATGACATCGGGCTTAGGGCGGCGACCCCGGACGCCGACAACCCTTGTGGCGGGCCTGTCGGCAGTGGGGCGCGCATTCGAGGACGACGCGCGGGGCGACATCGGGGATCGCAGTGACACGGAAGTTGACGATCAGGACGAAGCTGGCAGCGGCCCTCGCGGTGCCGCTCGTCGCGTTGGCGGCGTTCGCGGCCTTGCAGGTGCGCAGCGCATATGACCGCGCCGACCAGGTCAAGCGGCAGGCGGCGCTCGCGACCTCGGCCACCGGGCCGGCCGGGCTCCTGGCCGCGCTCGAGACCGAGCGTGACTATCAGTCCTTGTGGGAGATCGGCCGGCAGGACCTCGTCGACCCGCAGCTGCAGACCTCGGGCGACGCGACCTCGCGTACCAACCAGGCGCTGCTGCGGTTCCGCCAGCAGGTGCTCGAACCCGGCGGCGATGCGTCGAACAACTACAAGACGACCCTCGCCAACGTGAGCGGCCGGCTGTCGCAGCTGCGCAAGGACGCCCAGGCGCACGCGTCGAAGACGGCGTCCCCGGCCGCGGCGAAGCACGCCAACGACATCTTCGACCAGTACACCGTGCTCGTCGGTCAGCTGCTCGACGCCGACCAACGATCGGGTCACACGATCGACGACGCCCAGCTCCGGAGCGGCGCCGAGCTGCTCAACGCGATCGCCCGCCAGAACGACGTCGAAAAGCAGATTGCCGTGAAGGGCATTCTCACCACGGTGTCGCAGGATGCCGCGACGGCGTCGCAGGTTGAGCGCCTCGCGGGCGTGCAGGCAGCGGGCGACGCCGAGTTGCGCGTCCGCGGCGACGGTCCGTACGCGCGGGCGATCATCTCGACGCTCACGGCAAAGGATCGCGCCACGATCGTGGCCAAGCTGCAGGCGGTTGCGAGCGACCCGCTGCACGTGAACACGACTGAAGCGTTCAAGACCGCGTCGGCGGCAACGAACCTGTGGCGGGTGCCGCAGACCAACACGACGAGCGTCGTCACCGAACGAGCGCAGAAGTTGACGTCGGACGCGCAGGCCGAGCAGCGCACCTGGGTGATCGTGACGATCGCCTCGGTGCTGCTCGCGATCGCGATGCTCTGGCTGGCGAACACATGGATCACCCGCCCGCTGCGCTCGCTCGCCGAGCAGGCGGCGACGATGGCCGGCGAAAGGCTTCCGGCCGCGGTGCAGGAGATTCTCGCGGCACGGCGGAGTGAGGATGTCGCCCACCCGGACGTCGAGCCCGTACGCGTACGCGCCGGTGGCGAGGTGCGCGAGGTCGCGGCCGCCCTGAACCGGGTGCAGGACAGCGCGATCGGGCTCGCGGTCGAGCAGGCGCGCCTGCGCGGCAACGTGGCCGACGCGTTCGTCAACCTCGGCCGCCGCAACCAGAACCTCTTGTCGCGTCAGCTCGAATTCATCACCCAACTCGAGAACGACGAGTCCAACCCCGAGACGCTCGAGCATCTCTTCAAGCTCGACCACCTCGCGACACGCATGCGCCGAAATGCCGAGTCGCTGCTCGTGCTCGCCGGCCACGAGCCACCGCGTACGTGGAGCGGGCCGGTGGAGATCGGCGACGTCGTGCGCGGCGCACTCGGTGAAGTCGAGGGCTACCAGCGGGTGCGGTTGCGCCATCTCGACGACGCGCGCGTCGACGGGGCAGCCGCGGTCGACATCAGCCACGTCATCGCCGAACTCGTCGAGAACGCGCTGTCGTTCTCGCCGCCGGACGCGGACGTCGAGGTGTACGGCCGGCGCGACGAGTTCGGTTACCTGCTCACGATCGTGGATCAGGGCATCGGGATCCCCGCCGACGAGCTCGAGCGCGCAAACGCGCTGATCTCCTCGCCCGACACCGGCACGTTCGCGGCGTCGCGGTTCCTGGGTCACTACGTCGTCGCCCAGCTCGCGGCGCGCCATGGCCTCGGCGTGCTTCTCACCGCGTCGCCGCTCGGCGGGATCACTGCGATGATCGCGCTGCCCGCGGTGCTGCTCGGCCAGCAGGCGCCCCCACTGGAGCCGGCGCCGGCGGTGCCCTTCGTCGACGAACCGGAACCCGAACGGCCGGAGCTCGCGTTGCCTCGACGGGAGGCGCCGCCCGATCTTCCGGTGCGTGCACCGTCGGGTTTCTCCGAGCACCTTCGCCCCGACGTCGCGAACGACGCGCCGCTCGACGACGTGCTCTCCGCGTACGCGGCCGCCCCACCGGAGCCGGAGCCGGAGCCGGAGCAGGAGCAGGAACCCCAGCCGCCGACGCAGACACCCGAGCCGACCGTCTTGCCTGCGCGGCCGCAGCCCCGCGTCGGACTCGGCACGTTCGCCGACCTCCGCGCCACGCCGCCGTCACCGGCGCGGGCACCGCAGCCCCCGGTATCAGTTCCGCCCGCGCCCGAGCCGGTAGCACCGGAGCGCGACGCATCTGACATCGTCGGTGCCGCGACACCCGACCGGGCGCCCGCCGGCACGCCCGACCGCGCCGCCGCCTTCGCCGAGGTCGCCTCGGCGGTCGACACGGTGGCCGGGATCGGAGCGAACGCCCCCGAGCCGGCCAACCTCTCGGAGGATCTGCTGCCGCAGAGACTGCCCAAGCGCGGCCGGCGCTCGTCGCGCCTCAGTGCGCCTTGGTCCCGCGAGAAGCCCGCGAGCCCGGCGGTCGCGCCGCGCCCCGCGCCGGCACCTTCGGTTCCGCACGAGGCGGCGGCACCGCCGCCCGCATCGGTCAAGGCGGACGCGCACGGTCGCGTCGTCGAATCACCCGCGGGGCACGCGGCGCCCACGGCCGGCGGCCTGCGTTTCCCGCCCGGCGGTCCGGCATTCCCGGCGCCTCCGGCCGGCGCCGCGGTGGTCGACGAGAACGGCGCAGCCGCACTGCCGGAACCGGCAGCGGCGCACACTGACGGCGAAAACCGGTTCGCGTTCTTCGCCGCGTTCCGGGCCGCCGCGGAGCAGGCCCGTGAGGAAGCGGGCATCGACAATCGAAGGATGGGCCAATGAGGTTGCACTCCCACGACGCGTCGACAGCCGCGAGCGCCGACGTTCGCAATTTCAACTGGTTGCTCTCGAACTTCGTCGAGACGACGGCGGGCGTGACCGACGCGGTTGCCGTCTCGTCGGACGGGCTGCTCATGGCAATGTCGAGCACCTTGGAGCGAGCCGGCGCCGAACAGCTCGCGGCCATCATCGCGGGCCTGACGAGCCTGGCGGAGAGCACGGCCCGATGCTTCGCGCTGGGCGGACTCGATCAGGTCATCGTGGCGATGCAGGAGGGCTATCTCTTCGTCGCGTCGGTGTCGGACGGCAGCTCACTCGGCGTCGTCGCGGACTGTCGCTGCGACGTCGGCGCGGTCGGCTATCAGATGCAGTTGCTCGTGCAGCGCGTCGGTGCCGCGCTGAGTCCTGCGCTCGTCGCCGAGCTGAAGGAGAGTGTGCTGCAGTGACGGGAACACTCCCACCGCGCCGGCCGGGCGAGCGGGGTGCGCACGACTTCGTGCGCCCCTTCGTGCTCACGGGCGGGCGCACTCGCACCAACGACGCGTCGCTCCACATGGAGACGATGGTGCAGACGGTCGACGACGCGCTCGGCCGTCTCACGTTCGAGCACGCACGAATCGTCGACGGATGCTGGGAGCCGCGCTCGGTGGCCGAGGTCGCGGCGGAGATGCGGATGCCGCTCGGCGTCGCGATGGTCCTCGTCGGCGACCTCGTCGAGGCGGGCTGTCTCGAGGTGACGCAAAGCAACCCTGTCGAGCTCGAGCTCGAGGCGCTCACGAGGATGATCGAACGTGTCCGTACCCTCTGAGCGACGCTCGACGAGCCGGCGCGTCACCTCGGTGAAGCTGGTCGTCGCGGGCGGCTTCGGCGTCGGGAAGACGACGTTCGTCTCGGCCGTCTCCGAGATCCCGCCGCTCACGACCGAGGCCGCCATGACGACGGAGTCGGCGGGGGTCGACGACGCCTCACACGTGCGCGCGAAGGTGACGACGACGGTCGCCATGGACTTCGGTCGTATCACCGTCGACGACACGCTCGTCATGTACATCTTCGGCACGCCCGGCCAGGAACGCTTCGCGTTCATGTGGGACGACCTGTGCGATGGCGCATTGGGTGCGGTCGTGCTCGCCGACACCCGGCGGCTGGGCGACAGCTTCGTGGCACTCGACTACTTCGAGGCGCGCGACACGCCCTTCGTCGTCGCCGTGAACCACTTCGACAGCTCCTACCACTACCCGATTCCCGAGGTCCGTGACGCGCTCGGTGTCGGGGCGCACATTCCCGTGATCGATTGCGACGCCCGCAATCGGGAGTCGGTGAAGTACGCGCTCATCACTTTGCTCCAGCACGTCTACGACCTGCGGCGGACTGCGCTCGTGCCCTAGCAGCTAGCTCGGAACGACGACGCGCAGCGAGTGCGCGTCGCTCTCGTATCGCAGGGGTGTCGAGAGCTCCGTGGTCTCGCCGTCGAGCGCGACGTCGATCACGCGCCGGTCGCGTATGCCGATCGTGATCTCCCGGCAGGTGCGCCGCTCGACGACGGGCGTGCGCGCGAGTCTCCCGAGCAACAGTGCGATCAAGAGGCGCAGTCGGGCAAAGCGTCGGTCGGCGCGGACGATGCGGACGTCGAGCACGCTGTCGTCGAGACATTCGCGGCTCGTCAGATCGGCCATACCTTCGCCGTAGCATCCGTTGCCAACGAACACCAGCCACGCGACGACGGGCCGTCGATCGATCTTTACGACGATGCGCCTGGCCGCGAACAGTTGGTTGAATGCCGCGAGCGCGGTCGCCAGCGGCTTCGGCAACTTGCGCCGGTGCCACTCGCGTTGCTGGACGAGGCCGGGGTAGAAGCCCACGCTCGAGTTGTTGACGAACGACCGGTCGTTCACGCGCCCGAGATCGATGACACGTATCTCGCCGCCGTCGGGATCGGCGGCCTTGGCGGCATCATCGAATGTCTCGATGCCGAAGGCTCCGGCGAAGTGGTTGTGCGTGCCGGCCGGGATCGGGAGCAGCGCGGTCTCGCCGTGCGCGAGCTCCTCGGCGGCGGTCCGCATGCTGCCGTCGCCGCCTGCGATCCCGACGAAAGGCCGGCCTTCGGCGCGGGCTTGCTGCACCAGACGGCGCAGGTCGGCGGGCGGACACTCCACGACGTCGTGGTCGGAGAAGCGCGCGCGCAGCTCTTCGATCGCGGTGTCGTCCGGACCG
The DNA here is from genome assembly GCA_038238245.1 of Acidimicrobiia bacterium. GTDB lineage: Bacteria > Actinomycetota > Acidimicrobiia > IMCC26256 > PALSA-610 > DASQHW01. The sequence continues at coordinate 94,498 of JBBRXX010000013.1, forward strand.
GACGCGGGGTTGCACAGGACAATGCCCCGGCCGTTGATCGGCCGCGAGGAAACCTTGGAACGCGCGACGCTGGTCATACTGCCTTCCCCTGGGCACCATGCTGCCCGGCGCGGGCAGGCCAGGCAAGCCCGAGTTCAGCGTCCGCTCAGGGTGTGGTCAGCAGCCCGGCGGGTTCAAGTGGCGAGGGCGCCCTGGGTGTCGACCGTGCACCGATGGATCTCGACGCGGTCGACCCGCAGCACCCACTCGCGCGGCTTCCCGCTGCTCTCGATCATCGTTCGCTCGACCTCGCCGTCGGCGACATCGAGCCGTGCGCCGCAATGTGGGCAGATGACCGTGTTCGTCATGGGCGCCGCTTCCCATTCGAGATGTCCGAGGTTGGGACGGTACACCCGAGGTCCGGAGCCCGGTCAAGGATCAATTCGAGACAAATGCTGGAGCTCCACCATCAGCGGCAACAAGAACCCGACGTACGCGCTCGTCAGCGTGTAATCGTGGGTCGGACCGTGCGTCGTGCGCGCGTGCACGTCGCGTACGCGTACGCGGTCGTCGGTCTGGGCGTGACCCTTCGCCCGTTCGACGATCGTGTCGAGCTCCTCGAGCGTGCTGACCTGCATGCCGAAGTGATCGAGCGCCGGCGCGCGCAGCGGCGGATCGCCCGGCAACAGGTAGACGAACTGGCCGAACGCGCCGGTGTACAGGATCAGCGGGTTGCCGTCCTCTCCGGTGTTGTCGCCCTCGGTCCAGCCGAACACGTCGCCGTAGAACGCGCGGATGTCGGCACGCCCCCGGTCGTCGAGCGCCGCGGGATCCATGCTGATCGCCACGTGGTTGAGCGTCGGCCGGCTCGTCATGTCGGCACGACCATCACCTTGCCGGGCAGCTCGCCGGCCGCGAGACGCTGAAGCGTGGGGCCGAGCTCGCCCAGGCGGACGTCGACGGGCTCGATCAGGAGGTCGAGCGGCAGGTCTCCCGACGCCAACAGCTCGAGCGCAGGCGCGAAACCGTCCGCGTCATAGTTGTACGCGCCGAGCAGTGTCAGCTCGAGCACGATCGCGCGGTTGTGATTGACGCGCGGCATGTCGTGCCCGGTACCGACGAACACGAGGGTGCCCGCGTAGTCGAGCTGATCGAGCGCCGCTTCCGCAGCGCGCGCGTTGCCGGAGCACTCGAACGCGAACGTGAACGGCTGCTCGACCGGGCGTCCCATCGGGGCAGGGGGGAGCGCGCTCGGTTCGTGCGCAGTCCGCGCCCCGACCGCCAGTGCACGCTCTCGCCGCCGGGGTGCCGGCTCGGAGACGGTGATGTCGTGCACGCCGCGGGCGCGCAGGACTGCGATCGTCAGCAGCCCGACGGGACCGGCGCCGGTGATGAGCACCCGGTCGTCCGGAGTCACACCGGCGAGATTGACGGTGTGAAGTGCGATCGCAGTCGGTTCGGTCAGCGCGGCGGAGCGCGTGTCGAGCGCGTCAGGGACGGGCAGCAGGCGGTCCGCGGTGACGAGCTTGAAACGGCAGAATGCGCCGCGCGAGAAGTCGAGGAGGTCCGGCGGCTCGCGTCGCAAGCACACCGACGGCCGGCCGCGCTTGCACGCGCGGCACTCTCCGCAGCCCGGCGTGGGGTTGGCGACCACGCGCGCGCCCACGGGCCACTCGCCGGCATCTATCTCGGCACCGACCGCGGCGACCGTGCCCGCCCATTCGTGACCGAGCACCGAGCCCGGGCGGGCGTAACGCTCGAGGACGAGGTGCAGGTCGGTGCCGCAGATGCCGCAGTGCGACACCTCGACGAGCACGTCGCGGGGCCCCAACGCGGGAATCGGAAGGTCTTGCACCTCGATCGCGCCCTCACCGACGTAGACGGCTGCGCGCATCAGCTCCTCGGGCACCCGGTCAGCTTCGCGCACGAGGCACCGCGACCGCGAGTTGCATGCTCCGCCGGTAGCGTGCAGCGCCTGATGCAAGAGGCTCCGGTCATCTCGATTGCTGCGCTCACGAAACGTTTCGGTGGCGACGTGATCGCAGTCGACGATCTGACATTCGGCGTTGCGTCCGGGCAGGTGTGCGGACTGCTCGGGCCGAACGGTGCGGGCAAGACGACGACGTTGCGCGTCCTGCTCGGGCTCGTGCGACCGACATCGGGCGGGGTGTCGATCTTCGGCACCCGGATCACGCCGAGCGCACCGGTCCTCGCGCGAGTCGGCACCGTCATCGAGCAAGCGGCGTTCGTGCCCTACCTCTCGGGCTTCCGGAACCTGAAGCTGTGGTGGGAGGCCGCCGGCACCACCTGGCCGCCGCCCGGTCTCGATCGCGCGCTCGACATCGCCGGTCTCGGTCCCGCGATCAACCGCAAGGTGAAGACGTACTCGCTCGGCATGAACCAGCGACTCGGTGTGGCGCGCGCGTTGCTCGGCAACCCGGAAGTGCTCGTGCTGGACGAGCCGACGGTCGGGCTCGATCCGCAGGAGATGCGCTCGATCCGTCGCATGTTGAAGGACATGGGTCAGGACGGCGTGACGGTGTTGCTCTCCAGCCACCTGCTCACCGAGGTCGAGGAGGTGTGCAACTACGTGGTCGTGATGGACCGCGGCCGGCTGGTCGCCGAGGGCACCGTCGCCGACCTGACGAGCGCCGGTACCCGCACCGCATATCTCGAGGTCGACGACGTCGAAGCGGCCCGGCGGGTGCTGAGCTCGGTGCCTGGCGTGCGCTCGGTCGTGGATGCGCCCCCCGGGCTCGCGGTCGACCTCGACGGCGTGCAGCGCGCGCAGCTCGTCGCAGCCCTGGTGCACGCGGGCGTGGAGGTCGAGACCGTGATGCAACGCCATCGCCTCGAGGACGCGTTCGTCGGGCTCGTGGGTGAAGAGACGATGAGACAGTGACGGGCCGACCGTGATCTCGTTGTTCCGTACCGAGATGTCGAAGCAAGTGCGGCGACCGCGTACCTACGTCGCGCTCGGGATCATGGTCGTGTTGCCCACGATCATGACGATCGCGGTGAAATTCGGCGGGCGGGGCCGACGCGCCGAAGTCGATTCGCTGTTCTCCCTCGCCCGCCAGTCGGGCTTCGTCATGCCGGCCACCGCACTCTTGTTCATGAGCCGCTTCCTGCTCGTCGTGGTCGTGGCGATCTTCGCGGGCGACGCGGTGGCGGGCGAAGCCACATGGGGGAACCTTCGCTACACGCTCGTGCGTCCTGTCGGCCGGGCACGCCTCCTCGCGGCGAAGCTGGCGATGGCGCTCGTGTTCGTCGTGATCGCCACCCTGCTGATCGTTCTCACCGGCTTGGTGGCCGGCGGCCTCGCCTTTGGCTGGCATCGCATCGACATCGAGATCTCGGGGTTCTTCTCGCTGCACAAATCCTCGACGCAACTCCTTACCGATCTCGGAGTCGCGAGCGCCTACGTCGCCTGGAACATGACGTCGATCGTGACGATGGCGTTGATGGTGTCGACAATGACCGACTCGTCGAACGGCGCGATCGGCGCGGGCATCGGTCTGTTCATGACGTCGGAGATCCTGAACGCCATCCCGCAACTGGGTTCCCTGCGGAACGGACTCCCGACGCACTACCTCGACGACTGGCGCGGCCTGATCGTGCGCGAAGACTCCGCGTCGGGGCTCTTGCACGGCGCGCTCGTCCAACTTCCGTACATCGCCGTGTTCCTCGCGATCGCGTTCTGGTGGTTCAAGCGCAAGGATGTGCTCTCATGAAGGAAACTCTCATGAAAGAAGCCGCCGGGCACGCGGCCTCGGCGGCTTCAGCTCGCATCCTGACGAGTCAGACCGGGCGAACGTTCTGCGCCTCCTCGCCTTTCCGACCCTGGCCGATGTCGAACTCGACGGTCTGACCCTCCTCGAGGGCTCGGTACCCGTCCATCTGGATCTGGGAGTGGTGAACGAACACGTCCTTGGCGCCTTCGCGCGAGATGAAGCCGAAGCCCTTCTCGGCGTTGAAGAATTTCACTGTTCCTGTTGCCAACTCACTGTCTTTCTTGCCGTAGGCGCGCCCCGTACGCGCACCCGTCGTCGACAGGCTAGGCCATCAACGCCCGGGCGCGCACCGGCCTCCGACGGTTCCGTCCCTGGTCAGCCCCCCTGCGAGAGCTGGCTGAGCACGTCGCCCGGATTGAAGTACACGCGCTCGCACACGAGACCGTCGCCGTCGAACTCGAACACCGCGCACATGCGCACGCGAAAGGTGTGCCCGGTCGGGGCGACATCACCGAGTGGCCCCAGATGGGTGCCCATGAGCCAGAACTCTGTGATGACCGCGCCGTCCGCGTGGTGGAGGGCGATCACGTCGTTGTGCTGGTCGGGGAAGGGCAGGCGGCTCAGCCGAAAGTACTCGCGTACCTCGTCCGGTCCGTCGAACACCTGCCCGAGACCGACCAGTTCGTACCTCGGGTGCGTGAACGTCGCGAGCGCGGCGTCGAAATCGAGGCGGTTTTCGGCGTCCATGTGCTCGCGCACGATCGCCTCGCGGCGGTCGCGGGTGCTCAGATCCATTTCTTTCTCCGGAAGTACATCAGTTGCAGGACCGTCGTCCCGAGGATCAGCGCCCACGAGAACGCGTAGCCCTGGGCCCAACCCAACTCGGGCATGTGTTTGAAGTTCTGCCCGTAGATGCCGGCGATCAAAGTTGGCACCAGGAGCAGGGAAGCGATCGCGGTCAGCCGCTTCATGACCTCGTTCTGGTCGTTGGCGATCTCCGATTGGTGGTAGTCGCGTACACCCGCGAGCAGGTCGCGCGACAGGTCGAGACCGTCGGTGGCGCGCAGCAGCTTGTCATAGGCGTCCGCGAAATGGAGCTCGACATCGCGCGGGAACAACGTGAGGTCACCGTCGAGCTCCACGCGATCATCGAGCACGGCCCGTGCGGCATCGCGAGTCGGCGCGAGCACACGCCGGACGTGCAGGATGTCGTGTCGCAGCGACGAGATGCGCTTGCGGACCTCTGACGACGGCCACTCGATGACGTGGTCCTCGAGCTCGTCGATGCTGTCGTCGAAGGTGTCGACCACGTCGAGGAAGCGTTCGGCGATCTCGTCGACGATCGCGTAGAGGCACATGCCGGGGCTCTGGCCAGAGCGCAGCGCCGTGTGCCGGGCCTCGTCGAAGTCCACCGGGACGTGGCCCGGCGGCGTCTTGCGCACGGTCACGATCATGTCGACCGTCGCGACGATGTCAACCTCCTGGAACACCGCGGCGCCGTTCTCGGGCAGTGCCGGGAACACGAGCACGCCGAACACATAGTCGACGCGGGCTTCGAGCCGGGGCCGGACCTCGTCGTCCCGTTCCGGCTGGTGCAGGAGCCGCTCGAGCGTGACGTCGTGGAGGTGTGCCGGGAGCACGTTCCGAAGCGTTTCCTCGTCCGGGTCGCAGAGGTCGATCCAATGCAGCTGGTCAGGCACGCCGGCAACGTTAGGAGGGTGTGGACGCGCCGGCGTGGACCGTGTTGCACCCGCGGCGATCGACCGCGTAGGCCTCGAAGCCGCTGCGGTTCACAAGCACTTGCAGTCGAATGCGCTCGCCGGGATGCGTGGCGAGCCCTTGGAGCACGGACCGCTCGTTCGTGTGACGGGACGCGTCGTAGCTCTCGAAGTGCAGGATCTGGTCGACGTGACGATCGCAGAGAAGCTTCTCGTAGTCGGCGACGTCGTGGAAGTCGCGGATGGCCATCGTCTCCGGGAACAGCTCGGCATCGAGCCGGCCGCCCGAGCGCACGACGTGATACAAGCCGAGCTTGCCGTCGCCCCCGCGCAGGACCCGGTATGTCGCTCCGGAAACGAACGACGGTGAGCGCAGGTAGGCGTCCAGGCTCGCGGTATCCGCGCCGTCCCACGCCAGTACCCGCCACTGCGCCCACACGTTGAGCGGGAAGGAGAGCACCAGGAAGAGCGCGAGCGGGATGACGAGCGCGACCGGTGCGAGCCAGTTCCATGCGAGGCGCCGCAGCAGGACGTAGAAGATCGGGAGCACCGCGATGAACACGCGCGGTCCCAGCGTGGACAGAAAATTCACGATCTGCGTGCTCGGTCGTGAATCGGAGGCGCTCGGTGAGATGAAGACGATCACGACTGCCGGGAGCGCGATGATGCACGCGATCACGTACCACCTGATCGCCGCGGCCCGGTCGCGCGTAAACGGTAGGTAGAGCAGCAGGACGACCAGCGCGAGCGGGGCCACGATGTACGGGTGCGTGGCGAATCCCACGCCGAGAAGGATCGTGGCCCAACCGCGGGCACCGCGCCGCCAGGCCGCGATGCCGAACAGCATCAGCATCGCGCCCCACGCAAACGACTGCTGGCCGAACAGCAGGGCTTGGAGGATCGCCGGGTTGGCGAGCACGGCCGCCGCCCACCAGCCGCGTCGCAACTCCGGGAAGGCGACGAATGTCGCGACGATGCAGCCGACGGTTCCGAGGACGGTCCACAGCGTGACGGCCCAGTCGCCGAACAAGGGCCAGGCGAGCGCGGCGGTGGTCCAGTTCACGAACCCGTACGGATACGCGTATGCCTCGCCGTGACCGAGCTGCGGGAAGCGCCACGGCAACCGGCCGTGATGCCAGAGGTCGTCTGCGATGTGCCACACGTGCACGTGGTTGTTGATGCTGTCGGACGACAGGACGATCGCGTGGCGGAGGTAGAACGCGAGCACGACGACCCACGCCACGATCAACAGCGCCAGCACGACGCGCCCACCGATGAGCCGATCGGTCAGCCGCGATGACGCAGATTCGGCATAGCCCGAGCGCGGACCCTGCGCTTCGCCCAACCCCTCGCCTTCGCCGAACGCTTCGCTCAAGCTTTCCGCTCTTGGCGGCTCCGCCGCCGGGCCGCTCGGGCCCCGCTTCGCTGCTCGCCGGGATACCCGGCTCGCGAACGCTTCGCTCAAGTGTCTTGCTTGATGCACGGCTGGTACGCGTTGCCGCCCACGAGCTCGTCGAGGCGCACCGGCCGGAGGTGCTTTTGCGCCAGACCGTCGAGAATCTTGGGGAGCGCCTTGACGACCACCGAGCGATCGACCCACGGCTTGCCGTCGAGGCCGTCGTGCAGGTCGATGATCGACCCGCCGCGGACCTGCTCGAGCACCTTGGTGGCGACGACGTCGGGGTCTGTGGTCGCCCAGTCGCCGACCGACACGTCCCACAGCGCGATGTGCATGTGGTGCTCGTGCACGACCCGCGCCATCATCGGCGTCTTCTGGCCGTGGGGCGGCCGGAACCAGACCGGACACGTACCGATGTCGCGGGCGAAGGCGTCCTGCGTCCGGGCAAGCTCGGGATAGCGCGGATCGAGCCAACGCCAGTCGTCGTGGTGATACGAGTGATTGCCGACGAGATGCCCGTGGGCGTACAGGTCGCGCACGATCTGCGGCTGGGCATCCAGCGCTTTGCCCACGACGAAGAAGGTTCCCTTCACGCCGGCGTCGTCGAGGATCTTCATGATCGCCGGCGTGGCCGCGGTGTTCGGGCCGTCGTCGAACGTGATCGCGACCGAGTTGGAGCCGCGCGGCCCGTGGGTCACCCCGCCACCGAACCACGTCGCGCCGACGGTGCTCGCTCCGAAGTATCCGGCGATGCCCGAGGTCGCGACCACCAGGGTGCTGCCGATGGCAACCGTACGCATCCGGTGCGCGCTGGGCATGGCGAAGCGCCCGAAGCGCGCGGCGAGGGCCGCGATCGCGACGCCGATCACGGCGAGCCCGAGCAGGCTCGCGCGCGTGCCGCCGATGCGAACGAGGACGAACACCACGAACGCGCCGGCGAGGACGAGCGGACGGGGCCGCCGGACCGGCGGCGCCGCAAGGGACGCGCCGACGCCGAACAAGGCCGCGAGGACGATCGCGCTCCCCATGTCGGGTCGTTGAGGCACCAGCCAGGCCGCGACGAGCGCGAGGAGCGCGCCGAGCAGCGCGAGCGAGGGTCGGGGTACGAACCGGCGTATGAACGTGCCGAGACCGAACGCGGCGATCGCGGCGAGAATGAGCGTCAGCATCGTGTCCGTGGTGTGCACGTACGTGAGTGAGAACAGCAGCCCGAGGATTCCCGCGATCGCGACGTGCGCGACGGCGTCGGTTGCGAGCGCCTCGCGGATGCGGTCGCGTTTCCACACCCGCCCGGCGGCGATCGGGATCACACTCATGTCGATCAGCGCGTCGCGCATGCGGGTACGCGACCGCGCCACCGGCACCGGCACGACGTGGTCGTTGCGCACCTTGTAGCCGAGCTGGCACAGGACGACCGCGACTTCGACGGTCTCGCTGTACTTGTAGCCGGAGTAGTAGTCGAGGGCGTGCGCCAACGCACCGAGGCGGAAGATGCGATAGCCCGACTCGACGTCGTGGAGGGGCGCCCACGCCCACACCGATGCCCATTTCGAGAGCACCCAGTTGCCCGTACGCTTGAACGGACCGTGGTACGAGAGATCGCGGCGGGCCAGGTTGGCGTCGAGCCCCTCGTCGATGGTCATCTGCACGAGCTCGTTCAGCACGTGCAGATCGTGCTGACCGTCGGCGTCGACGGTGAACACCAGGTCGTCGGCGTGGAGCTCGCCGACCCGCAGACGTTCGCGCAGCTCGGTCAGCGCCGTGTAGTACGCCTCCGACATTCCCTGATTGACCTCGTGCACGAGCAGGTGGCAGCGGGGGCGCCCGGCCATCCAACGTTCGATCTCGAGGCGCGTGTTGTCGGTCGAGCCGTCATCGACAACGACGAGCTCGTCGACGAGCGGATAGAGCTCGTCGAGCACGGCTGCGACCGTCGGCTCTTCGTTGTACGCCGGGACCACCGCGATGCGGCGCGACGTTCGTGTCACGTGTTCCTAAGACCCCGCTGTCTGCTGCTCGCGGTACCACGCGAGCGTCTTCCGTAGCCCATCTGCGAAGGTGTGCTGCGGCTGCCACCCGAGCTCTTCACGGGCGCGGTCGCTGCGCACGACACGCGCACGGTAGTCGCCGGGCCGGGTCGGCCCGAACGTCACCTCGATATCGCCGACGAGGTCCCGCACCGTCTCGGCGAGCGTACGGATCGAGATTGCCTCGTCGGATTCGAGGTTGTAGGTGCGGTTCTCCGCGATGTCGCTGAGGGCGAGCACGTGCGCCGCCGCGAGATCCCGGACGTATACGAACCGCCGTTCCTGCGAGCCGTCACCGTCGATGCGGAGCGGCTCACCTCGCAGCGCCCGCAACAAGAAGGCGGCGACGACGAGGTCGGTGCGCATGCGCGGCCCGAACGGGATGCCGTAGCGAAGCACGGTGTACGGGCGTCCGAACAACGTCGCGTAGTCGCGGCACAGCATCTCGGCTGCGATCTTCTCGGACACATAGAGGTGGCGGTCCGTCTGGAGGTCGAACAGGGTCGTCTCGTCGACTTCGTCGCCCTGCGTCGCGGCGTAGACCCACACCGTGCTCGACAGGATGACGCGACCCGCGTCGGCCCGGCGCGCCGCTTCGAGGACACGCGCCACGCCGAACGTGTTCAGCCAGACGCTCTGCGGTGGATCCGCGACGATGTCGTTCACGTCGGCCATCGCCGCGAGGTGGAAGACCGGGCCGACGCCCTTCAACGCGTCCGTGAGCGACTCCTGGTCGAGCATGTCGACGTCGGCCCAGTCGACGTCGTCGGCCTGGAGGGGCTTCTGCGGATCGATCACCCGCACTTTCTGGCCCGCGTCCAACAACGCGTCGACCACGTGGGAACCCACGAAGCCGGACCCGCCGGTGACGGCAATCAACTCGTTGCTCACTGCAGCTCCGATGCCAGGGACTCGAGGACGTAATCGGCGTCGCGCTCTTCGAGCGTCGGGAACAACGGCAGACAGATGTGACGCGCGCACAGCCATTCGGCGCCGGGAAGTGCACGATCCGCGAACGATGCAAACACGGGTTGGTGATGCAGGGGAGTGTCGTAGACCTCGCCGGACAGGCCGATGTCGTATTTCTCACGCAGCGTTTGCTTCAGTGCCGCGCGGTCGACGCCGTCCGGCAGGAACGCGGCGTACTTGTAGTAGTTGCAATGCGCGTTCGCAGGGATGTCGAGGGGACGCAGGCCGATCTGCTCGATCGCGGCGTCATAGCGCTTCGCCAGAGACTGGCGCGCCGCGATGAACTCGTCGAGGCGGCGCAGTTGCGCAAGGACGATGGCGGCGTGTGGCTCGCTCATGCGCCAGTTCGCGCCGAGACGCGTATGGAAGTTCGCGTGGAACGAGCCCTTGCCCTGATCTCTGTAGGTGCGCGCTTCTTCGGCGATCGACGCGTCGTCAGTGACGATCATGCCGCCCTCGCCGCCCGCAATGACCTTCGTCGGATAGAACGAAAAGGCTCCCGCGACGCCGAACGTTCCCGCCGGATGGTTGTCCAGCGCGCTGCCGTGCGCATGCGCGGCATCCTCGACGAGTGCCACATTTCGCTGCGCGCAAAGGTCTGCGAGCGCGGGCATCGCCGGGCTGATCAGCCCACCGATGTGCACGGCGACGACGGCTGCCGTGTCCGGACCGATTGATGCGGCGACGTCGTCGAGGTCGAACGACATCGTGCGCGGGTCGCAATCGACGAATCGCACGCGCGCTCCCGCGTGCACCGCCGCGGCCGCGGTCGCGAAGAACGTGTTGGCGGGGACGAGAACCTCTCGCCCGTTGACGTCGAGGGCGCGCAGGATGATCTCGAGCGCGCTGGTTCCCGAGCTGACCGCGACTGCATGGTCGACCTGATGGCGCGTCGCGAACGCCTCTTCCAGCTCGCGGCCGATCGCCCCGAGGGTGAGCTGCCCGGTGGCGAGTGCCTGGTCGATCCTCGCCAGGATCTCGGCGCGGTCTTCGTCCGGGAAGAACACCCGGGCAGGGGGCACGCGCATGACGAGGAAATCTATCGAAGCTTGGTCGCACGGTCCTGCATGCAGCTCCGAAGCGTCTGTCTTTACCAGTGCTATACGTTTTCCCGTGCCGAGTGCCGTCGTGTTGATAGGTCTGATGGGCTCCGGCAAGTCCACGGTGGGTACGAGGCTCGCCGGGCGGATCGGGCTCCCGTTCGTCGACAACGACGTCATCCTCCTACGACGATCGGGCCGCACCGCACGTGACATCGAGCAGTCGGACGGATTCGACGCGCTGCACCGTGCCGAGGCCGATGCGCTGCTCGAAGCGCTGGAGCACCCGGCCGTGATCGCCGCCGCGGCGGGCGCGGTGCTCGAGCCGGATGTCGTGCGCGCGCTGCGCGGCCGCAACGTCGTCTACTTGCGCGCCGATCCCGACGTCTTGGCGGAACGGGTCCGCCAAGACGACGGCTACCGCCCGTTCGGCGGTCAGGACCACCACGACCTCTTGCGCGAGCAGTTCCGCGCGCGTGACGACACCTATCGCGCGATCGCGTCGTTCGTCGAGGACGCGACCGCCCCGGTCGACGACATCGTGGAACGGATCAACTCGGCGCTCGCACCATGAGGAAGTCGTACGCGGCGCGCGTCTTGAAGCCGACTGCTTCGTACACCCGGATCGCGCCGACGTTGTCGCTCGCCACGTGCAGGATCGCGGTCTCGCCCCGCGCTTCGATGCCGGCCGCGATCGCGCGCACGAGCCGCGTCGCCAGGCCACGCTTGCGCACGGCTTCGTCGGTGCAGACCGCGCTGATCTCCGTGTAACCCTCCAGACGGATGCGCTCACCTGCCATCGCGACGAGCACACCGTCCTCCCGCAGACCGAGATACGTGCCGAGCTCCACGGTGCGCGTGAAGAAGGGGCCGGGCCGTGTGCGCCCGACGAGCGCGAGCATGTCGGTGACGTCCTCGTTCGTCAGCCGCACGAAGGCGGGATCGGGTTCGCCGATCGGCGCGGTCGCGACCATCTGCAGGCCCGGAAGCCGGAACGGGACCTCCCACCCGTCGGGCGGCTCGAGATCGTCTCCGCGGAACAGGACGGCGGCGCCCGGCCCGATCAGCTCGCCGAGCGCGCCCCACGAGTCGCCGGCCGCGTGGTCGGACATCCCTGCGAAGGGCGCAACCTCCGGGTCGTAGCGCACCGCGATGCTGGTGCCTCGGCAGAACGGGGCGTGCGGACCGGTGAGCGCGTGCCATACGGGGTTGTCGAGCGGCTCCACGTCCGCGATGGTGTCATGGTGACACTCGCCGAGGCCTCGATTTTCGACCATGTCGAGCGCATCGACGCCGACGGCTACACGATCGTCAACGACGCGATCGAGCCTGCGCTGGTCGGCGACCTGCGCGACACGATCCGGCGCCTGGAGCGCGAGCTGGACGTGCGGCCGCGCGAGACGGCCGCCGAGGGGCACGCGACGATGCGGATGTACAACCTGCTCGCCAAGGACCCGTTGTTCCAGGCGATGCCCGTGCACCGAAGCGTGCTCCCGATCGTCGAGCGCATGCTCGACCGCGGTTGCCTGCTGAGCGGCATGACCGCGATCGACATCGGGCCCGGCGAGCATCCGCAACCGATGCACGGCGACGACATCGTGATGTCCCGTCATCTGCAACGTCCGCACGCGCCGATGATGGTGACCAGCATGTGGGCGCTCACGGATTTCACGGCCGCCAACGGCGGGACGTGGTTCGTGCCGGGCTCCCACCGTTTTCCGCTCAGCGCCGATGCCCCGGGCGCGCTCGACGATGTGGAGGTGCGTGCGCTCGAGATGCCGGCCGGCGCGGTCATGATCTTCCACGGCTCGCTGTGGCACGGAGGCGGCGCCAACACGACTGCCGACGAGTGGCGCCTCGGCGTCAACGTGCAGTACTGCCCCGGCTTCGTACGCCAGCAGCAGAACCCGTACCTCGGCATCCCGTCCGACATCGCGGCCGGGTTCTCGGACCGACTGCTCGAGCTTCTCGGCTACCGCTTGTACAAGGGGATCATGGGCCACATCGACGGCCGCAGCCCCGGCGAGGTCGTGTTCGGCGACCGGATGGCCGAGACCGCGTATCGAGACCGCGAGCAACGCGGGAGCCGGCCGATGACCGACGACCTCTCGCGCGATCGCTGATCGTCGATCGATGTTCGGCGACTGGTACGACGAGGACGCGATACGCGTGGTCGCGGTCGGCCGCGGCTGCTCGCTGGCCGACGGGCGTCACTTTCTCGTGCTCAGCGTCGAGCTCTGGCTCGAGGCGATCGTCGTGCAGTTCGCGCTCCGGCGCGTTCCCGGCTCCTACGACGAATCGCTACCGATTGCCGTCGTGTCGCTCGAGGACGACAGCGGATACCGGTACGCCGGGCTCGAGCTCACGTCGTCCGACGACGTCGAGGCGTTGCCACTCGCGATGGAGCCCGGCGCGGTCACTCGGCTGTCACGTGAATTCGCACCCGCGATCCGTCCCGAGATCACGACGCTGTACGTGAAGCCCGAAGGCGGCCCGACGATTCCCGTCGACCTGTACTGACCCGCGAGCCCTCAGCGTGCGTGGCTATTTCGTCGTGTCGTCGACCGGCGCGAGGTACGACAGCACGAGGTCGATGTGATCGAGGGGAAAGGCGTGTCCGGCGTTGGGGACGAGCGTGACGTCGGCATGTGGGATCAGTGTCCTGGCGCGGTTGATGAGCTCGTGTGCGTCGAACACTTCCGTCTTCTCACCGACGAGCACCGCGGTGGGGATTGTGATCGAGCGGAGCTCGTCGTCGCTGAAGGGCAGGAGCCGAGGGATCCGGGGAGGATGGTTGAGCTGCCCGTAGAGCGCGAGTCGGATGGCGCGCTTTTCGTCGAGGAGGGGCATCCGGAACCGTCTGGCCATCGATCGCCGCACGGGAGCGGGCGCAAACGCGCCGAGCAGGACCGGCACCCCCCAGCACATGAAGCGGAGGATGTGCAGGTCTCCGATACCGACCGGATCGAGCAGCACCGCGGAGGCGACGCGTGACGGCCGGCGTGTCGCAAGGTTGAGCGCGAGCCATCCGCCGAGCGAATGGCCGACGAGGTGGGCACGGTTGATACCGAGGGCCGCGAGCGCATCGTCCAACGATTCGCCGAGATCGTCGGGCGCGGCATACGGCACGCGCTGCACGCTGCGGCCCGCGTCGCCGAGGATGTCGATCGACCACACCTCGCGCCCTTCGAGCGCCTCGGCGTAAGAGGCCCAGACCAGCGACGTGCCGCCGATGCCGTGGAGGAAGACGATCGGTTCGCCCGCGCCCGGCCACCGATACCCGCGGGTCGTACCGAGACGGGTCTCGACGTCGAAAGCCTGGGGACGGCGTGGATATTCGGCCCACAGCTCGTCCTCCATCGCTCGGAACCGGTGTTCGGCCTTCGGGCTGCGCCAGCGAGCGAGGTGTTGCCGAGCTTTCATGGTACATACGTATCATGAAAGCGATGCCGAAGCGAGTCGATCATCGAGAGCGGCGACGCGAGATCACTGACGCCGTCATCCGGATCACGCTCAAGGGCGGACGCACCGCCGCGACGTTCCGCGAAGTCGCGGCCGAGGCGGGTGTGTCGGTGCGCCTCGTGCAGTACTACTTCGGCACCAAGGACGAACTGCTGCTCGCAACACAACGCGACGTCGCCGGCCGCTCGATCGCGCGTCTTCGGGCATGGGTGTCCGAGAGCGACGGTTCGCCGCGGGCGTGGCTTCGGGCGTTCATGGGATCGTTCATTCCGATCGACGACGAGAGCCGTGTCGCGATGCTCATGTACGTCGCGCTCCACACGGAATCGCTCGTGAACCCGATGCTCGCCCGAGCCGAAGCGCTCGAAGTGCCTCGCACGATGCACCGGACGATCACCGAACACCTGCGACGAGGTCGACTCGTCAAAGGAGCGGACATCCGCCACGAAGCAACAATCCTCACCGCGCTCGTGCCCGCGCTCGGCCAGAGCGTGCTCGACGGCAGCCTCCACCCCGACCGGGCGTTCGAGCTCATCGACTACGCGCTGGCACGAAGCCTCCGGTAGTCGACCCCGCCCGGGTAGTGGCTCAGTTTGGGATGAAGGTAAACGACTGCGGTGAGGATGGTCCGGTATCGATCTCCTCCTGGATCATTGTCTCTAGCCATGCAGCGACAGCTTCATTCGGATCGCCGATCGCCCGGAATCCGAGGTGGCGGGCGTCGATCACGAGTACGTCCTCCGCGCGAATCGTGACCTGGTGGAGCGTTCCCACACTCGACCAGTGCTCGACGTACAGATCGCCGTCGCGCACTTCGACGCGTTCCAATCCACGCTCAGGACGTATCTCCGCCGTGTCCCACAGCCTTCGAATCGCTGACGCGACCTCGGAGATGTCGAGCTCGGGTCGCTTGTGCATTCGCCCAAGCATGACCGGCAGAGCCGCAGTGACGCACCCTGGCCTCGGCCTACGATGCGATCCGTGAGACGGGCAGCGATCGTCGCCGTGATGATCGCCGTGCTGTGTGGCTGTGGTGGTCACAGTTCCGAGCCGGGCGGCTTTCCATACTGCGGCACCACCCTGCCCGATCCCCAAGCCGGGAATCTCATCGACGCGTGTCCACGAACGACGACGCCGTCGCTTCCGCGAAACTGAGCCACTGTCACCGCGATTCAAACTGAGTCGCTACCCCCGCCCGACGATCGCGCAACTACCGTTTGCGTGGGGCCACCCATTGCTGTGCGTCGTGGGCCAGGAGGACATGCCGGGGACCGAATCCGACGATCCTGTCGAGCGACTGCTGACCGGCTTCGAGGAACGACTCGTCACGGACGTTGTCCCTCGCGACCCGTCGATCCGTGAACTCGTCGGTGTGATACGCGCACTGACCGCCGACAATCACGCGACCGCCGGCGGTTTCCACCAAGAGCGATTGGTGACCGGGCGTATGGCCGACGGTCTCGATGAGCGTCACGCCATCGGCGAGTGCCTCATCGCCGTGCACGACGCGCAACGCGTCCTCGGGGACGGCCGCCCATTCGGGAACGGTGTATCCGAACGCCTGCGCCGCCTCCGTCTCGGCAGCTTGCACGTAGATCGGAACGCGACCTCGGTGGAAGACCTCGTTCTGGCCGCAGTGGTCGAAATGCAGATGACTGTTCACGACTGCTACAACATCCCGTTCGTCGATCCCGTGCTGCGCGAGTGCGTCCGCGACCAGGACCACACGCGGGTGGTAGAGATCGTCGATGAAGCTGCTTCCGGTCCCGACGCCCGTGTCGAAGAGGATGACGCCATCGGGGTGGCGAATCGCATAGCCGAATACCTGACAACTCCCGTCCGCGAATCGAGGATGCCAGTCCGGAAGCGTGATCTCGGCGAGCAGCAACCGTTCGATCCGTGCGGTGGACGACGACACGCGTTCACGCACCTCCCGAATCACGGATCGTCGAAGCGAACATGGATCATTGATTCGCCGATCGCGGCCAGGTCCGCGGTCGTCGGCTCGTGCCCTCTCTCGACGGCCAGACCGAGATCTCGCGGCTTCGCCTTGCGCAGCGCGACCGCAAGCGCGGCGCCGACCTGCCCACTGTCCTCGACAAGCTGCCCATGGCCCTGCCGTTGTCGTCCGCCCTGGATCACGGTGACGGCCGCGCCGTCGCGAAAGTTGAGCCGCCACGTTTCATGCGTGAATACCGTCGCGACGCCGTCGACATCGTGAACACCGACGGGAATCGCATAGGCGGCTCCGGTGCGGCGACCTGTGAACTTCAGTACGCCCCAACGCATCCGGCGGCCCAGTCGCGACCCGGCGGTCGCGCGTACGAAGGGATTCACGAGGCTCAGCACCAGCTTCGGCGGTGGCTGCACCCGCACACGGGGCCGTGAAGGATCCATGCGACCGTCGTCTGCCATTCGGACCTCCTCAGGAGCGCAGGGCGCCAGGTCATTGACGAACACGCGAGAGGAGCACATCGGCTGACATGTCGCAACCGCATCCACGCCCTTCCGGCGGGTACCGACCGCGACCGGTCAGGCGAGGGTGACCGGGGCGCAGTCGTTGCCGCCGCCCGGCGCGGGGCGGTGGCGGACTGCACGAGAAGGCACGACCCGCACCGTCGATCCGTCGACCGAGGCCTGCCCGTCGACGATCAGCGAGTAGTCGTCGACCGTTGCCGGCGGCCACAACAACGACACGTTCGGCCGGGCGGACGCGTTGGCGCACGACCCTTTCCCGGCGACACATGCGACGCCCCCGTCGTCGATCGACACCGTCACCGCGACGACATGTGCAGTCGCGTCTTTCGTCACGGTCAGGAGGTACGCGAACGGCGCCTGTTGCGAAGCGACCTCACGAAGCTCGTCCAGCGAAACGGGGATGCTCATCGCTCACCTCCGAGCACGAGACGACTTCGAGAACTCACGCGGTGCGTAGTAGCCCGGTGTCATCTCGGGCTTGCCCCGCTTGGTCGTGTACCGCCACTGCGCGGAGATGCGCCCCCGCACCGCGTGCCGCACCTTGGGCACGCCGTGGAGATAGTCGGCCTGGAAGCGTCCGCCGAACACCATGAGGTCGCCCGGCCCGGGTGAAACATCCCGCGCCGTCGATGCGTCGTGCGTGTTGCGCCGCTGGAGCAGGAACGGACGTTGCGCGCCCGTGGTCAGTATCGCGACCACGGTGTCGTCGAGCCACCGCATCTCGCGATCGCGATGCATCGCGACGCTGTCGCGCGCATTGCGGTAGTACTGGAGCCCGAACCCGTCGAAGCGCACGGCGTAACGCTCCTGGATCGCCTTCTGCGCGTCCGCGAGGACAGGATGATGCGGGTTGCGCAGGGACCCGACTGCGCCGAGGCGCGGCTCCTCGACATGGCGCTCGTACCGCCACACGCGCCCTTGTTGCCACGCGACGGTCGACTCGAGGTGCGCGAACAACTCGTTCGCGCCGCGCAGCCAGCCACGCGCGACGTCGACCCACGAACCACCTTCGAGGTCGAGCCGCTCGAACGGCACGTCCACGTCGATCGCGGGTATCTCCGTCACCGCTCGCAGGGTATCGACCGCTCGATCAGCGGACGGCCGCGTAGCACGCATCCGTGAGATCGAAGCTGCGGCGATCGCCGGTGAGACCCATATCCATCCGGTTCATCACGTAGCCGAACGCGAGCCCGGCATCGGGATCGGCCCAGCCCACGGAGCCATCCGCGCCGAAATGGCCGAAGGAACGCCCGGGCAGCGGCATCAGCTCGGAGCGCAGCATGAATCCGAGCCCGAACTGGATGTCCATGTCGAGCAGGACCTTGTTCGGCCCGGACGTCAGCTGGGTCGTCGCGCGCGAGAGCTGCGATTCGTCCAGCAGCCGGATGCCGTCGACCTCGCCGATGCACGCGGCGTACATGCGGGCCAGCGACCGCGCGTCGCCGATGCCACCCGCGGCGGGGATCTCGGCGGCATGGACGGCGGCGGAGTTCCACACCCCCCGACCCGAGAACACGCCCGCGGGCGCGTACAACGCCTTTCCGAGCATCGTCTCGGGACCCATGATGCTGTTGACGAGCTCGCGCACCTGTGGGTCATCGTGGAGCGCGGGATCGGCAAGTCCGCCGACCAGCGTGGCGACGCGCGATTCCTCCGACGCGGGCAGCCCGATCCAGAAGTCGAGACCGAGCGGCTCGGCGATGTCCTGCCGGAAGTAGGTGCCGACGCTCTTGCCCGTGACGCGCTTGATGACCTCGCCGACGAGCCAGCCGTACGTCGTCGCGTGGTAGCCGTGTGCCGTGCCGGGTTCCCAGTGGGGAACCTGCGCGGCGAGTGCGTCGACGACCGGGTCCCATGACAACGCTTGTTCGAGGGTCATCTCGCCGTCGACCCACGCGAGTCCTGCCTGGTGCGACAACAGGTACGACACCGGGATCTCGGCCTTCCCGCCTGCCGCGAACTCGGGCCAGTACTTCGCGACCGGGGCGTCGACGTCGAGCGCGCCCTCCTGCGCGAGCTTGTTGGCGCAGATCGCGGTGACACCCTTCGTCGTCGAGAACACGAGCACCATCGTGCGCTCGTCCCATGGACGACCTGTGTCGGCGTCGGCGACGCCGCCCCACAGGTCCACCACCTTCTTGCCCCGGGAGTACGCCGAGAACGCGGCGCCGATCTCGAGACCCTTGTCGAAGTTGTTCTCGAAGGCGTCGCGTACGCCTTCGAAGCCAGTTGCAGTCCAACCATGAATTTCGGTCGACTCCACGCTCCGCTCCCCTCCGGTCGCTGCGCTGTCGTCTCCCGCGATGTCAGTCATTTCTCCATCGTGGCACGGCCCACGCAGTGGAGCGCAGCCCGGGCGTGGGCACCAAACCAGACGCATGTGTCGGAACTCGTGCCCACGGCGTCTTCTTGCGGCGGTTTACGTGGGCTGATCGAGGCCCGTCCAGACCCGGAACTCGGCCGTCGAGTTCGCGCGTGGGAACGGCGTGTCGGGAAAGGGGACGCCGAGGAAGTCACACAACGGCGGCCAGCCGTCGGCGACATCGAACACCAACAAGCTCGACGCCGGCACTGACGCGATCACGTCGTTCTCGTGCGCACGCAGCACGCGAACGACGTGGTCGTGCGTCAGATCGTTCCCGAACGTCTGCTCGAAGATCAGCCGGCGGGTCGCCACGCGCCAGCGCATGCGCTGCTCGTCATCGGTCTCGGCGCGCAACGCTTGGAAGATCGTGTTCGCCACGCTCGCGAACCATGCGTCAGGGTCGCGCCGTGTGAGCACAACCTTGGCGGCCGGGTTCTCGGCCTTCAACTGCTTCCAGAACGAGCACGCCGGCCAGTCGACCGCGGCGCGGTAGCCCGCGAAGATTCGCTCGGTATCGAGCGGAGCTCCGTTGATCGTGCGCGTCCAGGCGTCGATGTGACCCTCGTTCGCGTACACCTCGAACATGTGGTAGCAGGGCCCGAAGCCGAGCTGCTCGAGCGCCGCCTTGCACGACATCGTGCCGGTGCGGCCGAACCCCGGCCCGATCACTTCGAGCATGGGCCGACGGTAATGCGCGCTTCGCGGTCCTCTCACAAAGCAGGGCGACGCTGCATGCCGGAAGGATTCCACGATCTCCGGAAGGACAACTCATGAACCTCAAGAAGATTGCAGTCACCGGCGTCATGGCGGCGCTGCTGATCGGCACGGCCGCGACCGGCGCCGTCGCGTCCGAGACCTCCTCGGGCTCGTCGACGACATGTCTCCCCAACGGCGCGCCCGACACCTGGCCGGCCCGAGCCGAAGGCGCGCCGGGCCGGAGCCCGGGTGTGACGGTGTGGCACAACGCCAATGGATGGCACGTGCGCGTGACCCACAACGCATTGCACGACCGTGTGTTCTCGGGCGTCGTCGAGACGCGCGGTGCGCTCACCGACGTCACGGCGGTCGGCCTCGAGCGCAACGACCACGTCAAGGTCGGACCCGGCAAGCACGCGATCGCGTTCCGCTTCAACAACTACGGACGCACCGACGGGTTCGACTTCAAGACGAGCTGCGCGCCGTCGCTGAACTTCCTCTTCTTGTCGAACGGCCACAAGGTGCCGACCGCCAAGATCTCGGTCGGGAGCACGGGGGCCCACCCCAGGCACAACCCGTTCAAGATCACCCGCGCCGCGTAGTTCCCCGGCGACCAGGCGTGGGGGGGGGGGGGGGTGAGCCCCCCACCCCCCCCCCCAGAAAGTGCAAATGAACCGGCGCGGGGAACAGAGGCAACACCCCCAC
>JBBRXX010000014.1:0-113043 GCA_038238245.1 Acidimicrobiia bacterium
CGAGATCTCGCGCACCACGTCTTCGTTCACGCCCTTCTTCGGCTCGTAGACGTACTGCTCGGTGTCGTGCCAGCCGAGCTTGTACTTGCCCAGATCGATGCCCGAAACGGCCATCAGCGACTGCCTCCTCGATCCCGGCTCAGGTGCGACTCGGGTGGGGGGCGTCCCCGTCGCGGCCGGGAATTAACACTACGTCCATAGTAACAATTCATCCGAGGCCGAACAATCCTGCCGCAAGGCGGCTAGGGACCGGCGCCGGCGGTCGTCGTGGTCGTGGAGGAGGCTCCGAGCTTGGCCGCCGCCCGCGCCACGTAGTCCAGGGCCCGGGTGTTGTGCTCCTGGTAGGCGCCCAGGTTCCCCGCCGCCAGTGCCTGCTTGGCGAGGGTGCCCTCGCGCTGGGCGGCCGCGAGCAGCTCCAGCGCACTCGCGTTGGAGGGCGGCTGGGTGCCGGTGCCGGGCGTCGTCGCGGGCGTCGTCGTGGTGGTCGTGGTCCCCCCCGGCGGCGGATTCTCGTTCCCGGGATTGGTGATGTCGGGTCGACCGCAGGCGGACGCCCCCGATTGCTGCAAGCGCGTTTGGCCACCACTGAGCAGAGCCGTGATGGCGTCGGTGACGTCGCAACCGAGCACCGCTCGATCACCGGCGACCGCCGCGAGGAACCGGAAACGCGGGTACGGCTGAGGCCCCTGGCCGGTCACCCAGATCGGACGCACGTACAAGACGGCGTTGCCGATCGGGATCAACTGCACCGCGCCCCTCTCCACCTTGGATCCGGCCTGGCCGAGCAGTGTGAACTGACTACTGATAAATTGGTCGGACTCGATCGCGGTCGCGGCCTTCGCCGACGACGGCGCCGACGAGTCGGACACGGAGTACACGACGAGCTGGCCGTAGTGGTCGCCGTCGCTGCGCGCAAAGATGAATGACGAAAGGATTCCTCCTTTCCGTCTCGGCGTGAACGACCGCTGCAGCGTGAACTCCTGACGCGGTGCATCGGGCAGACCGGGTAACTGCAGCGTGAGGTAGAGGGGGTCGCTCGCGTCGCCCGACGCCGCGAGCGTCGTGTTCCGGCCGCCGTTGTTGCCACCCTGCACGGGAGTGGTCACCGCGGCCGTTGTCCCTTGCTCGGGTGCCGGCGCGATGTCCCAGATGTCTTGCTTGTTGAAGTACTGCACCGGATCGGTGATGTGGTACAGCGCATACTGCTCGGTCTGGGCGTTGAAGAGGTCTTCGGGGTACCGCCAGTGCTCGCGCAGCCCGGGCGGCATCTGGCTGACGTCACTGAACAGTTGCGGGAACGCCTTGCGGTAGGTACGGATGATCGGATCCGTCGGATCGACCACGTAGAACTTGATCGTGCCGTCGTACGCGTCGACCGTGGCCTTCACCGAGTTGCGCACATAGTTGAAGTCGGTGTCGAGGCCGCTCCCGATCGGCTCCTGCGGGTGGATCGATTGGGAGTACGGGTAGTCGTTCGTCATCGTGTACGCGTCGTAGATCCACGTGATCCGCCCGTTGAGCACCACCGGGTAGGGATCGGCGTCGAACTTCAGGAACGGCGCCGCGGTCTGCACCCGCGTCTTGATGTCACGGATGTACAGCGCACGCGAACCGCTCGTGACCTGTCCCGACACGAAGAGATTCCAATCGCCGAACCTCAGCGCGAGCGCGGCCTTGCGCAGGAAGCTCGAGACCTGGACGCCACCCTTCCCCGAATACCTCGTCGGCGTCGCCGTCGCGATCGACGAGGCCTCCTGCTCAGGCACCTTCGTGTCGACCACCGCGTAGCCGCCCAGGGTCTCGCCGAAGTACACCGGTGCGTACTTCGGATCCAGGTCGATGTCGCCCGTCGGCGGGATGCCGTGGAGCACATAGCTCGGACGGTCGACGTTGACCTGGTCGGCGGCGGCCGCGACCACGCCGTAGCCGTGGGTGTACACGAGGTGCTGGCTCGTCCACGAGTTGTCGGGAAGGTGCGCCTGGTCGAGCTCCCTGACTGCCGCGAGCGTCGGCTTCGAGTTTTCGTCACCGATCTTGTAGCGGTCGACGTCGACGTCGTTGAACTCGTACGCAGTCGACTGTGCCTCGTCGACCTTGAAGTCGTCGCTGGCCGGTTTCGGATCGTAGAGGCGCACACTCTGGAGCGTGGGCGACGCGGCACGCGTGTCGGCCTGGTTGAGCGCGGGCTGGTACTGGAACTTCTTCGCGTCGATGTTCGTCAGATTGAACGCGTCGCGTGTCGCCTTGATGTTGCGGTCGATGTACTTCTGCTCTCGTGACAGCTCGTTCGGCTGCACGGTGAAGCGCTGGATTGCAGCCGGGTAGATCGTGCCGACCACGATCGAGATGAATCCCCAGAGGCCCACCGCGATGATCGGGAACACCCAACCCCGGCGCCAGATGTTTACGATGAACAGGCCGGCGGCGGCGATCGAGATCACGATGAGCAAACGCAACGCGGGGAGTTGCGCGTGCACGTCGGTGTAGGTCGCGCCGTCCACGAAACCGCGGTTCGACTTCGTGAGCGCGAACTGGGCGAGGTAGTACTGGTACGTCTTGGTCAGCGCCATGAGGGCGAGCAGCACCGACAGGTGCACCTTCACCTGGGGCGTGACCCGCTGGAACGGGCTCTGGAGCCTGATCCCTCCGTTGAGGTAGTGGAAGACCGCCGCCACGATCAGCACGACGAGGAGGGCCGCGAACGTCCAGCCGGCGGCGAACTGCAGGAACGGCAGGCGGAACACGTAGAACGAGAGGTCCTTGTGGAACTGCGGATCCTTGATGCCGAAACTCGTCGAGTTACTGAACAGGATCCAGTGGTTCCACTGCGCCGAGACCCCTGAGCCCATGACGATCGCGAAGAACACCGCGACCACGACCCGCACGCGTCCCGCGTACGGCGCGACATAGCCGCGATAGCGCTCGATGATCTCGTCCTCCGGACCCGTGCCGCGATAGCGCGGCGCGACGCGGTCCGCGACGATCAGGTTCACGAGCATCAGCACGAAGAACACCGCGGAGAAGATGAGCGCGGGAACCGCCTTGGCGTAGAGCAACGCCCGCCACGTGCGCGTGAACCCGACGTCGTCGAACCAGAGGTAGTCGGTGTAGAAGCGCGCGAGTCCGCGAAGACTCAGCAACAAGACGACGAGCAGGACCGCGACGCCGATCAGCCAGCCGCGCAGGCCGAGCGAGCGGCGTCGACCCTCGACGGACGGAACGCGCATCGTCGGGATGCTATGTCTTTTGGTCGCGCTCGCTGCGGCCGGCGAGACGCCGGCCGCGGACGCTCGCCGCTCCTGCGAGTTCGCTGCGCGCCTCCGGCGCTTCGCTCACCGCCTCGTATGGCTATGCCAGCAGCGGAGGCATTTGCTGCGGCCGGCGAGACGCCGGCCGCGGACGCTCGCCGCTCCTGCGAGTTCGCTGCGGCTCGCCGCTGCTGACCGCTGCATCAGGTCGTTGCTGTGCGCGCGTTGAGAATTTCCGCAGGAGCCAACAGGCAGCGGCAGCCGGGATGCGCGGGCGGCAACGACTGTCCCGTCGGGAAGTCCTTGCCCTTCACCGTCGGTTCGAGGCCGTTGTCGTCACAGTCGGCGCAGCGGCCCTCCTCGAACGGCACCCACCACAGCACCGCGCCTTCGGGCACTGCGTCGTACACGCCCCGCGACCATGCGAGTGCGAGCACCTCGGCGAGGGCCGACTCGAGCGACTGGTTCTTCCACTCGCGGTAGCGAGCACCGATGCGTTCGACGAGCCCGCCGGTGTCGCCGGCCTCACCGGAATCGATTGCCACCGTGAGACGCAGGCGCAAGGGGGTGACGAGCGCATCGGCGGCGTCGCGCACGAGGGCATCGTCCGCGTCGCGGCCCTCAGTGCCCGCGGCCTCACTGCCCGCGGCATAGGCCTCGTCGACGGCATCGCGCACCACGGCGCCCCATGACCCGAGCAGCGCGTCCAGCTCCGGCAGGACCTGCGCCGCGGTCGGTCGACCCTTGTGGCGACGAACCGCGTCGAGCAGCGCGTTCTGATCGTCCTGGGCCACCCGCTTCGCCTTCTTCAGGAGTGGCCCGAGCAGCGGATCGACGGCTCGGGCGCGGACTTCCCGCCACTCCGAAGCGGTCACCATCGGTTCGGCATCGTCCGGTGCCTCGTCGTCCCGGCGCGCGGGTGCCATCTCGGTCTCCCGGTCCGGCGTCTCGATGTGCGTGGTGACGGCGACCGTCGGCGCGTCGTGATTGGAACGCAGACGCGCAAACAGCGAATCGACATCTGCGAGCGCGCCGGTGGTCCGGTCGTCGTTCTCGTCGTCGTCGCGTGTCTCGGCCTCGACGACATCGACATCGACATTGATGCCGGGCGTCTCGATGCCGGGCATCTCGATCTCCGGGGACCCATCGCCGCCGAGCGCTTCGATCTCGGCCGCGATCTCGGCCGCGATGTCCAACGGCTCCGCGGCGGTCGTCGAACGTTCGGCCGCGGCACGCGCTTCGACGTCGCCGAGCGCCTCGGTTGCCTCGAGGAACGTGCGCTTGACGTTGCGGTACGCATCGAGCAGCCGATCGCGGCCGCGAAGCAGGACTTCGATCTGTGCATTCAGGAGCGCACGGCGGCGCACGAGATCGCCGAGCACCCGCTCCCGCGCGGCCTTGGCCTCGTCCAACATCTCCCGGCCCTGCGCGCGCGCCGCGTCGACCATCTCCTCGGACTCTGCGGTCGCCGCGTCGTACAGCTCCTTTGCGCGGAGCTGCGCGCTCGCCATGATCTCGGCGACGCGCTGCTCGGCCTCTTGCGTGCGCACCATGAGCACTTCTTCGGCCTCGGTCCGCATGCGCTCCGAGATCGTGGTTGCTTCATCCAGCGTCTGGGCCGCGCGCTCTTCGGACTTCTTGCGAATGTTCTCGCTGGCCTCGCGTGCCGACCGCAGAAGCTGCGCGGTCTCCTCGCCCAGGGCGTCGAGGAGCTCCTTTTCGTTCAGCGGTCGGGGCTGGCGCAACTGCTCCTCGAGCGAGTCGACGGCTCCTTCGAGCTCGCGCTCGCGGTCACGGTCGGCGGCAAGCTGCTCGGAGACGCGCTTCAGAAACCCGCGGACCTCGGCCTCGGAGTAGCCCCGGAAGCCCGTCGCGAACGAACGCGACGCGACCTCTTCGGGCGAGAGATGCGGCGTGCTCGTGATGAGCCGCTGCCGCCGGTCGGTCTCTGTCATCGGGCTCCCCCAGATACCCCCGAACAGCGGGGTAGGCGCTCCTCCACCCGCGGCCATGCTAACCACCGCCCGTCGCGACGCGCCTGGTCAGGCTGCCTTCGCGTCCGGTCCGACCTTCTCGACGGGATCACCGCCGTTCTCCCGCAGCACGTGCAGCGCCTCGTTGAACGTCTCGACGGGCACGACCTTCACCTTTGCACCGGCGCGCTTCGTCGCGCGCTGCAGGTCGGTCTCGCACGACGCCTTTGTCTCAGGTGTGGTGCACGCCGGCACGATGAACAAGCGCGCGCCTGCGGCTCGCGCGGCAACCGCCTTCTGCTCGATGCCGCCGATCTCGCCGACCGTTCCCGCGACACCGATCGTGCCGGTGACCGCAACCCGCTCGCTACCGGTCAGATTGCCGGGCGTCAGGTCGTCGAGGATCGCGAGGGACATCGCGAGACCGCCGGACGGCCCTCCGATGCCGGCGGTGTCGATGTCGACCTTGACAGGAAAGTCGAAGCGCGGCGACGCCAGGACTCCGATGAACCGTCGGTTCACCTCACTCGCGATACCGACCTTGACGGTTTTGCGCTTCCCGCCGCGGAGGATCTCGAGCGTGACCTGCTCTCCGGCACGGTGTTTCCCGATGACGTCGGTGAGATCGCGATTGCCGGTGATCGTGCGTCCGTCGGCGGTCAGGACGACGTCGCCGAACTTCAGCACCTTCTCTGCGGGCATCCCGGGCACGAACTCGCTGACGGTCAAGCCCGGCGCGGGGCTGACCTTGTAGCCCGCCGCTTCGAGTGCCACCTTCGTCGCGGCATTCTTCGCGTCGGCCATCTGCTGGTCGGCTTCCGCGTTGAGCTGGGCCTGAGACTGACCGCTCGGATTCAGCTCCTTCTCCTTCAACACTTCCGTGTCGGAGTCGAGCTGGGCCAGCAGGTAGCGCCATAGGTTCACGTGATTTCGCTCGCGTACGAACAACAGGCGGATGTCGCCCCGCGGCTCGTTGTAGGTCTTGGCACCGGTGACGCGCACGAGCTGTGTCAGCGGTACGGCGTCGCCGGGCGAGAGCGTCGAGTACGGCACATGGATGACGAAGCCGGCGATGACCATCGCGATGAGCACGATCGCGGCGCCGAGACCGGCTTTGCCCCACGAGGGCACACGCCGCTTTCGACGGACCTCCGTCTCGGCCACGGGCGGGCCGACGAGCGTGCCGTCCACCGCTTCAGCTCCGAGCGCCGCGCGCCGACGCAACCCATGAGGGTTTTCGCGCGAGAAGAAGGAGCCGCTTCGTGTCCACGAGTCACCAGAGTGCCATGCCCGAGGTCGCGAACCAGTCGCGGCACCACGCACTCGTACTCGCGCCGCAACCGCAACCCGGGCGCACGTTCGCCAAGCTCTCGGGACTGATCGCGCTGACTGCCTTGGGTGCCTCGCTCGCAGCCGGGAGCGTCGGGCTGGCATTCGTCTTGGCATTGGCGACCGTCGGCCGCTGACCGCAGGCGCTCCAGGCCACGGCGCGCGGCTCGAGCACGCAGCCGGTGCCGCCCCGTCCAACGACACCGGCTCCGCCGCTCGATGCACCTGCGACGGCCGGCGAGCGTTCGCCGCCCTCGCGCTCGCGGCCGTCGAGTGCAGATCGGCACGCGACCCGGCCGGCTGTAGGGAACCCGGCATCCCGCGGGGGAGAACCCGCCCGCACGCGGTCGAGTCCGTTTACCTTCTGGCGGTATGGACGCGACCGCCCGAGCTGCGGCTGCCGCCACGATGTCGGACTGGCCGGCCCTCGTGGAGCTCGTCCACCACGACGATGATCCCCGGGTGCGGGCAGTCGCGCTTGCCCGGCTGGTCGCCGCCGCGCCGCGGGACGTCAGCCGGACCGTGTGGACGGACGCCACTGCGGACGACGATCCCGGCGTGCGGCTCCGAGCCGCCCAGGTCGCGCCGCGGCTCGGCCGGTCGGCGACGAGCTCGACCTTGCTCGCGCTGCTCGCCGATACCGACCCGTGGGTGGTCGAGGCCGCCGCCTACGCGATCGGCGAGCACCCGCGGCCCTCGGCGCGAGCAGTTGCGGCGCTGACCACGGCGACGACGTCGCATCCCGATCCGCTCGTGCGTGAGGCGGCGGTCGCCGCGCTCGGCGCGCTCGGTGATCCGTCCACGCTCCCGGCCGTGCTGCACGCGTGCGACGACAAGCCCGCGATCCGCCGGCGCGCGGTCCTCGCCCTCGCCGCGTTCGACGGCGACCAGGTCGAAGCGCAGCTGCGACGCGCGCTCGACGACCGCGACTGGCAGGTCCGTCAAGCGGCCGAGGACCTGCTTCGCGAATGAGCGTTCATTCCATGAACAGATCTCGCAGAGAGTCGAAGCTCTCGAGGCATCGGCCGGCGCCGAGCACCACGCATTCGAGCGGCGCGTCGACGAGGTGCACCGGCAGATCGGTCTCGTCGCTGATGCGGCGGTCGAGCCCGCGGAGCATGCCGCCGCCGCCGACGAGATGCACGCCGTTCAGGATCAGATCCTGCGCGAGCTCGGGCGGGGTGCGTGCGAGGCATGCGATGACCGCGTCACAGATCGCTCGTAGCTGCTCCTCGATCGCGGCTCGCACTTCCTCGGGGACGAGCATGATCGTCTTCGGCAGTCCCGACATGAGGTCACGCCCGCGCACCTCCGCCTTGAACTCGTCGTCGACCGCGTACGCGGAGCCGATTGCGAGCTTGATCTCCTCGGCGGTGCGCTCGCCGATCGCGATGCCGTACTCGCGCCGCACGTAAGCCTGGACCGCGCTGTCGATGTCGAACGAACCGACGCGCAGGGCTTCGAGCGCGACGACACCGCCGAGCGAGATGACCGCGATCTCCGTCGTGCCACCGCCGATGTCAATCACCATGTTGCCCATGGGTTCGTGTATCGGGAGCCCGGCGCCGATGGCCGCCGCCATCGGCTGCTCGAGGAGGTGCGTCTGCGCGGATCCCGCGCGCCGCGCCGCCTCGAGGACCGCCCGCTTCTCGACGTGGGTGATTGCCGAAGGTACGCAGATCAACACACGCGCCCGCGAGAGCCGGTTGACGCCGGCGCGCTGGAACAACAATCGGATCATCCGCTGCGTGATGTCGAAGTCGGTGATCGCTCCTCCGCGCAGCGGGCGCACCGCGACGATGTAGCCCGGGGTACGGCCGATCATCTGCCACGCCTCTTGTCCCATCGCGAGGACTTCTTGCGTCCGGCTGTTCAGCGCGATGACGGTTGGCTCGTTGAGAATGATGCCGTTGCCGCGCGCATAGACCAGCGTGTTGGCGGTGCCGAGGTCGATGGCAAGATCACGAGGCAGGGCGCACCGCCTCTCACTCGGTCCGATGGCGCCGGGGCGCCGGCAGTGCCTGCTCGTCGGGCGCGAGCGCCCGTCGTCCGCGCTCGAACTCGGCGATGCTGTGCTCCATCGATGTCGGACGACGGTTCCGCACGAGCACGATGGAGATACCCACCGCGCTCACGATCACTGCGAACAGCAAGAACGCCACATCGCTCCTAGGCCGGTGCGACCGGGCGGATGGGATGCTG
This sequence comes from Acidimicrobiia bacterium, assembly GCA_038238245.1. Classification (GTDB taxonomy): domain Bacteria; phylum Actinomycetota; class Acidimicrobiia; order IMCC26256; family PALSA-610; genus DASQHW01. The sequence continues at coordinate 8,753 of JBBRXX010000014.1, forward strand.
CTCCAGTGCCCAATCGGAACCGCCGGACCAGTGCTCCTGCTTCCAGATCGGCACACTCTCCTTCAGCGTGTCGATGGCGAACAATGCCGCATCGAACGCGGCGCGGCGATGCGGGGACGAGACAACGACCAGCACCGAGGTCTCCGACAGCTCGAGATCCCCGACGCGATGCAGGAGCGCGACGCGCTCGACGTCCGGCCAGCGGCCGCGGAGCTCTCGTGCGATCTCACTCATCGCTCTCGCTGCGGGCTCGTCGTACGCTTCGTAGGTCATCGCACGCACGCCGTCGCGACCCTCGGCATGGTCGCGGACCACACCCGCGAACATCACGACCGCCCCGGCGGCCGGCGTCGTCGCCCAGTCGAGCGCGTCGCTGGTCGGAAGGGGGTCGGAGCTGAGCGCGATCCACTCGCGCGCGTCGGACGGGGGCCGGAGCACGGGCGCAGTCTAGGAACAACGCCTGGTGGAACGCCCGAGAGACGGCCGTGCAGGCCGCCGTCGGCGCGGCCGTTCGACGGCGATGCGTCATTACACTCGCCAACGCATGGGGCACGGCGAGCACGACGACGAGCCCCTCGACGAGGGCTCTCCCGAGGAGCACGCGTCCGGCGGCGCGATCCCGGATCCGCTCGACCGGCTCTGGCGGCATCCGACCGAGCTCCCGCCGCTGGCGTCGGGTTTTGTCCCCGCGCCTCCCGCTCGCGCAACCGGAGGCCGGCGATCCCGCACCTGGATGTTGCCGATCGTCGGCGGCGCGACCGGTGCGCTCGTCACCGTCGCGGCGCTTTCGATCGCCGGCGTGCTCGATCGCGGCGCATCCACCGCTGATCAGGCAGGGTTCCTGACGGGCGGCGTGCGAGTGACCTCCACCGCGCCGCAGAGCGCGATCACCGCCGGTCTTTCGATCGTTGCGATCGCGGCCCGTGACGACCGGGGCGCACGCCGCGGTTCGGGTGTGTGCGTACGGCACGCCGGGCGCATCCTGACCTCGGCGCGTGTGGTCGGCGAAGCGACGATGGTCGACGTGCTCAGCGGCGACGGACAGCAGCACCGCGCCCGGGTCGTCGGACGCGACCGCACCACGGATCTCGTGCTCCTCGAGGTCGTGGGCGCGGCGAGCGTCCCGGCCGCGCGTCTCGCGGACACCGCCCCGGCGGCGGGATCATCGGTATGGGTCCTCGGCGTCGCGCGGCCCGGCTCGTCCGATCTCTGGCAGAGCAGTGGACTGCTGGCCTCGACCAACGCGATCGTCGCGGTCGAAGGCGGTCCGATGACGAGCGGACTGCTCGAAACAGATGCGAGCTCGGGCAACGCCGCGGCCGGCGGCGCATTGATCGATCGGGACGGCGCCGTCGCGGGCATCGTCCTGTCGCGCGTCGGGGAGAGCGGCACGACGTACGCGGTGCCGATCGGAGAGGCCGTTGCGATCGGCGAGGAGCTGGACGCGCACGGCTTCGCGCCCCACGGCTCTGCCGGTGTCTCACTCGTCGACACGGCCGCCGGGCCGTCGATCGTGAGGATGTCGGCCGATGGGCCGGCGGCGCGCGCGGGCGCACGTGTCGGCGACGTCGTGATGTCGATCGACGGCCGCCCGGTCGAGTTCCCGTACGACGTGATGGCCATCGTGCGCGCCGGCCGGCCGAACCAGACCGTCACGTTCGAGCTGCAGCGGGGCAAGGGCGAGCTCAAGGTCCCCGTGCAGCTCGGAGCGACGACCGCCTGACACGAATCCCGCCGCCGGGCGCAACTGCGCGACGATGGTTCGTGGCCACCACCGAAACGAACGCGCTGGACGATCTCGATCGCGAGCTGCTGAACGCCGTCCAGTGGGACTTTCCGCTCGACCCCCGGCCCTTCGCCGTGCTCGCCGACCGTCTTGGGATCGACGAACCGATCGCTCGAGCGCGGGTGCAGAAGGTCAAGGACGCGGATGTGCTCCGCCAGCTGTCCGCGATCTTCGACACGAGAGCGCTCGGCTACACGTCTGCGCTCGTCGCCGCCAAGGTCGATCCCGAACGCATCGACGAGGCGGCCGCCGCCGTCAGCGACCATCCCGGCGTCAGCCACAACTACAAGCGCAACCACGCCTACAACCTCTGGTACACCGTTGCCGTGCCGCCGGGCGGTTCGCTCGACGAGCACATCGACGTGCTGCACCGGGAGTCCGGCGCGCTCGTCACGCGGAAGCTCCCGACACTCACGCTGTACAAGATCGGCGTGAAGCTCGACATGACCGGCAAGACCGCGGCCAACGCCAAGAGCGAGGTGCTCGAACACGAGCGCCCCGAACGCAAGGCCGAGATGCCGGTGCCCGACTTCTCCGAGCTCGAGCTCGCGACGATCCGGGTCGTGCAGCACGACCTCCCGGTCGTCGAGCGGCCATTCGCGGCGTACGCGGCGCAGATCGGCGGCGGAGTTTCCGAAGACGACGTGCTAGCGCTCCTGCATTCGTTCAAGGAACGCAAGTGGATGCGACGCTTCGCGGCGGTGATGAACCATCGCGCCGCGGGGTTCAAGGCGAACGCCATGGGCGTGTGGGCGGTTCCCGACGGAACGCTCGACGAGATCGGCCCGCAGATGGCCGGCTTCTCGGCGGTGTCGCACTGTTACCGCCGCCCGACGTACGACGACTGGCCGTACAGCGTGTTCACCATGATCCACGGCCGCAGCGCGCGCGACTGCGAGGCGACAGTCGAGGCGATCCGAAGCGAGACGGGGATCGACGAGTACTGCCTGCTCTGGTCGATCAAGGAATACAAGAAGGTGCGCCTCCGGTACTTCACCCCCGAGTGGGCGGCCTGGAGCGCCGAGCACCTGCAGCACTGACGACCTGCAGCGTCACGAGAAGTCGGCTCAGGGCCGCGAACGTCGTTTCAGCCACCAGGTGCCGAGCGCAACGCCGGTCGTGACCGCGCCGGCGCCGACGAGCCACGGCACGATGCTCGACTCATCGAGCGGAGTCGCGAGCAGGATCGCTTCGTCGTTGGAGTGCTGTGGTTTCCAGCCCGCGGCCTTCAGGCGGTCGTTGCCGACGACCCAGGGATGCACGAGGTAGGGCACCACCGACGCCGGGGCATCGCCGAGACCGGTCGACCACGCGGCCGACACGAAGCGCTCTGCGAATTCGTACGGCAATGCAGGAGCGCGCCGGCCGGGCAACAGTGACGCAGCTTCGTCCGCGCTGAGCCATCCGTCGGCCGCGACATTGAACGCGCCGTCGAGGTCCTTGTCGGTGGCGAGCTCGAGGGCAGCGGCGGCGTCGTCGACGTGCACGACCTGCACGGGCCGGGCGGCGCCGCGTACGCGGACCGGCGCCCGACCGATCGCAACCGCCGCGAACAACGAGTGTGCACCGACGCCGACGACCGGCGCGATGCGAAGGCGCGTCGCCACCCGGCCGTCCTGCGCGTCCGCCCACTCCACCAGCAACCGCTCGCATTCGGCGTCGACGATCGCGGGCAGGAAGTTCGGGCTCGGACGGAGCGCGGCGTCCTCGGTGATCGGCACCGGATTGTTCGGCCACGCGCCGTACACCGACGCGCTCGACGGCCGGACGACCTTCCGCGCGCCGGCCGCGCCGGCCGCGTCGAGCAGGCGACGGGTGCCGTCGACGTTCACCCGCGTGAACAATGCGTCGTCGAGGGACGGGCCGGGCACCGCCGCGAGGTGCACGATCGCGCTCGCGCCTCGCAGGTACGGCGTGAGCTCGGCGCCGAGCACGTCCGTACGGTGGAACTCGAGCTTGCGCGCGCGGCGCGCAGGATCACGAACGTCGAGGCCGATGATGCGATCGACACGGGGGCTCGCATCGAGCAGCGGGAGCAACCGCTGTCCGAGAAAGCCGGAGACACCGGTGACCGCAATCACCCGCTCCCCGCCGTCGTTGATGTCGACCATGGTCCATAGACTGGCCCAGTGAGCGACGTTCCCCAAATGGGACCGGGCTCGAACAATCCGTTCGGCTTCGATTTGTCGGAGCTCATTCGGATGTTGCAGTCGCCCGGTCCGGTGAACATGGAGATCGCGCGCAGGACCGCGCACGAGAGCGCGACACACGATCCCGAGACCGGCGAAGACAAGCCCGAGCCGGTGTTGGCTCCCGCCGCGGTCGCAGCGTTCGACGACGTCGTGCGCGCCGTGCAACTCTCGGTCGCCGAGGCGACGGGCATCTCGGCGGCGCTCACCGTCCCGGCACGCGCGGTCGATCGGAAGGCGTGGGCGGACACGACGTTGCAGGGCCTCGAGCCCGTGCTCGCCTCGCTCGCGACCGCGCTCGGGCGCGGTCAGGCGGCGCCCGAGGCCGAAGACCCGGCGGCGGTCTCTCCCGAGGCGTTTCTCGGCATGCTGATGCAGCAGCTCGTGCCATTGCTGCTCGGCGCGTGGTCGGGGTCGATGATCGGCGCCCTGTCACACCACGCGCTCGGTCAGTACGACCTTCCGTTGCCGCTGACCGGCGACCCTGCGATGTTGTTCGTCGTACACAATGTCGACGCGTTCGGCAGCGAGTGGTCCTTGCCGAACGACGAGCTTCGTTACGCCCTCGCGCTGCGAGAGGTCGTGCACGGCGCGCAACGCGCGATCCCGTGGATCAGGGATCGTCTGGTGCGCTTGGCGTCGAGTTACGTGAGCGCGTACGAAGTACAGACCGACGCCCTCGAAGAGCAGTTCAGTCAGCTCGACTTCACCGATCCGTCGTCGATGACGGGGCTCGAGAATCTGTCCGATCCCGAGGTGCTGCTCGGCGCCATGCAGTCGGAGCGCCAGAAGCCCCTGCTCGAGGAGATGCAACGATTCGCGTCGGTGCTCGAGGGTTACACCGACGTCGTGGTCGAGATGCTCGGCGCGCGGATGGTCGGTTCGCACGTGCGGATCGACGAAGCGTTACGTCGCCACCGGCTCGAACGCGGCAACGCGGCGGCGTTCGTCGACCGATTGTTGGGGCTCGAGCTCGATCGCGACCACTACGACAAGGGACTCGACTTCTGCCGGGGCGTCGTGGAGCGCAGCGACGGCACGCTCGAACAGCTCAACCGGCTCTGGACGCGCGAGGAGATGGTCCCGACGCAATCCGAGCTCGCGGCGCCGGGGCTCTGGATCGCGCGGATCGACCTGCCGGAATCGTGAATCGCGTCGGAGTGCTCGGCGCGGGCGTGATGGGGAGCGGCATTGCGCAAGTGTGCGCGGTCGCGGGCTACGAGGCGGTCTGCTTCGACGTCGCCGCCGACGCGCTGTCGGCGGCACGGGACCACGTGACCACCGGTCGCTTCGGTCTCGACCGCGCCGTGTCGCGAGGCAAGCTCACGAGGGAGGAGGCCGACGCGGCGCTCGACCGCATCAGCTTCACCTCGTCATTCGAAGACGCGGCACACACTGACCTGGTGATCGAGGCGATCCCCGAGCGACTCGAGCTGAAGGTACGAGCGTTTCGCGATCTCGATCGCGCCGCGCCGGCCGCGACGATCCTCGCCTCGAACACGTCCGGGCTCCCGATCGCGGCGCTGTCGGCGGCCACCGACCGGCCCGATCGCGTCATCGGATGGCACTGGGCGTCGCCTCCGCCGGTCATGAAGCTCGCGGAAGTGGTCGTGACCGCGGAGACCTCGCCGGCGACGATCGCGACGGTCAAAGACGCGGCGACGCGGTGCGGCAAGAACCCGATCGTCGTGAAGGACAATCCGATGCAGTGGGGCTTCGTCGCGAATCGCGTGTACTTCGCCGCAGTGCGCGAAGCCCAGCGCGTCGTCGACGAGGGGGTCGCGTCGCGCGATGAAGTCGATCAATTGATGATCGACTGCTTCCGCTGGCCGAGTGGTCCCTTCGGCATGGTGAAGGGCGCCGGCTCGGGCTGGGGCTGAGCGTGGGTCGCCCTAGAACCCGCTCAGGAGGGCAGGTTCGGGCGTCGACATGAACATCGCGTCTGCGCGCGCGAGCACCTCGGCGCCGACCGCCTCGACCAGGCCGGTCTCGGCGAGCTCGCTCCATCGGTTCCCACCCAGCGCGCATGCACCGAGGGTCGCGGTGCTGCATACGAGGTCGGGAGTTGCCGTGCTCGGTGCACACTGCGCACCATCGGGGCCACCTTCGAGCGCGAACCGTTGCGAGGCGCCGTCGGGCGCGTGCACCTCGAGCACGAGCGCGCTCTCGATCGTGTATCGCCGCGCTGCGAGCAGCGGGGAAGGGTCGAGCGGTGCGAGCCACAGCCCGTCGTTGACGTAGTCGACCTGCACCCGGCGGCCGTCGGTGACGAGACGGCGCAACGGATCGTCGATCGGCGAGTTCGTCGCGACAACCTTGTCGATGAGGTCGACGCCGAACACGTACTTCCACAACGCAGCTCGCCCATTCCCGTCGACCGCCTGCATGTCCCACACGATCAGGCGACGGTCGGGGAGCCCGCGGTTCCAATCGTCGCTGATCTCGTACGCGACGAAACCGTCGTCGGTCCCGGCGGCATCAGTGTGGACCGCCGTGAAGAACGCCTTCTTGCCCCGGCCGCCCATGAAGTCCCAGAACACCTGCGGCCACCAGAAGTCCGGCCGCGACACCATGCCGCCGCGCAGGAGCCGCGTGCGTTCGTACAGCTCCGGGAGCACCTTCTCCGCTTCCTCACGCGTCAGCATGCGCATCCTGCCCGCGTCTCCCGGATCGATGAACCGGATGCGGGCACGTTCGGCCGTCAACCCGAGGCGCCAGGTTGCAACGCCGTAGCCGAAGCGGCCGTAGATCACGCTCTCCGAGGCGGTGAGCATCGCGATCGGTTCATCGCGTTCGCGCGCGTCGTCGTGGAGGGCCGCGATCATCTGCGTGAGCACTCCGCGACGGCGATGCGTCGGCAGGACCGCCACCCAGGACACGGCGGCGGCCGGAACGACCGCGCCGCCGGGAACCGTCAGCTCGAACGAGTAATTCCGCGAGACGCCGACGATCTCGTCGTCCTCGAAGGCGACGCGCGTGCGGTCGAGCTCCGCCTCGGCCCAGCTGCGCGACGCGCCCGCCGGCGTCGGCGACCCACCGAAGCCGCGCTGGTCGGCGAGCAACAATCGGTCGAGCTCGTCGGGGCGAATGGCTCGGATCTCGTACGGCATCCGACCGTTCTAGCCGGACGGGTCGAGCGGCGCCTGCGCATTACGCGCCATCGTCCGGCGTACCCCGCCGACGTAGGTGAACCCGGCGAACAGCAGCACCAGCGCGACCAGGAAGATGCCGCCCCGTCCACCACCGGGGAACACCACCGCGAGTACCGCGCCCCCGACCCAGACGAGCTGGAATCGGGTCTCGAAACGCGCGAACGCGCGGCCCCGGGCGGCGTCGGCGCCGTCGCGCTGGAGCAGACTGTCGAACGCGACGCGACCGCACGCGGCCGATGCCGCGACCGCGAAGGCGGCCGCAACTAGTGAAGCCCTCCCGTACGTGCGCGCGGCGTACACGAGCGGCACCGCGGGAACGAGCAACGTCCCGGCGAGGATCCATTCCTCTCGCACCTTCTTGCGGAGCAACGGAGCGATGATCGTGCCGAACCCGTTGCCGAGCGCGCTGCCGGCGAGCACGATGCCGAACATCCACGCCGGCTCGCCGGACCGCTTGAGCGCGAAGGCCGCGAAGAACGTGAAGAAGCCGACGACGCCTCGCAGCAGGCCCATTGCCGTGCCGGCCACGATGATGCTCCGCGCTTGCAGCAGCTCCCGCTGATCCGGGGTCTCGTCCGGGCCGACGTGCTCCGCGCGCGGAATGCCCAGCGCGGCGAATGCACCGAGGAGGAAGACGATGGCGGCGGTCCGCAGCACCCACGGCGCGCCGAGCAACTTCAAGATCCCGGCCGCGAACGGCGCGACGACGGTGCCGGCCAGGACGCTCATGATCGCGAGGCGCGAGTTCGCGAGCACGAGCTCGTCGTTGTCGGCGACCACGGCGGGGACGAGCGCGCTCTTGGCGATCGATTGCCCCTTCGACAGCACGAGCGTGCCGAACGCGAGCGGATACAACATCAGGTTGTCGACGTTGCTCGACATCAGCACGGCGAGCAGCGCGCGACCGAGCATGGAAGCGGCGAAGAGCAGCCGCCGGCCGCCCCGGGTGCGGTCGAGGAACGGTCCGAGCACCGGCGCGACGACCGCGAACGGTGCCATCGTGATGAGCAGGTACAACAACACCTTGGGTCGGGCGGTGCCGACCGAGGCCCCGAAGAACAAGGAATCGGCGAGCGACACGGTGACGAAGACGTCACCAGCGACGCCGATCGCGTGCGCGACCGCGAGCCGTGAGAACGGCGTGAAGGTGGTCGACTCGAGACGGCCGCGAGTGTCCGTCTCCGAAGCGTACTGCCGCCCCCGGGAGGTGCCATAGGTCCCGATCGGGCTCGCGGTGCCGGAGACGGGACGCCCCACCCGGCACGTACCATCGAGGGATGACGGTGATCGACGCGCCCGGTGTGCCCCCCGCCGGGGCCGAGACGCGCTACCTCAATCGCGAGCTGTCAATGCTCGACTTCCAGGCGCGCGTGCTCGCGTACGCCGAGGACCCGTCCGTGCCGCTCCTCGAACGCGCCAAGTTCCTTGCGATCTTCAGCGGCAACATCGACGAGTTCTTCCAGGTACGGGTGGCAGGACTGAAGGAGCAACTCGCAGCCGGCGTGCGTTCCACCTCACCGGACGGGCTCGACCAGCTCGAGCAGCTGCGCGCGATCCGGGGGCGTGTCGAAGAGATGGTGGCGCGTCAGGCCGCGGCGTTCACCAAGGACATCGCGCCCGCGCTGGGGGAAGCCGGCGTCGAGTTCGTCGACTGGCGCGACCTGGACCGGGACGCGTGCGCGGAGCTCACGCGTGTGTTCGAGGATCGGATCTTCCCGGTGCTCACGCCACTCGGCGTGGACCCGGCGCATCCCTTCCCGTACATCTCCAACCTGTCGCTCAACCTCGCCGTGGTCGTACAGGACGAACTGACCGGCGACGAGCGCTTCGCGCGCGTCAAGGTGCCGCCGCTGCTGCCACGCTTCGTCGTCGTGCCCAACACCTCGAGGTTCGTGCCACTCGAGCAAGTGATCGCCGCGCATCTCGACGAGCTCTTCCCGGGCATGAGAGTGCTCTCGCACTATCCCTTCCGCGTCACACGCGATGCGGACATCGAGCTCAACGACGAGGCCGAGGATCTCCTTGCCGCGATGGAAGTGGTGCTCCGGCAACGCACGAAATTCGGCATCGCGGTGCGGCTCGAAGTCGACGCGCACATGACGCCGGAAGTACTCGAGCTGCTCTGCCGCGAGCTCGAGCTCGACAGCAATGACGTCTACCAGGTCGACGCACCCCTCGATCTCAGCGGCCTCTGGGACATCTTCGGGATTCGCCGCCCCGATCTGAAATTTCCGCCGTTCACGCCGCAGAACCCGCCGCAACTCGCCGGGGGCGACGAGACCGACATCTTCTGGGCGTTGCGTCACGGCGACGTGCTGGTGCATCACCCGTATGAGTCGTTCGCGAACTCGGTCGAGCTCTTCGTGTTGCAAGCGGCGCGTGATCCGGACGTGCTCGCGATCAAGCAGACGCTGTACCGCACGGGTGGCGACGAAGCCGGCATCGTGGCGTCGCTCGTCAAGGCGGCCGAAGCCGGCAAGCAGGTGGTCGCGCTGGTCGAGCTCAAAGCGCGCTTCGACGAGCAGGCGAACATCGAACGGGCCCGCATGCTGGAACAGGCCGGCGCCCACGTCGTCTACGGCCTCGTGGGGCTGAAGACCCACGCCAAGATCCTGCTCGTCGTGCGCCAGGAGCCCGATGGCATACGTCGCTACTGCCACGTCGGGACCGGCAACTACAACCCCAAGACGGCGACGACGTACGAGGACCTCGGCGTGCTGTCGTGCGATCCCGAGCTCGGCGCCGACCTCTCGGAGTTGTTCAACTATCTCACCGGCTACAGCCGCCCCGGCGAGTACCGACGTTTGATCATCGCGCCGATGCATCTGCGCGACGAGTTGCGCAGGCTCATCCGCTCGCAAGCGCGCGAAGGCGGCATGATCACGATCAAGATGAACGCGCTCGTCGATTCGGAGATGATCGACGAGTTGTACGCGGCTTCGAAGGCCGGCGCGCGTATCGATCTCGTCGTGCGCAGCATCTGCTGCCTGCGTGCCGGTGTCCCGGGGTTGTCCGAGCACATCACCGTTCGCTCGATCGTCGGCCGCAACCTCGAGCACTCACGGATCTTCCGCTTCGGCGTGCCCGGCGACGATGCGACGGAGTACGTCATCGGCTCGGCTGACCTCATGCCTCGCAACCTCGACCGCCGGGTGGAAGCCGACCTGCGTGTCGTCGACACGCGTATGCGCGCCCGTCTCGACGAGATGCTCGAGATCGAGTTCGCGGACGACGTGCTGGCATGGACGCTCGAACCCGACGGCGCGTGGCGCAAGGTGCCGACCACCGCGGGAATCGATTCGCAGGTGAAGTTCCAGGAGCTCGCGGTCGCCCGGTCGAAGAGCCGGCCGACGGAAGGCTGACGGATGGCCAAACGTCCGGCGACCGTCGCGAGTGTCGTGCGAACCGCGCTGGCGAAGTCGTCGGCCCAGCTCGAGACCCACGAGCAGGGCGTGTTCGAAGGCGCCGACCCGCACGCGGTGCACCAGGCACGTGTGGCGACCCGCCGGGTGCGCTCCGACCTTCGCACCTTCGAGCCGTTCCTCGACGAGAAGTGGGCGACGAGCCTGCGCGGGGAGCTCCGGTGGCTGACGTCCGAGCTCGGTGAAGTGCGCGACATCGAGGTGATGCGTGACCGGCTGCGCGGCCACGCCGAGGAGCTGGCGCCGAGCGACGCCGACACGGTCGGCCACGTGCTCCGTCGCCTCGACGCCGATCGCGAGGCCGCGCGTACGGCGCTCCTCGCCTCGATGCGGTCGGTGCGGTACACGCAGCTGCGGGATGCATTGTCGGAGGCCGCCCAGCGCCCGCGGCTCTCGGGCCGGGCCGCCAAGCGGCCGGACCGCGCGCTCCGCCGGGTGGTGCGCAGCCGCTGGAAGAAGCTGAAGCGCGCCGTCGACCAGCTGGGCGCGACACCGGCGGACGAGGCACTGCATGCCGTCCGCATCCGCGCCAAGCAGACCCGCTACGCCGCGGAAGCATGCACGCCCGTCTTCGGCGAGCCTGCGAGCCGGTTTGCCCGGGCGATGGCCCGCGTCCAGGACGTGCTCGGCGAGCACCACGACGGTGTCGTCGCCGGGGCGTGGCTCGCGAAGACGGCACAGGAGTGCTCGCCCGGCGAAGCGTTTGCGCTCGGCCGCGTTGCCGAGATCGAGCACGTCGCGGCTGATCGTGCGGCCGCAGATTTCGGACAGGTTTGGAAGCGCGCCCGTCGCAAGCGCCTCCGCGCCTGGATGTAGACGTGGTGGTGCAGGCCGCGGGCGGCGTCGTGACGCGTGCGACTCCCGACGGCGACCGGGAAGTGCTCGTCGTGCACCGACCCCGCTACCGAGACTGGACACTGCCCAAAGGCAAGCTCGAGCGCGGAGAGTCGCACGAAGACGCCGCGCTGCGCGAGGTGGAGGAAGAGACGGGCGTGCGCTGCGTGCTCGGCGCCGAGCTGCCGTCACATCAGTACGTCGATCGCCGCGGTCGCGACAAGATCGTGCGTTACTGGGAGATGACACCCGTCGACGCACAGACGCGCGAAGCAGACGACGAGGTCGATGAGGTGCGTTGGGTGCGGGCTGGTGACGCGCCGGCACTCCTCACCTACGATGCTGACCGGAGATTGCTGGCGGGCGTCATGCGGGAAAGGCGTGGAGACCCTCGATGACGATTTACCTCGTGCGCCACGCAAAGGCTGGCGAGCGCCGCGCGTGGTCCGACGCCGACGAGCTTCGTCCCCTCTCGGGGCGCGGCCACATGCAAGCCCGCGGACTGCTCGGCGTGCTCGCCGATGCGCGCTTCGAGCGCGTGTTGTCGAGCCCGTACGTGCGCTGCATGGAATCGGTCGTGCCGATTGCCTCGACGCGCCGCATGGCGATCGAGCCGGCCGACGCGCTCGCGGAGGGTGCATCGCTCGACGAGGCACTCGCGCTCGTCCGGAAGCATGCCGCGACGGGCGCGGTGATGTGTACGCACGGCGATGTCATGCCGATGCTGCTCGACTACTACCGCGCCCACGGGGTCGACATCGGCCCCGCGCCCCAGTGCCCGAAGGGCTGCACGTGGGTACTCGATACCGACGCCACGAGCGAGGTACGGAGCGCGCGTTACATTCCACCGCCGCCCGACTAGCACCCTGAGGGATGACGCTCGCGGCAGGCGACGAAGCGTCGAGAGGTGCGCCTAGGCGACGGCTTCGCCGAGGAGGTCGGCGAGCAGCTGGCGCACGCGTTCGTCGATGTGGTCGATGATCGGTCGAACCTGGTCGACGGTCTTGCCCGCGGGATCGGTGAGCTCCCAGTCGAGGTAGCGCTTGCCGGGATACACCGGGCAGGCATCTCCGCAACCCATCGTGATGATGACGTCGGCGGCGCGGGCAGCTTCGTCGGTCAACGGCTTGGGGAACTCCCGGTCGGGATCGAGGCCACGCTCGCGCAATACGGAAGCCACGGCCGCGTTGACCTCACTCCCGGGTTGCGAGCCCGCAGAGCGGACGTGGACGCGCCCGTGCGCGTAGTGGTCGGTCAAGACCGCGGCGGTGACGGAGCGCCCCGCGTTGTGCACACAGACGTAGAGAACCTCGGGCACGCGGCCGGCGGCGTCCGGGCTCACCGGCGGATGTCTCCTCGCGCCCGCTCGCGGCGCGCAAGTCCGGTCGCATCGGCGGGAGGGACGATGACCTCGTCCGCAATCGCGCGAACATCCGGATACAGGTATCGGACGAGCGCAACGGCGACCGCCGCGCCGACGAGCTGAAAGACGACGAACACCGGTACCGAGCTCGGCCTGATACCGGCGAAGGTGTCGGAAAAGGCCCGCCCGATCGTGACTGCCGGGTTTGCGAAGCTGGTGGACGAGGTGAACCAATACGCCGCGCCGATATAGGCGCCGACTGCGAACGGTGCCACCGACGCGCGACCGGAACGAGCGATGCCGAAGACCACGAGGAGCAGCCCGGCGGTGGCGACGGCCTCGGCCAGCCACAGTCCGCCGCCGGAGCGCGACTTGGTCGACCACTCGACGGCCGGCAACGAGAACATGAGGTTGGCCAGGATCGCCCCGCTGATGCCGCCGGCGATCTGCGCCGGGATGTAGGCGGCCAGGTCGCGGCGGTCGAGTCCGCCGAAGACTGCGTCCGCGAGGCTCACGACCGGGTTCAAGTGCGCGCCGGACACCGGCCCGACCGCGAGGATGATGGCGATCAATCCGGCTGCGGTCGCGGCCGCGTTCTCGAGGAGTTGGAGTCCGACATCGCCGGGCGAGAGTCGTTGCGCGGCGATTCCAGAGCCGACCACGACTGCGACGAGCATCGCGGTGCCGACGAACTCCGCGACGACGCGCCGGCCGAGGTCGGGTCGCATCAACGCCGCGCCTCCGGCCGGAGGATCGCGGCGTCGCGCATGTGTCGGTGGTGCGACATCGTCACGACAAGGCGGCGCGCAGGGCGGCGAGGCGCCCGGGCACCACCCGCCACATCATCCAGCGACCTTGCTTTTCACCCACGAGCAGACCGGCATCGGCGAGCGCCTTGGTGTGGTGGCTGATCGTCGGTTGCGACTTGCCGAGGGGGTCCTCGAGGTCACACGAGCAGACCTCGCCGCCGGCGGCGACCAGGCTGAGCAGCCGGAGACGCACGGGGTCGGCCAGCGCCGCGAACAGCTTCGCGAGCTCCGTTGCCTCGGCTTCGGCGATCGGCGCGGCCGAGAGCGGTGCGCAGCACACGCCATCGTCGAGACGCACGAGCGTCGTTCGTTTGGCAGCCAAGATTCTTCCCTTCACGTATTGACAGATGTCGAGGTTATGTACTTGACACAGGGTGGGCATTCACTTAGAGTCCTTCTTAGTGGACCTGACCTGCTTCTTCGCCTTCCCCGCCTCTTTCTTGGCGTGCGCCACGACTTCCTTCGGGAACAGGTGCCGCATGGCTTCCTCAGTGGTCATGTCCTTCGGGTGCTTGGGCTTCTTGGGCATGGAGGACTCCTGTGGCTGCTAAAGCAAAGCCGTCGACCAAGACCGCTGACGTAACGCTGGTCGACCTGTTCGAGACATTCGGTGGTGAGGAAGGCAAGTGCCGCGACTACATGGAGCAATTGCGCTGGCCTGACGGCGTGACGTGCCCGCGCTGCGACTGCGACTCGGTATCTCGCATCGTGAAGCGGAACCAGTATGAGTGCAACTCATGCCGCTACCAGTTCTCGGTCACGGTCGGCACCGTGCTCGCCGACTCGCATCTGCCGTTGTGGAAGTGGTTCCTCGCGGTCTACCTCATGTGCGAATCGAAGAAAGGCGTCAGCGCCAACCAGGTCAAGCGCACACTGAAAGTCAGCTACAAGAGCGCCTGGTACTTGTGCCACCGCATCCGGCACGCGATGGGTGAGGACGACCAGGCACCGCTGGAAGGCATCGTGGAAGCTGACGAGACCTACGTCGGTGGCAAGAAGACTGGTTTCCGCACCAAGCAAGATGCAGCGCTCCACCGTCGTGACAACAAGTCGATCGTCGTCGGCGCGGTGCAACGTGGCGGCGAACTGCGGATGCGGATGATCGAAAAGGCTGACGGCAAGTCGATTCAAAGCTTCCTTCGCGAGATGGCCGACGATGCCGAAGCGATCTACAGCGACTCGCACCGCTCCTACCGCGGCATAGCGGACGAGACGACGCGGCACGAGTACGTCGACCACTCCACAGACGAATGGGTGCGCGGCGATGTTCACACCAACACCATCGAATCCGCGTGGAGTCTCCTGGACCGCGGAATCATGGGCAGCTTCCACCAACTGAGCCACAAACACCTGCCCGCATACCTGCAAGAGTTCGAGTTTCGGTACAACAATCGTGAGAACGCATTCATCTTCCGTGACACGCTCCTGCGACTCCTCGACGCCGACACGTTGCGCTACGACAAGCTCACTGAAGCCAAGTAGCGCGGACGCGGTCATTTCTCAGACTCGGCGTTCAGCCACTCAAGATCGACCGTGCTCCACTCGTACATAGAAGCGGCGGACGGACCGAACGAAAACTTCGACTCAGGTGTACCGAGGAACCGAAACCGGTGACGCACCCGTCGTTCCTCACCTCGGGCGAAGGAGCCGACCGCATATCGCATCACGTACTCAAGATGCCCTCCCAGTAGACCGGCATCCGCTTGGAAGCTCACGACCAGCGCCTTGCCCGGAAGGACAAACCGATCAGACTGAGACGCCTTCACGTCATCCCAATCTTTTCCTCTCCACACGCGGCACTGGAGTATCTGCTGTTCGATCGGTTCATCGAGACCCCACCCCCGGAAGTACAAACGTGCCCAGTGATCACCCTTGGCCATCTGGGCGAGCGGACTGACGGTGTTCCCGATCGCACCAGCACCGAAGGACGACCCGAAAACGGTGGGAGTCTCGGGCTCCTTCACCCATTCAACCTTCATCCCGGTGAACGCCAACTCCGGCCGCGCCAGATCGGCTGTGCGTGCGGGAGCAGTGGGTTTCTTGGCGGCCTTCACCGGAAGCTTCGCGGGCGCGGTCTGCGAAGGGGGTGATGTCTTGGCGGCGTCAGCTGCGGGCTTCACGTCGCTACTAGTCGCGGCGGGCGCCGTCGTCTCTGCCGCGACCGGTTCCTCCACGGACGCAGCGACACTGGGAGGAACCGCGATGTCCTTCGACGTCGCGCGTGAGCGATAGATACGGAACCGGTCGCGGCCAACGATCCCCTGCTTACCCCCCGACTGCGTACCTCTCCATAGCACCTTGTAGAGCCCGACGGGAAGGCTGTGAGGGGCGTCGACAAAGTCGTCCGGAAAGCGAGCCTCCGCGTACCTATGGCTACGGTTCATCAAGGCGACACCCGTAAACCATGTGTGAGATGGCACCCGAACCTCGGGGACCACTTCATCGAGCAAAGGGTCACGAATCCCGAGGGACAACCCCACTGAACCGTCACCGGCCGGCGCGCGCGAAGCTTTGTTTGGTGCGCGTCCAGGAAGCGGAAGCTGATACAGAACGGCGCCCACCACGTATGCGCCGATAAGTGCGATGAGAAGCCCAGGAATGACGATCCAGCTCGGCGCATGGTTGCCCTGAGTAACGGTCGCCTCACCAATCTTCTCGGCGGGATATACACCCAAACCAAGGATCAGCAAGCCGACCCCGATTGAACCCCATAGGCCGCGGTGCTCCTCCACGGGTGGAGCCTAGACCCTGCGTCAAGGTTATAACCTCGACAGATGTCGATACGTTCGCGAGGATCCATATATCGACAGTCATCAATATACGGGAGAGGTCCTCCAATGTCACGAGTGCAGCTCGCGTTGAACGTGCCCGACATCGACGCGGCCGTCGACTTCTACTCCAGGCTCTTCGCGACCGAACCCAACAAGCGCAAGCCCGGCTACGCCAACTTCGCCATCGCGGATCCGCCGCTCAAGCTCGTGCTGTTCGAGAACCCTGGCGCGACCGGTCGTCTCAATCATCTGGGCGTCGAAGTGGTCTCTCCCGAAGAGGTCAGTGCGCACCAGGCCCGTCTGAACGAACGCGGAGTCACCACCGTCGAGGAGAACGGCACGTGCTGCTTCGCGAAGCAGGACAAGGTCTGGATCGACGGCCCCGACGGCTCCTGGGAGATCTACGCCGTGCTCGCGGACAGCGAGAGTTTCGGGGCGTCATCGGCGCATGCCGACGACGCGTCACTTGGCTGCGCCACCGTTCCCGAGGCGCAAGCTCGCTGCTGCTGACGCGTCAAACGCCCGTTGACGCCCACAGGTGCGCCGGCGATCTCCCGGCTCCTGACCACCGCGCTCACGACGCGGCGGCGGCCACCCGTTCGTAGCGATAGCCGACGCCCCGCACGGTGACGATGCGGCTCGGGTTCGCGGGATCGGCCTCGATCTTCGACCGCAGCCGCTTGATGTGCACGTCGAGCGTCTTCGTATCGCCGAAATAGTTCGGGCCCCACACGCGATCGATCAGGACGTCGCGCGTCAACACGCGTCCGGCGTTCGCCATCAGCAGCTCGAGCAGCTCGAACTCCTTCAGTGGGAGGGCGACCGGCGCACCCCGCACGTAGACCTCGTGGCGGCCCGCGTCGAGCCGGACGTCGCCGAGCTCGATCACCTCCAGGTGCTCGCCGTCCTCGTCGGCGAGCGGCACCCGGCGGAGCGCGACGCGCACGCGGGCGATGAGCTCGCGGAGACGGAACGGCTTGGTGACGTAGTCGTCGGCGCCGACCTCGAGGCCGACCACCGCGTCGATCTCCGAGGTCTTGGCCGTGACCATGATGATTGGCACGCGTGAGCGTGTGCGCAGCTCGCGGCACACGTCGATGCCCGAGATCTTGGGCAACATGACATCGAGCAGCACGAGCGCGGGACGGGAAGCGTCGAAACGCGCCAGCGCTTCGGGACCGTCGGCCGCGGTGTCCACCAGGAAGCCTTCGCGTTGCAACGCGACCGCCAGCGCGTCGCGGTAGGACTGCTCGTCGTCGACGACCAGAATGAGCGGCGGATCCGCCATCAAGGTTCCCTTCTCATGATGCTTCCGGGAGGGGGCGGACACCGTTGACGGCGGTCGGGAGATACAGGGTGAAGACGGAGCCTTCCCCCTCGCGTGACTGCACCGTGACCTCACCGCCGTGCGCTTGGGCCACGTGCCTGATGATCGACAGCCCGAGCCCGGTACCACCGGTCTCGCGACTCCGCGCGCGGTCCACGCGGTAGAACCGCTCGAAGATCCGTTCCAGGTCGCGCGTCGGGATGCCGATGCCGCGGTCGCGTACGGAGATCGCGATCCGCTCGGGGCTGACGCACGCGCCGATCTCCACGGGTGCTCCCGGCCCGGAGTACTTGATCGCGTTGTCCAGCATGTTCACGACCGCGCTGCGGAGCTGGCGTGCGTCGCAGACCACCTCGACGTCGGGCGGCTCCGGAGTCACGCGCAGCGGCACCTGCGCCGCGTCCGCGGCTGCCTGCACCACGTCGACTGCGTCGGCGATCAGGAGTCGAACGGGCAGCGGCTCGCGCGTCGGGGCCTCCTGCGCCTCGATGGTGCTGAGGTCGAGCAGGTCGTCGACGATGCGCGAGAGCCGATCGGCCTCTCGCACGACACGATCGGCCAGCCGCTGCATGACCGCCACGTCATCACTCACGGCCATCGTCTCCGCGAGCAGGCCGAGCGCGCCGATCGGCGTCTTGAGCTCGTGACTCACGTTCGCGACGAAATCGCGCCTGACGCTCTCGACTCGTCTCGCTTCGGAGATGTCGCGCGTGAACGCGACCGCGCCGACCACCTCGCCGTCGCGCCGCAGCGGAAACGCGCGCAGCTGGAGCACCTGCCGGGGAGGCCCGTAGAGCTGGATCTCGCGTTCGGAGCTGTGGCCGACCAGCGACTCTTGCAAGAGCTCGGCGATCGCCTCCTCGGCGAGCACCTCACCGGTGCGCGCACCGGCGAAACGGCGCGCGACCGAGTTGCGCAGGACCTCGCGCCCGATGCGGTCGACCACCACGATGGCGTCGGTCGACTCGTCGAGCGCCGCCAGAACCCAATGCTGCACCGCTTCGGCGTGCGCGACACGATCTTCGGCATCACGTCGCTCGTCCGCGATCGCCTCGGTGAGCGAAGCATCGTCACCGGCCTCGGCAACACGCCGCGCATCCGCGAGCTCCCGACGGGATCTGATGAGCTCCCGCGCGACGACGATGGTCGATGCCCACCCGATCAGAGCGACGATGCCGAGGACGACGAGAAACGCCGTCACGACCCTGGCCCGGTGCTCGGATGGTGCGTCATCCGAACCGGCCGGTGATGTATCCCTCCGTGCGGGGATCGGAGGGGTTGGTGAAGATCTTCTCCGTCGCGTCGTACTCCACGAGCCGTCCGACGCGGTGCTCGCGCTCGTCGACCTCGGCGGTCATGAACGCGGTCATGTCCGAGACGCGGGCGGCCTGCTGCATGTTGTGGGTCACGATCACGATCGTGTACGCACGCTTCAGATCGGCCATCAGATCCTCGATGCGCGAGGTCGCGATCGGGTCGAGCGCCGAGCACGGTTCGTCCATCAAGATCACGTCGGGCTCGACGGCAAGGCAGCGCGCGATGCACAACCGCTGCTGTTGACCACCCGAGAGCGCGTACGCGGATTGCTTCAGCTTGCCCTTCACCTCGTCCCAGAGCGCGGCCTGCGTGAGCGCGTGCTCGACGTGGTCGTCGAGGCCCTTGCGCACGCCTTGGATGCGGGGGCCGAATGCCACGTTGTCGTACACCGACTTCGGGAACGGATTCGGCTTCTGGAACACCATGCCGATGCGACGCCGGACCTCGACCGGGTCGACCTCCGGCGCGTACAGATCCTGGCCGTGGTAGAGCAGCTCGCCGAAGACCTCCGCGCCGACCACGAGGTCGTTCATTCGATCGAACGACCGGAGCAAGGTGCTCTTGCCGCACCCCGACGGACCGATCAACGCGGTGATGTGATGCCGGTACACGTCGAGCGAGACGCCTTCGACGGCCACCGTCCCGGAGTACGACACCCCGACGTCACGCAGCCGGAAGACGACCTCGGTGGCCATCGGTTCCCTGTCGGATGCGGAGGAGACATCCCGTCGTACCGTCACCGTCGGCATCGCCATCTCGTTACCCTGTTCAGCTCCGGAGTCGGCTGTGGACACGTTTCCTCGTCACCGGACTTTCCCGCGGGGCTCACGAACGCCTCAGCATCGCGGCTGGCGGCGACTGCCGCCAAGCCCCGCGGTGGTGTCCATGGTACGAAGTGCTGCTGGCCACCCCGGATATTCGCGGTGGCCGTTGGGTGAACTGGCGGTGAACAGGCCCGAGCCGCCACCTTGGTGTGGTCAGGGTGGCGGCAAACTGCCCGCTCCGGACGAACGGAGGTGCCCATGGCCGAGTCCCGGAGGACGTTCGACGAGCAGCTCGGGGACGTGCGGGGGGAGGTCGTGAAGCTCGCGGCGCGAGCGTGCGAGCAGATCGGCGCCGCGACCCAGGCACTCCTGGACGCCGACCTCGGCCTGGTCGATCGCGTCGACGAGTCGCACAACGAGATCGAGCAGCGCGTCGTGCAGATCGAGCACCAGGTGTACCAGCTGTTCGCGCTCCAGCAGCCGATGGCGTCGGACCTCCGCACGATGCTTGTGGTGCTGCGCATCCTGCACGAAATCGAGCTCAGCGCAGGCCTGATGCGGAACGTCGCCCGCCAGACCCGCCGCCTCTACCCTCGCGAGCTGGAGCCCCGGATTCGGGGAATCATCGAGCGGATGGGCGCGCAGGCGAGCGTGCAGACGCATCTCGCAGTCGATGCGTTCGCGGACAGCGACGAGAAGATCGCGTCGGCGCTGCCGGACATGGACGACGTCATGGACGACCTCCAAAAGGAGCTCTTCCGCTCCATCTTCGCCAGCTTCTCGGGCAACGCCGCCGACGAAGCCGCGCTGCAGACGGCGGTGCAGATCGCCTTCGTCGGCCGTGACTACGAGCGCACCGCCGACCACGCGGTGATGATCGGGCGGTGGGTCGCGTTCATGGTCACCGGCACACTCCCGGGCGAGGACGGCCGGAGCCTGCACTCGCTGCCGTGAACAACCCGAGTGTTCGGTCGCGGTTCACCCCGTGTTCACTCCTCGGCAGTCGCGCATCCATGCGTCGTTCTTAGTCTCGACATTGATGCCGACCCGGCTCGCGCACTTCCGCCGAACAAGGGGCACCCTCTTGACCGCATCGTCGTCGACCCGGCGCGCGCTACGCGCCACCGCCATCTTCTGCCTCCTCGCCCTGCTCGCCGCCGCATGCGGGAGCTCGAGCAAGAGCGGCTCCTCGGACAACGCATTGAACGGCTCGGGCTCGACGTTCCAAAAGACGTTCGACGAGGCGGCCATCGCGGCGTTCCAGCAGAAGAGCCCCGGCATCACGATCAACTACGCCGGCGGCGGCTCGGGCAAGGGCAAGACCGACCTGCAGACCAAGACCGTCGACTTCGCAGGCACCGACAGCCTCATCAAGGACGAGGAGAAGGCCGGCTATCAGGGCGGCGAGGTGCTGTACTTCCCGACCGTCGCCGCGCCGATCACCGTCTCGTACAAAGTGAGTGGCCTGGACAAACTCCAGCTCTCCGCGCCGACGCTTGCGAAGATCTTCTCCGGGAGCGCGAAAAAATGGAACGACGCCGCGATCGCAGGTGATAACCCGGGCGCGAACCTGCCGTCCACCGACATCGTCATCGTCCACCGCGCCGACGCCTCGGGCACGACCAGCAACTTCACCAAGTACCTGGTGAGCGCAGCGGGAAGCGATTGGACGCTCGGCAGCGGCGACACCGTCACCTGGCCGGCCGATTCCCAGGCGGGGCAAGGAAACGCCGGCGTGGCACAGATCATCAGTCAGACCGACGGTGCGATCGGGTACGTGGACTACAGCGACGCCGTGGCCGCGAGCCTCACGTTCGCCTCGATCAAGAACTCCGCCGGCAAGTACCTGGCGCCGACGTTGGAGGGCGCGGAGGCGGCCGTCAACAGCGCGATCATCGCAGACGACCTCACCTACAGCCCGCTCAACACGTCCGGGGCCGGCGCGTATCCGCTCACCTCGCCGACCTGGATCCTTGCGTACGCCAAACAGACCAACAAGGCGAAGGGCCAGGCGTTGAAGGATTTCCTCACGTTCGTGCTGAACGACGGCCAGGCCCTCGCCAAGGACGCCAACTACGCCCAGTTGCCGGACTCGTTGAAGCAAAAGGCGAACGCGCAGCTGAGCAAGCTCGAGATCCCGGCGTAACGTCGCCCACATGACCGGCGTCGCCGCGACCGAGCGACCCAAGCCCGGCGACATCTGGAGCGACCGCGCGTTTCGCGCGGTCGCTCTCGTCGCCGGCCTGCTCGTGCTGGTCATCCTCGCGTTGATCGCGTACACGACGACGAGCAAGGCCTGGCCGGCGTTTCGCGATCAAGGCTTCAGCTTCGTCACGAGCGATCGCTGGAACCCGAATGTCGGACAGTTCGGGGCGCTCGCGTTCATCTTCGGCACGCTCGTGTCGTCGACGATCGCGATCGTGTTCGCCGTGCCACTCAGCCTCGGCATCGCACTGTTCATCACCGAGATCGCGTCGAGGCGCCTTCGGATGTTCGTGACCTACGTCATCGATCTCCTCGCCGCGATCCCATCGGTCGTCTACGGCTTCTGGGCGCTCGCCGTCTTCACCACTCCGGTGAAGACCCTGTACACCCACATCGCGGACACGCTCGGCACGGTCCCGCTCGCGGGCCGGCTCTTCGGAGGGCCGGCGAGCGGCGCGAGCTTCATGACCGCGGGTGTGATCCTCGCGGTGATGATCATCCCGATCATCACCTCGCTGTCGCGCGAGGTCCTGCTGACGGTCCCGCAGGACGACAAGAACGCCGCCCTTGCCATGGGCGCGACGCGCTGGGAGATGCTCCGCGTCGCGGTGTTCCCGCGCGTGCGCAGCGGGCTCGTCGGCGCCGTGATGCTCGGACTCGGACGAGCGATGGGAGAGACCATCGCCGTTGCCTTGACGATCGGGAGCTCGGCGCAGATCACGTCACACCTCTTCCGGCCGGGCGACTCGATGGCGTCGGTGATCGCGCACAACTTCGGGGAAGCGAGTGGCCTCCACCGCGCGGGCCTCATCGGCATGGGCGTCGTGCTGTTCGCGATCACGATCGTCGTCAACATCACGGCGCGCTTCATCACGCGGCGCACGGCGCACTCGATGGGAGCCGCGCGATGAGCGTCGCGTCGCCGCCCGCACCGCCCACCTCGCCCGATCCGGATCCCGCGTCCTCGATCCTGGAGCGGGCGCTCTCACCGCGCCGGCGTACCGTCAACAACCTCGCGAACGCGTGGATGATCGGCTCGCTCCTCGTCGCACTCGTGCCGCTCGCCGTCATCGTGGTGTACGTCGCGACCAAGGGTGCGGGTGTGATCAACGGAGGCTTCCTCACCAAGAACCTCCCGATCATCACGCAGTTCGCGGGTGGGGGGATCAAGCCGGCGATCGTCGGCACGGTCGTGATCACCGGCGTCGCCGCGCTGCTTGCCATCCCCCTCGGTGTCCTCGCCGCCATCTACCTGAACGAGTACGGAGGCAACAAGCCCGTCGCCAATGTGATCCGGTTCATGGCCGACGTGATGACGGGAGTCCCGTCCATCGTCATGGGCCTGTTCGTCGCGACGATCTGGGTCAGCTCGGGGCTGCACCGCGGCTATTCGGGCTTCGCCGGCTCGCTCGCGCTGGGTGCGCTGATGTTGCCGATCGTGATCCGCTCGTCGGAGGAGATGCTGAAGCTCGTGCCCGACGACCTCCGCCAGGCGAGCGACGCGCTCGGCGCACGACGGTGGCGCACCATTCTCTCGGTCGCGCTCCCGGCCGCGTTGCCGGGGATCGTGAGCGGCGCCATGCTCGCGGTCGCACGTGCGGCCGGGGAGACCGCGCCGTTGCTGTTCACGATCGGGATCACGAGATCGACGAACGCGAACCCTTTCCAAGGGACGAACACCGCGCTCTCCCAGGAGATCTGGTTCAACGCGCAGACGCCGTTTGCCGCGGCGAAGGACCGGGCGTGGGGCGCGGCGCTGACCCTGATCGCGATAGTGTTCGTCTGCACAGTGATCGCGCGGGTCGTGTCATCGCGATTCGCGATGGCGCGACGTTGACTCCCCTGCGTTGACTCCCCTGCGTTGACTCCCCTGCGTTGACTCCCCTGCGTTGACTCCCCGGGGCTGACTACTCGGGTTCGTCGCCGAGATCCCACTCGAGGATGAGGTGCTCGCGTTCGGCATCGCGCGCGACCCGTTCCCGGTTGCGACGGAACTGTGGGTCGTAGACCGGAAGGAGCTGGAGCCTCGCCATCGCCCGCTGGCGGAATTCGTCGATCGCACGCTGATCGCCGAACACGCGATGGATCTCCCAGTGCGGCGCGACGGGCCCCGTGTACAAAATCTTCACATGACCTTGCGGCGGGATCTCTTCGAGCTCTTCGGGCTCGATCGCCATGACGCACTCCTCGATAGGGAACAGGAAAGGCTACCGAAGAACCTCGATGGCGGCGTTCCGGGCGTTCCGGGGCGGCGAAAATCTCGAGGTTCGATGCAGCGTGAGCGGCTTCTCAGACGTCTGGGAGTTTGTTCAAGGAGTCCACAGGGCAGTCCCCTTGTCGAACTTCGGGAACCGCCGAGCCGTAGGATCCGTCTGAAGGGAGGTGACCGTGGACGACACTCCGAAGGAATACGAGTGGATGCTCCATGCGCGCTGCCGGGGCGCCGCCCCTACCGAGTTCTTCCCCTCTGACGGTCTCGGCGTCGAGTCCGCGCAGCGCATCTGCGTCGGGTGTCCCGTGCGCGTCGACTGCCTCGAGTACGCGCTCGAGCACCACATCGAGCACGGCGTGTGGGGTGGCGCTTCCGAACGGGAACGGCGCCGCATTCTCCGCCGCCGACGCGATCTCGCGCCCGCGCCGCGCCCGTAGCTCTCTTTCAGTCCGTGGTGCACGCGTGGAGCAGCAGCTCCACGTCGTCGATCGACGACACCTGGAACGGCACCGCGCCGACGCCGAGCACGATCGTCTCGACGCCGAGCGCGTCCCATTCGCTCACCTGCGCTCGTACCTCCTCGATGGTGCCGACGAGCCGTCCCTTGCGGAACGATGCGAGATCGACATCGTCGAGGACCCCGGCAGGAGACGTCGCCTTCAGGCGCGTGAACCGTTGCTCGAGGTCGCGCTCGTCCTCGCCGCACAGCGCGTAGAGACCGAGGGTCCGCCACACGCTCGCCGGGTCGCGGTCGACCCGTGCGCACGCCGCCTCGAGGACGCGTAGCCGTGCGGCATAGTCCCCGGGCGTCCACGCCCAGCACGTGTTCCAGCCATCGGCGTGCGCGGCAACGAGACGCAGGAGACGGTCGCCCTTGCCGCCCACGAAGACGCGAGGCCGCGGCGGTTGCTGCGCGGGCGGCATGTTGTGTGCCCCGATCGCACGGTGGTACATGCCCTCGTACGTGAACGGTCCGCCGGAGAGCAGACCCTTGACCACCTCGAGCGCCTCGGTCAGGCGATCGAGACGCTCGCCCGGCGGTGGCATCTTCATCCCGATGGCTTCGTAATCCGGTTCGTACCATCCCGCGCCGAGACCGACGTCGAGGCGCCCGTCACTGATCCGGTCGAGCGAGGCAAGGGACTTGGCGAGCACCGACGCAGCTCGCAACGCTTCGCACAACACGAGCGTCCCGATGCGCACGTCGGGTACGGCACGGGCAAGCGCCGCGAGGGTCACGAGCGGCTCGAACGAC
Organism: Acidimicrobiia bacterium; assembly: GCA_038238245.1. Lineage (GTDB taxonomy): Bacteria > Actinomycetota > Acidimicrobiia > IMCC26256 > PALSA-610 > DASQHW01. The sequence goes on from JBBRXX010000014.1 coordinate 34,159, forward strand.
GCCTCCGGATCGGGTGGACCGCCGTACTTCGCGAGGTCCCAGAAGAGGTGGTCCGACAGCCATACCGAGGTCGCGCCCGCGTCACGAGCGACGGTCGCGTAGCGGGTGATCGTCTCGAACCGAAGCGGTCGCTCGCCGGCGACGGAGAAGTCGTACTGCGGCAGCGCCAACCCGAATTGCATCGATCGGAAGGCTACCTACCCGCCCCTACGCTGAGGACGTGTTGGAGTGTGTCGCGAACGTCTCGGAAGGCCGCAACATGGATCTGTTGCGGTCGTTCGCGGAGGCGTGCGGTCCCTCGCTGCTCGACGTGCACGCCGACGCCGACCACCACCGGTCGGTCTTCACCCTCGCCGGACCGGGACCCCGCGACGCGTGCGAAGCCGTCCGCGCGCTTGCGACAGCCGTCGCCGAGCGGGCGACGCTCGTCGGTCACGAGGGGGCGCATCCCCGGTTCGGCGTGCTCGACGTGGTGCCCTTCGTCGCGTTGGACGCGACGCGCGCCGAGCGACTGCAAGCGGCCGACGAGGCGCGGGCGTTCGGCAAATGGTGGGCCGGGCACTGCAACGTTCCGGTGTTCCTCTATGACGACGCGGATCCCGACGGTCGAGACCTTCCGTCCACGCGCGCGCAGGCGTTCGCGACGCGGCGGCCCGACTTCGGCCCGGCGACCGCCCACGCGGAGCTGGGCGCGACCGCGGCCGGAGCGCGCCCTCCGCTCATTGCGGTCAACTGCGTGCTGGTGACACGCGACATCAACGTCGCTCGCCGTGTGGCAGGCATGGCGCGGGAGCGCGACGGGGGCATGCCGGGCGTGCGCGCCCTCGGCTTCTTCCTCCCGGGGACCGGTCGGGTCCAGGTCTCGATGAACCTCACCGACCTCGAGCGGACCGGCGTGCAGGACGCGTGCCTGCGGGTAAGCGAGCTCGCCATGCAGCTGGGTTCGGACGTCGCCGGCGTCGAGCTGGTCGGGCTGCTGCCGCGCCGTGAGCTCGACCGGTGCTCGGACGACTTCCTGTCATGGAGCCGGATCGACGCCGCCTCAACGATCGAGGGCCGCGTCGGTCGCGGTCCACGATGGTTGCCGGGAGACCCCGTGGCCGACCCCGTGTGACCGGCGACGGTCAGGCGCTGGCGAGCCCGCGGCGGGCGAGCGCCCGCTGCCGGCGGATGCGGCGCCGCTCCCGCTCGGACATGCCTCCCCAGATGCCGAACTTCTCGCCGTGGCGCAGCGCGTACTCGAGGCACTCCATACGCACCTCGCAGCCGCCGCACACGGACTTCGCCTCCTTCGTGGAGGCGCCGCGCTCGGGGAAGAACAGGTCCGGGTCGACCCCGAGACAGTTGGCACGCTCCTGCCAACGCCGGTCTGTGGCGTCGGTCTCGAGCTGGATCAGCATCTCTCTCATCGGCTGCCCCCTCGTTGATGGGTTGATGGATGGTTGGCCCGTCACCCCCGGCAGGGCACCGGGGTCGGCGGGCCGCTGAAATGCCGCCGATGGAATTACAGCGGTGTCATCATGGCCGCGCGCCAACGCCGACGCAAGGGGTGAGGCGTCAGCAAGGAACGGTGAACGCGCTACGTAGGCGAGCGGGCTCATTTCGTGGCCGGCGCAGGCCGGCCATCCGCGCGACGATCCACGGGTGGAGTTGACGACCATCGAGGCCGTCCGCGGCGACATCACCGGCGAGCACGTCGACGCGATCGTCAACGCCGCCAACAGCAGCCTCGCACGGGGTGCCGGGGTGTGCGGCGCGATCTTTGCCGGCGCCGGGCCCGAGCTCGACCGCGCGTGCGCGGCGCTCGGCGGGTGCGCGCCGGGCGACGCCGTCGTCACGGGCGGCTTCGCACTCCCGGCCCGGTGGATCGTGCACACCGTCGGACCGGTCTGGCGCGGCGGCGACCGCGGCGAGCCCGATCTCTTGCGCTCCTGCTACCGGCGGTCTCTCGAGGTCGCCCGCGAGGTGGGTGCCACATCCATCGCGTTCCCCGCGATCTCGACCGGGATCTTCGGATACCCGCCCGATCAAGCGGCCGAGATCGCGGTCGAAGCCGTGCGCGCGCACGGCCGCGACCTGCTGGTACGCCTGGTTGCGTTCGACGCCGAGACGCTGCGGCGCTACGAGTCGCTGCTCGCCTGATCGTTCTTGTCGAGCTTGAGCGACGCCGAGTTCATGCAGTAGCGCAGCCCGGTCGGGCGGGGCCCGTCGGGGAACACGTGCCCGAGGTGGGCGCCGCAGTTGCTGCACCGGGCCTCGGTGCGGACCATGCCGTGGCTGGCGTCCGTCGCCTCTTCCACAGCGTCCTTGGCGAGCGGCTCGGAGAAGCTCGGCCAACCCGTGCCGGACTCGAACTTCGTGTCGGAAGAGAACAGCGGCGCCCCGCAACACACGCACGTGTACGTGCCGTCGTCGTGGCAGTCCCAGTACTCACCGGTGAACGCCCGCTCCGTTCCTGCCTTGCGGGCGACCTCGAACTGCTCGGGGGTCAGGCGCGCGCGCCACTCTGCGTCGGACTGGGGGAGCTGGTCTCTGGGTGTAGTCGGCATGCCTCGTGCAACGCTCGCACGTTCAGACGCGTTCCCGCCAACGTGCAACGATCCGCGCCCAGCGACTTCGCCCGGGCCATGTCGGCGCGTTCGCCCACGATCGCGACGAGGCGGGGCCGCGTCGGCCAGCACCCGATCGCGGACAGGACGCACCAGCCGTCGAGGGGCTCCCGACGCAGATCGATGATCACCGCGTCGAACCACGCCCGCTGCAGGAGCGCGACGGCGGCCTCCCCGTCGGGGGCAGCGATCTGCTCGATGCCGTCGAGCTCGAACCTCGGTTCCACGACCAGCACACGCGGTGCCAACGCGCACCTCCTCCGTGAACGAACTCGCCGAACATCCCTGCCCGGTGCTTCCAATATCGGCCACTCCCAGCGTTTCTTGCGGCATTCGACGACACATGTCGTCGCCCGTGGGTCGCAAGAACGGGCCGGGCTAGCCGGCTCGTCGCTCGTGGCGGCGCTGCTCGAGGAAGTCGACGAGGACGTAGTCGCCGAGGGTCTCGGGGGTCGTGTAGAAGGCACGGCCGCGGTTCATGCGCATCATCCGCTCGACGAACTCCCGCAGATAGAAGTTGTCCTCGAGCATGAAGGTGTTGATGCGGATGCCGTCCTTGGTGCAGCGCTGGACCTCGCGCAACGTCATCTCGATCGTGCGGGGGTCGGGCGGGTAGTCGAAGAACGGCTCGCCGTTGTCGAGGATGTGGGCGGTCGGCTCGCCGTCGGTGATCATGATGATCTGCTTGCGACCGGTCTGGCGGGCGAGCATGGAGCGCGCCATCAGCAACGCGTGCTGCATGTTCGTTCCCCACTCGAAGTCCCAGGTCGCCTCGGGGAGCCGCTCGGGCTTCACTTCGCGCGCGACCCGCCCGAAGCTCACCATGCCCAGATAGTCGCGCGGGAACTGCGAGCTGATGAGCGCGTGCAGCGCCATCGCGACCTTCTTCGCCGCGAGGAACCGGCCGCGCATCTCCATCGAGAGGGAGACATCCAGCATGAGGACGGTCGCGCTGCGTGTCACCTGCTCGGTGCGCTCGATCTCGAAGTCCTCGGGCTTGATCGCGACGGGAGTTCCCGCGCCCTGACGCGTGATCGCGTTCTTGAGCGTGCGTCCGACGTCGAGATGGAACGGGTCACCGAACTCGTAGGGCTTGTGCTCGTCCGCGCGCTCGTGCCCGAAACCCGACCGCTCGATCTCGTGCTTGCCGGCACGGTCCTGCAACAGCCGCTTGTACAAGTCGCCCAGCGCACGCTGACCGATGCGACGGATGCCCTTGGGCGTCAGCTCCATCCGGCCTTCGCGCTGTTCGATGAGGCCGGCTTCCTCGAGCTCCTTCGCGATCCTCGCGAGCTGTTGCAGCGAGCGGGCCGCATCGTCGCCGAGCAGGTCGCGCACCTTGTCGAGGTCGACCTCGGCGAGCGGTCCCGGGCTCGTCGCGTTGCGCATCAGGTTCTCGAGCGCGTCGATGTCACCGAGCTCGTCGAGCAGTCCACTCATCCCTTCGAGCGGCAGCGGTTGGTCACCGCGGAAACGCATCTGCTGGCCCCAGCCCATCTGCGGGAACGCGTTGCGCAGGTTCTGGCCGAGCTGGTCGACCTGCCAGCGCAGATCCATGTCGTCGAGCAGTGAGTTCGCGAGCTCCTGGAGCTGCGCGCGTTGCTCGGGCGACATCGAGTTCAGCAGCTGTTGCATCTGCGCCATCGAACGGGCCATCTGCTCGAGCAGCTCATCGAGCGTCTGGGGGTTCTCCGGGAAGAAGTCGCCGAAGCGGTTCATGAAACCCTCGAAGTCGGGCTCCTCGCCGCGCTCGCGCTGTTCGAGCATGTGGTTGAGCTCGGCCAGCATGTCCTTCATGCGCTGGAGCTGCTCGGGCGACATCTCCGACATGCCTTGTTGCAACTGGTTGAACATCGAGTCGAGCAGTTGCTTCTTCAGCTCCTCCATGAGCTCTTCGAAGTGCTGGCGCGCGTTGTCGTCCATCCAGTCGTACTGCTGGAGGTCGCTCACGCGTCCGGCGAGGTCGGGCGGCAACTGTTCGAGCTGTTCCCGCCGCTGCTGCGCGAGCTCGTCCAGCAATTCCTCGCGGCGCTTGTCGCCGGATTGTTGCGCCTCGTCGAGGCGGCGGTCGATGCCGGCGCGCTCCTCGTCGACGATCTCGTCGAGCCGGCGGGCGATGTCCTCGTAGACGCCGCCGAGGTCGTAGCGGTCGAGCTGCTCGCGCCGGCGTTCGCGCAGCTTCTCGAGCATCTCGCGCATGCCCTGCACGTCACGGCCCTGCCGGTCGCGGAAACCTTGCTGCATCATCCGGCGCAGCGCGGCGTTGAGGTCGCCGTGGTACAGGAGGTCGTCGGTCATCTCCTCGAGCAGCGCGTCGGCATCGAGGTCGAAGCCGACCTGGGTGCCGTCCCAGCGGGAGTACTGGAAGCGAGAAGAGGACATGCGGTTACCGTACTCCCGTGAAGAAACGGGACTTCTGGTGGGGCACCGGCGCGTCGTCGACGCAGGCCGAAGGCGCGGCGCCCGCAAGCGACTGGTACGCGATGGAGCGGGCGGGCCGGGTGCCGCCCTCGGGCGACGGCAACGGGTTCGCGACCCGATACGCCGAGGACTTCGCGCTGTACGCGCAGTACGGGCTCACGCATCACCGCCTTTCGATCGAGTGGGCGCGCATCGAACCCGAGGAGGGCAAGCGCGACGACGCCGCGATCGAGCACTACATCGCGGTGTTGACCGCAGCACGTGACGCCGGAGTGTCGCCCTGGGTGTGCCTCCATCACTTCACGCTGCCCGGGTGGTTCACCGAGATGGGCGAAGGCGGCTTCGTCGACGATCGCGCCCGCTCGTACTACTGGACGCGCCACGTGGCGTTCTGCGCGGAGACCTTCGGCGATCTGGTGTTCGGGTGGAAGCCGATCAACGAGCCGGGCGCGTTCGCGGCGATCTACTTCCAGACCGCCCGGCGGTTCGACGTGCTGGGCGCGACGCTGCTCGCGCAACGCGACGCATGGCGTGAGCTGCGGGGCGGCGGCAAGCCCGTGGCGACGATTCACAACCTTTCGCCGATCTTCGGCTCGTCCCCGAAGGCCGAGGCGATGATCTGGGACGTGTGGATGCGGGCCGATCGCGACGGCGTGCTCTCGTTGCCGGGTCGCGCCGACCGGGAAGTCCCGGATCTCCGCGAGGCGTGCGATCTCGTCGGCTTCTCGTACTACAGCGCGATGGGCATCGGGGAGGAGGGCGGCATCGTGCCGTACCCGCCGGGCGCGCGCGTCGGGCCGATGGGGTACGCGCCGTGGAGCGAAGGGCTCGGCCTGGTCTTGCGCCGGTTGCACGACGAGCTCCCCGGTCGTCCGTTGCTGATCTGCGAGCACGGCGTCGGCACCGACGAGGACGAGTGGCGCTGTGACGTGCTGCGCGAGTCGCTCGCGATCGTCGAAGAGGCGATCGACGACGGCATCGACGTACGCGGCTTCTTCCACTGGACCGGCGTCGACAACTACGAGTGGAACCACGGCTTCGACGTGCAGTTCGGCTGCTTCACGCGTGCGCGGGAGCCGCGCGGCAGCGCCGAGCTGCTCCGTGAGTACGCGACGTGAGTGGGCTCGACGGCGTCCGCGACCGACGAGCCGTCAGCCGCGGCCGCGGTAGGTGGCGCGTCCGCCGAGCGCGTCCTTGTTGAGACGCTTGGTCAGGTGCAAGCCCTCGAGGACGAACTCGATGCCGCTCGCGATCCCCGCCGGCGACTCGCCCACACGCAGATCCGCGAGCACCGCGGGCATTCCGTCGAGCTTGGCGAGCAGGTCGCGGTACTCCGCGGCCGGCATGTCCTCGCCGGTGTGCACGAGCGAGCCGTCCTCGAACGACGCGACGATCGGGCCGAGCCGCTCGGGACGCACACGAGCACGGAACACCTCGAGCGTCGCCGCCTTGAGAATGCGCTCGAGGACCTGGTTCTCGCGGCCGTCGTCGAGCGTCTCGATCTCGATCTTGCCCGAGGTCGACGCCGCGAGAGCGTCCAGGTCCGAGACGCGCGGCACGACCTCGCGCTCACCGTGCACCAGCGCGCGCCTGGCTGCGTTCGCGACGAGTGTTTCGTAGTTCGTGATCGACAGCCGTGCCGACACGCCTGAACGCTGGTTGACGTGCGGTGACCGGCGCGCCAACTGCGAGATCTCGGCGACGATCTCGGTCATGAACTCCGGCACGCTCACCTGCAGGCCTTCTGCCTTCAGCGTTCGTACTTCCTGATCGATGATCGCCATCTCGAGCTCGGTGTCGAGCGGGTAGTGCGTGCGGATCTGCGAACCGAACCGGTCCTTGAGCGGCGTGATGATGCGACCGCGGTTGGTGTAGTCCTCGGGGTTCGCCGACGCGAGCAGCAAGACGTCCAGGGGCAGACGGATCTTGTACCCACGGATCTGCACGTCGCGCTCTTCGAGCACGTTCAAGAGGCCGACCTGGATGCGTTCGGCGAGGTCGGGCAACTCGTTGATCGCGAAGATGCCACGGTTCGTGCGGGGCACGAGGCCGTAGTGGATGGTGAGCTCGTCCGACAGGTAGCGGCCCTCCGCGACCTTGATCGGGTCGACCTCGCCGATGAGATCCGCGATCGAGGTGTCGGGCGTCGCGAGCTTCTCGCCGAAGCGACGGTCGCGGTGCACCCACTCGATCGGTGTCTCGTCGCCGCGCTCGGCAACCAGATGACGGGAATGGCTCGAGACCGGATGGTACGGGTCGTCGTTGATCTCGCTTCCCGCGACGATCGGCATCCACTCGTCGAGCAGGTTGACGAGCTCGCGAATGATGCGCGTCTTCGCCTGGCCGCGCTCGCCGAGAAAGATGATGTCGTGGCCGGCGAGCAACGCGTTCGCGAGCTGCGGCAACACCGTGTCGTCGTAACCGACGACACCATCGATGAGCGGTCGACCGTCGGCGAGCGCCCGCACCGCGTTCGCCCGGATCTCTTCTTTGACCGGGCGCGACTCCCAACCGGTCGCGCGCAGGTCCCCGAGTGTGGCAGGTCGGCTCATGTCTTCCGCTCTGACGGGCCGCTCGGGCCCCGCCTCACTGTTTCGCGGGATACCCGCTGCACGGACGTTCGGCTCATGTTCGGAGCATACGCTGAGGGCTCGGTGCGCAAACACCCGCCCTCAGCCGTCGACCTGTCGGGAACATGGCACGCGCACGCGGCCGACCCCGAGCTCGTCCGCACCTTCGCCGCACCGGAGCTGGTCAGCGAGTCCTGGGAGAACGTGCGCGTACCACACCATTGGCGCGCGGAGCCGGCGTTCGCGCACAGCGACGGGCCCGTGCTCTACCGCAAGCAGTTTGCGCGCGCGACGGAGTCGAGTGGACGCCGGGCGTTCCTGGAGCTCGACGGCATCCTCTACTACGGCGACGTGTGGCTCGACGGTGAGTACCTCGGCGCGACCGAGGGATCGTTCGTGAAGCACGCGTTCGAGGTGTCCGATGCATTGCGCGCTCGTGACGAGCACGTGCTCGCCATCGAGGTCGCGTGCCCGCCGCAACGGGATCGCGGCGCGAAGCGGACGATCACCGGCCCGTACTGGCAGTCACCCCTGCTCGACCCCGACCTGAACCCCGGAGGCATCTGGCGGCCGGTTCGCGTCGTCGAGTGCGGGCCGGTCCGCATCGCGCGGGCCCGCGCCATATGCGTCGAGGCCTCGCTCGAGCAGGGTCGCATCGCGTGCCACCTGACGCTGGACGCCGGGAGCCGGGCCTGCGAGGCGCGGCTGCGCGCCGAGCTCCGCGGCCCGGGCGGCGGCGTGATCCTCGACGCGACACGAGACGCCACGCTCGCAACGGGCACGAACGAGCTCTCGTGGACCCTGGCGGTCGACGATCCGCCGCGCTGGTGGCCGCGCGCGCTCGGGTCCCAGCCGTTGTGCACCCTCGAGCTCACCGTCGACGTCGACGGCGAGCCGAGCGACGCTCGGACCTTTCGCACGGCCTTTCGCGAGGTGCGGAGCCGCGATTGGCAGTTCGTCGTCAACGGCGAACGCGTGTTTCTCAAAGGCGCGTGCTACGGACCGACGTGCGCCCTGCCCGGAGACGTGGACGAGTCGGTGGTGCGCGGCGACGTCGCGCTTGCCGTCGACGCGAACCTCGACTTCCTGCGGGTCCATGCGCACGTCGCCGCCGACGCGCTGTACGACGCGGCCGACGAGGTCGGGCTGCTCCTCTGGCAGGACTTCCCGATGCAAGGCGGCTACGCGCGCGGCGTCCGGAAACAAGCCGTCCGCCAGGCGCGCGCGATGGTCGACCTCCTGGGCCACCGGCCGAGCGTGTTCCTGTGGTGCGCCCACGACGCGCCACTCGGCGACGACACGCCCGCGCGACTGGTCGTGGGCGCGGCTGCGCCCACATGGGCCAAGGAGGTCCTCGATCGCTCGGTGGCGCGGGCGATCGCACGCTCTGATCCGAGCCGGCCGGTGTTGCATCACTCCGGCGCCGGTGATGACACACACCTGTGGTTCGGCTGGTTGCACGGCGACGTCGCCGGTCTCGGTCCCGCCGTGCGCGCGCTCCCCCGGCTCGGGCGGTTCGTGTCGATGTTCGGCGCGCAATCGGTTCCCGACACCAGTGAATGGATGCATCCGGAGCGCTGGCCGGACCTCGACTGGGACGATCTCGTCGCACACCACGGCATGCAGCGGAAGGCATTCGTCGCGCACGTGCCACCCGACGATGTGAAGTCGTTCGACGAATGGCGCGACGCGACGCAGGCGTATCATGGCGCGCTCCTCCAGCTGCAGATCGAGGACCTCCGCCGCTGCAAAGGCTCCCCTACCGGCGGCTTCGCCGTGTTCGCCTTCGCCGACACCGCACCCACGATCGGTTTCGGTGTCCTCGATCACGAGCGCGTCCCCAAGCGCGCCTACACCGCGCTGCGCGACGCGTGCCGGCTCGTGTTGCCGATGGTCGATCCCCGCACCGGCGCGGTGCACATCGCGAACGACGGGCGCGTCGGGCTCGCCGGCGCGGACATCGAGGTCGTCGTCGACGGTCGCGCGCGACGTTGGCGCGGCGACATCGCCGCCGACGCGCTCGAGTACGTCGGGCGGGTCGAGCTCGGCGATGCGATCGACGTCGAGGCCGTGCTCACGCACCCCTCCGTCGGCCGGGTCGTCAACCGCTCGCCGCTGCTCATCCTCGAAGCGGGCCGTGGCCGCGGCCGCCGGAGGCGTGTGTGACGCGTACGTGGGCGTCGAGCATGTGAACGTCTGCACGATTCGCCGAGCGTTCGCGCGCTGAGCCTAGAGTCCGATTCACAAGGTCACGAAGCAGGAGAACGATGGCGACGACGACCACACCGCCGACCGGGCAATCGGCTCGGCCGCCGGCAAGTGAACGGGACGGACCCCGGCCGATCCGGCCGCCACGGCCGGGCGGTCCGCTGCCCGTGCGCTTCTACCGCAGCGCCGTCGGCAAGAAGTGGGTCATGGCGATCACCGGCGTCGTCCTCATGTTGTTCGTGCTGGTGCACCTGATCGGCAACATCAAGCTGTTCTTGTCCAAGGAGGAGCTGAACCTCTACGGCGAGGCGTTGCGCGACATGCCGGGGCATCTGCTCCCCCGCACGTGGCTGCTGTGGACGATCCGGATGGGCTTGATCGCCGCGTTCTTCTTCCACATCCACTCCGCATATGGCCTCACGAGGATCAACTGGGCGGCGCGTCCCGAGCGCTACAAGTCCAAGCGCGACTACGTGGCTGCCGACTTCGCGTCGCGCACGATGCGGTGGACGGGAATCATCGTCGGCCTCTACCTCGTCTTCCACCTCGCCGACCTGACGTGGGGCACCGCCAACCCCGAGTTCGTGCGCGGCGACCCGTACAACAACCTGGTGTACAGCCTGCAGCGCCCGGTCGTCGCGATCGCCTACGCGGTCGCGAACATCGCGCTCGGCATCCACCTGTACCACGGCAGTTGGTCGATCTTCCAGACGATGGGCATCAACAACCAGCGTTTCAACGCGGCGAGGCGGGGTTTCGCGATCGGCTTCGCGGGCTTGATCATGGCGGGCAACTTGAGCTTCCCGATCGCGGTACAGACACACGCGGTCGAGCTGCAATGTCCGCACACCGAACCGACCACTGCACCCTGTAGAGGCTCGTGACATGGACCTCGAAGCGAGCATCCCCGCGGGACCCCTCGAGAACAAGTGGGACGCGCACAAGTTCGACATCAAGCTCGTGAACCCGTCGAACAAGCGCCGGTTCGACATCATCATGGTCGGCACCGGCCTCGGTGGCGCGTCCGCGGCGGCAAGTCTCGCCGAGCTCGGCTACAACGTGAAGGTCATCACCTTCCACGACTCGCCGCGTCGCGCGCACTCCATCGCCGCCCAGGGTGGGATCAACGCCGCCAAGAACTACAAGAACGACGGCGACAGCGTGCAGCGGCTCTTCTACGACACGATCAAGGGCGGCGACTACCGGTCGCGTGAGGGCAACGTGTACCGCCTCGCGCAGCTCTCGGTGGACATCATCGACCAGTGCGTCGCCCAGGGCGTGCCGTTCGCACGCGAGTACGGCGGCATGCTGGACAACCGCTCGTTCGGCGGCGCCCAGGTGTCGCGCACGTTCTACGCGCGGGGCCAGACCGGCCAGCAGCTGCTTCTGGGCGCGTACCAGGCGCTGATGCGGCAGGTGCACACCGGCAGCGTCACGTTGTACCCCCGCACCGAGATGCTCGACCTCGTGGTCAAGGACGGCCGCGCGGCCGGCATCGTATGCCGCGACCTCAACACCGGCGAGGTGTTCTCGATGTCGGCGCACGCGGTGGTGCTCGCGACCGGCGGCTACGGCAACGTCTTCTACCTCTCGACGAACGCGAAGGCGTCGAACGTGACGGCGGCATGGCGCGCCGCGAAGAAGGGTGCCTACTTCGCGAACCCGTGTTTCACCCAGATCCACCCGACGTGCATCCCGGCGAGCGACGAGTTCCAGAGCAAGCTCACATTGATGTCGGAATCGCTGCGGAACGACGGGCGGGTCTGGGTCCCCAAGCAGATGGACGACACGCGGTCCCCCGACCAGATACCCGAGGACGATCGCGACTACTTCCTCGAGCGTCAGTACCCGGCATTCGGCAATCTCGTGCCACGCGATGTCGCGTCGCGCGCGATCAAGCGCATGGTCGAAGCGCAGCGCGGGGTGGGTCCGTTGAAGAACGGCGTGTACCTCGACTTCAAGGAGTCGATCGGGCGGCTCGGTCGCCCGGTCATCGAGGAGCGCTACGGGAACCTCTTCGAGATGTACGAGAAGATCACCGGCGAGGACCCGTACCGCGTGCCGATGCGCATCTACCCGGCGATCCACTACACGATGGGTGGGCTCTGGGTCGACTACAACCTGATGAGCAACCTGCCCGGCCTGTTCGTGCTGGGCGAGGCGAACTTCTCCGACCACGGCGCGAACCGCCTCGGGGCGTCCGCGCTCATGCAGGGACTGGCCGACGGTTACTTCATCCTCCCGTACACGATCGGCGACTATCTCGCCCCGCTGCTCGGCACGAAGCCGGTGCCCGTCGACGATCCCGCGTTCAAAGAGGCCGAGCAGGGCGTCGAGGACCAGGTGCGGAAGCTGCTGTCGATCAACGGCGAGAAGACCGTCGACGAGATCCATCGCCACCTCGGCACGGTGCTATGGGACAACTGCGGGATGTCACGGACGGAGCAGTCGCTCACCAAGGCGCTGTCGGAGATCCCTGCCATACGCGAGGAGTTCTGGAAGAACGTCCGCGTGCTCGGCGAGAACGAGACGCGCAACCAGGCACTCGAGAAGGCGGGCCGCGTCGCCGACTTTCTCGAATTCGCGGAGCTGATGTGCACGGACGCGCTCCAGCGCAATGAATCGTGCGGTGGCCACTTCCGCGAGGAGTACCAGACCGAGGACGGCGAGGCTTTGCGGGACGACGAGCACTACGCGTACGTCGCCGCGTGGGAGTTCACCGGCGTCGGCATCGAGCCGAAGCTGCACAAGGAACCGCTGCACTTCGAGTTCGTCCACCCGTCGACACGGAGCTACAAATGACCGACGCGCGCATGAAGATCACGTTGACGGTGTGGCGCCAGCCGTCGGCCGGCGCGCCGGGCAAGTTCGAGACGTACGACGTGCCGGGCGTGAGCCCCGACATGTCGTTCCTCGAGATGCTCGATCTCGTCAACGAGCGGCTGATGCACGATGGCAAGGAGCCGATCGCGTTCGAGCACGACTGCCGCGAGGGAATCTGCGGCTCGTGCGGGTTCATGGTCAACGGCCAGGCGCACGGTCCTGCCCCCAAGACCGCGGTCTGCCAGTTGCACATGCGGAAGTTCGGCAACGGCGACCAGATCACGATCGAGCCGTGGCGCGCGGCGGGCTTCCCGCTGATCAAGGACCTGATCGTCGACCGCAGTCCCTTCGATCGCATCATCGAGTCGGGCGGCTACATCGGCGTCGGTACCGGCGGCGCGCCGGACGGCAACGAGATCCCGATCCCGAAGCCGGTCGCGGACGCCGCGATGGACGCGGCCGAGTGCATCGCGTGCGGGGCGTGCGTCGCCGCCTGCCCGAACGGCGCCGCCCAGCTGTTCACCTCGGCGAAGATGCAGCACTTGAACCTGCTGCCGCAGGGTCAGGCCGAGCGGTGGGAACGCACGATCAACATGGTCGAGACGATGGAGACCTACTTCGGGTCGTGCACGAACCATCGCGAGTGTGAGGCCGCGTGCCCGAAGGGCATCTCGATCGACTTCATCGCGCTGATGAACAAGGACTACCTGAAGGCGCAGCTCAAGCAGCGTCGCCTCGTCGGCCAGACCTTCCCGTAGGTCCTTTGTGTGCAACAGATCGTCACGCGTTCGCGCTGCCCGCCCACGCGGCGTCCAACGCCTGGCGCAGGTCGGTGATGAGGTCGTCGGTGGTCTCGATGCCGACCGACAAGCGCACCAAACGCGGGTCGACCTCGAGTGGTGAGCCCGCGGCCGACGCATGGGTCATCCGGGCGGGGTGCTCGATGAGGGATTCGACCGCGCCCAGCGACTCGGCCAGCGTGAACAGTCGCGTGCGGGCGACGACGTCCAGGGCCGTGTCCTCGTCGAGTGCGAGGAAGCTCACCATGCCGCCGAAATCGCGCATCTGGCGGGCGGCGACGTCCGACGTGTCGGGATACAGCACTTCGGCGACGGCGTCGTGCTCGCGCAACAGCTGCACGATCGCGCGTGCGTTCTCACAGTGCGCCCGCATCCGCACCGCGAGTGTCTTCACCCCCCGCAGCACGAGGTAGCAGTCGAACGGCGACGGCACCGCGCCCATCGCGTTCTGGAGGAAGCGCAGCTCGTCGGCCCATTCCGCGTCGTGAAGCGCGATGAAGCCGCCGACGACGTCCGAATGTCCGCCGAGATACTTCGTCGACGACTGCAACGAGGCGTCGGCGCCGAGCGCGAGCGGCTGTTGCAGGTACGGCGTGGCGAAGGTGTTGTCGACGACCACGCGCGCTTCGCGCTCGTGCGCGATCCGTGCGACCGCCTCGACGTCGACGACGTTCAGCATCGGGTTGGTCGGCGTCTCGATCCATACCAGGCGCGTCTCGTCCCGCCATTCCGCTTTGAGCGCATCGGGGTCGCGCAGGTCGCACGCACCCCACGCGAGGCCGAAGCGTTCGTGTACGTGGGCGGCCAGCCGGTAGGTGCCGCCGTAGGCGTCGTTCGGCAGGATCACGTGGTCACCGGGATCCAATGTGCGCAGGATCGCGTCTTCGGCGGCGAGCCCGCTCGCGAACGCGAGCCCGTTTCCCGCGCCTTCGAGCGACGCCAGGCACGTCTCCAGCGTGGCGCGCGTCGGGTTCCCGCTGCGCGCGTACTCGTAGCCCTTGTGCTTGCCGACCGCCTCCTGGGCGAACGTCGTCGCGAGGGTGATCGGCGGCACGATCGCGCCGGTGTGCGGGTCGGGATCCTGGCCGGCGTGGATGGCCCGGGTCTCGAACCCGTCCGCGGCACTCATGTGTGCTGTTCGGCGCGGGCGGCGAGGAAGCCGAGCACGTCGGAACGCGTCAGCACGCCGATCGGGTGGCCCCCCTCGAGCACCAGCACCGAGGGTTGCGTTTCGAGACAGCCGACGACGCGACCGACCGGCTCGCCGATCCCGATCATCGGCATCGGCGCGCTCATGATGTCGCCGACCGGACGCTCGAGCACGTCGCGATCGCGGAACGCCAGGTCCATCAGCTCGAGCTCGCGCAGCGTCCCGGTCACTTCCTTTGCCGCGAGCGGCAGTTCCTTGGTCACGCTGACGACGAGCTGTGACACACCGGTTTCGTGCATCAGCTTGATCGCGTCGCGCGCCGGCTCCTCGGGCGTGATCAGCACGAAGTCGGGCATCGCGTGGCCCTTCGTCGCGAGGACGTCACCGACGATCGGGGGTTCGGCCCGCAGGAAACCCATGTCGAACATCCATTGATCGTCGAAGATCTTCGACAGGTAGTTGCGGCCGGAGTCGGGGAGCAGCACGACGACCACCGCGTCCGGTCCTGCTTCGCGCGCCACGACGAGCGCGCCGTGCACGGCCGTGCCGCCCGACCCGCCGATCATCAGACCTTCCTCGCGCGTGACGCGCCGTGCCATCGCAAACGCTTCGGCGTCGCTGACCTCGATGACGCGCTCCACGATCGAAGGGTCGTACGTGGTCGGCCAGAAGTCCTCGCCGATGCCTTCGGTGAGATACGGGCGCCCGGTACCGCCCGAGTAGACGGAGCCGGACGGGTCGGCACCGACGATCTGCACGTTTGCGTTCTGACCCTTGAGGTACCGCCCGACGCCGGTGATCGTGCCGCCGGTCCCGAGCCCCGCGACGAAGTGGGTGATGCGGCCGTCGGTCTGTCGCCAGATCTCGGGCCCGGTCGTGGCGAAGTGGGCGGCGGGATTGGCCTGATTCGAGTACTGGTCGGGGCGGAACGCGCCGGGCGTCTCCCGGACCAGCCGCTCGGCCGTCGAGTAATACGAGCGCGGGTCCTCGGGCGGGACCGCGGTCGGGCAGACCACGACCTCGGCGCCGTACCCGCGCAACAGCGCGACCTTCTCGTCGCTCATCTTGTCGCTCATCACGAAGATGCAGCGATAGCCGCGTTGCGCAGCCACGATCGCGAGCCCGGCGCCCGTGTTGCCCGATGTCGGCTCGACGATCGTGCCGCCCGGTTGCAACAGTCCGTCGCGTTCGGCGGCATCGATCATCGCGATCGCGGCGCGGTCCTTCACACTGCCGCCCGGGTTCACGGTCTCGACCTTGGCGAGCAGCAATCCCGGCACCGCGTCGGCTTCGGAGATGCGCTTCAGGCGTACGAGCGGCGTGTTGCCGACGAGGTCGAGGATCGAAGCGGCGTATTCCACGATTCCCGACGCTACCCGCCCCGCGCGGTGCGGTCGCGCGCCGCGACGCGGTATCGATCACGGATCGTGTCGCGGTCGACGGCCGTGGGTTGGACGACCTCTCCGGGACCGAGCTTCCACTCGGGCCAGGCACCGTGCAGCACCGCGGCAGCCTGCACGCACGCGCCCGTCGCAACGTGCTCGCCCGGCGCCGGGACCGTCACCGGGCGGCCGGCCAGGTCGGCGAGCACGCGCCGGAATGCGGGCGAGCGGGCGCCGCCGCCGAGCAGCACGAGGCGGCCGCCGATGTCGACGCGCTCGAGCGCGTCGAGCGCGTCGAGGAGGCCGCACACGACGCCTTCGTAGGCGGCCCGAGCGAGCTGCTCGCGGGTCACGTCCGATCGGAGGCCGGCGATCGTGCCCGTCGCGTCCGGTCGGTCCGGCGTGCGCTCACCGTCGAAGTACGGCACGACGGTGACACCGCCGGCGCCCGCGGCCGCGTCCAACGCCAGCACGTCGAGTTGCATCGCATCGACGCCGAGGAGCCCGGCGACCGCGTCGATCACCTTGGTGGCGTTCAGGGTGCACACGAGCGGCAGGTAGCGCCCGGTCGCATCCGCGAAACCGGCAACCGCGCCCGACGCGTCGAACGTCGGCGTGTCGCTGACCGCGAACACCGTGCCCGAGGTGCCGATGGAGATCGCGACATCGCCCGGCGCGAGACCGACGCCGAGCGCCGCCGCCATGTTGTCGCCGGTGCCCGGCCCGACGACCGCGTCACCGCACCGACCGACGACCTCGGTCGGCGACGCGACCCGCGGCAAGCGCGAGGCCCAGTCGGCGTCGCCGTCGACGAACCCCAGCAGATCGGTGCGGTAGCGGTTCTCCGCTGCGGAGAAATAGCCCGTTCCCGACGCGTCGCCGCGGTCGGTCACGAGCTCGCCGCCGAGCCTCCACGTGAGCCAGTCGTGCGGGAGGCACACGCGGACGAGGCGCGCCCACGCCTCGGGTTCGACGCGGTGCAACCACGACAGCTTCGTGATCGTGAACGCGGCGAGCGGCACCGATCCGCAGGCGCGCGCCCAACCGTTGTCGTCGAGCCGGCCCCGCAGCCACTGCGCGTCGGGCGCCGACTCGGTGTCGTTCCAGAGCTTGGCCGGCCGGATGACCTCGTCGTGGGCGTCGAGCGCGACCAGGCCGTGTTGCTGGCCGGCAACCGAGATCGCATCGACCGCCGGCAACCCGGCCCGCGCGATCTCCAACGCGTCCGACCACGCGTCGGGATGCTGCTCGCTACATGGCGGCGTCGTGGGCGGATGCGGCGCGCGACCCTCGGCGACGAGCGCGCCGCTCTCGGCGTCACGTACTTCCACCTTCGTGGACTGCGTCGACGAGTCGACCCCGAGCACTAACGGCAATTTCTATGGCTCCCTCGCTACGCCATCCCTGGCTCCGCTGCGTCCGCACGCGATCTCTCTGGCTCCCTGGATTCGCTGCGTCCGCACGTAGCATCCGCACCCTATGGAATGGGAAGTTCTCGCGCACGGGTACGGGCTCGCGGAAGCGCCGACCGTCGACGTCGACGGAACCTTGTTGTTCTCCGACGTGCTGGGCGGTGGCATCTACCGGCTCGCGCCGAACGGCGAGGTCACCACCGTCGTGCCGAAGCGCCGGGGCGTCGGCGGGCTCGCGGTGCACAGCGACGGCGGCATCGTGTGTTCCGGTCGTGACGTCATCCACGTGCGTGATGACAAGACACGCACGATCCTGCACGTCGACGGCGTCGCGGGGTGGAACGACCTCACCACCGACAAGGCCGGGCGCATCTACGCCGGTGGGCTCCGCTTCGCCGTGTTCGATCCCGACGCCGACGCAGTCCCGGGCGAGCTGTGGTGCATCGATCCCGACGTCGGACCGCAACCGGTCATCGAGAACGTCGTGCACGCGAACGGCGTTGCGCTGTCGCCCGACGAGCGCACGATCTACCTGAGCGACACCCGCGCCCGGCGCATCATCGTGTTCGACGTGGGCCACGAAACCCGTCGCGACATCGACGTGTCGCAGTTCGGCCATCCCGACGGCATGGCGGTCGACGAGCTGGGCGGGCTCTGGGTCGCGCTCGTGAGCGGTGGCATCGGCCGCTTCACGCCCGAGGGAATCCTCGATCGTCGACTCGAACCACCGTCGGCGATGACCACCAGCCTGTGCTTCGACGGTCCGTATCTCTACGTGACGACCGGCGGCCACACCGAGCAACCCGAGCTGCGGGGCTGCGTGCTGCGGACGCGTCTCGACGTGCCGGGTGTCCCGCCGCCGGTCGCGCGCGTGTGAGAACGGCCGGGCTGCGGCAACCGCCGTGACCGCGCGTCTTTGCTAGCGCGCGCCGAGCACGAGCTCGGTGACGAGCTGGTCGAGGCGCTCGTGGCCGTATCCGTACGCCGCCAGGGCATCGATGTCGTACGGGCCGCGCCGGAGCGCGCTGATCGCGTCGGCCGTCGCCGTCCCGTCGATTGCAGGAATGTGGATCGCTTCGACCATCGCGTCGCCGAGTGCTGCCTGGATCTCTGTGTCCTCATGGAAACGGCGCGCCTTGTCGCGCAGGATCAGGTACGTGCGCATGCACCCCCGCGCGAAGTCCCACACACCCTCGGCGGACTCCGTGCGGTACGCGTGCGCGTCGAAGTGGCGCATGCCGGTCCAGTGCGCGTCCTCGAGCAGCTTGACGACGTAGAACGCGTCGCGGATGCCCTCGGAGCCGAAGCGGAAATCCTGGTCGTACTTGCCGATCACCTGTGCGTTGAGATCGATGTGGAACAGCTTCTCCTGCCACAGCGTCTGCGCGATGCCGTGGTGGAACGACAAGCCCGACATCGTCTCGTGCGCGAACTCGGGGTTGAGTCCCACCATCTCGGGCCACTCCAGCTGCGATACGAACGCCAGCGCGTGGCCGACGGTCGGCAACAAGATGTTGCCGCGCGGCTCGTTGGGTTTCGGCTCGAGCGCGAACCGCATCTCGTACGCACGATCGCGGACGTACGCGCAGCAGATGTCGACCGCTTCCTTGTAGCGATCGAGCGCGCCGCGCACGTCCTTGGCCGCATCCGACTCGGTGCCCTCGCGACCACCCCACATGACGTACACGTTGGCGCCGAGCTCCGCACCGAGGTCGATCGCGTCCAGCGTCTTGGCAATTGCGTACCGTCGTATTGCGGGGTCGTTGGCGGTGAACGCACCTTCCTTGAAGACCGCGTTCGAGAACAGGTTGGTCGTCGCCATCGGTACCTTCATGCCGGTGGCGTCGAGCGCGCGGCGGAACTGCTTCAGGATCTGTTCGCGCGCCGCGGCCGTCGAGCCGGGTGGCACGAGGTCGTCGTCGTGGAAGCTGACGCCGTAGGCGCCGAGATCGGACAGGTGGTGGACGGCGTCGACCGGGTCGAGCGCGGGCCGGGTCTCGTGGCCGAACGGGTCGCGGCCTCGGTTGCCGACCGTCCAGAGGCCGAAGGTGAATCGGTCGTCCGGCTGCGGATCGTAGGACGTCATGCCTGTCATGTTCCCCGACGGCCCACAGACGCGGCAATATGCCGCCATGACCGATCTTCCTCCGCCCGAACCGCCGGCGCCGTACGCGGCGCCCGTGCCGTCACCTCCCGGCCCGTCCTTTCCCGCCCCGCCCGCAGCCGCGCCCGCCGATCGCGTACGTGCCGCGTGGCATCGCCGAAACGAATCCGACTACATCTTCGACTTCTGGACCGCGTTCGGATGGTCGATCCTGACGTGCGGCTTCTACGGCTTCTACATCATCTACCAACTGGTGCGGCGCTCACGCGACCACAACGCGCGCCGCATCGAGCTGCTCGACGCGGCCACGACACTCGCATGGGAGCAAGCCCAGTCGAAGGGATTGGGGGATGAGCTCCGCCCCGCGTTCGAACGCATCGCACCGCACATGGCCGTGCTCCGCAACCAGACGACGCAGTTCCGCGATCCCATCGTCTGGATGATCATCTCGCTGCTCACGGGAGGGATCGGCCATTTCATCATCTACATCCTGCTGGACGGCGACCTCATCACTCACGATCACGCGGAAGGTGCGATCGAGAGCGAGCTGTCGACGATCTACACGCGTCTCGGCGCGCCGGTCGCGAGCCCGAATCCCGCTCGTTTGAAAGCCCCGCACAACTACGTCGGGCGCATCGTCGCCACGCTGTTGACATGCGGGATCTACGCGGTGTGGTGGCAGTTCGACATCATGACCGAAGGCAACCGCCACTTCCAGGAGAACTGGACGTGGGAGGACGGCCTCGCGCAGTCGGTCCAGCGGCTGATCGCGGCATAGCACCCGATGCAACGTCACGAGTTCTCGGTCGAGCTGGACGCGCCGCCGCAAGAGGTGTGGGAGGTGTTCTGGTACCGCGCGCCGGATCGCCCGCAGCCGAAGGACGTACGCACGCGCATCGAGATCCTGCATCCGGGCGACGAGGCCGGGAACGGCCTGGTCCGCCACTGCTACTTCCCGGTCCCGAAATGGTTGCTGTCGCGCGGGGTCGGCCAGTCGTGGGAGTGGCTCACCGAGGTTCGCCCGCACGAGTCGTGGCGGTACGACGCGGTCGGCAAGCCGTTGTGGTCGCGTGCGACAGGGTGGACTCGTCTCACCGACCTCGGCGGCGGCCGCACGCGTGTGACGTTCGCCGAGGAGTACGAGGCATTCAATCCTGTGATGCGCGTGCTGTTCGAGCGCGCCGTGCACCAGCGGCTCTCGAAGGACAACGACACGATCCTCGCCGCGCTCGAAGGTGGGCTGCGCTGGCACCGGAAGCGCCGGACACGCGAGTCGCAGGCGGCCACCGACACGGCGTGAGCAACCAAGACATCAGAACGCTCTTTGTATACGGGACATTGACGCCCGATGGGGGCGCCTGGGCGCTCCTCGAGCCGTGGACCGTCGGCGGGCCCGAGCCGGACGCGGTGCCGGGCACGCTCTACGACACGGGACGCGGCTACCCGGCCGCGACCTTCGAGCCGGGATCGACGGGTCTCGTGCATGGCGTCGTGGTCGTGCTCGATACGTCTCGCTCCGAGGCAGCGCTCACGGCTCTCGATCGCTACGAGGCACACGAATACGCCCGCATCGAGGTACGGACGGCGTCGGGGCTCCCGGCCGTCACCTACGCGTGGACGGCGTCCCTGGACCGGTGCGCCGCGATACCCGGCGGCCGTTGGCGCGTGTCGCCGGCGCACTGAGTCCGGCCCCGCCCGGCCCCGGATCGCGACCCGGAACGTAGGCTGCGCGGCCGTGACCCGACACTCGTTCGCCCGCGCGTGGCGAACGGTCGCCGAATTGGCTCCCGAACGGATCGCGCTCGTGTGCGGCGACCGCCGCATGACGTTCGCGCAGTTCGACGAACGCGCCGAGCGGTTCGGGCGCGTGCTGCGCGACGCGGGCCTCCTGCCCGGCGACAAGGTCGCGATCATGTGTGTGAACACGTCCGAGTTCATGGAGGCGTTCTTCGCGGCGCAGAAGCTCGGCTGCGTGCCGGTCAACGTGAACTACCGGTATGTGGGCGCCGAGCTCGCGTACCTTCTCGACAACTCCGACGCCGCCGCCCTCGTCTTCCACGACCAGTTCGCCTCCACCGTGCGCGACGCGCTCGCCGCCCTTCCGGCCGACCGGCAGCCACGCGTCGTGTGCAACGTCGAACGTGACTACGAGCGCCTGCTCGCAGCTGCGGGCGACGAACCGATCAGCAACGAGCCGTCTCCAGACGACCTGATCTTCGTCTACACCGGCGGCACCACCGGCGCCCCCAAGGCCGTGATGTGGCCGAGCGACGATCTGTACGTGTCGCTGTGGCAGATGGCGCGTCCCGGCACCGACCCGCCCGACGTCGCCACGTCGATGCGGGCGGGGAAGCGGGCCGCCACGCTCCTTCCCGCGTGTCCGCTGATGCACGGCACCGGGCTGTTCATCACGCTGTCGACGTTGTCGGGCGGCGGAACGGTGGTGCTGCTCGACACCCTGCGCCTCGACGCCGAGGCCGTGTGGAGCGCGATCGACCGGGAACGCGTGCAGGTCTGCACGATCGTCGGGGATGCCTTTGCCCGGCCGATGCTCGCTGCGCTCGATGCCCATCCCGACCGCTGGGACCTGTCGAGCCTCCGCGCGATCACGTCCTCGGGGGTGACCTGGAGTCCCGAGACCAAGCGGGCGCTGCTCGCCCATCTTCCGGGCATCACGCTGATCGACTCGCTCGGCGCGTCGGAGGGGATCATGACGCGCACCGAGACCCGCGCGGACGACGCCATCGCGCCCGCGCGGTTCAAGGCGAGCGACCGGCTCGTGGTGGTGACCGACGACGGTGAGGTTGCGGCGCCGGGCGACGGCCGCATCGGCATGCTCGGTGTCGGCGGCGCGATCCCGCTCGGGTACTACAAGGACCCGGAGAAGACCGCGGCGACATTCCGCAGCGTGCAGGGGCGGCGCTACTCGATTCCCGGCGACTACGCGATCGTGGAGTCCGACGGCACGATCCAGCTCCTCGGTCGCGGATCGGCGTGCATCAACAGCGGCGGCGAGAAGGTCTATCCGGAGGAAGTCGAGCTCGCGTTGAGGTCGCACCCCGGCGTGTTCGACTGTGTCGTCGTCGGCGTCCCCGATCCGCGATGGGGAGAGATGGTCGTCGCGCTCGTGCAGCCCGCCGATCACGCAACGCTCGACGATGACGCGCTGCACGCGCACTGCCGTCAGTCACTCGCGGGCTACAAGGTCCCCAAGCGGTTCGTCGCGCTCGAATCGCTGCAACGCTCGCCGGCCGGCAAGGCGGACTACAAGCTCTTGCGGGAACTGGCTGCGAAAGCCATCGAGCAGTAGAGGTTCGCGATGAGCATGTGGAAGGGCCAGCGGATCGAGGCGGTCGAGGTCACCGACGCACACGCCGGCAGCGAGCACAACGTGCTGCTCGACGTGCGCGAGGCCGACGAGTGGCAGGCGGGGCACGCGCCCGCCGCGCGTTGGGTGCCGTTGGCCGAGCTGGAGAGCGTGCGCTTCCAGCTGCCGATGAACCGGACGATCGTCTGCGTGTGCCGGTCGGGCAGCCGGTCGGCGAAGGCCGCGGCCGAGCTCGTGCAGATGGGCTTCAAGGCCGTCAACATGACCGGCGGCATGAAGGCATGGGCCCAGCAGGGTCTGCCGGTCGTCCGCGACGACGGCACGCCCGGCGAGGTGATCTGAGCGTTACTGCGCGGGCGGGATGTTCTGGTTGCGCGAGAAGAGGTTCTGCGGGTCCCACTTCTTCTTGAGCTCGCGCAGCCGCGTGAAACGTTCGGGACCGTACGCGGCCTCGACCCGGCCTTCGCCCTCGTCCCCGATGAAGTTCAAGTACGCGCGGCCGGTGGTCCACGGCTTCATCGTCGCCGCGATCTCGCGCGTGTACGCGATGTTCTTCTCGGTCTCGGCCGGGTCTTCCCACATCGAGAGGAAGTGCGTGTTCCAGGGCGCGGTGCGCTGCCCGAACGCAGTCGCGTTCTCGTCGACCCGTGCGATCGCGCCTCCGCCCGGGATGAGCAGCATCTGCGAGAACACTGAGACCGGCTGCGTTGCGATCTCGACCATCGCGTCGATCGCCTTGTCCGGCAGCTCTTCGAGGAAGTCCGCGGTCCAGTAGTTCAGGCGGCCTTTCGGGTTCGCGCCGTCGAGAAGCTGCTGCACCGCGGTGTACGGCATCGGCTGCATCATGTCCATCAGCGGCGGACCGAACTCGCGCAGCGGCTTGAACGCGGCCTCTCCGTCTTCGACCGGACCGGCGTAGCAGCACACGATGCCGATCATCGGTTGTCCCCACGCTTCCTTCGGCACGAAGTCCTCGGGCGGCGCGCAGATGAAGGCGAGTCCGGAGCCGACCTCGTCGGGTGCGTCCTGCATGAAGTCGCGGTAGAAGCGCAGGAGGTCGCGGCCCTGGTCCGGCGTGTAGACGAGCATTCCGCCGAGCACGATCGGGCCGAGCTCGTGGAGGCGCAGCACGAACTCGGTCACGACACCGAAGTTGCCGCCACCGCCGCGGATGCCCCAGAACAGATCCGCGTTCTCCTTCTCGGACGCGGTCACCACGCGGCCGTCGGCGGTGACCACCTCGGCCTGCAGGAGGTTGTCGCACACGAAGCCGAACTTACGGTCGAGCCAGCCAGCGCCGCTTCCGAGTGCGAGCCCCGAGATGCCCGTCGTCGTGACGCGACCCCCGGTGCAGGCGAGGCCGTGCTCCTGGGTCGCGGCGTCGAACTCGCCCCAGTTGAGACCCGCTGCCGCCCGCGCGACCTTCGCCTTCGGGTCGACCTCGATGTTCTTCATGCCGCGCAGGTCGATGACCACACCCGCGTCGCACATCGAGGCACCGGTCACGCCGTGTCCGCCGCCGTGGACCGCCAGCGGCAGCGACTGCTCACGTGCGAGATTGACGGCGGCGACAACGTCTTCGGCGCACGAGCAACGCGCGATGAGCGCGGGGCTGCGGTCGATCATGCCGTTGAAGATCTTCCGCGCCTCGTCGTATTCGGCGTCGTCGGAATGGATCAATGTGCCACGGAAGCCCGGGAGCTCGAGGCGGGTACCGGTCATTGTGGGTCTCCTGCTCGGACCGTGTTCTCGGGAAGGCAACTAGCCTGACGCAGTGGACTTCGATCGCGCCACTGCCCTGCACCGCCTGTCGGAGGAGTCCTTCGACGTGCTCGTCGTGGGCGGCGGCATCACCGGAACCGGCGTGGCGCTCGACGCCGCGTCCCGCGGCTTGCGTACGGCGTTGATCGAAAAGGGCGACTTCGCGTCGGGGACCTCCTCGAAATCGTCGAAGCTCGTGCACGGCGGCATCAGATACCTGCAACAGAAAGAAGTCGGTCTCGTCTACGAAGCGCTGGCAGAACGGCAAACGCTGCGCAAGACCGCACCTCATCTCGTACGCGTCCTGCCCTTCCTCCTGCCGGTGTTCACCAAGGACGGCCTGCTGCCGCGGCGGCTCGCGCGATTGCTCGGCGGGACGATGTGGATGTACGACCTCACCGGCGGGCTCCGGATCGGCAAGCTGCACAAGCGCATCTCCAAGGACGAGGCCCTGCGCTACATGCCGACGCTGCACCCGGAAAACATCGCGGCGTCGTACATCTACTACGACGCGCAGGCTGACGACGCCCGGCTCACGCTCGCGGTGGCTCGCTCCGCAGCCGACCACGGGGCCGTCGTCACGAACTACGCGTCGCTGGTGGGCATCGTGAAGGATGATGCCGGTTTCGTCTCCGGCGCCCGGGTGCGCGCCGACGGCGACGAGTTCGACGTGCGCGCGCAGGTGATCGTGAATGCCACCGGCGTGTGGTCGGACGACGTGCGTGCGCTCGACGAGGGAACCCATCCGCGGTCGATCCGGCCGGCGAAGGGCATTCACATCACCGTGCCGTGGTCCCTGGTCCGCAACGAGATCGCCGCCGTGATCCCGGTCCCCAAGGATCGCCGGTCGGTGTTCGTCGTGCCGTGGGGCGGCGAGGGCGGCCCGCATCGATTCACGTACGTCGGCACGACCGATACCGACTACGAAGGGCCGCTCGACGACCCCCAGATCACTCCCGACGACGTCGCGTACCTGTTGCGCGCGATCAACGGCGCGGTCACCACGAAGATCACCGAGGCCGACATCCTGGGCACGTGGGCCGGTCTCCGGCCGCTCGTCGCGGCGGCGAAGAGCGAACGCACGGCCGACCTCTCGCGCCGCCATGCCGTGCAGGTCGCGCCCAGCCGCGTGATCACGGTCACCGGCGGAAAGCTCACGACGTACCGGCGCATGGCAGCCGACGCCGTCGACGCGGTGCACAAGTCGCTCGGCCGTCACGGCCGCAGCCGCACCAAACACGTGCGCCTGCACGGGGCCGACGGCTGGGACGCGCCCGACATCCCGAAAGAGCTCGGCGAGCGCTACGGCGCGGACGCGCGCGAAGTGGTCGCGCTCCAGCGCGCCAACCCGCAGTTCGCGCGGCCGCTCGTCGAAGGCTTGCCGTACTCGCGCGCCGAGGTCGTCTACGCCGCACGCGCCGAGATGGCGCGAACCGTCGACGACGTGCTGTCGCGTCGCACGCGCGCCCGTCTGCTGGGCCGCGATGCGTCGGCGGTGGCGGCCGAGGACGTCGCCACATTGATGGGCGACGAGCTGGGCTGGTCGGAAGACGAGCGCGCCTCGCAGGTGGCGTCGTACCGCGCCCTGGTGGACAAGGAGCGCACGGCCGGCGGTCTCCCCGAGACCGCGCTCGACGCATTGTCGCAGCCGCCCACCTGATCCCTAATCTCCGCTGTCGTGGAGACCAATCGCGGAGCGCCGACGCCTCCGATCGCGTTCGCCGGCGGCGAGATCGGTGACCGGCTGACCGGCCAGCGGATCGAGGTCGACGAGGCGTTGCGGTCGCGGCTGGTCGCGACCGGCGCCGAGCTGATCGACACGCCCGCCATCGTCGCGGAGGCAAGTCGCGACTGGTGGCCGCTCGCGATGATCTGGGCGCTCGACGGGCAGGTGGCCGCCCGCGCGTCGGTCGTCGTGCGTCCGGCCGACGTCGCACAGGTGCAGGACGTGTTGCGCGCCTGCAACGACGCCCGTGTTCCCGTGACCGCGGCCGCAGGCCGGAGCGGGGTCTGTGGTGCAAGCGTTCCGGCGTTCGGGGGCGTGCTGCTCGATCTCACCGAGCTCTGCGACATCGTGCACGTCGACGACACCTCGCTGCTCGTCGACGTCCTGCCGGGCACGTTCGGCGACGTGTTCGAGGACGTGCTGCGCGCGGAGCACGGCCTCACCTGCGGGCACTGGCCGCAGTCGATAGCGCTGTCCACGGTCGGTGGCTGGCTCGCGTGCCGTGGTGCCGGCCAGTACTCCACGCGCTACGGCAAGATCGAGGACATCGTCCAAGGGCTCGACGTCGTGCTCGCCGACGGCACGCTCGTGCACACCGGTGGCGCACCGCGGGCGGCGGTCGGGCCCGACCTCACCCAGCTGTTCGTCGGATCCGAAGGCACCCTCGGGATCATCGTCGGCGCCCGCTTGCGCGCGCACCGCGTGCCGGACGCCGAGATGCGGGGCGCATACGGGTTCACGTCGTTCATCGGCGCACTCGTGGCCATGCGCCGCATCGTGCAACGGGGCGCGACCCCGGCCGTGCTGCGCCTGTACGACCCGATCGAAGGTGACCGCAACTACCAAACGGGTGATGCCAACGTGCTGTTGGTGCTCGACGAGGGTGACGCCCACGTCGTCGAGGCCACGCGGCGCATCGTGGACGAGGAGACCGCGCGGGCACAGGCCGAACCGCTCGACATTGCGCTCGTCGGTCAATGGCTCGGCCACCGCAACGACGTCTCCGCGCTCGAGGCGCTGATCTCCCGCGGTCTCGTCGTCGACACGATGGAGGTCTCGGGGTCGTGGCGCGCGTTACCCGACATGTACGCGCGCGCGACTGAAGCGATCCGCGGTGTCGAGCACACGCTCGTAGCGTCCGCGCACCAGAGTCATTCGTACCTCGACGGCGGCTGTCTCTACTTCACGTTCGCGGGGAAGCCTCCCGAAGACGCGCGCGACGCGTATTACCGCGCCGTGTGGGACGCCGGTCAGCGCGCCGTGTTCGAGGCGGGCGGCGCCTTGTCCCATCACCACGGGGTCGGCCTCAACCGCGCCCGCTTCGTGCCCGAGGCGCTCGGCGCCGGTTTCGACGTCCTGCAGTCGGTCAAGGGCGTGCTCGACCCGAACGGTGTGCTCAATCCCGGCAAGCTCGGCTTGCGCAGTCCGTTCGGCGCGGTGCCGTGGCCGTGAGCCGAGCGCGAAATCACGTGCTCGTCGTCGACGTCGGCACGAGCAGTGTGCGCGCGTGTGTGTTCGACGCGTCCGGCGCGGAGATCGCCGCATCCACGCGGGAGCTGCTGCCGGACTCCCCCGCCGACGGGCTCGTGGAGTTCGACGCTCGCGTCCTGGCCGAGACCTGTCTCGATCTCGCCCGCAACGCGCTCGCCGACGCGGGGCCGGTCGACGGGATCGGGATCTCGAACCAGCGTGGCTCCACGATCGTGTGGGATCGCGCGACCGGCGAGCCCGTCGGGCCGGGCATCGGCTGGCAGGACCTGCGGACGGTCGGCGCGTGCCTCGGGCTACGCACGCAAGGGTTGCGGGTCGGCCCGAACGAGTCGGCGACCAAGCTGCAATGGCTCCTCGATCAACTCCCGGACCGGGCACGCGCGCGCGACCTCTGCTTCGGCACGGTCGACACGTGGGTCGCGTGGACGTTGTCCGAAGGAGCAGTCTTCGTCACCGACGCGACCAACGCGGCCATCACGGGCATGCAGGTGATCGACAACCCCTCGTCCTGGGACGCGCGCACGCTGGCGTTGCTCGACGTCCCGGCCGAGATGCTGCCTCCGATCGTCGACTCGTCCGGAGTCGTCGGCGAGGCACGCGCACTCCCCGGCGCGCCTCCGATCGCCGCGTTGCTCGGCGACCAGCAGGCGTCGCTGGTCGGGCAGGGCTGCGTCCATCCCGGCGATGCCAAGATCACCTTCGGTACCGGCGGCATGCTCGACGTCGTGCTGGGACCCGACGCACCGACCAGCGGCCGGCGCGGAAAGGCGGGCACGTTCCCGATCGTGGCGTGGCGCCACCGGGGCCGGATCACCTGGGGCGTCGAGGCGGTCATGCTCGCGGCGGGCACCAACGTCCAATGGCTGCGCGACGACCTCGGCATCATCGCGACCTCCACCGAATCCCACGACATCGCCGCGCAGTGCGAAGACACGGGCGGCGTCGTGTACGTGCCGGCGCAGCTCGGGATCGGAACGCCACTGTGGGATTACGGCGCGCGGGGCGCGCTGTTCGGGCTCACGCGCGGCTCCGGTCGAGCCGAGGTCGTGCGCGCGGTGCTCGAAGGGATCGCGCACCGCGGCGCCGACCTCGTCGACGCGGCGGAGTCCGACAGTGGCATCGCCATCCCGGCAGTGCGCGTCGACGGCGGGATGACCGACAACCCCACGTTCGTGCAGGCCCTCGCGAATGCCACACAACGTCCGGTCGAGATCTCTCCCGTACGCGAGGCCACCGCGCGCGGCGCCGCCCTCATGGCCGGTCTCGCACTCGGGCATCACGGCGACGTCGACGATCTCGCGTCGACGTGGTCGCCTCGGGCGAGGGTGGAGCCGGCGCGCGTGCTCGATCGCGACCGCTGGCGCGACGCGCTGCGCCGGGCGGGAGGTTGGATTCCCGAGCTCTCAGGAATCGATCTCTGACACCGCCGCGGCGGCGCGCTCGTCGGCGAGCGCACGTGCGGCCAGCGTGCCGGCGACGGCCGCGCCACCGCCGGCGAGCGCGACGAGCCGGGCGCGGACCGGAAGACCGCGCCCGGCGAGCGCGACCACAGCGTCGACCGCGTCCGCCACCGCGCCCATGCCCACCCACTCGGCGTCCATCGTGTGCTCCTTGACGGTGGTGATCGCGCCGAGACCGAGCACCAGGTCGCGGATGCCGACGAGGCGGATCAGCGCCTTCGCCACCGGCTGGCCTCCCTGCTTGCCGAACAGCAGACGCCCGACCAGTCCCGGGAGCGCGAGCATGATCAGGCCGTTCACCGCGCGCCCCCGCGCCAGCAGCAACGCGTTCTGACGATGATCCAGGTCCATCACATGCACCCTATAGCGACGTCCAGCGGAGCCCGTCCGGGGTGCGCACGAGCGCGCGTTCGGCGACGCCGGCAATGATCACACGCGCCTGCACGTCACCTGCGACCGGCGGCGGGAGCGTGCCGTCCTCGTAGAACTGACCGCGGGCTTCGATCGTCCAACGCCCGCGTCCGACCAGCACGTCACCATGCACGAGGCCTTCGTGGGTCGACTCCACGCTCCGCTCCCCTCCGGTCGCTTCGCTGTCGTCTCCCGCATCGGGACCTTCCCATTCGAGGTCGAGGCCGACCGGTATCCGCTCTCCGATCTCGCCGCCCGGACGCCGCGCTTCCTCTGCAGTGTCGAGCCGCACGCCGAATGCCTCGAGCCCGAACGTCCAATGCTCGCCGGGTGTCTCGCACCAGAGCTCCGCCCACAGTCCGTCGGCGCGTATCTCGAGCGACGTCTGGCCCGGCCTGGGCAACGGCACGTCGTGATCCCGTACGACGACGATGCCGTCGACACCAGGGACGCCGACCAGGTACGTCCAGTACCACGCAACCTTCTCGACGTCGCGGAGCTCGAGCCGTACGAAGCCCGCGAAGCCGTCGTCGCGGGCGAAGTCCAGATGCCACGCGTTCACAGCAACGGGGCGTAGTAGGTCTCGGGAGTGTCGACCGGCGCGTCGGGGGGCGGCGCCACCGAGCCGTCGATCAACGAAAGGAACGGGTACAGGTCCAGACTCGCCAACGGCGTGGTCCAGTCGAGCGCGACGCCCGCGAGCTCGGCGAACGGACGCAGGAACGTGAAGTACACGTACGCTCCTGCGTCGATCTTGGCCGAACGCTCCATGCCCGCGATCATGCGGTAGAGCTGCTTCTGCGCGCTCTTGGCGGCGATCCCGAGCGCGTCGCGTCCGGCGGGCCCGATCGGCGTCAGCGCGCCCGCCGCGACGTCGAAGAAGGCGCACGACTCGACGTGGGCCCAGTAGTCCTCGGGCCTCGTCACCGACGTCCCGAAGTCCGTGACCCGCAGCTCGACGTCGCGGAGCACGAATGCGCCGAGCACCTCGGTGAACGGCAGCGCGGCACCGACGGCACTCCACGGAAAATGCGAGACGCCGAGCCCGTTGTACCGGCGCAACAGCAGGACCCGGTCGTCGCCGAGCGCGTACGGACCCGTGTCCTGGTATCCCGAGCGCGTGTCGAACCACAGCAGGAACAGATACGACGTGAGCAGCGCGTTCAACCGGCTCACACCGCTGTCCGCCCCGATCGGCTCGCACGCCCTCACCACGTCGTCGACGTACGCGCGGTACGGGGTCGCGTTTCCCGCCGCGTCCGCGGCCTGGTGGGTGCCGTCATCGAAGCGATACGCACCCGACGTGCGCGTCCAGAACTCGAGCACGGTCGCCATACGGCGTGCATCGTCGTCCGGGTCGACGAGGCCGGCAGCCATCAGGATCTTGCGGCCGAGCAGCACAAAGTTCGGCACCGCCCACACATGCACCGGATCGACCTGCGTCGTGACCTCGTGGCCGCGACGACCCAGCTCCTCGGGCGTCACCGCGTCAGTGATCTCGCCGATCATGTCGGGGTAGCGGCGGTAGCACTCGACGCACGCGATGAGGATGTACGCGCTCACCGGGATCAGCACCGACTCGAGCGCAGTGCGCTCCATCGTGAGCGCGTACGAGATCTCGCTGTGATAGCGGATCCACCGATCGACCTCGTGCGGCGTCACATGGCTCCCTTGCTGCGCCATCCCTGGCTTCGCTGCGTCCGCACGGTCATGCGCGGATGATGCCGGGTGCGTCGGAGCAGTCGACCTCGACCTCGTCACCGTCGTCCGGCTCGACCGTCAGCGCGGCCGCCATCACGCAGGGCACCTGGTATTCGCGGCTCACGATCCCGATGTGCGACTGCGGCGTTCCCGACAGGCACACGACGGCGGTGAGCTCGTCGAAGATCGGCGCGAGGAAGGTCGCGCCGGCGTCGGAGACGCATGCGATGACGCCCTCCGCGGTCGTATCCATGAGCACGAGCACATCGTCGGGCGACGACAAGCGGCGCCACGCACCCCGCACCGGCGCCGCCTCGAACACCCGTGTCCCCGACCCGATCTCCTGCACAGGCGATGGAATGTAGCCGTGCGGTCGCCGTTACGATCCCGTACGTGCTCGCGCTGGACAACGAGGCCTGGCTGCTCCTGCACGAGGTGCGCCTGCGGGGCGTCGCCGACCTCGACGACACCGCGCTCGTGCACCAGCTCCTCGACGTCGGGCTCGTGGCACGCGCCGCCCGTGGTGTGCGCGTGACCGCAGAGGGCCGCGATGCGCACACGTCGTGGGCGCGCCTTGTCGCGGGCAGCGACGAGGAGGCGGCGGTGCAACGCGCGTACGAGCGATTCCTCCCACTCAATCGTGAGCTGTTGCGCGTCTGCAGCGATTGGCAGGTACGACCCGGTGGCGTGCCGAACGATCACCGCGACCTGCGCTACGACTGGTCCGTCGTCGATCGGCTCCGCGCCATCGACGACAGGTCCGCACCGGCCATCAACCGTCTCGCTCGTGTGCACACGCGGTTCGGCTCGTACCGCCCCCGTCTGCGCGCCGCGCTGACGTTCGTCGACGAGGGGGCATTCGAGTGGATCACCTCCCCGCGGTGCGACTCGTACCACACCGTGTGGATGCAACTACACGAGGACCTCTTGCTGGCGCTCGGCGTGCCGCGGTCGTCCGAAGACGACGCGTCACCGTGAAGTGGATCGCGCTGTTCGCCGCGCTCGTCGTCGCGCTCACGGCGTGCACCCACGACACGCCGTCCACGACCGTGCACCTCGACGACCCGGGACGCTGCACGCCCGTCGACGTCGCGGCCGCGCCCGAGATCACGGGACTGCTCGAGGACCTCGCGCGTGCATTCAACGGGTCGAGCGCCGCCCGCCTGCACGCCGGGCCGGCGACGTGCGCATTCGCACGCGTGCAGCCGGTGGAGCCTGCGGCCGCCGTCCAGTACTTCCTGGACGGGTGGCCCGATCCCGACAAGGTCGGTCCGCCACCGGCGCTCTGGGCGCCCGCTTCCAGCGCCTGGCTCACGCTCGCCAACGCGCGTTTCGCGAGGGCCGGACGCCCACCGCTCGCCGCCGGCGGGACGTCGCTCGGCCGCACCGGCCTGGCCGTCGCGATGCCGGCGCCGATGGCCAAGGCGCTCGGATGGCCCGAGAAGCGCATCGGCTGGCGTGACCTCGCCCAGCTCGCCGCGAACCCGCGCGGGTGGGCTGCGTACGGGCATCCGGAGTGGGGTGCGTTCCGGCTGGGCAAGGCGAACCCCGCACACGCGACCGACGCGCTGCTCTCCACGATCGCGATGTCGCATCTCGGCGATGCCTCGACCACGAGTGCTCTCGAGTCGTCGGTCGTGTACTACGGCGTCGCGTCGTGGGGCTTCCTCGACAATTGGTTCCGGCTGGACCAGAAGCGCCTGCCGACGTCATACGTCTCCGCGGTCGTGACCGACGAACGGGCGGTCACCGCGTACAACGCGGGGAGCGCGAACGGCCTGATCCCCGACAACAAGCACCTGAAGCGTCCGCACACGCCCCTCACCGCGATCGTTCCCTCCGACGGCACCCTCGACGCCGACAACCCGCTCATCGTTCCCGATGCATCGTGGGTGCGGCCGGAAACTCGCGCGGGCGCGGCCGCGTTCGTCGCGTATACGCGCACGGCGGCGGCGCAGAAGAAGATCGTCGCGGCCGGACTGCACCGGGGTGACGCAATCGATCCCGCGTCGCCCGAGCTCCGAACGACGGCGACCGCGCTCGATCGCTGGGCGCGGACCCGCAAGCGTTCGCGCGTGCTCCTGCTCTTCGACGTGTCGGACTCGATGGGCGACAAGAGCGACCCCAAGGATCCGAGCAGCCCGACCAAGATCGCGCTCGCAAAAAGGGCCCTGCGCGCCGCGCTCTCCGAGTTCGCGCCCGACGACGAAGTCGGGTTGCGCATCTTCACCACCGACATCCGGAACAGCGCCAGCCCGTTCTGGGCCGACGTCGTGCCGATCGGCCGCTTCGACCGGCAGCGTCGCGCCCTCACACACGCCGTCGACGCACTCGCGCCGCGCAAGGGCTCGCCGCTGTACGCGGCCGCTCGCGATGCATACGACACGATGGCCCGCCGGTATGACAGCAAGCGGATCAACGCGGTCGTGATGCTCAGCGACGGCTACAACGAGGTCGAGCACGACAACAATCGACGAGCGTTGCTCGCGCATCTCCGCGAACCGACACGGATGTTCACGATCTCGTACTCGCCCGACGCCGATATCTCGACACTGCGTCGGATCGCGCAGGCGACGAACGCACAATGCTACGACGCGACCGATCCGAAGGTGATCGACGACGCGTTCCGAGCCGCGCTCGCGAACTTCTAATCGGCTTTCTCCACGGGCTCGCGATAGACGTCGGGCTCGACGAAGATCAACGTGGCGCGCGGCTCCACGACGCGGATCGCCGCCTCGAGCTCGTCGATCGCGATCGCCAGCTGCTCGATCGACAGGTCGTGGTCGAATTCGGCTTTCAGCGCGACGACGATCTCGTCCGGTCCGAGGTGCTCGGTGCGGAGGTGAATGCAGCGGCGCACGCGGGGAAAGCTCTCGACGACCGCCTCGATGCGCGCGATGTCCTCCGGACGCGCGGACTCGCCGACGAGGAGGCTGCCCATCTCGATCACGAGCAGGATCGCGACGAGGACCAGCACGACGCCGATCGCCAGGCTGCCGAGCCCGTCCCAGCGCGCGTTGCCGGTGATGCCGGCCAGCGCGACGCCGACGAGCGCGATCGCCAATCCGACGAGCGCGGCGGTGTCCTCGAGCAGCACCACAGGCAGATCGGGACTCTTCGTGCGGCGGATGAAATGCCACCACCCCTCGTGCTCGGGCCGGACCAGGTTCGCCTCATGCATCGCGGTTCGCAGCGAGAACGACTCGAGCACGATCGCGCCGAGCAGCACCGCGACCGCCCAGCCCACCGCGTCGACGGAGTGGGGGCTCCGGAGCTTCTCGACGCCTTCGAAGATGGAAAAGATGCCCCCGAGCGTGAACAGCACGAACGCGACGATGAACCCGTAGAAGTACCGGACGGGTCCGTAGCCGAACGGGTGTCGCTCGTCGGCCGGGCGGTCCGACCGCCGGCGTCCCAGCAGCAGCAGGCCCTGGTTGCCGGTATCGGCGAGGGAGTGGATCGACTCCGAGAGCATCGACGACGACCCCGTGAAGAGGAACGCGGCGAACTTCAGCACCGCGATACCGATGTTCGCGAAGAACGCGGAAACGATCGCCCGCTTCGACTCGCCCCCATGGGTCGACTCCGCGCTCCGCTCCCCTCCGGTCGCTTCGTTGTCGTCTCCCGTTTCCAGAGTCGGCTCCCCTATTCGACGATGCCGCCGCGCGTCATCGACTCGACGTCGAGCGCGCGGTCGAGCTCCTCGTCGGTCATGAGCTTGCGGGCGCGCACGATCTCGCGGATCGACTTGCCGGTACGGCTCGACTCCTTGATGATCTCGCCTGCCTTCTCGTACCCGATGTGCGGGGTGAGCGCGGTGCCGATCGACGGTGACGACTCGGCGTACCGCTTCAGCGTGTCGACGTTGGCCTCGATGCCGGTGACGCACTTGTCGGCGAACACCCGGCACACGCGCGCAAGCAGCTCGATCGATTCGAGGAGATTGCGGGCGATCACCGGCACGAAGACGTTGAGCTCGAAGTTTCCCTGCGAACCCGCGAACGTCACGACGGCATCGTTGCCGATCACCTGGGCGCCGACCTGGGTGACCACCTCTGGGATGACCGGGTTGACCTTTCCGGGCATGATCGACGAGCCGGGCTGGAGGTCGGGCAGGCGGATCTCGGCGAGGCCGGTGCGCGGTCCGCTTCCCATCCAGCGCAGATCGTTCGCGATCTTGATCAGCGAGACCGCGAGCGTCTTGCACTGGCCGCTCACCTCGACCAGCGCGTCGCGGGCGCCCTGGGCGGCGAAATGATCCTTCGCCTCGGTGAACGGCAGGTCGGTGCGCTCGGCGAGGCGCTTGATCACCTTCCGGGCAAAGCCCTTGGGCGCGTTGATACCCGTGCCGACCGCGGTACCTCCGAGTGGGAGCGCGCACACGCGCGGCAGCGCGTCCCGGAGCCGGGCGATGCCATCCTCCACTTGCGACGCGTAACCACCGAACTCCTGACCGAGCGTCACCGGTGTCGCGTCCATCAAGTGTGTACGGCCGCTCTTCACCACGTGGTCGAACTCCCGCTGCTTCTT
The DNA here is from genome assembly GCA_038238245.1 of Acidimicrobiia bacterium. Lineage (GTDB taxonomy): Bacteria > Actinomycetota > Acidimicrobiia > IMCC26256 > PALSA-610 > DASQHW01. Next base: position 70,046 of record JBBRXX010000014.1, read on the forward strand.
GCGCAACGTTCGCGCGAGGTGCTGCGCCGCAGGGATGAGGTCACGCACGATCTCCTCCGCCGCCGCGACGTGCACCGCGGACGGGAAGACGTCGTTCGACGATTGCGACATGTTGACGTCGTCGTTCGGATGCACGGCCGCGCCCATCCGGTCGGCCGCGAGATGCGCGATCACCTCGTTGGCGTTCATGTTCGACGACGTGCCGGAGCCGGTCTGGAACACGTCGATGGGGAACTGGTCATCGTGGCGGCCCGCGGCAACCTCCTCGGCCGCTTCGGCGATCGCGGGCGCGACCTTGTTGACGCGGGCGGCTTCGGCCTTCACCAGCCCGAGCGCCCGCACCAGCGCCGGCGGGAGCGGAAGGCCCGAGATCGGGAAATTCTCGACGGCCCGCTGCGTCTGGGCGCCCCAGTGCGCATCCGCGGGCACCCGCACCTCACCCATGGAATCGTGCTCGACGCGGTACTCAGCCACGGACTGACGGTACTTTCTTGCCATGGCCGGGTTCGCATACCAGGAGCTTCTGCCCGTCGGCGCCGACGAGACCCCGTACCGGCTGCTCACCGCGGACCACGTATCGACGTTCTCCGCCGGGGGCCGGAAATTCCTCGAGGTCGACCCCGCCGCCCTCACGTTGTTGACCGGCCGGGCGATGTTCGAGATCTCCCACCTGCTGCGTCCCGGCCACCTCGCCCAGCTCCGGGCGATCCTCGAGGACCACGAAGCTTCCGCGAACGACCGCTTCGTCGCGCTCGAGCTGCTGAAGAACGCCTGCATCGCCGCGGGAGGCGTGCTGCCGTCGTGCCAGGACACCGGCACCGCGATCGTGAAGGGTAGGAAAGGCGAGCTCGTGCTCACCGGGGGCGGCGACCGCGAGGCGATCGCGCGCGGTGTCTTCCGTACCTTCAGCGAGGACAACCTGCGCTACTCGCAGATGACCCCGCTCACGATGTACGACGAGAAGAACACCGGCACCAACCTGCCGGCCGAGATCGAGATCGAAGCGGTCGACGGCGACACCTACAAGCTGTTGTTCATGGCGAAGGGCGGCGGCTCGGCGAACAAGAGCCTGCTGTTCCAGGAAACCAAGGCGCTGCTCAACCCGTCGTCGATGATGACGTGGCTCGACGAGAAGCTCCGCACGCTCGGCACGGCTGCATGCCCGCCGTACCACCTCGCGCTCGTGATCGGCGGCACCTCCGCGGAGATGACGTTGAAAACCGCCAAGCTCGCGTCGGCGCACTCGCTCGACGCGCTGCCGACGTCGGGCAACGAACTGGGACAAGGATTCCGTGACGTCGAGCTCGAGGAAAAAGTGCTGGCGCTCACGCAGCAGTTCGGCATCGGCGCCCAGTTCGGCGGCAAGTACTTCTGCCACGACGTGCGCGTCATCCGGTTGCCGCGGCACGGTGCATCGTGCCCGGTCGCGCTGGCGGTGTCGTGCTCGGCGGATCGCCAGGCGCTGGGCAAGATCACCGCGGACGGGGTGTTCCTCGAGCAGCTCGAAACCGATCCTGCGAAGTACCTGCCGGACGTCACCGACGCCGATCTCGAAGGCGACCCGGTCGTCTCGATCGACCTCGAGCGGCCGATGTCGGAGATCCGCGCCACGCTGTCGCGCTACCCGGTGAAGACGCGGGTGATGCTGTCGGGCCCGATGGTCGTCGCGCGCGACATCGCGCACGCCAAGATCAAGGAGCGGCTCGACCGGGGGGAGGGCCTCCCGTCGTACCTCGCGGACTACTGCGTGTACTACGCAGGCCCCGCCAAGACCCCGGCGGGCTACGCGTCGGGTTCGTTCGGCCCGACCACGGCCGGTCGCATGGACTCCTACGTCGACGTGTTCCAGCGCCACGGCGGTTCCTACGTGATGCTCGCGAAGGGCAACCGGTCACGAGCCGTGACGGATGCCTGCAAGGAGCACGGCGGGTTCTATCTGGGCTCGATCGGCGGGCCCGCCGCGCGTCTCGGACAGGACTGCATCACGCGCGTCGAGGTGCTCGAGTATCCCGAGCTCGGCATGGAAGCGGTGTGGAAGATCGAGGTGCGCGACTTTCCGGCGTTCATCGTCGTCGACGACAAGGGCAACGACTTCTTCAGCGAGGTGTCGGCCCCCCTTCGCGCGCCAACAACTCGCGCTTGAGCGGGATCGCGTTGCGGCCGCCGCCGTAGCCACCGATCTTGTTGCCCGCCGCGATGACGCGGTGGCACGGGATGACGAAGGGGATCGGGTTGTGACGCATTGCGCTGCCGACCGCCCGCGCCGCGCGGGGCCGGCCCGCGAGTGCGGCCAGCTCCCCGTAGGAGACCGTCTCGCCCCACGGGACCTCCGCCGCGAGCGTCTCCAGCACCGTGCGCCGGAAGCCCTCGACACCCTGGAGATCGAGCGCCAGGTCGAACGCATGCCGGCGGGCGGCGAACCACTCGTCGAGCTGGCGCGCGATGTGACGGTCGGGCGGCCCGAGCGGCTCGTCGGGCTGATCGTCGCCGGGCAGGCTGATCTCGTGCAGCCCGACGTCGGTGACGACGACCGTGACGTCGCCGTACGGGCTCGGCTGCGACCAGCGCTTCACGTCAGATCAGGCCGAGCTCGGCGACCGCGTCGCGCTCTTCGCCGAGCTCGGCAACGGACGCGTCGATCCTCGCGCGCGAGAACTCGTCGATCTCCAGTCCCTGGACGATCGACCACTCGCCGTTCTTCGTGGTGCAGGGGAAGCCCGAGATCAGACCCTCGGGAACGCCATAGGAACCGTCGGAACAGACCGCCATGCTCACCCAGTCGTTCTCGGGTGAGCCGAGCGCCCAGTCGTGCCCGTGACCGAGCGCGGCATTCGCCGCCGACGCCGCCGAGGACGCGCCGCGCGCCTCGATGACCGCCGCGCCCCGCTGTTGCACCCTGGGGATGAAGGTCTTTTCGATCCACTCCCTGCCGACGAGATCGGCGGCGACCTTGCCGTCGACCTGCGCGTGGAAGAGGTCGGGGTATTGCGTCGCGGAATGGTTGCCCCAGATCGTCATGTGGGTGACCGCGGTGACCGGGACGTCGCACTTCTTTGCCACCTGTGCGATCGCCCGGTTGTGATCGAGGCGCGTCATCGCGGTGAACCGGTCACGGGGGATCTTGTTCGCGTTGTGCATCGTGATGAGACAGTTCGTGTTCGCCGGGTTGCCGACGACGAGGACGCGTACGTCGTCGGCGGCACCCTTTGCGAGTGCCTTCCCCTGCACGGTGAAGATCGCGCCATTCGCTTCCAGCAGGTCCTTGCGTTCCATTCCCTTCGCACGCGGGCGGGCGCCGACGAGCAGCGCGTAGTTGACGCCGTCGAACGCGGCATCGGCGTCGTCGCTCGTGTCGATGCCGGCAAGCAGCGGGAACGCGCAGTCCTCCAGCTCCATCACGAGACCTTGCAGCGCGCCGAGCGCCGGCGTGATCTCGAGCAACGACAGCACCACCGGCTGGTCCTTGCCGAGCAGGTCGCCGTTCGCGATGCGGAAGACGAGGCTGTAACCGATCTGACCGGCCGCGCCGGTCACTGCGACACGCAAGGGGCTCTTCACGAGCCCGAAGTTAGCCTTCGGCCGCGACCTCGTCGGAAGTCATGGCCAGCAGGATCGCGCGGGCTTCGGTCAGCTCGGCAATGCGAGCCGCAGCGCCCGTTGCCACGCCGCCGCTGTCGGGATGCGCGTCGCGCAGCATCCGCCGGAACCGGCGGTTGACGTCGTCGCGTTCGACCTGCATCCCGGCGCGGAGTCCCAGCACCTCCATCGCCCACCGCTCGTCGGGGGCGACGGCGGTCCAGAGCTCCTCGTCGGGCGGCCCGCCGCGCGTCCACGCATCGGTGGCGGCGAGCGGCGGCCGAAGACCGTTCCACGTCGCCTCGGCGACGAAGCGGACGCCGACCTCGGGCGCGAGCCCCCGCCATCTGCCGTTGACCACGCGCCGGATGGCGTCGAGCGCGATCGAGCGTCCGGTGGCCGGAAGGGACGCGGCTCCCAGCACCGCGCCGAGCACCTGGGGCGCGGGGGCGCCGTGCACGTCGAGCTCGAAGACGATCCGGCCTTCCTCGCCGAGCACGCGGTGGCGCGACCGGTCGAGCCCGTGCACGTCGTGTTGCAGACGGTGTCGGAGGGCGATGCGCGGGATCGTGAGCCCGCGGCGCGCGTCGTCGAGAAGCCTGGGCAGAAGCTCACGCTGTTCCTCGTCGATCGCGAGCAGGTTCGTCGCGACGACGGCCGAGAGCAACGCCGCGCCGTGCGCGGAGCCCGACGTCGGAAGGTAGGCCCCGCCGAGCGCGACGCGCCGCGTCGGCATGTGCCGGCGCGTATGGCGGACAGTCAGCTCGGCAAGTAGCACAAGAGGTTCCTCTACACAGATCTTCGACCCTGCGGGTCGCCGTGGACGAACTCAGCGAGCGGCAGCCACGATCAACAGCACGATCAGATACACGGCGAGCATCATCGCCGCGAGCAGCCACAACCCATGACGCCCGAGCACCCGGCTGCCCCGCGCGCCCGGGCGGGTCAACCCGCACGACGGACAGCGCGCCGCGTCGGGCGCGACCAGCGTGCCGCAGACAGCGCAGGTGGGGGCTGCCTGGGGGGCAGCGGTCATCGCGGGGTCCTTCGTTCAGCCGCTTCGACGGTTTGCCGGAGCAGCATCGCGCGAGTTGTGGGCCCGACGCCGCCCAACCGCGGCGTGATCCAGCCCGCGACCTCGGCGCACGCTTCGTCGACGTCCGGGACGACCCGGCGGCCCTCCATCGTCACGCCCGCGCCGACGACCGCGGCACCCGGCCGCACCATGTCCGGGGTCACCAGGTGTGGACGCCCGGCCGCGGCCACGATGATGTCGGCCTCCTTGGTGTACTGGGGGAGGAATCGAGAGCCGGTGTGGCACACCGTGACGGTCGCGTTGGCGTGCGGTTCCTTCAACGAGAGCAGGTTCGCCAGCGGGCGGCCGATCGTGAGCCCGCGGCCGATGATCACGACGTGTTGGCCTTCGATCGGCACCTTGTAGCGCACGAGCAGCTGCTGGATACCGAGCGGGGTACACGGGCGCGGCGCGTGCGTCACGCCCATCACGAGCTTGCCGAGGTTCACCGGATGCAGCCCGTCGGCGTCCTTCGCGGGATCGACGGCGAGCAGGGCCGCCTCCTCGTCGAGGTGCGGGGGCAGCGGCACCTGGACGAGGTACGCGTCGACCGTGGGATCGTCGTTGTAGCGCCGGATGACCCCGAGGAGCTCGTCCTGGGTCGTCGTCGCCGGCAGCTCGGTGTGGACCGAATTGATCCCGATCTCGGCAGAGTCCTCGCGCTTGAGGCGCACGTAGGCATGGCTCGGCGGATCGTCGCCGACGAGCACGGTGCCGAGCCCGGGCATGACGCCGTGCTCGGCGAGCCGCTTGATGCGCACGCGCAGGTCGTCCTTGACGGCGTCGAGGAGCGCCTTCCCGTCGAGCAGTGTGGCGGCCATCAGTGCAGGAAGTGCCGTTCGCCCGTGAACACCATCGCGAGCGCGAGGTCGTCGGCCCGCTCGACGATCTTCTCGTCGCGCATTCCACCTCCCGGCTGGATCACCGCGGCGACGCCGGCGGCGGCCGCGGCTTCGATGCCGTCCTCGAAGGGATAGAACGCATCGCTTGCGGACGCGCCGCCGCGGGCGCGGCCGTTCGCCTTCCGGGCTGCGATCTCGCCGGATTCGACACGACTCTGCTGTCCGGCGCCGACGCCGACCGCCTGGCCGTTCTTGACCAGCACGATCGCGTTCGACTTCACGTGCCCGCACAGACGCCATGCGAGCTCGATGTCTCGCCACTGCTCGGGGGTCGGTGCGACCTTGGTGACGACGCGCCAGTCATTGCGTGACGTCACGAAGTGATGTGGGTCCTGCACGAGGAAGCCGCCCGAGATCTGCCTGATGTGGCGAGCTTCGGGCGCGGGCGCGGACGCTTCGAGGATGCGCGTGTTCCTGCGCTTCTTCTGCAAGGCCTCGATCGTGCCCGGCTCGTAGCCGGGCGCAATCACGACGTCGGCCTGCGGTCCGGCGACCATGCGTTCGACGGTCGCGTGGTCGACGGGACGGTTCAGCGCGACGATGCCTCCGAACGCGGATTTCTCGTCGCATTCGAGCGCGCGTTGGTAGGCGTCCGCAAGCACATCGTCGACCGCCACGCCACACGGGTTCGCGTGCTTGATGATCGCACAGACCGGGCCGTCGCCGAGGTCATGCACGAGCTTCCATGCGGCGTCCGCGTCGTAATAGTTCAGGTACGAGAGCGGGAGCCCGCCGTGCTGCACGATGTCGTCCCACCAGCTGCGCGTCCCGTTGTTGCGATAGCGCGCGGCGCGTTGATGGGGGTTCTCGCCGTACCGCAACGTCTCGTCGGTGCGCGTCAGTGCAAGCGTGAGGTGTTGCGGCAGCAGCTCGTCACCTTGGAGCCATTGCACGATCGCGGCGTCGTAGGCGGCGGTACGCGCGAACGCCTCGAGCGCGAGGGCTTGCCGCGTGTCCGGCCCCACGGAGCCGTCGTTCGCGTGGAGCTCGACGAGCAGCGGCTTGTACTGCGACGGGTCGGTCACGATCGTGACCCATGCGTGGTTCTTGGCGGCCGCGCGCGTCATCGCCGGGCCTCCGATGTCGATGGTCTCGATCTCGGGCCGTTGCTCGAACGGGTAGAGATTCGAGACGACGAGCTCGAACGGCCGGATCCCGTGCAGGTCGAGATCGTGGCGATGGGTCTCTTTGCCGAGATCAGCGAGCAGGCCGCCGTGAATCTTCGGGTGGAGGGTCTTCACCCGGCCGTCGAGCATCTCCGGCGAGTCGGTGACCGCCTCGACTCTCGTCACCGGAATGCCGGCATCTTCGAGGGCGCTCGAGGTGTTGCCCGACGAGACGAGCTCGATGCCGAGGTCGTGCAGCCCCCGAGCGAAGTCGACCAGCCCCGTCTTGTCGTAGACCGACACCAGCGCCCGTTTGATCTTCGTCCTCATTTGGCCGCGAGCCTTTCGATGACCTCGGGATACAAGCGCCGCTCCACTTCCTTGATGCGCTCGTGCAGCGTCTCCTCGGTGTCGCCGTCGAGGACAGGGACCGCCTCTTGGGCGAGGATCGGACCGGCATCGACGTCCTCGGTCACGAGATGCACGGTCGTCCCGGTCACCTTCACCCCGGCCTCGAGTGCCGCCCTCACTGCATGCCAACCCTTGAACGCGGGCAGCAGTGCCGGGTGGGTGTTGACGGCGCGTCCGCTGTACACGTCGATGAACGGCTTCGAGAGGATCGTACCGAACCCGGCGATCGCAACGAGCTCGACGTCGTGACGCTGGAGCGCGTCGACGACGTCGTGCGTGTAGGCGACGCGATCGAAGCTCGGGCCGAAATCCCGCCGCTCGACGAGCTCCTGGGAAACGCTCGCGCCCCGAGCGACGTCGAGCGCGCCGCAGGGCCGGTCGGCGACGACGACGACCACCGGGAGGCCGCGCTCGAGCATCGCCTTGAGGATGGTCCCGCTGCCGGACGCGAGCACTCCGACGCGCATCGGGCCACCCTAGCTCTCGCTTTCCAGCGTTTCCCAAGGCCGGATATCCCCGGAATTGGTCCCCCGAGGTGTTTCACTTCTGTCTACATCCAAGGGGAGAGCTGCGATGGTGGACCGGCAACAACCCACACCCGGTGAGATCGTGATCATGGCGGCAGGCGCGGTCATGCTCGTGTTCTCGTTCTTCAACTTTGCGAGTGACACCAGCACGTGGGGCACGGGCATCTTTCCGGTGGCCACGCTGCTCGTGCTCTACGGCTTCGTCATGGCGGCGCAGATCGCGCTGACGCGATTCAGCGGCGTCAACCTGCCGAGCGGCATCCTGGGGTTCAGTTGGGAGCAGGTCCATCTTGCACTCGGCATCATGGCCGGCCTGATGGCGCTCGGCTTCCTCATCTCGGACATCACCGACAAGCAGATCGGTCTGTGGATCGAAGTGCTCGGCGGGCTCGCACTCGCAGTCGGGGCAATCATGCTCCAGCGCGAGCGGCACACCGGCGCGATCGGCTGAGAGGCGTTCCCATGGACAAGCCCAAGCTCACTCCCCCCGGCATCGTCATCCTCGCCGGCGGCGCGGTCATGCTGATCGGTTCGTTCCTGCCGTTCTACAAGTTCAGCCTCCTGGGTTCCTCGAGGTCGTGGAGCTCGTGGAGCTCGTCGACGAACCTCTTGCTCTTCCCGTTGACGACATTGATCGTGCTGTTCGGTGTGCTGATGGCCGTGCAGGTCGCGGTGGCGACCTTCGCCCCGAGCACGAACCTCCCGGACCGTCCGCTCGGGTTCACGTGGGACCAGATCCACCTGGTGCTCGCGTTTCAGGCCGCGATCATGATGCTGGCGTACCTGATTCGCGACAAGGGCGGCCTTGACTTGGGCGCCGGGTTCTGGCTGATGCTCCTGGCTGCGATCGCGCTGGTGGTCGGCGCGATCATGCGGACACGGGACCAGGCCGGCGCGCCGCCTCCGCCGTTCGCGTGACCGGCTCGTAGCCGCGCCGGAAGCGGACGTCCGAGCACCAGCCGCGTCGTCTCGAAACCCAGGCGGCCGCACCGCGCCGACTCTCGACACTCACGTGCCCCCTTGTCCAAAACCGTCGCGACGATTCTTCCGACGAATCGTCGTGACGGGTTGTGGACAGGGTTGCGGCGCGCGCGCCGGGCGCGCTGGTCGCGGGAGCGTCGGCGACGCCGCGCGGGCACCGGGCAGAGGTGTCACACCTCCTCACTAGGGTCGTCGCGAAGCGCTTCCCCCTATTTCGCACAGGCCGCCAGAGAGGGGGAGCAGTTGTCCGCGCGCCGTTTTCCGATCCGCTATCGCCGTCCACCGTTCGGCCCGCAGGAACGCGCCCGTTTCAACGAGGAGCGCGATGTGCCTCTCGAGCGCGCCAAGCAGATCGACCGCGCACAACGCGAGCTCGCGAGGCAAATGGCCGACGTGAGGCATGCGCTCGCGTCGATGCGAGTCGTGATGTGGCCGAGGGTCGAGCCGAAGGACATCGTCTACGGCTTTCGCTTCACGCGCGTGAACGGCCCGCCTCCCATCCCGCCGATCGCACCGAACGCCTTCCCGGCCCAGGGCAGGTACGTCAGGTACGCGGCGCTCGCCGTTCTCGCCGAACACCGGCGCCCGATGAAGCTCGTCGAGATCCACCGGGCTCTCCATCTCGGCGGCTACGCGATCGTCTCACGCCATCCCGTGAAGCGACTCGCCGACGCGCTCGGATATGAGACGCGCGTCGGCCGGGCCCGCCGCATCGACCGCGGCGTCTACGCCGTCGGCCACCTCAATCCGGCCGAGCGTCGCCGCATCGAGAAGACCGCGTCAGAGGCTCGCGACCACCTCGGCCATGAGCGGTCCGATCTCGGGGGCGTTCCGGGCCACCCGCGCGCCGGCCGCTTCCAGCGCTTCGATCTTGGCGGCGGCGGTGCCCTTGGAGCCCGAGATGATCGCGCCGGCGTGGCCCATCTTCTTGCCGGCCGGCGCGGTCACGCCCGCGATGTATGCGACGACGGGCTTCGACATCTTCGTGCGGATGAACTCCGCCGCTTCCTCCTCGGCCGAGCCGCCGATCTCGCCGATCATGATGACCGCGCGCGTCTCCGGGTCGTCCTCGAAACCCGACAGGCAGTCGATGAACGACGTCCCCGGGACCGGGTCACCACCGATCCCGACGCACGTGGTCTGGCCTATCCCCTGCCGGGTCATCTCGTGCAGGGCCTGATACGTCAGCGTGCCCGACCGCGACACGATCCCCACCGGGCCGCCTTCCAACGCGATCTCGCCGGGCGTGATCCCGATGTTGCACTTGCCGGGCGAGATGACGCCCGGGCAGTTCGGGCCGAGCAGCTGCGTGCGCGGAAAACGCGACTTCAAAGCGTTGAAGAAGAAGGCTTCGTCGTGGGCGGGCACGCCCTCGGTGATCACGACGATGAACTCGATGCCCGCTTCGGCGGCTTCGAGCACGGCGTCCTTGACCCCCGGGGCCGGAATGAAGATGCAGGAGGCGTTCGCGCCCGTCGCCTCCCGGGCGTCCGCCACCGACGCGAAGACCGGCACGCCGTCGACGTCGGTGCCGGCCTTCTTCGGGTTCGTGCCGGCCACCACCTGGGTGCCGTACGCCCGGTTGCGCATGCCGTGGAACCGGCCCTGCGATCCGGTCAGGCCCTGGTAGACGACCTTGGTGTGCTCGTCGACGAAGATCGACATGAACGCGCTCCTGTTCCGGCTACTTCGACGCGAGCTCGACGGCCTTGCGCGCCGCATCGAGCATCGTGGGCTGGGAGATCAATCGGTCGGATTCGTGCGGCTTGATGATCGCCCGCCCTTCGGCCGCATTCGTCCCGTCGAGACGGATGACGATCGGTGCCTTCACCTTCACCCGCTCGAGCGCGGTCACGATGCCGTTCGCGACCTCGTCGCAGCGCGTGATCCCGCCGAAGATGTTGACGAGGATCGCGCGCACGTTCTCGTCGGTGTTGATGACCTCGATCGCGTTCGAGAGCACGTTCGCATCCGCACCGCCGCCGACGTCGAGGAAGTTCGCGGCAGATCCGCCGACCTGGTTGACCACGTCGAGTGTGCTCATCACGAGACCGGCGCCGTTGCCGATGATCCCCACCGTGCCGTCGAGGCCGATGTAGTTCAAGCCCTTCTCGCGTGCGAGACGCTCGCGGTCATCGAGCTCCTGGGTCGCGGCGTACTCGTCCCACTCCGGATGACGGAACACGGCGTTCTCGTCGAGCGACACCTTTGCGTCGAGCGCGTGTACGCGTCCATCGGGGGTCAGGATCAACGGGTTGATCTCCACGAGATCGGCGTCGCCGTCGACGTACGCGTGGAACAGCTTCATCAGAATGTCGACCGTGCCGTCGGTCGCCGCGGGATTCAGCCGTGCGGACTCGACCCACGCCCGGCACTGTGCTTGGGGCAACCCGGCGCTGGGATCGAGGTGCAACCGCGCGATCGCGTCGGGCGCGGATGCTGCAACCTGTTCGATGTCGACGCCGCCCTGCGCCGACAACATGCCCAGGTACTTCTTCGCCGCCCGATCCAGGGTGAACGACGCGTAGTACTCCTCGGCGATGTCGGAGGCGTGTTCGATCCACACGCGCTTCACGACATGGCCTTTGATGTCCATGCCGAGGATGGCGGAGGCGTGGGTCCGCGCCTCGTCGGCGTTCGTGGCGAGCTTGATGCCGCCGGCCTTTCCCCGTCCGCCGACGAGGACCTGTGCCTTGACGACGACGGGGTAGCCGACGCGGTCGGCGGCGCGTACCGCGTCGTCGACGGTCTCGGCTACCTCGCCCGCCGACACCGGGATGCCGTAGCGCGCAAACAGCTGCTTGCCCTGGTACTCGAACAGATCCATGGGGGGAGAAGCTACGCGGTCAGCTGCCGCTCGCGACGATCGAGCGCGGCTTCCACCCATGCGACGATGTCCGGCAGCTGCGCACCGGGCGTGAACACGCCGGCAATCCCGGCCGCCTCCAGCGCGGCGCGGTCGTCGTCGGGAATGATGCCGCCCACGAACACGAGGACGTCGTCGAGCGCGCGGGCTCGGAGCTCCGCCACGATCGCCGGGATCAACGTCATGTGAGCGCCGGACAACACCGACAGGCCGACGGCGTCGGCATCCTCCTGGAGCGCGGCTTCGGCGACGAGCGCAGGCGTTTGGAACAGTCCGGTGTACACAACTTCGAAGCCGGCATCACGCAATGCGCGAGCGATGACCTTCGCGCCGCGATCGTGCCCGTCCAAGCCGGGCTTGGCGATGACGACGCGGTAGCGTCGCAGCATCGGCTCACCATAGCCAAGGTGACCATTGCCCTCGTCTCGCTCCCGCAACGACATCAAGCTGCTTCTCGCGGCGACGGTCGCGGTGTTGATGGCCGGCTTCCTGATCGCGGGTGGCATCCTCGTGGCGACCCGAGGCGGCAAGAGCACGGTGTGTCCGCAACTCAACATCGGTGCCGTCGCCGACATCCGGCGCATCCTCCTCAACGGTGGCCCGACCTTCCAGACCGGCGGCGCGGGTTGCGGGTTCTGGCTGGCTCTCGCCGACGGCGAAGTCGTCGCATACAGGGTGACCCAGCCCGCGGGCGCCGACGACTGCACCTTGAAGCTCAAGCGGGACCATTGGGAGTGCGACGGCCGCGTCGTCGCGCCGGAAGACCTCGCGCAGTACCCGGTCGAGACGAAGACCATCGACCAGATCGACGCCGTGATCGTCGACCTCCGGCCTCCGGTGCCGCCGACGACCTAGGCGCTGACGCGCGCCAACGGCGCCCACGACAGCAGCAGCGTCTTCTCGCCGACGTCGCGGAACTGCACGCGCGCCTCGGCCTTGTCGCCGCTGCCGATGATGTCGACGATCACACCTTCGCCGAACTTGTCGTGGCGGACGTCGTCACCGACCTGCAGGCCGAGCTGCTCGGCACCCCGCGCACCGATCGGCGTCTTGTCGCGTCGCAGCGCCGCGGCGACGACCGCCTCACGGTGCGCGCCCCGGCCACCGCCGCGCCGGCGACCGTCGTCGTCGGCCAGCACATCGACGAGCTCCGCGGGGATCTCGTCGAGGAACCGGCTCGGCGGGCGGTAGTCCGTGGCACCGAACATCATCCGGCTCCACGCATGGCACAGGTACAGACGCTCCTCCGCGCGCGTGAGCCCGACGTAGCAGAGGCGACGTTCCTCCTCGAGCTCGTCGGGGTCTCCGAGGCTGCGCACGTGCGGGAACACGCCGTCTTCCAGACCGATCAAGAAGACGACGGGGAACTCGAGACCCTTCGCCGAGTGCAGCGTCATGAGGGTGACCGAGCTCTGTTCCGGATCGTTCTCGTCGAGATCGGTCACCAATGAGATCGCCTCGAGGAACGCCTGGACGCGCGCCAGGCCTTCGGGCGGCGCGGCGTTCTCTTCGCCGACTCCGATGCCCCCGATCGCGACGAGACCGGCAAGGTCGCCCTGCTCGATCTGATCATCGAATTCGCGGGCAGAGCCGACGAGCTCCTGCAAGTTCTCGACGCGTCCGTGGGCTTCGACCGACCGCTCGGCTTCGAGCTCGGCGAGGTAGCCGCTCCGCATCAACACGGCCTCGATCGTCGCGCCGACGCCACCGGCGGCGGCTTCTTCGACCTCGGCGATCAAGTCGAGCAACTCGCGCAACCCACCGAGCGCCTTTCCGTGCACGCCGGCCGCGGCTGCGTTCTCCGCCGCGGCCCGGAAGGTCAAGCCCGCGCCGTTCGCGTATGCGTCGATCTTGGCAACCGACGTGTCGCCGACACCGCGCCGAGGCGTGTTGACGATGCGCTTCCACGACACTTCGTCGTCGGGGTTCACGAGCGCGCGCAGGTACGCCAACGCGTCCTTGATCTCGCGGCGGTCATAGAACTTCACACCGCCGAAGACGCGATACGGCACACCGGAGCGCACCAGCGCCTCTTCGAGCACGCGGCTCTGCGCGTTCGTGCGATAGAACACCGCGATGTCGCCGTAGCGGAATTCGGCGCGGTCAACCAGCCGGTGGACCTCACGCACGACGAACTGGGCCTCGTCGTGCTCGTCGTCGCCCTGGTACCGGGTGATCTGCTCACCGGCACCCTTCTCGCTCCACAGCCGCTTCGGACGATGCGACGTGTTGTTGACGATGACCGAGTTGGCCGCGTCGAGGATTCGCTGTGTCGACCGATAGTTCTGGTCGAGCACCACCACTGTCGCTTCCGGGAACGTGTCCTCGAACCGCATGAGGTTGCGGAAGTCCGCGCCTCGGAACTTGTAGATCGCCTGGTCCAGATCGCCGACCACCATGACGCTGCGATGCTCCTGCGTGAGCATTCGCACGAGCTCGAACTGCGCGACGTTGGTGTCCTGGAACTCGTCGACGAGCACGTGACGGAAGCGCTGCTGATAGCGCGCCAGCGCTTCGGGGTGCTCACGGAAGAGCCGCACGGCAAGAACGAGCAGATCGTCGAAGTCGACCGCGGATGCATCAGCCAGGCGTCGCTGGTACTCGGTGTAGACCTCCGCGATGCGCCGTTCGGACGGACCGGACGCCATCTCCGCGTATTGCGCGGGCAACACGAGCTCGTTCTTCAACGCGCTGATCTGCGCGTGCAGCTGACGCGCCGGGAACCGCTTCGGGTCGAGGTTGAGGTCACGCCGGACCCAGTCCGTGAGGCGCTGGGCGTCGGCCTGGTCGTAGATCGTGAAACTCGACCGGTAGCCGAGCAACGACGCTTCCCGGCGCAGGATGCGCGAGCAGGCCGAGTGGAACGTCGACACCCACATCCGCCGCCCGACCGGGCCGACGAGCTCGGCGACGCGCTCGCGCATCTCACCGGCGGCCTTGTTGGTGAACGTGATCGCGAGAATCTCGAACGGCGAGACGTCGAGCTCGGCCACGAGGTACGCGAGCCGGTGGGTCAGCACCCGGGTCTTGCCCGAACCGGCGCCCGCGACGACGAGCACCGGTCCCGGCGGCAGCGTCACGGCCTCGTACTGGGCAGGGTTCAGCCCCGACAGATCGAGCTCACGCCGGGGCCGAGAGGGCTGCACGTCCACCATGACGAACCCCATGGTACCGGTGCGAATTACATCGATGTCAGCCTTCGAGCAACAATGTCACCGGGCCATCGTTCACCAGCGCGACCTGCATGTCCGCGCCGAACACCCCGGTGGCGACCGACACACCGAGCGCGCCCAGCGCGCCGACAAAAGCGTCGACCAAGGGCGCGGCGTGCTCCGGGCGCGCGGCAGCGACCCAGCTCGGTCGCCGTCCCCGCACGGTGTCGCCGTACAACGTGAACTGACTGATCACGAGCGCGCCGCCGCCGGTCTCGAGCAGCGAACGGTTCATCACGCCCCCGTCGTCGTCGAAGACGCGCAGGTTCGCCACCTTGGATGCCAGCTTGGCGGCGACCCCTGCGTCGTCGGAATGCGTGACACCCACGAGCACGCACAGGCCGCCGCCGATCTCGCCGACAGCAGCGCCGTCCACGGTGACCGACGCGCCCGTGACGCGCTGCACGAGGGCGCGCACTTAGACTTTCCTCATGGCAACATCGCTCGAAGAGGCTCGCAAGAAGCTCGACGACGAGTTCGGCCAGGTGCGCAGGCACCTGGAGAAAATCCACGAGTCACTCGACAAGGTCGAGAAGGCCGGTCCGGAAGATGACCTGCACGACCTCCTGAAGGATCTCGAAAAGACGGTGAAGGAAGCGCGCGACGGCGGCATCGTCGGCTCGGGCGCGAACGGGCACCGCCGAGCCCTCGAGGAGTACCGGAAGATCAAGCAGGGCAAGTAGGAAGCACTACCCCGCCGCCTTCTCGGCGTCGGGTGTGTACTCGCCGGATCGCGCGAGGCCGTTCATCTGCGCCCGGTGGAGGTACGCGGCCTGCCCGGCGGCGATGTTGGCGTCGTCGCCCTTCCACGCCTTGAGGGACGGTGCCTGCAGCGCGCGGCCGTACGAGAACGAGATCTGCCACGGATGCGGACCGAGCTTGTTGATCGCGTCGAGGTTCGCGGTCGCCTCTTCGTCACCTTGTCCGCCGCTGAGGAACACGATGCCGGGCACCGCGCCGGGCACGACCGTACGGAACGCGGAGATCGTCGCCACTGCGACCTGCTCGGGCGACCCCGGGTACTGCTTGTTCTGCTTGCCCGGCACCACCATGTTCGGCTTCAACAGCATGCCCTCGAATGCGACGCGTTGCGCGTACAGCTCGCTGAACACGTCGTGGAGCGTGTCGCACGTCACCTCATAACAGGTTTCGAGCGTGTGATCACCGTCCATCAGCACCTCGGGCTCGACGATCGGGACGATGCCCTCCTCCTGGCACAACGCCGCGTAACGGGCGAGCGCGTGCGCGTTCACGTTGAGGCAGTACTGCGTCGGGATGCCGGGACCGATGTTGATCACCGCGCGCCACTTCGCGAACTTGGCGCCCAGCTCCCGGTACTCGACGAGACGTTCCCGTAAGCCGTCGAGCCCGTCGGTCACGAGCTCCTCGGGTGACTTCGCGAGCTTGGTCGTGCCCTTGTCGACCTTGATCCCCGGGATGATGCCGTTCTGCTCGAGAATCTTCACGAGCGGGCGGCCGTCGGACGCCTTCTGGCGGATCGTCTCGTCGAAGAGGATGACGCCGCTGATGTGCTTGGCCGCGCCCTTGGTCGTGAACAGCATCTCGCGGTACGCGCGCCGGCGGTCCTCGTTCGATGCGCATCCGATCGAGTCGAAGCGCTTCTTGATCGTGCCGCTGCTCTCGTCGGCCGCGAGGATGCCCTTGCCGGGCGCGACCAGCGCCTGGGCGATCTCGTTCAATGCCGCGTCCATCGGTCTTCCTTTCGTGCCGGCCAGAACCGGACCATTCTCTACCTTCTCTGTCGGCCGATGCCTACTCGGTCCATAGGTACTCGGCGGGCTCGACGGCCGCGAAGCGCGCGCACGGTGGAGCACCCGGGCGCGGAGCGCCGCGAGCGCGAGCCAGGTGGCGCCACCGGCGAGCGCTCCGAGGAACATGCGCGAGCGCCAACGCGCACGAACGCCGGCACGCGCCGACACCTGCCCGGCCGCCTCCCGGCCCCGCCTTATTCCCACTCGATCGTGCCCGGCGGCTTCGACGTGATGTCGTACGCCACGCGATTGACGCCGGGGACCTCGTTGATGATGCGGTTCGAGATGCGCTCGAGCACGTCAAAGGGCAGCCGCGCCCAGTCCGCGGTCATCGCGTCGTCGGACGTCACCGCGCGCAGAATGATCGGGTACGCGTAGGTCCGGTCGTCGCCCATGACCCCGACGGTCTTCACCACCGGGAGCACCGCAAAGCTCTGCCAGATCTCGCGGTACAAACCCGCCCGTCGGATCTCCTCGACGACGACCGCGTCGGCCTGTTGCAGGATCTCGACGCGCTCGCGGGTGATCGTGCCGATGATGCGCACGGCGAGACCCGGGCCCGGAAACGGTTGGCGCCAGACGATGTCCGCGGGCAGGCCGAGCTCCTCGCCTATCTCGCGCACCTCGTCCTTGAACAAATTTCGCAACGGCTCGACGAGCTCGAAGTCCATGTCGTCGGGCAGGCCGCCGACGTTGTGGTGCGACTTGATGTTCGCGTTGTCGCCGCCGCCCGACTCCACGATGTCGGGATACAGCGTCCCCTGCACGAGATAGCGCGCGTCGCCGAGATCGTGCGCCGCCTCCTCGAACACCCGGATGAACAGCTCGCCGATCGTCTTGCGCTTACGCTCGGGATCGATGACATCGTCGAGCGCGGCGAGGAAGCGGTCGGCGGCCTTCACGTGCACGAGCTCGACCTCGAACTGCTCTCGAAACGTCTGCTCGACCTGCTCCGCTTCACCGAGCCGCAACAGACCCGTGTCGACGAACACGCAGACCAGTTGGTCGCCGACGGCCTTGTGCACGAGCGCCGCCGCAACCGCGGAGTCGACGCCGCCCGACAGGCCGCAGATGACGCGCTCGGTGCCGACCTGCGCCCGGATCTCCGACACCGCGTGCTCGATGATCGAGACGTTCGTCCACGTCGGTCGGCAGCCGGCCGCGTCGTAGAGGAAGGTCTTGAGCACCTCCATCCCGTGTTCGGTGTGCATGACCTCGGGATGGAACTGCACGCCGTAGATGCCGCGGTCGCGATCCTCGAGGGCGGCGACCGGCACCGAATCCGTGCGGGCGGTCACCGTGAACCCGTCGGGGGCGCGCGTGATGGAGTCGCCGTGACTCATCCACACGACCTGTTCCACGGGGAGGTCCGCGAGCAGCAGCGACGAACCTTCGAGGAACAGCTCGGTCCGGCCGTACTCTCCCACCCCGGTTTTCGTGACCTGGCCGCCCAGATCGCGGGCGACGAGCTGCGCCCCGTAGCAGATGCCGAGAATCGGCACGCCCGCGTCGTAGATCGCGGTGTTGATGTCCGGCGCGCCGTCGACGTGCACCGACGCGGGACCGCCGGAGAAGATGACGGCCTTCGGCCGGCGGCGGAGCATGTCGGCGACCGGCATCGATCGAGGCACGATCTCGCTGTATACGTGCGCCTCACGGACGCGCCGGGCGATGAGCTGCGCGTACTGCGCTCCGAAGTCGACGACCAGTACGACGTCGGGCGGGTCGTTCACTGCATCCCGGGAGGAGTGACCGAGAGCTCGCTCACTGCCCGGCCATCCCGATGCCCTGCGCGCGTTGCAGCGACTTGCCCTCGGTCTTCAACGCGGGCGCGACCATCACCTCGGCCTTTTGGAATTCCTTCACGGTCTCGTAGCCGGTCGTCGCCATCGACGTGCGGAGCGCGCCGAAGAGATTGAGCGTGCCGTCGTTCTCGTGCGCCGGCCCGATGAGGATCTCGGCGAGCGTCGCCTTCTGTCCCGCGAACACACGCGCACCACGCGGCAACGTGGGATGAAAGGTCGCCATCCCCCAGTGATAGCCCCGACCCGGCGCTTCGTACGCGCCGGCGAGCGGCGAACCGATCATCACCGAGTCCGCACCGCACGCGATCGCCTTGGCGATGTCGCCGCCCGTTCGCATGCCGCCGTCGGCGATGACGTGGACGTAGACGCCCGTCTCGTCGAGGTGACGGATCCGCGCACCCGCTGCGTCGGCGATCGCCGTGGCCTGCGGCACGCCGATGCCCAGCACGCCCCGGCTCGTGCAGGCGTGGCCCGGGCCCACACCGACGAGGACGCCGACCGCACCGGTGCGCATCAGGTGCAGCGCCGTCGAGTACGACGCGCAACCGCCGACGATCACGGGCAGGTCGAACTCGCGGATGAATTTCTTCAGGTTCAGCGGCTGGCGCTCGGGGTCGTGCGACACGTGCTCGGCCGAGACCACCGTGCCCTGGACGACGAGGACGTCGAGCTCGGCGTCGAGCACGTGCTTGGCGTACAGCTCGACCCGTTGCGGCGTGAGGGATGCGCACACGGTGACTCCGCCGGCCTTGACCTCGCGGATGCGCTGCGGGATCAGCTCTTCCTTGATCGGCTCGTCGTAGAGCTCCTGCATGCGGCGCGTCGCCTTTTCGGGCGGCAGCGACGCGATCTCCTCGAAGACCGACTCCGGATCCTCGTAGCGCGTCCAGAGGCCCTCGAGGTTCAAGCAGGCGAGTCCGCCGAGCCGTCCGATCTCGATCGCGCTCGCCGGCGACACGACGCCGTCCATCGCGGCGGCCATCATCGGGAGCTCGAACTTGTAGGCGTCGACCTCCCAGGTGATGTCGACGTCTTCCGGGTCGCGCGTGCGCCGGCTCGGCACGATCGCGATGTCATCGAACCCGTACGCCCGGCGTCCTGACTTGCCGATGCCGATCTCGACTTCCACGGCCCCTCCGGCGTCTCCGCGTTCCCCTGGAACTCAGGAGGATACCGCCCGGACCGGCTACTCGGTGCCTTTGCAGAAGCCGACCGAGTCCACGTGGTCAGTGCCGTCGCCACAGTGGAGGTCGATGTTCGCGTGCGAGAACACCCCTTGCGGGCTCTCCCAGCCGGGCACGACCCACGCGTGCACCATCCACAGCGTGTTTCGCATGAACTGCCCGTGCACCGCATCGCACTGCGCCTGCGTCACATCGCTGTCGGGCGGGAACGGGACACTGATCTTGCCGCGGTCGGTGTAGTCGATGCAGAGGTTGGTGTGCCGGTGCCAGTGATCGTTCGGCCCCGCGAAACCCGAGGGTGGGTTCAGCTCGAAGGATCCGTACATGAGGCCGGTGATACGAGACTTCGGGCCGACGCCGTCGTAGATCAGGGCCAGCGGCTGCGACGGGTCGAGGCCCGTCTTGTGCGTGTATCCGGCCGCCCCGACCGAGAGTGAGATGTAGTGCGCGCCGGCGCCGGGCGTGAAGAGGCCGGCTTGTAGGTATCCGGCGTCGGTCGCGTCCTTCACCGTGGGATAGCGCATCGCGACCGCGCGCGCGGCGACGAGCTCTGCGGCGAGCTCCTTGCGCGTTGCGGCACTGAGCGGCTTGTCGGGAATCGTCTCGGCGGCTTCGTCGGCATTGCTGCGCAGGCCGATCGCGGCCGGCTGGGTCGTGGGTGTGGGCCCGACGCTCGTCGGGGTCGGCGCCACGCCCTGCTTTGTGGTGCTCCCGGAGCAGCCGGTCGCAAGCATCGCGGCGGCGAACGCCATTGCCGAGACTCGTCCGAGAACCCGGTGGCGGAGCATGCACAGAGGGTAACTCCACCGATTGTCCGGCGCACGGGTCGGAATTGGCAGGCGGCTTCCCAGCGCGGTCTCAGCGCTCTGCGACGAGATGGGCAAGGAAGCTCGTAAGGATGCGCGCGGTCGCGCCCCATAGCGTCTCGTCGTCGAGTTCGTAGAAGTGCACGTCGAAGTCGTCCGACCACGTGTCCCACCGTTCCTCGCGGTACACATCCGCGTCGAGCAGCTCCGACAGCGGCACGATGAGCACTCGTTCGACTTCCGAAGGGTTCGGCGTCAGTACCGGGCGCCCGCGCAGGAAGCCCACGAAGGGTGTGATCGTGAATCGCGACGCGACGGTGCCGATGCCGTCGAGTTGTGCAACCACCTCGACGTCGCCGGGCGCGAGCCCGACCTCCTCGTGCGCCTCCCGGAGCGCCGCCGCGCGCAGATCGGCATCGACGCCCGGTTCGAATTTGCCGCCGGGGAACGCGATCTCCCCCTTGTGCGACGGCATCGTCTCGGGTCGCTTGATGAGCACGACATGAGTCTCGGCGTCGGCCTCGAACATCGGCACGAGGACGGCCGCGGCGCGCGTGTCGGCCACGTACGCGGGCGCGCTCGCTGCGGGCGGCAACGCGGCCAGCCGGGCGCGCACTTCATCGAGCGTGAGCTTGCGCCGATCGGGCGGCAGCCCGGCCCACGGCGCGGGCGCGCCCGGGCGGTACGAAGGCGGCCGCGGGATTCGTTGCTTTCCTCCGCGCCGACTCGCCACGATGACGAGGCTACCGACGTTCTGGAAGACTCCGCGATCTATGGACTGGAACTTCGCGGACGTCTTCGAATCGGTGTGTGACGCGCTGCCCGATCGCACGGTGCTGATACAGGGAGATCGGCGCGTCACGTGGCGACAGTTCGACGACCGCGCCGCGCGCCTGGCCGCGGCATTCGTGGCGGCGGGACTGGCGCCGGACTCGAAGGTCGCGTCGTATCTCTACAACGGGAACGAGTACAACGAGGGCGTCTACGCGACGTTCAAGATGCGCGGCGTACCCGTCAACGTGAACTATCGCTATCTCGAAGACGAGCTCGTCTACCTCCTCGACAACTCCGACGCCGAGGCGCTGCTCTTCCACGGCGCGCTCGGCGATCGTGTCGCAAAGGTGCGGGACCGCGCCCCGAACGTGAAGCTCTGGATCCAGGTGGGCGACGGCAGCGCGCCGCAGGACTTCGCGGTGCCGTACGAGGAGCTGATCACCGACCACGAGCCCATGGAGCGGATCGCGCGCAGCGGCGACGATCTCTATTTCCTCTACACCGGCGGGACCACGGGCATGCCCAAGGGCGTGATGTGGCGCAACGAAGACCTGTTCGGCGTGCTCGGCGAGGGGACGTACCCGCTCGTCGGCAAGAGCCGGCCCGATCGGTCGCGCGCCGCCGGCGCGATCGCGAAGGAGCTCGTCGACGCCGGCGCGAATCGCGTGCACCTGCCCGCGTCCCCGCTGATGCACGGCACGGGCGCGTTCAGCACCTTCCAGGCGCTGTTCCTCGGCGCCGCGGTCGTGACGCTCGTCGGCCGGCACTTCGACGCGCACGAGCTCTGGCAGACCGTGCAGCGCGAGCGTGTGACGCAGATGGCGATCGTCGGCGACGCGTTCGCGAAGCCGATGGTGCGCGCGCTCCAGGAAGCCGAGGCCGGCGGGACGCCGTACGACCTTTCGTCGGTCGACCTGATCATCAGCTCGGGCGTGATGTGGTCCGCCGAGGTGAAGCAGGCGCTGATGAAGCGCGGCCATTTCGTCTGTCTCGACTCGCTCGGTTCCAGCGAAGGTGTGGGCTTCGCCGGCTCGATCAGCGCACCCGGCACCGAGCAGAAGACAGCAAAATTCTCGATCGGTGCGCGGACGAAGGTGTTCACCGAAGACGGCACCGAGGTCGTGGCCGGCTCCGGTGAGGTCGGACGCCTCGCGGTCGGTGGCCACATCCCGGTCGGCTACTACAAGGACGTCAAGAAGTCGGACGAGACGTTCCTCGTGATCGGCGGGCAACGATGGTCGGTCCCGGGCGATTTCGCGAGCGTCGAGAGCGACGGCACGATCACGTTGCTCGGCCGCGGGTCGGTCGTCATCAACTCCGGTGGCGAGAAGGTCTATCCGGAGGAAGTCGAAGAAGCGGTGAAGCTGCACCCGGCGATCGCCGACTGCCTCGTCGTCGGCGTGCCCGACGATCGCTTCGGCGAAGCGGTGACCGCGGTCGTGGCACTCCGCGCGGGCGCCGTGGCGACGGCCGACGAGCTCATCGGCGCGATGGAGTCGGTGGCGCGCTTCAAGCGGCCGCGCCACTTCGTGTTCGTGCCGGAGGTCCTACGGGGTCCGAACGGCAAGGCCGACTACAAATGGGCGAAGGACCTCGCGCGACGCGAACGTGCGTGAGCACTCCGGCCCGACGCCGGAGGGCTCACGCACGTCGAGACGTTGGCCCTACTTCTTCTTCTTGCCGCCGGCGTCGTTGACCTTGGCGAGCACGTCGCGGGACGTGAGGATCAGCAGGTCCTCACCGTCGATCGTGACCTCGGTGCCGCCGTACTTCGAATAGATCACGGTGTCGCCGACCGCGAGGTCGATGGGGATCAGCTCGCCGGAGTTCTCGGCGCGGCGCCCGGGACCTGTCGCGAGCACCTCTCCCTGCTGCGGCTTCTCCTTGGCGGTGTCGGGGATGACGAGACCGCTGTGGGTCGTCTCCTCCGGCTCGGCCGGCCGCACGACGATCCGGTCCTCCAACGGCTGCAAATTCATCGATGCGCCTCCATGTGGGCGAGCTTGCGGGGTTCGGCTGACGATCGGGGGAGTTAGCACTCGTCCCCTGCGAGTGCTAACCGTATCAAGCCGGGCGCGACTCCGGCAAACGCAGGTTGGGCGTGGCGCCGTCGTCGAGCGGGGTCGGCCCGTCGGCGGCGAGGCGGAACGCGGCCACCGCGGCGACCATCGCCGCGTTGTCCGTGCACAGGGCCAGACTCGGCAGCACGATCCTCACCTCGCCCTTGTCGGCGATGTCGAGGAGCCGCTCGCGCAGCAGCGAGTTGGCGGCCACCCCTCCGCCGACCACGACGGTCCCGAACCCGAAATCGCGTGCGGCGCGGAGCAGCTTCTCGACCAACACGTCGACGACCGCAGCCTGGAACGAGGCGGCGACGTCGGCGAGCGCGACATCGGGATGTTTGCGGACGTAGTGCACGACCGCGGTCTTCAACCCCGAGAACGAGAAGTCGTATCCGTCGTCGAGCATCGGCCGCGGGAACGCGATCGCGTGTTGATCGCCGTCGCGCGCGACGCGGTCGATCGCCGGACCGCCGGGATAGCCGAGCCCGAGGAACCGCGCGACCTTGTCGAACGCCTCGCCCGCCGCGTCGTCGACGGTCTGGCCGAGCACCCGGTACGAGCCGTGGTGATCCATCGCGATCAGCAGCGTGTGGCCGCCCGACACGACGAGGGTCACAAGCGGTGGTTCGAGCGTGGGCTCTTCCAGGAGCGCGGCATACACGTGCGCCTCGTGGTGGTGCACGCCGACGTACGGCAGGTCGGCGGCCAGCGCGATCGCCTTCGCCGCGCTGACGCCGACCAGCAACGCGCCCGCGAGCCCGGGTCCGTGCACCGCGGCGACCGCGTCGAGCTCCGCGAGCGAGGTGCCGGCCTCGACGAGCGCCTCCTCGATCACGTCGCCGATCAGCTCCACGTGCGCGCGGCTGGCGATCTCGGGCACGACACCACCGAACCGGGCGTGCAGATCGGCCTGGCTCGCGACCACCGAGGACCGCACGGTGCGGCCGTCGTCCACAACGGCGGCCGCGGTTTCATCGCACGACGTCTCGATCCCCAGGATGCGCACTGCGAACGTCACCAACCCTTCGGCCGCTCGAGCAGCGTGGCACCCACCAGGCGATGCTCGAGCCCATCGAGGAGCCGGGCGTACGGCGGCTCACTCACCTCGTACGCCCACATCACGAGCGCGTCCTCACCGGTGTCGGCGTAATAGCCCTTGCGGACACCGACCGGCATGAAGCCGAACCGCCGGTACATCTCCTGCGCGGCGCGGTTCGACAAGCGCACCTCGAGCGTGAGCGCGGTTGCGTTGCGCTCGATCGCCTCGCGCGCGAGGGCGAGCAGCAAGCGCGTCCCGATCGAATGGCGGTGCCACCCGGGATCGACGGCGATGGTCGTGATGTGCCCGTCGTTCAGCGACAGCATCACGCCTCCGTAGCCCACGATGTCGCGGCCGACCTTGGCGACGAAGTACGCGCGCGTCGACCGCAATGCGAGCTCGCTCACGAACAAGGATTGGGTCCACGGCCGCGGATACACCTGGCCCTCGATCCGTACGACGCTGCGCAGGTGCCGTCGGCGCATCGGCACGATGTGCACCTCGAGCGGCTCGATGGCATTACGCGCTGTCGCCATCAGGCCCCCTTCCGTTCCCATTGGATCTCGGCGTCGCTCTGCCGGAGATACAGGGGCAGGACCTCGCTCGGCGGGCAGAACTCCTCGCGTTCATAGCGCGCGGTGGCGAGCTCGGCGAGCGCAGTGAGACTCGGCGAGGCATGCGCCGGGCCTGCGATCGCGACGCGCCCTCCGAGACGCGCGAAGGCCTCCGGGAAGCGCAGCACCCCGTCGCCACACAGGATCACGTCCTGACCGCGCGCCTCGAGCTCGGCGACGAGCTCTTCCGGTGCGCCGATCTCGTACTCCGACACTCGTTGCACGCCCCCGGGAACCGGTTGGTAGATCGACCAGTACACCTCGTGGCGTCGCGCGTCGATCGTCGCGGCGACCAGCGCGTGCGTGTATCGCAGCGGGTACGCGAGCAGGTCGAGACTCGGGATCGGGATCACCGGGACGCGCAGCGACTGCGCCAACACCTTGGCCGTCGTGATCCCCACGCGCAATCCCGTGAACATGCCGGGACCGGTACCGACCGCGATCGCCGACACCTGCGAGAGCGTCACGTCGCACCGCTCGCAACACCATGCGATCGCCGGCGCAAGATTCTCGGCGTGCCGCGGTGGATGCGCGTCCGCGATGCCACCGAGCTCGACGCGCCCGAGCATGCCGTGTTCGTTCGCGAGCACGACGCCGACCCGCCGAGTCGACGTATCGATGCCGAGCAGCAACATCATGCGCTCCGGACCGCGGCGAGCGCGTCGTCGAGCGCCGCGCGGCGCGGCACCCAGCCGGGACCCTGCGCCACGATCTCGATCGTGCGCAGGTCGGGATCGTCACCGATCGTGAGCTGCACCTCGACGCGCTCGCGCGGCAAGAGGGGTGCGACGACGTCGCCCCACTCGACCAGCACGACGCGGTCGTCGAGCATCTCCTCCAGTCCGAGATCGTGCAGCTCTTGCACGCGTCGCAACCGGTAGATGTCGACGTGCGCGACGGGCACGGGACCGTCGTACTCCTGCACGATCGTGAACGTCGGACTGGTGACCGGATCGCACACCCCGAGCGCCCGGGCCACGCCCTTGACGAACGTCGTCTTGCCCGCGCCCAGGTCACCGCCGAGCACGACGAGGTCACCTTCGCGCAGGAATGCGCCGAGCGCGGCGCCGACCGACTCCGTCTCGTGGCTTCCGCGCGTCGTGAGCATCATGCGAGCCGGGCGAGCGCCCGCTTCGCGTGCACGAAGTCCGCCCGGGCCTCGGCCAACGCCTTGCCGCCTGACCGCAGCACCGCGGACGGGTGGTACATGGGGATCAGCACGGCGTCGTGACCCGCGCGCGAGAAGCTGAACTCGCGCCCGCGCAGCTTGGTGATGCCGTCCTTCGTCTGCAGCAGCAGCTTCGTCGCGAAGTTCCCGAGGGTGACGATCACCCGCGGCCGTATGAGCTCCAGCTGACGGTCGAGCCACGGCGCGCAGGCGTCGATCTCGTCGGGCTGCGGATCGCGGTTGCCGGGCGGACGGCACTTCACGACGTTGGCGATGTAGACGTCATCGCGCGTGAGCCCGATGCCCTCGATGAGCTGCGTGAGCAGCCGTCCGGCCCGGCCCACGAACGGCTCGCCCTTCAGGTCTTCCTGCTCTCCGGGTCCTTCACCCACGAACATCAGATCGGCATCCGGGCGCCCGACACCGAACACCACCTGCGTGCGGCCTCCGGCGAGCTTGCACAGGGTGCAGGTACCCGCCGCGGAGGCGACTTCTGTGAGGGTCGCACCGGCCCCGGTCGCGGGATGCGGGTCGGACGTCACGAGGCTCCCGGGGAAGGGGTCACCGAAACCCGGTCAGGTTAGCGACCAAATGCGCGGATCGCATCGGCCGCGACGTCCGCGGCCGCGATGCGGAGACGGTCGAGGTTCGCCTCGACGGCCCCGGTCGCGACCGCGACCGCAAGGTCTCCGTCGAAGCGGGTGTGCGCAGGCCGCAACGCGCGCGCAAACCCGTCGTGCGCGCTCTGGGCGACGAGCGCGCACGCGATCTTGTCCAGGCGCCCGTCGGTCACGACCACACACAAGGTGGTGTTGGCGCGGGCAGGGTCTTCCTCGAAGGGCGCCGGCGTCGGAAATGCGGGCACGTCGGCCGGCGCGGTCGAGCCGGCCAGCACCCGGCCGTCGGCGGCGATCACATCGCCGACCGCGTTCACCACGGCCAGGGCTGCGACGTGCACACCGTCGACGGTCGTCGAGGCGACTCCGACGCCTCCCGGCCGCGCGCCCTCGCGGCCACGCCACTTGCCGACGGTTGCCGCGGTCCCGGCCCCGACGCGCCCGACCGCGAGGTGCTCGTCCCGGGCCGCCACGACGGCGGCCGCCTCGCCGTCGTCCGCGGTCGGCACTGTGCCGCCCGACTCCGGCAGGTCGAAGATGCATGCCGCCGGCACGATCGGGACCGGTCCGGTGGCAGTCGGGTACCCCTGCCCGCGCTCGGCGAGGTAGCGCATCACGCCGTCAGCCGCCGCGAGCCCGAACGCACTGCCCCCGGCGAACATCACTGCGTCGATGCGCGCGACGGTGCGCAGCGGGTCGAGGACGTCGATCTCGCGGGTCGCGGGTGCGCCGCCGCGCACGTCCGCCGAACCGACGCTCCCGCTCGGGAAGAGCACCACCGTGACGCCGGTGCCCGCGCGCGACACGTGCCCGGCGCGCACGCCTGGAACCGGAAAGCTGCTCACGCCGCCGAGTTGCGGAGGGCGCGCACCTCACGTGCGAAATCGACGATGATCTGGTCAAGGGTCTCGGTCTGCTCGAGCATCAACATGTGACCACCGCCGCGCAGGAGCTCGAGGCGCGCGCCCGGAATGAGCCGGGCAATGCGTCTGGCCTCGTACGGCGGCGTCAGCACGTCTGCGGTCCCGCCGATGACGAGCGTCGGCACGCGCACGTTCGGGAGGTCGTGCGTCAGGTCGAGACCGACCAGGACGCGCGGCGCGTCGCGGCGGGTCTCGGCGGGACACTCCGCCATCATGCGCCGAACGAGCTCGACGTGGCTCGGTCGCGCGTGCTTTCCGAACCCGACGCGGGCCGCGAGGAAGCCGGCGTTCGGCCCTTCCCACAGCCACTGCACATCCGGGACCGTGCCCATCAACTTCTCGAGGCGTGCCTTCGTGCGTGTCGAGCGCGACCCGAATGCCGTCTTCGCGAGTGTCGACAGCAAGACGATTCCCGCGACGCGCTGGGCGGCGATCTCCGGGTAGGTGATGACGAACGACTGCACCGCGACGCCGCCGAGGGAGTGTCCGACGAGGACCGCGTCGTGCAGGTCGAGCCCCTCGACGACGGTCTTCACGTCGTTGGCGAGATTCTCGATCGAGTGTCCCGCCTCGCCGAGCACCGACTTGCCGTGGCCACGATGGTCGAATGCGATCGCGCGGAATCCTTGCGTCGGCAGGTCCTCGAGTTGATGGAACCACGTGCGGACCGAGAGCGTGACCCCGTGCGACAAGACGATCGGCGGGTCGTCGTGCTGCCCGTTCTCGACGACGTAGAGGGAGCCCCGGTCGTGCGTGTCGAGCCGGCGGTCGACGTACACGGGTGCGTCGAGGGCCCGGCCCGCGGCACCGTCGGGTGCGCGCCGCATCCGGTGGGCCGCGGTTCGCTGGGCGATGTACGCCGCGCCCGCGAGCCCGCCGAGCGCGCCCGCGGCGATGCTCGCCCGCTTGACGACGCTCACGACCGCTCGCCTCCCGTGTAGACGCGAGGGACGCGCGGGCCGATGCCGCAGACGATCGTGTACGCGATCGTGTCCATCCGTGCCGCCCAGTCCTCCGCGGTGATCCGCTCCTCACCTTGCCGGCCGATCAAAACGACCTCGTCGCCGACCTCGACGGGCGTGTCCCCGACGTCGACCATCAGCTGGTCCATCGTCACGGTCCCCGCCATCGGGTGGCGGATGTCCCGGATCAGCACCTCTCCCCCGCGCAGCCCGAGCTCGCGCGGCACCCCGTCGGCGTACCCGACGGGCACGGTGACGACGCGCGTCGGGCGCGCGGTCTCGTAGCGGAGGCCGTAAGAGATCCGCGCGCCGGCCGGCAGCTGCTGGACGTGCGAGACGCGCGCCTTCACCGACATTGCAGGTACGAGGTCGATGCGACCGGCGAGCGCCGGTGCGGGCGCGACGCCGTACACGCCGATGCCGATGCGCACGAGGTCGTGGTGCGCCGCGGGCACGGTGAGGGTCGCCGCCGAGTTGCAGGCGTGGACCGTGCCGGTCGGCAACGCGCGCGCACGCAACCCCTCGAGCACGTGGTCGAAGCACCGTCGCTGTTCGTCCGTGTAGTCGTTGCCGGGTTCGTCCGCGACCGCGAAGTGCGTGCACACACCGGCAAGTACGAGCTCGGGCCGCTCGACGACGTGCGCCGCGAAGTCGGCGGCGCGGGCCGGTGTACATCCCACGCGGTGCATCCCGGTGTCGACCTTGACGTGCACACCGAGCGGTTCCTGTCCATGATGCGCCGCCACGGCCTTCGCGAGCGCATCGATCCCCGCGGTCGTGTACACCACGGGCGTCAGCCGGTAGCCGATCACGGAATCGGCGGCCTCGGGCACCGGCTCCGACAGCACGAGGATCGGCGCGTCGATACCGGCGTCGCGTAGCTGCACGCCCTCTTCGACGAGTGCGACGGCGAGCGCACGCGCACCCCCCGCGAGCGCCGCCCGGCCGATGGCAACTGCGCCGTGTCCGTATCCGTCGGCCTTCACGACCGCGCACACCTGCGCGGGAGCGGCCACGTCGCCGAAGGCGCGGACGTTGGCGCGAACGGCGCCGAGGTCGATCTCGGCCCACACCGGCCTGTGCGTCGGTGTGCTCACGTCGTCCGCGCGATGAACCGCACGATGTCGGCACGCGTCACGATGCCCGCGACCTTGCCGTCAGTCTCGACCACGGGGACGCTGTTGACGTTCCGCTCGTGCATGAGCGTCGCGACATCTTCGAGGGTCGCGTCGGGGTGAACCGTCGGAGGCGAGTCGTCCATGACCTCGCGCACCGATGCGCCCGCGATCTTCTTCAACTCCTGCTCGAGGTGCTTCATCTCGCCCGGGAACGGCAGCCCCAGACCCAGGAAGTTGATGAACGTGGGCACGTGCACACGCGCTTCGGACGCGACGAGATCGTCGTCGCGCAACACGCCCGCAAGCTTGCCGGCATCGTCGATGACCAGAAGTGATGCGACGTTCTTCTCGGCGAGGAGGTCGGCCGCTTCGCTGAAGGACGCGTCGGGACGGACCCCGATCAGATTCGTCGACATGATGTCGCGCACCAACGTCTCGGCGGACATTCATTCCTCCCAGGGATCGGATCGCGACCGCAACGCGTCCAGCGTAGGGTGCAGCGCGCCGATGAGGTCGGTGGCAACGAGGTCGGGGGCGGTGCCGGCCGCGGACGCGGCGCGGCCGTGCACATGGACACCGGTCGCGGCGGCGTCGAACGGCGAGGCACCGTTCGCGAGCAGTCCGGTGATGATCCCGGTGAGGACGTCACCGGTGCCGGCGGTCGCGAGCGCGGACGTATCGGTTCGGTTGACGATCGCGCGGCCGTCGGGCGTGGCGACGACGGTGCCGGGCCCTTTCAGCAACACGATCGCGTCCGTACGGGCCGCGAGCTCACGGGCGGCCGCGACCCGGTCGGCGCCGGCCGGCGCGCCGGCGAGGCGCGCGTACTCGCCCGCGTGCGGTGTGAGGATCGCCGGAGGAAACCCCGCGCGGTGTCGCTGCCGGAGCGGCGCGAGGTCTACTGCGAGCGCGTTGAGCCCGTCGGCGTCGACGACGATCGGGGTCGCGCATTCCGCGACGATCTGGCGCACCGCCGCTTGCGTGCGCTCGTCGCGACCGAGCCCGGGTCCGATCGCGACGGCGTGGAATCGATCGACATCCTTCAGCACCACGCCCGCCGCGTCCGCGTCGAGGCTGCCTTCGCTCGTGGCCGGGAGCGCTCGCGCGACGATCTCACCCGTGGACGCGCGCGCTGCCGCCTCGGCGCCCGGCAGCGCGCAGACGACCATGCCGGCACCGCACCGGGCCGCGGCGTGGCTCGCCATCAACGGCGCGCCGACCATGCCGGTCGATCCGCCCACGATCAGTGCGCCCGACGTCCACTTGTGCGCGTCCGACGCGCGGTGAGGCAGACGGAGGTCGGCGACCTCGAGGACGTGCAGCGCGGGTTGCCCCACGTCGATCCCGATGTCGACCACGTGCACGCGGCCGGCGTGGCCCCGTCCGGGCTCGAACAGCAGCCCCGGCTTCCACGCCGCGAAGCAGACGGTCTCGTCCGCGTGTACCGCGTCGCCACCGGTCTCACCGGTCGCCCCGTCGACCCCCGACGGGATGTCGACGGCGAGCGTGGGCGCGCCGGCTTCGGCGAACGCGCCGGCGACGAAAGCCGCGTCGCCGGCGAGCGCGCCGCGGAAGCCCGTGCCGAACATTGCGTCGACGGCGAGGTCGGCACGCGCCAGCGCACGACCGAACGCGGCGCGGTCGATGCCGTCGGCCAGTTCGAACACGTCGACACCGATTCCTCGGCCCGTCAGCCGTCGCGCCGCGACGATTCCGTCGGCGCCGTTGTTGCCCTTGCCCGCGACGACCACGACGCGCCGGCCGTAGGCGCCGGCGAGCATCCGCTCCGCGTGGCGCGCGACGGCGGCACCCGCCCGCTCGACGAGCACGGCTTCAGGTGTTCCCGCCGCGATCGCGCGGGCGTCCGCCTCGGCCATCTCGTGGGGTGTGAGTACCCCTTTCACGACCGCCAGTGGTTCGCGAGGGCGACGACGGGATCCGTGAGCAGCTCGACGAGGTCGATCGTGCCGAGCACGTCGTCGCGCATCACCGGTTCGGTCTCGGTGACCTGGTCGGCGATCGCGCGGTAGCGGTCTCGATAGCCCTCGAGGACGCGGCGCGCCGCGTCGCCGGGAAGGCGATCACGGAACTGCACGTGCAGGAGCGTGAGGCCGGTCGTCTGGTTGCCCTTGACCTCGGGAACGAGGATCAGCGTGCGGCCGTCGGCACCGCGCGCCACGGTCACCTCCCGCTCGCTCGCTGCCCGGTGCTTGGTACCGCGCAGCACCGGATAGGCGTCGGTGCGCGAGGGAATGTCGCGACCGATACCCCCGCGGTCGATCACATGGATCGTGTCGCCCGTGATGTTGTAGCGCGTCCAGCCGCGAACGGCGTCGACGGTCGCGTCGAGGGCGACGAGGGTGCGCAGTGCCCGGTAGGTGAGGCTGTCGCGCGGCGCGCCCGTCGTGAGGACCTCCTGCACGAGCGGCACGTGCAGCAGCGTCTCGTCGGATCGCGAGATTCCCACGGTGACCGTCTTGGCCTGATGCTTGATCGCGTCGATCGGACGCGTCAGCTCCTCGATCGCCTTCGTCAACGCGGCCGTGAGGCCTTCGATCACCGTGCTCGGCGTGCCGACCTTGCCGAACTCGATCTGGTAGGCGTCGAGCGGGATGATCCCGGTCGCGTAGCGGAGCACCGATGCCAGCCGTACCGCAGTGCCCGCTTCGAGCGCGCCGTCGTAGCTCCCCGTGCCGAGGCCGTCGAAGAACTGGGCCGCGAGCGGCTCCAGCTCCCCGCCAAGGGCTTCGAGAGGATCACCGCCGCGGCGGTCCGCGGCGAGCGCGTGCTCGATGCAACCCCGCGCCTCGCGCAACGGCCGCGCCGACGCATCGATCGCCAGCGCGGCCTCGTACCCGAAGAGGTGCCCCGCCATCGTGCACAGGACGAACGCGAGATCGGGATGTACCTGGGGAACCGCGATCGTCTCGAGCGCCGACCCGAACCGGGCCTCGCCGTCGTCCACGATCGCGATCGGCGCGGCCTTGTGCGCGCGGTAGATCGCCATCTCCTTGGCGACGTCGTCCGCGTTCGAGCCCCGAAGACCCGCCGCGCACACGATGATCATCGGCTCGGCCGACAGGTCGATGTGCTTCTTGTCCTCGGTGATGTCGCACGCGATCGACTTGTAACAGAGCTCCGAGAGCTTGATCCGGATCTCTTGGGCCGCGACGCGGTTCACGCCGTTGCCGACCACCGCCCACGAGCGGCGCGCCAACGCGTTGCGCTGGGCGGCGGCCGCGATCGTGTCCCGCCTGCCGATCAGGACGGTCATCGCGTCGGGAATCTCCCGGAGCGCCCCGAGGCGCTCGTGCCGGTACGCACGCGCGGCGGCGTCATCCGCACCGAGCTCGCGGGCGAGGGCGTACGCGAGCAAGAAGCCGGCCGCGACCTGTGAGTAGAACGCCTTGGTCGACGCGACACTCATCTCGACGTCACGACCGTCGGACGTGTAGAGCACGCCGTCGGCCTTGTCGACCAGGTCACTCTGCCGGCGGTTCACGATCGCGATCACCAGGGCGCCGCGCGATCGTGCAAGGTCCACCGTGCGGTTCGTGTCGGTCGTCGTCCCCGACTGCGAGATCGCGACGATGAGCGTGTCGTGCATGTCGGCGTCGAGTCCGAAGCCCGAGAGCTCGGTCGCGG
The DNA here is from genome assembly GCA_038238245.1 of Acidimicrobiia bacterium. Classification (GTDB taxonomy): domain Bacteria; phylum Actinomycetota; class Acidimicrobiia; order IMCC26256; family PALSA-610; genus DASQHW01. The sequence goes on from JBBRXX010000014.1 coordinate 103,192, forward strand.
TCAACGCGTCGATCGAGAGGAGCATGCCCGACGTGGCGCCGCGCAGCGCGTGCGCCAGGCTCTGCCCGGCAATGGCCGCGGTCCCCTGCCCGATGACGAGCACCCGCCGGACCGAGCCGGAATGCAGGCGATCGAGCACCGAGGGGTGCAACGACTCGGCGGGAAGGTGCACTTCGAGTTGCGCGTCGCGCTCGACGATCTTGCCGCGCAAGGTCTTGCGGAACGACGCCGGCGCCTCGGTGATCTCCTTGTAGAGGTAGTGAGGGGCTTCGCCGCGATCGACGTCACGTGTCGTCATCGGCGCGTGCTGCACGTCGAGCGCCGACACGGGGAGCTCGCGTCCGTCGTACGACAGCCGTTGCACGCCGTCGATCGAACCCGCGCGGGTGCGGTCGAGCACCACGACCTGACCCTGGCTCGCGGGGTTGCCGGGATCGAGCATGGTCTCGCCGTCGAGCCGCAGATACGTTTGGCACTCGGCGACGATGCCGTACGGCTCGCTCGCGACGACGAACGTGTCAGGCCCGAAACCGACGTACAGCGCTTGGCCACTTCCGCGCTGCGCGAGCAGCATCTTGTCGGGGTCGGCGGCGGACTGGGCGACGATCGCGACCGATCCCTCGAACGACGCGACGGTGGCGCGAAACGCCTCCACGAGCGACTCGCCGCGCTCCAGACGCCGCGCGACGAGCGCGGGGATGACTTTGGCGTCGGTCGTCACCTCGGCCGCGAAATGGAGACCTTCGAGGGCCTTGAGGTCGGCGTAGTTGTCGACGTCGCCGTTGAGCGCGGCCGCGACGAACGGCCGCAACACGTCGTCGAGCTCCTCCTCGTTCAAGGGGTGCGCGTTGGCCTCGGAGATGATGCCCACGCTCGCCCAGCGCGTATGGGCGAGCACCGACGCGTCGGCGGTGTCGGCCCGTAGCGAGAGCCGCAACAGCTCGTCGTCGCGGATCTGGGCGCGGATGCGGGCGGTGTTGTCGCCGAGCTCGCCGATCTCGGCGGCGGTCTTGTACACGAAGCTGAGGTGACCGCCGGGGGCGCGCACCGCTCCGGTGGTGAACAACGGGTCCGTGGCCCGGGCGTCGATGAGGCGCGAGATCGTCGGATCGGAGAGGTCGAGCCCGTGATTGGTGACCATCACGTGCAGACCGGCGGAGTCACGACCCCGCACCTCGAGGCGGTCCAGGGCCGACAGCGCGATCTGGATGGAGTGGAACGCGGCGAGGGCCGCGGGGCCGCACGGTGACGGGCCGACCAGATCGAGCACCGCGCGCGCCGCACCGATGCGGTCGTTGCGGATCGCCCAGACGGCGTCCTTGCACGCGACGAGCGCGGCGTTCACCGCCTCGATCTCGTCGCCGTCGAGCGCGCCCGCGTCCAGCCGGTTCTCGATTGCGCCCAGGAGCGCGAAGCATGCGTCGGCGCGATGCTCGAGCGCGGCCCGGTGCACCGGGTCGGCGACGAGCGCCCCGATCCCGTCGCCCACGAGCAGCTCGCGATCGACCGCGGCCAATGCCCGCGCCGCCTCGTCGAGTGTCCCCGGCCGTGGCTCACTCGATCGCAGCGACGCCTCGACCCCGTCGAGGGCGGCCACGAGCGCCGCGAGATCCGGGGTCGTGCGATCGCCGCGGTGGCGTACCACGGTCACAATGCCGCACATCGGGAGGGATTCTATGACGGCGGGCGCGCCCCGAATGCTGACTCGACCACGTGCCGTAGCCGTTCTACCGCGCGCTCCGCAGCATCCTGTGAGGGCGCTTCGGCCATGATCCGCACGAGCGGCTCGGTCCCCGATGCCCGCACCAGCACCCGACCGTCATCGCCGAGCTCGGCCTCGATCGATCGAACGCAGTCCCGGAGCTCGGGGGCATCGGCGAGGTCGACCCGCCGGGCGACACGGACGTTCACCAGGAGCTGCGGGAAGCGGACCATCTGCCCGGCCAGCGCCGACAACGGCCGGCCCGACCGGCGCACGGCGTCGCAGAGGAACAGGCCGGTGAGGAGCCCGTCGCCGGTCGTCGCATGGTCGGCATACACGATGTGGCCCGACTGCTCGCCACCGAGCGCAAGATCACGCGCTTGCATCTCCGCGACGACGTAGCGGTCGCCGACCGGGGTCTCGATCAGGTCGATACCGGCATCACGCAATGCGCGCCGCAGGCCGATGTTCGACATCACGGTCGCGACGACGGTGTCGCCGCGCAGCTGACCCCGCGCGTGCATGTCGAGCGCGGTGATCGTCATGATCTGGTCACCGTCGACGACCTCGCCGCGCTCGTCGACTGCGATCACACGATCGGCGTCTCCGTCGAGCGCGAGCCCGAGCGCCGCACCCTGCTCACGCACGGCCCGTTGCAAGGACGCGGGATGTGTCGATCCGCACGACGCATTGATGTTGCGACCGTCGGGCTGCGCGTGCAGCACCGTCACGTCCGCGCCCGCCGCGCGCATCGCGCTCGGGCCGACCTCGAAGGCCGCGCCGTTCGCACAATCGAGCACGACGCGCATGCCCTCGAGGGTGCGGCCATCGAGCGCCGCGAGCAGGTGACCGATGTACGGCGCGCCCGCGTCGGGAAGCGCGGCCGCGTGCTCGACCGAGTCCGGGACTGCTGAGTCGGCCTGGCCGTGCAGCTCCGCTTCGATGCGCTGCTCGGCGTCGTCGGGCAGCTTCCGACCGTCCGGGCCGATGATCTTCACGCCGTTGTCGGTCCACGGGTTGTGGCTCGCCGACACGATCGCGGCCGGCGTAGCGGCGCGGGCCGCATGGAAGGCGATCGCGGGTGTCGGCAGGACGCCCAGGAACACGGGCGCCACTCCTTCGGCGACCAAGCCGCGCGCGAGCTCGGTCTCGATGCGAGCCCCCGACGCCCGGGTATCGCGCCCGATGAGCGCGCGGGCCGGTCGTAGCGCACGCGCGACGGCCCGGCCCAACGAGATGACGAGCGGAGACGTGAGGTCGGTGTCCGCGTCACCGCGCACGCCGTCGGTGCCGAACTGCAGCACCGTCAAATGGCTCCCTCGCTGCGCCATCCCTGGCTCCGCTGCGTCCGCACCGTCATTGCTCCGTTGCCGCGCTCGGTTGCCTTAGCGCTTCGAGTACTGCGGCGCCTTGCGGGCCTTCTTGAGGCCGTACTTGCGACGCTCCTTCTCACGTGCGTCACGAGAGAGCATCCCGGCCTTCTTCAGGACACCGCGGGTGTCGGGGTCGAGCGCCACGAGCGCGCGCGCAATGCCGAGCCGGATCGCGCCCGCCTGGCCGCTCACGCCGCCGCCGCCGAGCGTTGCATCGACGTCGTAGACCTCTTCGGTTTGCGTGAGGCGCAGCGGCTCCTTGGCGATCACCTGGTGCGTGAGGATCGGGAAGTACGCCGGGAAGGCGCGCCCGTTCACCGTGATCTGTCCGGTCCCGGGGCGCAGCCGGACGCGGGCAATCGACTCCTTGCGCCGTCCGGTCGTCTGGATCAAGGGCTTGCTCACGAAGCGTCCTCTGTGGTCACGAGATCCGGGCCTTGGACCGCTCGGGAAGCGGCCGCACGACCGGCTGTTGTGCTTGGTGCGGATGCGTCGGGCCCGCGTAGATCTTCAACTTCTTCAGCATCTGCCGGCCGAGCGGACCCTTCGGGAGCATGCGGCGCACCGCCAGCCGCACGACCTTCTCGGGATCGCGCGCGAGCAGGTGCTCGAGGCTCTCGCTGCGGATGCCGCCCGGGTAGCCGGTGTGGCGGAAGTAGGTCTTCTGCAGCTGCTTGCGCTGCCCGACCGCGAGCTTGGAGGCGTTCACGATCACGACGTGGTCACCCGTGTCGAGGTGCGGTGCCCAGATCGGCTTGTGCTTGCCGCGCAGCAACGTCGCCACCTCGGTGGACAGCCGGCCGAGGATCGCGCCTTCGGCGTCGATGACGTGCCACTGCCGGGTGATGTCCTTGGCTTTGGGCGTGAACGTGCGCACCTGAGCTCTTTCGATCACGTTTCGATCACGTGGGGCCTGCCCGGGCGCGCGATGCACCGCCGGACGAACGACACACGATAGCCGGTTCCCGGAGAACGGTCGAAGCCCGGCCGCGAGGGCGCAATGTAAGTTGCGCTCCGTGACCGAGGTCGTGGCGCCCCACCAGGTTCCGGACACCCACCGGGCCGCGGCGGAGGCGGCGCTCGCCGTGCTGTGCGACACCGCGCTCGAACCGATCGTCGACATGGTGTGCAGCCATCGGGACGGGGTGTACGAGGCACGCACGCACGACGGGCGGGTCACATTCCGCCGCGCCGGTGGCGGCTTCGAACGTGTCGCGACCGAGGGCAACGATCCGCTCGCCGACCAGTCGACGGCCGCGTTCACGCCCCTTGCCGAGGAGCGGCGCCGGCCCCACCCTTGTCGCGGCGACAACGCGTATCCGTTCGCGTACGAGCACATCGCCCAGCTGTTCGATGCCCCGGCCGCGCCCGACCTGTGCGTGCTGCACTCGGCGGCCCACAACTGGGAGGACCAGGGCGGGCACCTCGGCGAGCACGGCTCGCTCGGCATCGTCCAGGCGCGCGCACCGTTCGTGATCGCAGGCAAAGGCGTACGCGCGCACGGCCTCGTGCCGCGCGCGGCGCGGCTCGTCGATGTCGCGCCGACCATCGCCGCGCTCCTCGGGTGCGCGCCGCTCGCGGACGACCGGTACCTCGCCCGCCAGGACGGTGGCGTGCTCGACGAGGTGCTCGACCCGTCCGAGCGGCCGCGCCACGTCATCGGCGTGTTGTTCGACGGCACGAACGCGAACGTCCTGTACGACATGGCGGCGCGTGGCGAGGCACCGAACGTGGCGCGCTTGATCGACCACGGCACCGCGTACGAGCACGGCGCGATCGCGTCGTTGCCGACCGTCACGTTGGCGAACCACACCTCGATCCTCACCGGCGCACACCCCGGTCACCACGGCATCCTCAACAACGCGTGGTACGACCGCGAGGCCGGCGAACAGGTGATCACGAACTCCTCGGCGACCTGGCCGTGGTGCATGCAGCACCTCGCGTCCGGTGTCGAGACGATCCACGACGCGGTGCACCGCACGTGGCCCGACGCGTTCACTGCGTCGGTCAACGAGCCTTGCGATCGCGGCGCGAGCTATTCCACGTTCGACTTCTTCCGGCGCGGCGAAGTGCCGCCGATCCCGCGTGATCCGTTCGGGTTGCCGCACACGACCGAACGATTCGTACGACCGTCGAAGGACTACTCCTGGTCGTCGATCGTCGACCACATGGGCACGGACCAGGCGTTGGGCATTGTCGGGGGCCGCTACCGCGACGTCGAGTACCCATTGCCGCGGTTCATGTGGTGCAACTTCACGCTCACCGACGCCGCGATGCACGAAGGCGGCCCGTACTCCGAGATTGCGGCCGCCTCGGTACGCGACAGCGACGGCCGGCTCGGCGAGATCCTCGCCGCCGTCGAGCAGTCCGGAAGCTTCGACGACTGCGCGTTCGTCCTCGTGGCCGATCACGGCATGCAGGAGAACGACCCCGCGTGCAAAGGCGATTGGGATGTCACGCTGCGCGCGGCCGGCATCGACGCCCGCGATGAGGCGTACGGCTTTCTGTATTTCGGGGTTCCCGCCGCATAACGCAGCCGCGTCGCACTGCTGCAATACGCTTGCCTTTGATGCGCAGGGTGCTCGCGCTGGCGGCGGCGATCTTGTTGGGTCTCGCCGCACTCACATTGTGGGGCGGCACCAAGCACGTCAGCGACTCCGAGCTCACCACGCTGTACGAGCAGAGCAAGGCACCCACGCGGGCCGAGTTCGCGAGACGCGGCACGCCGGCAACGATCGATCGATCGACAACGTCCACGACCGGGTCGTCGCGCGCAATTCCCGACGCCTCGGGCCGCCACGTGACGACGACCACGGCGATCGGCTGCGCAATCACGATGACGTTGACGCCCGGCGAGAAGCTGCCGCAGAGCACCACGGTGCCGTGCGTGCAGTCCCGCTGATCGTCAGTAGCCGACCTCCCACAGGCACAATCCGCGCGGCGGGGCGAGCTGGCCCGCGGCGTCGCGGTCGCACGCGCGCAGGATCCCCAGTATGTCCCCGGGCTTGCGCCTGCCGGACCCGACTTCGACGAGCGTGCCGACGATCGACCGCACCATCTGCCAGCAGAACGCGTTGGCGCGTATCTCGTAACGCAGCACACCGTCGCCCTCGTCGATCCAACGCGAGTGCATGACATTGCGGACCGTCGACGAACCGGGCGGACCCTTCCGGCAGAACGACGTGAAGTCGTGGGAACCGACGAACGGATCAGCCGCGAGCCGCAGCGCACGCAGATCGAGCGGCTCGGGAACCCACCACGTGAAGCGATCGCGAAACGGATCGGGCACCGGGCGGTTGAGGATGGTGTAGCGGTAAAGGCGCCACTGCGCGGCATGACGCGCGTCGAACGAGGGCGCGACCAGCTCGGCGGCGCGAACGACGACTTCCGGTCCGAGCATCGAGCTGACCGCGGTCTGCACGCGACGCGGATCGGTCGGCAGGTCGGCCGCTGACGGGAAGCCGACCACCTGGCCCCATGCGTGCACGCCCGCGTCGGTCCGGCCGGCGCACGACAGTTGCACTTCGTGGCGGAGCACCTTGCCGAGCGCGTCGGCCAGGACGCCGCCGACCGTCCGCACCCCCGGCTGGCCGGGCTGCGCCGCGAACCCGCTGAAATCCGTGCCGTCGTACGCGACGACCATTCGGACCTGCGCCGGCTCGGGGCTCGGGCGAGCAGCACGAGACGCGTCGAACAACGTCATCCGGGGAGTTTCCCCGACGGAGCCGGGTACCGTAAATCTCATGACCAAGCCATCGGATCGATATCGCGCCAACGCCGCCGAATTCGACGCACGAGTGGTTGCCGTCCCCGCGGACCGCTGGGAGAACCAGTCGCCGTGCGAGGACTGGACCGCCCGAGACGTCGTCCGTCACGTCGTCGACACGTCGGGGATGTTCCTCGGTTTCGCCGACGAGAAGCTGCCGCCGGCACCCTCGGTGGACGAAGACCCGGTCGCGGCATGGCATTCGGCTCGCGACGCGATCCAGCGCGCGCTCGACGACCCGAAGGTGGCGCAGAAGGAATACGACGGCATGTTCGGCAAGGCGTCGTTCGAGCAGAGCATCCACAACTTCCTCGCGCCCGACGCGCTGGTGCACACCTGGGACCTTGCCCGCGCCACCGGTCTCGACGACAAGCTTCCGGAAACGGCGTCGCAAGAGGTGCTCGAAACCCTCGAGCCGATGGACGACAAGATGCGCGGCCCCGGCGCCTTCGGCGACAAGATCGCGCCGCCTCCGAATGCCGACGCGCAAACGCGCATGCTCTGCTTCGTAGGCCGGCAGCCCTAGCTATACGAACTCGACGCGCGCCATGGGCGCGTTGTCACCCGGGCGCGGTCCGAGCTTGAGGATGCGGATGTAGCCGCCGTTGCGGTCGGCGTAACGCGGTCCGATGTCGACGAAGAGCCGATGCGCGGCGTCCTTGTCGTGAATCGTCGACACGACCTGACGCTGCTTGTGCAGACCGCCGTGCTTGGCCTTAGTGACGAGCTTCTCCACGTACGGTCGCAACGCCTTGGCCTTGGCCTCCGTCGTCGTGATCGCGCCCTTTTCGGATGCGATCAGGTGCGCGGCAAGGTTCGCGAGCATCGCCTTTTGGTGCGCGGCGTCGCCACCGAAGCGCGCGCCCTTCTTGGGAGCCGGCATGACGGCGTCCTACTCCTTCACCCGCAACGACAGACCACGCTCGTCGAGCTTCTGGATCACTTCTTCGAGCGACTTGGCGCCGAAGTTCGTGATCGCGAGCAGATCGTCTTCGGACTTCTGGACGAGCTGGCCGATCGAGTCGATGCGCGCGCGCTTCAGACAGTTGCGCGGACGCTCCGAAAGGTCCAGCTCCTCGATCGCCAGATCGAGGTCGGGCGAGGTCGACGTCGGCGAGGCGACTTCCCCCAGCTCGAGGCCGCGCGGCTGCTCCGAGAGCTCCGCAACGAGGTCGACGAGCTTGCGCAGCGTGTCGCCCGCGGACGCGAGGGCGTCGCGCGGCGTGATCGAGCCATCGGTCTCGATCTCGAGGGTGAGCTTGTCGAAGTTCGTGGCCTGCTCGACGCGCGTCGGCTCGACCGAGAACGACACCCGCCGGACGGGCGAGAAGATCGCGTCGACCGGGATCACGCCGATCGTCGTCGTGCGCTTGTTTCGCTCGGCCGACAGATAGCCGCGACCCTGCTCGACCGTGAGGTCGAGGGCGATGCGACCGGAGGCGTTGACGTTCGCGAGGTAGAGATCGCCGTTGAGCACCTCTACGTCGGAGGTCGTCTGGATGTCGCCGGCCCTCACCTCGGCGGGACCGCGCTTGTCGAGCCGAAGCGTGACCGCCTCGTCGGAGCTGCACCGCAGCACGAGATCCTTCAGGTTGAGGATGACGTCGGTGACGTCCTCCTTCACACCCTTGATGACGTCGAACTCGTGCAGCGCGTCGTCGAAGCGCACCTGCGTGACCGCGGCCCCCGGAATCGAGGACAGCAGTGTGCGCCGCAGGCTGTTGCCGAGCGTGTGCCCGAAGCCGGGCTCGAGCGGGGAGATCGTGAAGCTCTGGACGTTGCCATCGGCATCGCCTGCTTCGATTTCGGGACGCTGAATGATGAGCATGAGGGGCGCCTCGTCTTGGGGGGAGTTACTTGGAGTAGAGCTCGACGATGAGCTGTTCGCGCACCGGTACGTCGATCTGCTCGCGAAGCGGCAGGTCGCGCACCGTCGCGGTGAACTCGCCGGCTTTCACGTCGAGCCACTGGGGTGCGATGCGATCCAGCGTGTCGATGTTGTGCCGGATCACGATCATCCTTTGCGCCTTGTCGCGCAGTGACACGGCATCATTCCGGCGCAGGATGTACGACGGGATCGTGACGCGCTTGCCGTTCACCGACACGTGGCCGTGACGAACGAACTGACGAGCCTGATTGCGGCTCGATGCGAATCCCGCGCGGTAGACGACGTTGTCGAGACGCTGCTCGAGCAGCCGCAGCAGGTTCTCGCCGGTGATGCCGCCCATGCGGTTCGCCTTGTCGTAGACGAGGCGGAACTGCTTCTCGAGCAGGCCGTAGATACGGCGCGCCTTCTGCTTCTCCCGCAGCTGGAGCAAGTACTCGCTGTCGCGCACCCGACCACGGCCGTGCTGGCCCGGCGGATAGGGACGGCGCTCGATCGGGCACCGCATCGTGTCGCACTTGGTGCCCTTCAAGAACAGCTTCATGCGCTCGCGCCGGCAGAACCGGCACACCGCGCCTGTCAACTCGCGAGCCATGACCTACACCCTCCGCCGCTTGGACTGGCGGCACCCGTTGTGCGGGATCGGCGTCACGTCCTTGATACCGACGACCTCGATCCCGCTGTTCTGGATGGACCGAATCGCGGTCTCGCGACCCGAGCCCGGGCCCTTCACCATCACGTCGACCCGGCGGACGCCGTGCTCCATCGCACGCCGCGCCGCGGCCTCGGCCGCGAGCTGCGCCGCGAACGGCGTGCTCTTGCGCGAGCCCTTGAACCCGACGTTCCCCGAGCTGGCCCACGACAGCGTGTTGCCCAGCTGATCGGTGAACGTGATGATCGTGTTGTTGAACGACGACTTGATGTGCGCGACGCCATACGCGACGTTCTTGCGCTCTCGGCGCTTCGGGCGACGACCGCCAGCAGTAGGTTTTGCCACTTCCCCTCAGACTTCCGGTTGCTACTTGCGGGCCCGCTTCTTCCCGGCGACCGTCTTCTTCGGTCCCTTCCGGGTGCGAGCGTTGGTACGGGTGCGCTGACCGTGGACCGGCAATCCCTTGCGGTGCCG
>JBBRXX010000015.1:0-105455 GCA_038238245.1 Acidimicrobiia bacterium
CGGCTCGGCAAACCCGCCGCGGCCAACCGCGCGATCTCTTCCTTCTCCCGCTCCGATAACCGTTCCACACCACACCTCCCGATCGATCAAACTCGATCGAAGGTGCCGATGCGTTGATCCCCTGAGACCGCCGCAGTTATGACGCGCTAGCGCTGGGTCACACATCGGCTGCGTCACGATGCCAGGATGGGTCGTGCCCTTTGCTGAGTACAAGCGATTGCTTACCGAGGCGTACGACCTCGACAAGCCCAAAGCGCCCGAAGAGGAACTCGCGCGCTGGACCCTGTTTGCGCGCCGAAGTCATGGACCGCTGCTCGAGGTGATGTGTGGGTCGGGCCGGTTTCTTGCGCCGCTCGCGAATGGGGGCTTCGATATCGACGGCGTCGATGCCTCGGACGACATGCTCGCCGCCTGCGAACGAAAGTGCAGTGAGGCTGGCGTCACCGTGTCTTTGACTCGGCAGTTCGTCCAGGAGCTCGAACTCCCTCGTCGTTACGGGCTGGCGTTTATTGCGGCCGGTTCGTTCGGTTTGCTGGTCGAAGAGAACGACTACCGCGTCGGGCTTCAACGCGTCTACGAGCACCTCGAGCCGGATGGCGAGTTGATCCTGGAAGCTGAAACGCCGGCGATGGCCCCCCGTCGCACCGGCCGATGGTTCGGCCGTTGGTGGGACCGTCCGGACGGCGCACGGATCGTCTCGCGAGACATCAGTCGTTACGACCCGACGATGCTTGTCGAGGAGGGTCTGGGCATCTACGAACTCTGGGTCGACGGCCGGCTCGTCGAGACCGAGATGAACAATTGGGTTCGTCGCTTCTGGACCGATGACACGCTCGCGGACGAGCTGCGCGGCGCCGGTTTCGTCGCCGTCGACGTCATTGCGGACGAGGCCGGCATGTTGCTCGCCCGGGCGCGCCGCGCGCCAAACATTAGCTAGCTGAGCGAGTTGAGACACGGACGGAGTGAGAGCAGAACGGTGGCGGTCTCACGGGGTCATCGCATCACCGCCTTCGATCGGGTTGGATCCGATCGGGAGGTGTGTTGTGGAACGGTTGTCGGAGTTGGAGAAGTGGCGGATCGCGGAGTTGGCGGCGCAGGGTTGGCCAGCTCGGCTGATTGGTAAGGAGATCGGACGCGCGCACAGCGCGAGTCATGGCGGCCTGCCGACGAAGGCACCGCCAAACGGTTTCGTGCGCTCGTCGAGCGTCTCGGCGCCCACGGGTGGACGCCGCCGAACGCGCGGCTGGTCGTCCTGACCGAGACGCTGCCGCTCTTGCCGAACATCCGCATGACCGTGCGAGGGCATTGGATTCCCGCGTTGGAGCGCATCATCATCGACGCAAGCCCGTGGATGACGCCTGACGAAGTTCGTGCCGAGTACGCGACGGCCCGCAGCGAGCATTTTGGGAACCTGAAGCTGCCCGAGGCACAGACATTGCAGACGGCTGCGTTCGCCGCTGAACGTCCAGCACTCCGCTCGCTCAAAGCTCGGCTGAGCGCGTGGAACCGCACGCACGAGAAGGACGGCCAGAAGACAAGGGACAAGACTTTCGGTCAACGTCTACAACGCGCGTGGTCCGCGCTCTTCGGTGAAGACCAACCAGCGGGCACCCTCCGATCCGAGCGGGAAACGACCGCGGTCCTGCCCGCCGACCCGAGCAAGATCGACGAGCACAAGCTGACACGCGCGCCAGGCCAATCCTCACGCGGAGCTGAACACGACGCGGCCCGCACACCTGACGAGACCGATCGCAGCAGTGAGACCCTCCGGTTGATTGCGGAGGGCACTCGGCTCGCGCGCGAGCAACAAGAAGAGCCGGAACGGTCGGCCCCGTTCGGCGATCAAGCCGACTTGCTGGGCGCTCCGGTAGCACCTCCAACAGAGGTCCCCAACGTCGGATCGACGCAGGCCGAACGCGACACCATCCGACAAGGCGCTCTCCACGGTTCGCGGAAGAAGGTGAAGGTTCCGTCGGAACGGAAGCCGCCCTATCCGGCAATCGCGCTCGTACACAGGACTGACCAATCCCCCGCGGCCGTCTCGACAATGACCGGGATACCCGAAGACGAGCTTGAGATTCGCGACCTCGAACAGGTTGACGCACAACGAGCCGCCGACGCCTGCGGCCTCAAGCCCTGGGACATCTGGCCTCAGTGGAACCCCTCGGCGAAGAAGACGAAGAGCGGCTCGCTTGGCCGCGACTGGCTTCACGAGCACGACCCGAGCATGAGGTAGGGGTAATGGCATGAGCGCGGCGCAAGCGCGGCGCATCCGCGGCGCATCCGGAGCCGTACGCACCGCGTCGGTGCCGTCCATGTAACCGCGACGACCTGCGAAAACAGTTCATCGCCGTTCGCACAGATGCAGCCGCGCAGCGTTCGGGACGCTGAGGCCCCGGGTTCAAATCCCGGCACCCCGACTCTCGCAAGTGCAGTTCAGGGACACTCTCGCGCACGGTCAGGCGGTTTCGATCCCGCGAGCGTCCCGCGGCCTGCCGAAAAAGTGTGTGCCGAGACGATCCTCCGCCGCACGGGATGTCGACGAACCACTGGCAGCCGCGCCCAGGAGAGCGGTGACGGTCACGACGGCCAGGATGCGGACGACGATGCCGGTGATCGGCTGGGTGATGCTCATGCGGTGACCGTGTTGATCCGGGCGGCCCGCGTCGTGTGTCGCCTTGGGATCGAAGTCGCCCAACGGCTGCATCGCGAGACGTGCAACTCGCGTTGACAGCATCCGGTGGGGCGAGCGAGTCTGATCGCATGACGAGGGGCGTCGGCGGGGCGGACGTGAGATGAGCGAGAGCGCGAGCAGGGCCTCGGCGCCGCCGGTGCAGATCGAACGCGGCAAGAAGCAATTGCGCGCAGACGTCCGCGCAAAGCACCCGCGGTTCGTTGAAGCGGTTCGCGCCGATGCGAAGTTCGCGCTCGCGTGCCGGAGTGAGCGATTCGTCTTTCGCGGTCGGCTCGACGCCGTCGTGCAGATCGTCCGGTTGTGTTGCGTCAGCGACGCATTCCTTGCGCAGGTCTGCTACCGGGCGAAAGCGCGCCTCCAGGCACTCGGTGTCCCGGGGTTGCCGCGCGTGTTCCACCGGCTCGCGATCATGATCGCTCAAGTGAGCATCGGCGATCCCGTCGTCATCCATCCCGGCGTGTACATCGCCCACGGCCAGAACGTGATCGACGGCTACTCCGAGATCCACAGCGGGGTGACCATCGCCCCGTGGGCGGGCATCGGACTTGTCTGGGGAAACTATCGCGGCCCGGTCATCGAAACAGGTGTGCACATCGGCGTGGGCGCCCAGCTGCTCGGCCCGGTCGTCGTGCACCGCGGGGCGCGCGTCGGCGCGAACGCTGTCGTCGTACGCGACGTTCCCGAGAACACCACGGTTCTCCCCGCGCCGGTACGCCATCGTCGGGACGGCCGCGACATCGGGAACAACGAAAAGCCGTGACGACAACCAACGCCTCGCCGGTGCTGCATGTCCCCGCGCGCGACATCCCGGTTCCGCGACACCTAAGTCGCGAAGCGCAGGCCGTCCTCGCGATGGGCGAGATGGAACGGCGCGAGCTCCCGGCAGTGGAGGATGTCGACGCGTGGCGCGCGCTGATCACCGCGCGCGACGAGGCAATACTCCCGATGATCACCGAGTCGGCGTCACACGAGGCGGTCGACGTCGCCGAGATCGGCCTCGACGGCCCCATGGTGTACGTCATCACTCCGAAAGGAATCGCGGACGCCGATCGCCGTGTGTTCCTCGAGCTCCACGGCGGCGGATTCATGACTGGCGGCGGCGCGTGTTGCCGCGCGTCGGCCGTGAACTCGGCAGCGCGCATCGGGATACGCCTGTGGGCCGTCGACTACCGGATGCCACCCGATCACCCGTACCCGACACCGCTCGACGACTGTGTCGCGGCCTACCAGGCACTGTTGCACGAACACCGGCCGGAGGAGATCATCGTTCTCGGCACGTCGTCCGGTGGCAACCTCGCCGCGGCAACGATTCTGCGCGCCCGCGACCTAGGACTGCCGATGCCCGCGGCCGCCGTCCTGCTCACGCCGGAAGTCGATCTCACCGAGTCGGGCGACACGTTCCATACCAACGACGGCGTCGACACGATGCTGCGCGGCGGCTCACCGCGGCCCCTCCTCTACGCGCGCGGCCATGACCTCTCGCACCCGTATGTCTCACCGCTGTTCGGAGACTTCACCACGGGCTTCCCACCGACCCTGCTGGCGAGTGGCACGCGCGACATCTACCTGTCGAACACGGTGCGGATGCACCGCGCATTGCGTGCCGCCGACGTGCCGGCCGAGCTGCACGTCTTCGAGGCGGCACCGCACGGCGGCTTCTACGGCTTGGCGCCGGAAGATCAAGAGCTCACGCGCGAAGTGCGTCGCTTCATGCACGCGCACTGGGAATAGCAAGTAGCGCCGCGCAGGCGAAACGCGACGTGACAGATCGCGTAGGTGAGCACGTGACTCCGCCCGCGTCAGGACGGCGTGACCGCGTTGGAAGCCACTGACTGCGCGCCGATGCCGCGGGCGTTCTTGGCCGCGACCGTGAACGTGTACGTCGTGCCGTTCGTCAGCCCGGTGACGACTTGTGTCGTCGCCGTGGAGTTGTAGACGCGGGATACCCGCGCCCCGCCGCCGTACCGCGTGACGACGTAGCCGACCACCGCCGAGCCATTGTTCGTCGCGGGAGCCGTCCACGACACGGTCGCCGACGCATTGCCGGGCGAAGCGGATGGCGCGCCCGGCGGTCCCGGCGCACCGACATTGACCGCGACCGAGGGATCCGATGGTGGACCGGTCCCGTTCGCGTTCTTGGCCACGATCACGAATGTGTACACATCGCCGTTCGTCAATCCGGTGATGAGGGTGCTGGTCCTCGCGGGACCGAACACCAGCGGCGTCTGGGCCACGCCCGATCGGTACGGCGTGAGCCTGTACTGCGTGACGTCGGAACCGTTGGTGATCGGCGGATGCCAAGTCACCGTCATCGAGCCGTTGCCGGGGCTCGCGACCGGAAGTTGCAAGAACACCGGAGTACCGACGCGAACCGCCAGCCGCGCGGACGCCGCCCCCGTACCAGTCGCGTTGGACGCCGCGACAGTGAACGCGTACGCCTCACCGTTCGTAAGGCCCGTGACGATGTACGACCGCGCGGTCGGCGCGACGACGGCCTGTTGCAGCACGCCGCCCTGATACACCCTGACCGTGTAGCCCGCGATGGGAAGGTCGTTGTTCGCAGGCGGCGTCCATCCCACGGGGACGCGCCCATTCAGGGGAAATGCGAACACGTGCTGCGGTGCCGACGGCGGCGACGCCGGTCGGATCGACGCATGCCCGTCGCCGACGTTGACGCCTGCCTCGTTGGCCGCGGCATACGCAGATGGCGTGACAAAGCCCGAGCCGCCACCCCCGCCCCATCCGTACCCGCCGCAGAAAGGCAGACAGCTCGGCGACGTATCCCTGAAGCCGCTGGCGCTGCCACCGCCGTACAAGCCGCCGCCGCCACCACCGCCACCACCGTCGCCACTGCACGCGTCAGCGCCACTCCCGAGGTTTCCGGACCCGCACGCGCCAGCTCCACCTTCGGTCTGCGTCGCACCGCGACCGCCGCAGTCGCCGCACGACTCGCCGCCACCGTCACCGCCTCGGACACCCCCGCCATCCCCGCCAAACGGCTCCGAGAAGAATCCGCTGCAGCACGAGTTGATGCCACCGCCTCCGCCACCACCGGCGATCACAACACGGTCGGCGAGCGAGTCGCCGCCCCGACGCACATCGGTCGCGCCGCCGCCGTTGCCGCCGAACGCACCCCCCGCGCCGCCACCGTTGAACCCGTTGGAGCCACCAACGCGTACGCGCAGCAACTCGCCGGGCGTCACCGCGAGAGTGCCGCGCGCATGGCCACCGGGGCCACCGGCTCCCGCGCCCCACGTCTCGACCACGACATGGTGGACACCACCAGGAACGGTGTAGTGCGCAATCGTTCCGGTGTAGTTGAACGTCGTGGCGGGCGGTGTTGTTGCCGACGCCGCGACGGCCGCCGTCGTCAGCGGGACACCCATGACAGCGACCAGCAACAGTCCGAGCGCCCGAAACGGTGATCTCACCCCGGGCCGATGAATCGCGTCCACACGACCTCCGGAAGTCTCACGCCGCGGGGGGCGCAACGAACTGTTTCACCTTTGCCCGGAACGTCGCAAGGGTCAACCTCCCACGTTGGCCGAACTACGGCGTCGCCCGGCCGGCGGCTCGGGCCCGGCGGGACCGGTCATGTTCGGACGGAGATTGATTGCTTCGTAGGAGGGGCTCGCTACGGCTTCGGCAGGAAGCGGTCGAGCTCCGCGATGGTCGCCGCGTGCTTCGGATCTGCGGAGAGGTTCGTCAGCTCGTTCGGATCGGTGTGCACGTTGTAGAGCTCGGTGTCGCCGGTGCGGTAGCGGATGTAGCGCCACGGTCCGCGACGCACGGCGTGGTTCGCTGCGAGCCACGTCATGATCGGCGGGCGGGCGTCGGCCTTGGTCGGATCGGCGATCAGAGGGAAGAGGCTCATCCCCCGATTCTTCTCGTGCAGGGTCCCGCCGCACAGCTCCACGAGCGTCGGTCCCATGTCCATCATCGAGACCGGACGGTCGAACTCCTGGTGATGGTCGAAACGACCGGGAACGTGCAACAGGAACGGGACGCGGGTTGCGCGTTCCCAGAGCGTGAACTTCTCGAAGTGCATCTTCTCGCCGAGGTGATAGCCGTGATCGCTCCACAGTGCGATCACTGTGTTGTCGGCGTACTTGCTCCGCGAGAGGGCGTCGAGCGCAACACCCATCTGCCAGTCGGCGAAGCTGACCGCCGCCTGGTACGCCTGCACTGCGGGCTTCCAGATGCCCGCCGCGAGCATCGCCTTGAAGATGTGCCCCTCGGCATCGATGATGTCGTTGCGGGCATACGCGCTCAGGTCCGAGAGATCCTTCACGCCGAAGTCGGGAACAACCACTTCGTCGAGCGGATGCATGTCAAAGAACTGCTTCGGGACACGCCACGGCTCGTGCGGAGTGGTCGACCCGAATGCGAGCAGGAACGGCCGCCGGTGTGGGGCAACGAGGTGTTCGGTGATCCAAGTGACACCGCGACCGTTCGGGTCCTGCTGGGGCGTCGTGCCGCTCGGCCCGAAGTCGACGCCGTTCGCGGGAAAATTCTTGCCGTCGCCGATGCGCTTGTGGTCGTACGGCGACACCCAGTTCGGATTGAACTGCTCCGGCAGGATCCCCGGGTCCTCGCGCTGGGATCCGACGACGTACGGATAGATGTGTTCATTGCTCGTCCACCGTCGCGGCTCGGGGCCGTGGAAGACCTTGCCCGACGCGAACGTGTCGTAGCCCGCCGCCCAGATGTCGTCGATCACCGACGGCGTGACGTTCTTCATTCGGTTGTAGTTCGTCCGGCTCGGCGGGGAGTGGTCGTAGATCTGCGTCTCCCACGGATTCAGCCCGTAGAGATTGGCCGTGCGTGACGGCAGACACATCGGCGCCGCGCAATATGCCGCGGGGAAGACAAGACTCTGGGCGGCCAGCGCGTCGAGGTTCGGTGTCTTGGTACCGGGATGGTTGTTCAGGAATCCGACCCAGTCGTTGCAGTCGTCCATCCCCAACAAGAGAACGTTCGGCGCGTCAGACGGGGCGTCGTGCTGGCGCAGCACGGTCTTGCCGTACTTGCGCTCCGCGCCGCCGCTCAGCAGCCTGCGGCCGACGAACGCTCCGCCCGCGACACCCGCGGCGGCCACTCCACCCAGCGACGCCACGAGAAACGTCCGCCGATCCATCTCCATACCGAAGACTCCCAGGTCGCGGCAACCTCATCCAACGCCTCGGAACGATGAGCCGGAAACGCCGTTCGTCGCTCGGGGAGCGTAGCGACCGAAGCGCCGACGCCGGCTTCGGGTCCCAGCCGGGTGCGCCAGGAGCGCCGCCTACGCTCTGTATGTGGCGTTCGACGAAGACCTCGCGGACCGTATGCGCAGTCTCCTTGCGCACGAACGCGGGTTGAGCGAGAAGCGCATGTTCGGCGGTCTCGCGTTCCTCGTCAACGGCAACATGGCGGTGAGCGCGAGCGGCCGAGGCGGCCTACTTGTGCGCGTCGAACCCGGCGCAACGGATCGGCTGACGAGCCGCGCGCATGTGCATCGTTTCGAGATGCGCGGACGCCCCATGGACGGGTGGTTACGGGTCGAGGTCGAAGGTGTTCGCACGAAGCGGCAACTCGAAGCATGGGTGGCGCGAGGCGTCGCGTACGCGCGCTCGTTACCCGCGAAGAAGTAGCCGTCGCGCGGCCGATCGTCCCGGCTCATCCGTACTCGCGCACGTCGGGCTCGAGCGTCGCCCGGAAACGTTCGAGCACCTCACCGGGCTCGGCGTGCCGGCCCTCGACACCTTTCGAGAAGAGCACGTCGTCGTCGACGACGACATCGAAGACGCCCTTGCTGCCGGTTACGAGACGCAGCTCCTCGATGACGTGTTGATAGCTGAAGAGCAGGTCCCGGGCCGCGCTCACGGCGCGCTCTGAATAGTTTCAGGGGACGCAGTAAGTGATCGAGATCCGGTGTCGTGGCACGGACTTCGGCACGCCCATCAGGTTACGTCAGCAGCGCGCGGCGTTAGCCCCGAGAACGGGGCCGAGGCGGGCGCTCCTCTTCCGGAATGCCGAGCGATTCGAGGCGGCGGGCAACGTCGCCCACGACCGTGTCGACCTCGGCGTCGGGTCGGACACCGGCAGCAGGGTCGATGGCCCACGCGGCGAGGATGTCTCCGAGGCGGTCGAGCTCCCTCGCGGCGCGAAGAACTCCGACGACATCCGTGTGCTCAGTGGACGAGTCCGCGTCGTCCGGGAGGTCGTGCCAGAGCGCCTGACCTTCACGTTCGAGGATTGCGGCGCGTTGATTGAGCGTCGACTCGATACGGCGGAGAAGGTTGAGGATGTCGTTGACACGCTGCGGCTGTGGTTGTGCGTACCTGACCAGTGCGGCGCGCAGACTCCAATCGTTCGTGCGGCCGCGTTCGGCAAAGTCGACCATACGGGCGAGTTCTGGTGGCTCGATCTCGGCCGGCATCTCATGCAGCGTACGACCGCAACCGTCGCTATGCCGCCTGGCGCACACGCCCCCGCAGCGCCGCGAAGCACATCGCCATGCTGATCGCTCCGACCACGGCGATGGCGATCAATGCCTGGCCCAGGTCGCCCCACTTCCAGCTGTCGGCGAGCACCAAAGAGCGCAGGCCGTCGAGGATGTATGTCACGGGGTTGAACGCCGACACGGTGTGCAGCCAACCCGACAACTGCGAGCGCGGCACGTACGACGACGTCAGGAACAAGAACGGGAAGAACAGCAGGAAGCTCGAGTTCACCGCCGCGGGATTGCCGGTCTTCAACGCGATCGCATATCCGAAACCGGCGAACGCGAGGCTCCACAGCGCGGCCATGCCGATGAACATCAACACGCCGATCGGTCCCCCGTGGAACCGCACGCCGAGGATCAATCCGAGCCCGATGATCGGCAAGGTCAACGCCGCCGACACCGCGACGTCCGCGGCCATGTGTCCCAGCAGGATCGCCGTACGCCGGACCGGCGTCAACAACAGCCGGTCGAAGTACTTGTTCTGTACGTCGAGCACGATCGCGCCGGCCCGCGAGACGCCCGTCACACCGAGCAGCACCGCGGTCGCCATCTGAAAGGCCGTGTAGTCGAGGCCGGGCACCGCCTGCGTGAGCCGTTGCAACGTCGCGATGTTCACCACGAAGAAGAACAACGCAATGAACACGGGCGGAATCACGACCTCGACATCACGAGGAACCGCACGCAGCGCGCGCCCTGCGATCGAGCGGAGATCCCGCAGGAACTCGGCCGGCTTCGCCCGAGCAACATCGAGAACCGGTGCCTCGGTCACGGTGGTCATTTCGAGTCTCCTTCGATGTGGCTGCCGGTGAGGTCGAGGAACACGTCGTCGAGCGTCGGCGTGCGCAGCGTGAGATCGCGCACCTGCACTCCGCATGATGCGAGCGCGAGCGCGACCGGCGAGATCGTCGCCGACCCGTTGTCGGTCGCCACCACGAGCTCGTTGCCGTGCGCCTCGGCGCCGCGCACGCCATCCACGTTCGCGACCGATGCGGCAGCAAGAGAGGCATCACCGTCGACGCGCGCCACGATGACGTCCGTACCGACCGTGCGCTTCAGGTCTTCGGGCGTTCCCTCCGCGACGATCCGCCCGTGGTCGATGATGCCCACCCGATCAGCGAGCGAGTCTGCTTCTTCGAGATACTGCGTCGTCAGGAAGATGGTCATGCCGAGCTCTTCGTTGAGCCGGCGTACTTCGGCCCACACGCGCAGCCGGCTCACCGGGTCGAGGCCGGTCGTCGGCTCGTCGAGGAACAACACCTCGGGGTTGTGCACGAGCGCCGCCGCGAGATCGAGCCGCCGTTGCATGCCGCCCGAGTAGGTCTCGATGCGCCGGTCGAGTGCATCGCCGAGGTCGATGAGCTCTGCGAGCTGCTCGACCCGCTGCTTCACGACGCGCTTCGACAGCCCGTACAGCGAACCCTGCAACCGCAACAGCTCCGCGCCTGTCTGATTGGGATCCAACGACACGTCTTGCAATGCGGCGCCGATGCGCAAGCGCACCGATCCCGGGTCGGACGCGACGTCGAAGCCGGCGACGACCGCGCGGCCGCCGGTCGGCGCGAGCAATGTGCACAACATCCGGACGGTCGTCGACTTGCCGGCGCCGTTCGGTCCGAGGAAGCCGTAGATCTCTCCCTCTTGGATCTCCAGGTCGAGATGCTCGACGGCCGTGTTGCCGTTGAAGGCTCGTCGTAAACCTTCGGCGCGAATGGCCGCGCCGTGCGAACGCGAGTGCATGTGTGTGCTCCTGTTGGACTGTCGCTCATGACGACTCACGGTCAACACGGAACTCATCGCGCACCCGCCGGAATCTGCTGCAACGCCCAGCCGTTGCCGTCGGGATCGCTGAACCACACGAACGATCCCCACGGAAATTCCTTCACGTCGCTCACGTCGACACCGCGCCCGAGAAGTTCTTGCCGTGCGGCCTCGACGTCGGCGACGACGATCTGCAGCCCTTCGACCGATCCCGGCGTCGCGCCCGTGATGCCCTGGCCGATCGCGATCGAGCATGCCGAGCCCGGAGGCGTGAGCTGCACGAATCGCAGGTCGTCGCTCACCCGGGCGTCGACGTCGCAGGAGAAACCGACCTGTTCGGTATAGAAGGTCTTCGCACGGTCAACGTCCGACACCGGCACGTTCACCAGTTCCAGCTTGAAGTCCACGGCTCAGCTCCTCTCGATCGGGTTTCTTTCATCATGAGGGCTAAAGTGGTCACCAACTGACCAGGTTCTCTGGCATTCTGGAAACATGCGCGCCGATCGCCTCGTGGCCACCCTGCTGTTCCTGCAAGCGCGGGGCCGCGTCACTGCCGCCGAGGTCGCGGCCGAGCTCGAAGTCTCGGTGAAGACGGCCCGACGCGATCTCGAGGCCCTGTCGATCGCGGGCATTCCCGTGTACTCACAGGCCGGGCGCGGCGGCGGGTGGGCACTGGTCGGCGGTGCGCGCACCGATCTCAGCGGGCTCACTGCTGCGGAGGCGCGCACGCTGTTCCTCGTCGCCGGCCCGTCGTCGGCCGTCACCCCCGCGGCGAAGGCCGCGTTGCGGAAGCTCGTGCGCGCGCTCCCTGAAACGTTTCGTGCCGAAGCCGAGAAAGCCGCGTCTGCCATCGTGCTCGATCCCGCGCGCTGGGGCGGCAAGGCCCCGTCGACGCCGCCGCATCTCGAAGCGCTGCAGCATGCGGTGATCGAAGGTGTGCAGATCCGGCTCGGCTACACCGACGCCCGCGGCTCGGTCTCCGAACGCATCGTGCACCCGTTGGGGCTCGTGTCGAAAGGTACGACGTGGTACCTCGTCGGCGACACGGATGCAGGGCGGCGTACGTTCCGTGTGTGGCGCGTGCGTTCGGTCGAGCTCACCGCCGAACCGGCCGTGCGGCCGCCCGGCTTCGACTTGCAGCGCGCGTGGGACGAGATCGTCACAACGCTCGACGAACGTCGCGGCCTCCGGCACGTGCATGCGTTGGCCGATCCGGAGGCGATCAAATGGTTGCGCTCCCAGTTCGGCACGCGCGTGACATTCGGAGACGCCGAGGCCGACGGACGCGTCAACGTCGACATCGCCTTTCCGGCGACGCACGAAGACCCCGCGCGCGAGCTCGCCGCGTACGCCGACTCGCTCGAAGTCCTCGACCCCGAGGTACGCGGCCGCATGGCCGAGCTCGGCCGCATGCTTGCGACCCGGCACAACCGCTGAGCAGCAAGCCGCCTACGGATCAGAAGGCTGGGTTCGAGTCGCGGTAGTCCTGACGACATCGCGAACGACGAGGACGAGACCTACTCGGATCATCCTGCCGCCCCCTGGTATGACCCCGGGTGATGCACGCGGTGTCTTGTTGGGAGCAGCGCAAAGGCGGCGAGCGCGAGCGGACCGGTAAGTAGCCCGATCGCGACTCCGGCGAAGCGCGGGTACCCACGTCGTTTCGCGACCGCGCCGGTCGCGCGTGCGAGCGTGACCCACAGCCAGAGGATCGCGTTCGCCGCTACGACGATGGCAACACCCCACCAGAAGATTGTGGCACCAGGGGCCTGCGAATAGGACTGCGTCGCCATGATCGTGTCCTTTCTCGGCGTCGACACCTCACACCCTCTACCTGTTGCCGGGCTGAGGCAATTTCTGCCGAACCGCAATAGACGCAGTAGTAGCCGCCGTCGCGTCGTGCAATCAGCCGCTTCCCGGCCTGGAAGGGCACGCTCACAGGCGGACTCTCCGCGCGCCCGGCTGGCCCTCTTGGGTGAGCCGAAGCGAATGATGTTGCCGTCGGGGTCGATCATCCGACTTCGGGTTTGGGGCACAATGAACACTGGCTGTCGAACTGGTGAACAGTCACAGCTCGCGGGCCGCAACGACCCTGGGGGGAAGCAGTTGACCGAACTCACGCGCCGGTCGTTCCTTGCCGCGTCCGCTGCGGGCGCAGCCTGGCTCGCGCTCGGCGGCTGCAGCTCGTCGTCCGACAACGCCAAAGGTGGCACGCCGGCGACCAGCGCGCCTCCGAGAACGAAGCCGGCGACGCTGCCGGACCCCAAGACGGCACCGTTCGACACCGTTGTCGTCCTCATGCTCGAGAACCGGTCGTTCGACCAACTGCTCGGATGGGTTCCGGGCGCGAACGGCAAGCAAGCCGGCCTCACCTACCCGGGTCTCCACGGCGGAGCCGTACCGACCTACTCGATGGGTCACGACTTCCAGGCGTGCGGCGACAAGGATCCCGAGCACGGCTGGGAAGCCATGGTCACGCACTTCAACGGCGGGAAATGCGACGGGTTCTTGAAGACGCAGGTCACCGGCGACCACTTCCCCATCGGCTACTACGAACAGGCGCAGGTCCCGATCCTCGGCGCGCTTGCGACGAACTACACACTGTTCGACAACTACTACTGCTCACTGATGGCGGCCACCTGGCCGAACCGGTTCTACCAACTCTGCGCCGCGACCGACATCGACGAGACGGGTTACTTTCCGGCGCCGGATGCGACGCCTCCGTCGAAGCTCGATCTCGCGATCTTCGACCGCGCGCACGGCGCCGGTTTGACGAGCGGCTACTACCACTGGAGCGAGCCGATGACGGGCCTGTTCCAGTCGCGCCGCTACGACGCCATCACCCACCCGATCAAGAAGTTCTATGCCGATGCCAAAGCGGGAACGCTGCCGAACGTCACCTTCGTCGAGCCCGACTACGGGACGGTCGCCGAGTTCCTCGGGACCTCGAACGACTACCACCCGCACGGCAACATCCAGGTCGGCGAGGGGTACGTCGCGCAGATCTACAACGCGCTGCGCAAGAGTCCGCAGTGGGAGCGGATGGTGTTCGTTGCCAATTTCGACGAGAACGGTGGTTTCTACGACCACGTCGCTCCGCCGACGGTGAAAGACGACAACGTCAATCCCAACCCGGGACGGCATCCGGACTACAAGCGGCTCGGGTTCCGTGTGCCGTGCATCGCGATGGGGCCGTTTGCACCGAAGAAGATCGAGACCGGCGGTCCCTACGAACACTGTTCGATCCTCAAGATGATCGAGTGGCGTTGGGGACTCGAGCCCATGTCGGCACGCGACGCCAATGCCAAGAATCTTGCCGACGCGCTCGACTTCGGAACCCGACGCTCCCCCTTCGAACTGCCCGCGTTCGTGCCACCGCCGAACACGCAGTGCCCGAATCCGACGCTCGAGCTCGCCTGAGGGCACGCGCTCGAGATTACGGATCAGCAGGTTGGGTCGCGCAGCTGGCGCGGTAGGCGCCGGTCGCCGAGAAGTATTTGCTCCACTCGACCTGCGTGAGCTCGCGGCCCGCAAGTGTGCATGCCTTCGCGGGCCATGTCGCGACATCGAGGTTCCAGATGGTGGTGCCGCTTCGTCCCGGCACCACCATTGCTTGTCCGTCGGGGGCAAAGCCACCGAGCCCGAAGAGCCCTGAACCAGGGAACGGGTCGCCCATTCGTGCTCGTTGACCGACGTCGACGAGATGGTTCTGCGCCATGACGTCCTGCACGACGATCAGATCTCCGTCGTTGCTCCAGACGATGCTGGCGAGCAGGCCCGACGAGACCGGGACGGAGCTCCCCACCTGCTTGGAGGTCTTGGCATCGAGGAACGACACCGTGCCGTCGATTCTGCCGATCGCCAGGAGTTTGCCGTCGGGGCTGAACGCCGCGGTCTCCGGTGGCGCGCCCGCGACGGTCAGAATCGCGCCGCGTCCGACCTCGCCGCCGGACACCGGATACCGCCCACCGCCGCCAACTGCCGTCGTGACGATCAGCTCCTCGCCGTCGGCCCGGAACGTTGCGGCCAATGCGTGCGGTATCGCGGGGTCGAGAGATCGCACGCGGCGCGACGCGACGTCGATCACGTGCGCGCCGTTGACTGTGCTCGCGTTGCTCGTCGCGACCAGCGACCGGCCGTCGGGGCTGAAGCTCAACTCCACAACGGCATTCGTATCGGTCTTCACCGGCCGGCCCGTCTCGTGGTGTGAACCGGTTTCGAACATCTGCACGTTGCCGAATCGATCACCGATCGCCATCAGCCGCGAGTCGGGACTGAAAGCGATGGGCGTGGAGGCATCGAGGATGCCGCGGGCGCCGGCGCCGCTCACGGAGAACGTACGGATACGACCCAGATCGTGCGCGCGGTAGAGGGCGACCGTGTCGTCGTTCCCGGTGACCGCCAGGAGCTCTCCGTCGGGGCTGAACGTCCCGCCGGCGCTCGGTGCGCCTTCGGAGAGCGGTTGCGATGGTCGGCAAGCCGTTCGGATCCCAGACGGTCATCGTGCCGTCGAAGCCGGTGAGCACGAGACCAGTCGCACGCGTGCTGGCGATCTGGGCCGGACCGTGTTGGGTCACGATCGGCTCGGTGGTGGCGCGTGTCCAATGCTCGGTGTTCCACGCGTCGACGGTTTCACCTGCGGTGATGAATTGCTTGTTGTCCGCGCCGAACACCACTGTCATGAGGCTTGCCGAACCGAGCTGGGCAACTTCGCGCCGCGCCGCCACCTCGAACACGTGCGCACTTCCCGGCCCGCTCCGACCGAAGGTTCCAAGACCCAACCACCGCCCGTTCGGTGAGAACGCGAGATTGAAGATGCCCTCGCGGCGATCGAGCTGAAGTGGTCGACCGATGGGTGCGCCGTTCGATGGATTGTGGAACACGACCCGACCGTCGTTGTCTCCCGCAGCGAGAACCCGGCCGTCGGCGCTCACGGCGAAGGCGTTCACCGACCGCGCGTGCCCGCCGAGACTCCCGGATCGTCTGCGACTGCCGACGTCCCACAGCTGCGCGGTCGTCGCCCGGGTGATCGCGTCGGTGCTCTCCACGACGCCGACCGCGACGGCGAGTTCCCTGCCATCGGGCAGGAACGCAACCGCGGTGACCGGGGCGCCGGCGTGGAGAGGTTCGCCGACCTTCTGCAAGGAACGCGCATCCCAGAGCGTCACGCTTCCGGTCGAGCTGCCGGCCGCGATGAGCGTGCCATCCGGACTGACCGAGATACCCGCCGCGAATCCCGAGACGGCGAACGATCCGATCTTCTTGCGAGCCGCGATGTCCCAGACATCCGCGCCGTCACGACCCAGGACCGCGAACCGTTTGCCGTCGGGGAACGCGGCGATCGAATTGTAGCCACCGTGGCCACCCGAAAGCGTGAGGCGCAGTCGCGGTTCGCCCAACAATGAACCCAGCAACGCGCTCTTCGTCGCCGCTCCCGGTCGAAGACGGTGCGCTTGCACCGCCAGCAGCAGCGCGAGGCTCCGGTCACGTTCGAGGAGCGGCGGTACCTCGGCGACTGCCCGATCCACTTCGGCGGCCACCGACACCTCGCGCGCCTGCTGCGCCTTGCGGTCCGCCCGGCCTCGTTGCGCGAAGGCAACGACACCGGTCACAACGGCAACGACGAGCAGCAACGCGGTTGCCGTCAAGAGCCCCCGCAAGCGGCGGTTTTGGCGGATGCGGGTCGCGACCCGCTGTTCGGCATCAGCACGTTCTCGATCCGCGAGGTTCCGGCTGGCACCGAGAAATTCCCGTTCGGTGGACGTCAGCGGGAGCTGCGCGGCGACCTCGTCGGCCGCGGCAAGCCTCGTGCCGCGGTACAGCTCCGATTCGTCGCGCCGATGTTCCTCCCATTCCGCGGCACTCTGGGAGAGCAAACGGCGGACTCGAATCGCGTCGCGGTCCTCGTCGATCCACTCCCGCAGGCGTGGCCACTCGCGTAGCAGGGCTTCGTGGGCCACTTCGATCGTGGGCTCGCGCGTGATCGGGTGGTGATCGAGCACGAGGAGCCGATGGGCCCGGTACCGGTCGACCACTTCTGGTGACACGTCGGCGAGCTCGGGCATCGTGGCACGCCGGCGGAGGTCGTCGCCGTCGTCGCCGGGAGTCACGAGGCGGGTGAACAGGCGGCGGACGTCCGCGCGCCGTTCCCCGGCGGTGTCGTCGTACAGCTGCTCGGCCCGGCGCGCGAGCGCGCCACCGATCCCGCCGAGCTCGGCATAGGCCGCGGCGGTGACGGTCGCGGTTGTCCGCCGCTCGTAGAGCTCGGTGAGCGTGAACTGGAGGAGGGGCAGCGCTCCGGCCCGATTCACGACGTCATCGACGATCGTCGCCACCAATCCCGGCTCGAAATGAACTCCGACGCGCTCCGCAGGCACGACGATCGCCTGCTGAAGCTCGGACGCGCTCATCGGCGTCGCGGCGAAGGTGGCGTCGCGCACGAGCGGACCGAGGCTCGGATGCTGCAACGGCCGGTCGTACAGGTCCGCGCGCAGCGTCACGACGATGCGCACGGATGCCTGGCGCTCCGCGGCGTGCACGAGCAGATCGGTGAACCGGTCGCGCGCGCGTCCGGAGTCCACGAGCGTCCACAGCTCCTCGAACTGGTCGACGACGAGGACCAGGCGTGTCCCGTCAGACGCAATCTCGCCGGCGATGTCGACGAGACCGTCAGGCGTCAGGAGATGATCGCGCAGCGCGGCTGCATCGGCCGCCGTCGCCACGCGCCGCAGTGCCGCTTCCAGCTCGGCGAGAGGATCGGAACCGGGCACCATCGACACGACGAGCGCGCCGTCGCGGCGCAACGCGGGAACGAGCCCGGCGTGCACGAGCGAGCTCTTTCCCGATCCGGATGGACCGACGACCGCGACGAACGACGTGGCACCTACTCGCGCCGTGAGCGCCGTCACGAGCTCGTCGCGTCCTTCGAACTCGGACGCGTCGGCCTCGCGGAATGCCCGCAGGCCCTTGTAGGGGTTCGTGCCGCCGACCTGCAGTCTCGCGACAGTCTGCGACGCGGTGCGCGGGCCGGACGCGCCGGAGAGCCGCCCGGTCGTGCGCACAGGATCGGTGGCCGCAAGCCCGACCTGCCACGCCCGCGCGAGCTCGCTGATGTTGGGGTAGCGATCAGCGGGATGCGGCGCCGTGGCCCGGCGCAGCACCTGATCAAGCGCCGCGGGCACATCGGGACGGAGCTCGGTCAGCGGCGGGACCGGCACGCCGAGCTTCGCCCGGAGCACCTCGGTTGCGGTCGAGCCCGCGAACGGTGCGCACCCGGTGAGCGCCTCCCAGAGCAATACGGCGAACGAATACTGGTCCGAGGCCGCGGTCGCCACACCGTCTCGCGCCTGCTCCGGGCTCGCGTACAACGGAGAACCCGCGGACCGCAGGTCGAGTTGCTCTTCGCCATTGTCACCGACGGCCACCGCAATACCGAAGTCGGCGAGGTAGCTGTTCCCTGTCTCGTCGAACAACACGTTCGCGGGCTTCACGTCGCGATGCACGACCCCGAGCGCGTGGGCGGCGTTGAGTGCGCCACTGATCTCGTCGACGAGACGCGTCACGCGCTCGATCGGGAGTGGTCCGTCGGTCACGAGATCCGCGAGCGATCCGCCGCGCAGCAATCGGAACACCAGATAGGCACCGCCCGGTTGACGCCAGAAGTCGTACAGGGGAACGACGTGTGGGTGCTCGAGACGCGCGACGAGTTGGGCTTCGGCCTCGAAGCGCTGCACGAATCTTGGATCGTCGGCCAGCTCCGGGCGCACGACCTTGATCGCGACCTCTCGCCCGATGCTCGGCTGCACCGCGCGGTACACCGCACCGAACGCGCCCTCGCCGATGACCTCGGCCAGCTCGTAGCCCGGAACCGCGATACCGGTCGCGGCGGCGAGCGTCGGGTCGCCGAGCGTGATCCGGCGCTCGAGGTCGATCAACGTCTCCGACGGCTCGAGCCCGGTCTCTTCGGCAAGGCAGTCGTGGTAGCTCCGGTAGCTGCGAAGCGCCTCAGCCTGCCGGCCACCGAGATAGAGGGCCCGCATCGAGAGGGCGACGAAGCGCTCGCGCAGTGGGTGCTCCGCGACGAGCCGTTCGAGCTCGGCGACTGCCTCGGTATGGCGGCCGGTCTCGATGAGACACTCGGCCCGCTCCTCGAGTGCAACCAGGCGGAGCTCTTCCAGGCGCACTGCCACCGGCCGCAGCCACCACTCGTCCGCATCGTCTCCGAATGCGCGACCCGACCACAAGGCAAGCGCCTCGTCATAGGCCACCAACGCGTCGGCCGGGGCGCGATCCCACGCGTCCGCCAATCTGGCCTCGAACTCCGCGGCGTCGTAGGTCGCGCCGTCGAGCGCCAACGAGTAGCCGGCCTCCTCGTGGACCACACGCTCCTCGCCGATCGCGGTGCGCAGGCGGGACACGTAGGACATCACCGTGCGGCGCGCGCCGTCGGGCGCACTGCCATCCGGCCACAACGTCTCGACCAGCCGGTCGGCGCTCACGACCCGGCCGTGGTCGGCGAGGAGTCCCGCGAGCAGACGACGTTGCTGCGGACCGCCGAGCGCAATGGCATCGCCGGTGTCACTGGTCGCGCCGATCGAACCCCGCAGAACTGTGAACCGCACCGCAGTCCCCCTGTCCCCCTCGGTGACGCTAGGCGTCCCGCCGGGATCGCACCCAGTCGACGGCATGCAGCGTGTGCGCGCCACTCAGCCCCTTCAGCTCGACGCTGCGGGAGTCGCCAAAGGCGAGATCCCCGCGCGACTCGACGATCTCGCGCACCAGGGACGACACGAGGATCTCCCCGCCGCGTGCCTGGTTGGCGATGCGCGCCGCCAGGACGACGGGCCGGCCGAAGAGGTCACCGCCTTCGATGATCGCCTCGCCCGTGTGCATGCCGATGCGGATCCGGAGCGCGTCAGTGGGGCGCGACCGGCCGTGCGTTTCGAGCGCGCGCATCACGTCGATGGAGCACAGGAGTGCCGCTCTCGCGCTCGAGAACGCAAGCATGAACCCATCGCCCTGCGACTTCACCTCGTAGCCGCCATGCCGTTCGACGTGGCGGCGGATGAGCGCATTGTGGAACCCGAGGAGCTTCAGCCACTCTTCGTCGCCGAGCTCCACCGCCCGCCGGGTTGACTGCTCGATGTCGGAGAACACGATCGTGAGGGTGCCGCCGTCCGGTACCGCACGCGGGATCGAGCCACTCGCGACTGCGGCGTCAGCGACGAGATCAATCGACGTGCGGCGAAGCGGGTCGTCGGGCGCGACGGCCGCGGCGGCCCCGTTGCCCTCGACGACCTCGAGCGTGCAGTTGCCGAACCTGACGACCTCCCCGTCGCGCACACCGGTCGGACCGACGATCGGGACGCCGTCAAGTGTCGAGCCGTTGGTGCTGCCGAGGTCCTGCACCGTGACGCGTCCCGCGGTGGCGCTGAGCCGCAGGTGACGGCGAGAGAGCTCGCCGTCGGCGAGCAGCACGCCGTCACAGTCGCGACCCACCTCGACGGGCTGACGAAGGACGAGGTGCAAGGGCGTCCGGCCGGGTTCGCTGATCTTGATGATCGGGCTCGATCGCAGCACCGCCGCAGCATCGGGGAAGGCGTCTGCAAAACGTCTGCAACGCCCGGACCAGGCGCGTCAGAGCTTGTAGAGCTGGGCGGCGTTCTCGCCGAGGATCTTGCGCTGCACCGCCGGGGTGAGCTCACGCATGTTGTGCTCGGCGGTTTTCAGCGGCTCGGGGTACAGGCAGGTCGGGTGGGGGAAGTCGGTCTCGAACATGATGTTGTCCTCGCCCACCGACGCGATGAGCTGCGCCAGGTTGCGGTGCTCGAACCATGTCGTCGCGTAGATCTGGCGCTTGAAGTACTCGGACGGCAACAGCGAGAGCGCCGCCTTGGCCTGCGGGGCGTTCTCGTCCATCTCGTAGTCGAGCGCCTCCAAGATGAAAGGGATCCAACCCGTGCCGCTCTCGACCGAAACGATCTTGAGCTCCGGGAATCGGTCGAGCATTCCCGAACAGATGATGTTGACGACGACGCGGGCGTTGCCGATGAACAGGAGGGCGCCACCGATGGCGAGCTTCGTGTCGTCGTCGTGGGAGTCCCAGGGATACGCGCCGAAGAAATTCATCGTGGTGAGGCTCGCCCCGATGTGGAAATGCAGCGGCAGCTCCAACGCGCTGCACGCCTCCCAGACCGGGTCCCAGGCGCGGTTCGCCAGGTCCGGCGATCCGAGATCTTGCGGATCCGATGTGAGGTTGACGCCGCGGAGGCCGAGGCTCTTCGCGCGGTGCGCCTCTCGCACGCAGGCGTCGATGTCCCACGCGGGCAGGATCGCCATGGGGAGCAGCCGGTTGCCGGACTCGGCTTGGAGCTCGGCGTTCGCATCGTTGAAAATCTCGAGGCAGACGTTGCGCAACGCCGGCTCTTGCACGACGTCTCCGAGGGTCTGCCCACCGAGCCCGATCAC
The DNA here is from genome assembly GCA_038238245.1 of Acidimicrobiia bacterium. Classification (GTDB taxonomy): domain Bacteria; phylum Actinomycetota; class Acidimicrobiia; order IMCC26256; family PALSA-610; genus DASQHW01. The sequence goes on from JBBRXX010000015.1 coordinate 21,408, forward strand.
GCCGGGGAAGATGATCTGCGCCCAGATGCCGATCTCTTCGAGGAGCTCCATACGCGCGACGGGATCGTACGCCGCCGCATGCGCCTGCTCGATCTCCCATTCGTAGAGACCTTCGAACGAACGCCCCTTCTTGCCGTGTTTGTCGACGACGCCACCGGCACCGGCCCGACCGAGGACCGCGCCGTCCTCGACGACCCACGTCGCAGCTCCATCGACCTGCTCGACCCGCGGCACGCGGTCTCTGTACGCAGCGGGCGCTCGCTCCGTCCACAGATCATGCCGCTCGGTCATGTGCGTGTCGGCGTCGACGACCTTCACCTGGTCCAGCGGCAGCGTCATGTGGACTCCCTTGTGAGTTGCGCAGCTAGCGGTTCTGCGGAAACCCGAGGTTGACTCCGCCGTGGCTCGGGTCGAGCCATCGGCTGGTGACGACTTTGGCGCGCGTGAAGAATCGCACTCCTTCGCTGCCATAGGCGTGTGTGTCGCCGAAGAGCGAACTCTTCCACCCGCCGAACGAGTAGTACGCGACGGGGACCGGGATGGGAACGTTGATCCCGACCATCCCGACCTCGACTTCGTCCTGGAAACGACGCGCGGCGCCGCCGTCGTTGGTGAAGATCGCGGCGCCGTTGCCGTACGGATTGTCGTTCACCAGCGCCAGCGCGTCGTCGTAGGTTGCGACGCGGATCACCGAAAGGACGGGACCGAAGATCTCGTCGACGTACAGCTTCATCTCCGTGGTCACATCGTCGAAGAGGGTCGGTCCCAACCAGAAGCCGGCGGGGTCGCCGTTGATCGCGTGCCGGCGCCCGTCGATCACCAACGTCGCTCCGTCGTGCACTCCGGCGTCGAGATACGAAGTCACCTTGTCGAGATGGGCCCGGGTGATCAGCGGGCCCATGTCGGCGCCCGCGCGCCCATCGCCGACCATCAACGTCTTGATGCGCGTCGTGATCTTGCCCACGAGGTCGTCGGCGATCGAGCCCACGGCCACAACGGCCGAGATCGCCATGCAACGTTCGCCGGCGGAGCCGAACCCCGCGTTGACCGCCGCGTCGGCGGCGAGATCGAGATCGGCGTCGGGCAGCACGATCATGTGGTTCTTCGCGCCGCCCAATGCCTGCACACGTTTGCCGTGCCGCGTCGCGGTCTCGTACACATGACGGGCGACCGGCGTCGATCCGACGAACGAGACCGCTTTGACAACCCGGTGTTCGAGCAGCGCGTCGACCGCGACCTTGTCACCGTGCACGACATTGAAGACGCCGGCGGGGAGACCCGCCTCGGCCCAGAGCTCGGCGATCCAGTTCGCCGCCGAGGGATCCTTCTCGCTGGGCTTGAGCACCACTGTGTTGCCGGCCGCGATCGCGATCGGAAAGAACCAGCACGGCACCATCGCGGGAAAGTTGAACGGGCTGATGACCGCGACGACACCGAGCGGCTGACGCATCGACGCAACATCGACGCGTGCCGAAACACCCTGGGAAAAATCCCCCTTGAGCAGCTGCGGCATCCCACACGCGAATTCGACGACCTCGAGACCACGTGCCACCTCGCCGAGCGCGTCGCTCGACACCTTGCCGTGTTCCGCGGTGATGATCGCGGCCAACGCCTCCGCGCCTTGATCGAGGAGCTCGCGGAAACGGAACAGGATCTTCGTACGTTCCGCGAGCGACGACCACCGCCAAGAGGTGAACGCCGCGTTCGCGGCGACGACCGCGACGTCGACGTCCTCGGCCGATGCAAACGCGACCAGGCTGGTCACCCGACCCGTCGACGGATCGAACACCTCGCCTCGTCGTTCGGACGATCCCTCGACGCGCTTTCCGTCGATCCAGTGGGCAACGCGCGGAGGGCCGGCGGCGGTCATCACGTTCAGTCTCGCCGCGCCCGCCGTCGAGCTACAACCGGCCCGACGCGGGGCGCTGATGCGTCCTACAGTGCGCGAACATGACGACGGTCGAGGTCGACGGCACGACGATCGCGTACGAGATCATCGGTGAGGGCGCGCCGTGGGTCGTCACACCGGGCGGCCGCTTCACGAAGGAGGCGCCCGGGGTGCGGGAGCTGGCCGAAGCGTTGGCCGCGCACGGGCAGCAAGTCCTCGTCTGGGACCGCCCGAACACCGGCGCGTCCGACATCTGCTTCACCGGTGCGTCGGAATCCGAGATGCAGGCGGATCACCTCGCAGGATTGCTGCGTGCGCTCGACATGGCACCCGCGGTCATCGTCGGCGGCTCGGGTGGAGCGCGCGTCTCGCTGCTCGCCGCGGCGCGGCATCCCGACGCGGCGTCGAAGCTCGCGATGTGGTGGATCTCGGGCGGGACGTTCGGCCTGTTGACACTCGCCGTCGTCTACTGCGGCGAATCGATCCGCGCCGCCTGGCAAGGAGGAATGAACGCGGTCATCGAGCTTCCCGAATGGGCGGAAGTCCTCGAGCGGAACCCGGGCAACCGCCGGCGATTCCTCGACCTCGATCCCCGCCAATTCATCGAGAAGCTCGAACAATGGATGCGCGTCTACTGCCCAGACTCCGACGCCACCGTGCCCGGACTTCCCGACGACGCGCTCACGTCGCTCTCGGTACCGACGCTCGTGTTTCGCAGCGGACAGACCGATCCGTACCACACCCGCGCGACCTCGGAGCTGCTCCACCAGCTCATCCCCGGATCGCAACTCGTCGAACCGCCGTGGGGCGACACCGAATGGATCGAGCGCAGCAACGCCGCGCGAAGTGGAACCGGCCACCTCTTCGAAGGATGGCCGCTTCTCGCTCCCCAGCTCCTCGCATTCGCCGCGCCGGCGTGAACCGCCGGACCGCCGCCCGCATGCTCCGTTAGGGAAGTCCGGCCTGGTCGTTGGCGCGGCACGTCACGCCGGCGTCGAAGCTCTCGTGCAGCATTCGCTCGGTGCGGCTGCGATCCACCGTGGCGTCGGGGTGAATGAACGCGTCGCGGAATTCCGGTCGTTCGGTGAGAAGTCGCGCCGCGCATGCGGCGAGGTCGCCCGAGGCGTGCTGGCCCGCGACCGTGGCCGTGAGAGCGTCGCGGCCGGCGGCGATCGCGATGGCCTCGCGTATGTTCGCGTCGCTCGGCGTCTCGGCCTTCGCGCCCGGGTCGCAGGATTCGAACACCGTCGTGTCTCCGCTCGTATCAATGCTGGCGTCGGGCATCGTCGCGGTCCACCGGCGGAGCGTCGCGCCCAGGTAGGTGTTGGCGCGCGTGCTGCGTCCCGCGATCGAGGCACGGAAACACGTGCGACCCGAGCGTGTGTAGAGGGCCTCGGAACCGGCCGAGTAGGCGTCGGCAGCGCGCAGGGCGGTCAGCCGGTCCAGCCGGGCGGCGAGCATCATGTACATCGTGAAGTCGTCGAATTGGTCGTCGCTCCCCGATGACGTCGTGATCTTCTTCTCACCGGCGCGCAGCGCGGGAATCGGCGGGGTCTGAGGCGCGTCGTTGATCGCAGTGGGGTCGAGGTAGATCCGGGTCGAAGGCGTGGGCCCGGACAGCGCCGCGTCGATCGCCGAGTTCCCCCCGGTGACCTCGAGCACGCGTACGACCTCGGGTCCGAAGATGTAGGGCGCACTGAAGAACGATCCGACAACTGCGGGAACATGTTGCGTGCGTTGCGTCGCCTCTGCGGATCCGTGCGCGGAGAGTCCGGCGTACAAGCGCTTGTCCGCGGACGACTGGGTCCCGAGATACAGCTTCTCGATGCGAACGGCGTCGCCCTCGACCAGGGCGCGGAGCGCGTCCGAGGATCCCGACGTTGACGCATCTGCGCGTTTTTCGAGCTTCGGCAGATCGAAGTGCTGATCCTGGAGCACATGTGTCAACTCGTGCGCGAGCGTGACTCGAGTCTCGACGGTGAACGCCCCCGAACCCCTGACGTAGATCTGCTCGTTGTCCGGGTCGTAGAACGCAATCGTGTCGGCGGCGTGTGTCGTGTTGACCGCGTCGGCGAGATCGACGTTCGCGCCGAACAGGCCCGCGGCCCGCAACAGCGCGGCGGCCTGGTCGAGCTCTGTCCGCTGCTTGGTCAGTTCGGCCGGACTGGTCGTCACCTTCTTCTCGAACGACTGCGCCGACAGGTAGTTCACCTTGACCGGATGCTTGAACGTCAAGCCGCGCAACGCTTCGACCCGGGCCGCGATCGGCGCAACCTGCTCGTCCCAGCGCGACGGGTGGCCAGCACCGCCGGTCAGCGCGTACACACCCACACCACCGACGACCAGTACCGCGAGGAGGGCGATCACTGCGAGTCCCGGCAAGAAACGACCCGTGCGAGGTCGGGCCACGGGAATGCCCCAGGTCGCCTCCGTCACCGGAGGCGACACGGGATCGGCCACCGACGCTTCCGCCACCGTGACCTGCTCGGCGGCTCGCGGGCGCCAGGCCGAAACCGTCTCTGTTCCGCACTTCGGGCACGACGCCACGGTCTCGGGGACCCAGAACTCGCACGCCGGGCACGTTCTCATCAATCGGGTATCGGCCCCAAAGACGTTGACTCGAGCACAAAATGAGGAACCGCACACCGCGCACGGGACTGAGTGGTCACCCGAGTTTCGCAAATATCGCTGCAGCTGCTCAAGAAGATTCAGCTATGTATGCGGCATGCACCCGGCCAGTTTGCTCGAGAAGGAAAGGAAGACCTGCGCGACGAACCGGGTATACGTTCACGCGCTGATCTGAGGCACGGAGGTCTCGCATGATGACGCGGAGGATGTTGTCGCGCCGTGGCGCCCGTCTCTGCTTCTCCTTTGCAGCAGTCGTACTGATCGCGCTCGGCCTCGCAGCGTGCGAGCCGCCGCCGAGCGGCGGCAGCTTCACCGACACCATCGTGTTCAGAGGATTGACCGCACCCACGACATTCCGTTTCGCCTCCGACGGTCGCGTCTTCGTGGCGGAGAAGAGCGGGTTGATCAAGGTGTTCGACAGCTTGCGCGATACCACGCCCACGATCTTCGCCGACCTGCGTACCGAGGTCGACGACTATTGGGACCGCGGGTTGCTCGGTCTCGCGCTCCACCCCGACTTCCCGCAGAAGCCGTGGGTGTACGTGCTCTACTCGCGTGACGCGCCGATCGGCGGCACCGCGCCGGTATGGCACGACACGTGTCCGACCCCGCCCGGCGCGGTGGACGACGGGTGCGTCATCAGCGGCCGCCTCGCGCGGCTCAAAGCGTCGGGCGATCACATGACCGAGCCGATGCAGGTGCTCATCGACGGCTGGTGCCAGCAGTACCCGAGTCACAGCATTGGCGACCTTCAGTTCGGAAGCGACGGTGCGTTGTACGTGAGCGGCGGCGACGGTGCCGGCTTCTCGACGTGGCTGGACTACGGACAACGCGGGTCCCCGCGGACCAACCCGCGCGGCGATCCGCCCGGCGGCGTCGGTGGCGCGATGAGGTCCCCATCCGCCGAGGGAGGTGCCTTGCGCGCACAGGACCTGCGCACCACCACAGACCCCGTCGGCCTCAATGGCGCGCTGCTGCGCGTCAATCCTGATACCGGCGCCGGGCTCCCCGACAACCCGCTCGCCTCGAGCTCGGATCCGAACGCACGGCGCATCGTGGCCTACGGGTTTCGCAACCCGTTCCGATTCGTGATGCGACCCCCCAGCAGCGAGGTGTGGGTCGGTGACGTCGGTTGGCAAACGTACGAGGAGATCAACCGCGTCAACAACCCCAAGTCGCCGAAGGTCGCGAACTTCGGATGGCCGTGCTACGAGAGCGCGAGTCGTCAGCCCGCCTGGGACTCCGCCAACTTCTCCATTTGCGAGAACCTTTTCGCCGCCGGCAGCAGCGCGGTCACCGCGCCGGTGTTCAGGTACGACCACGGGGCCGCGGTGGTCGCGGGCGACAAGTGCGGCGGTGGAGGCTCCATCACGGGCCTCGCGTTCATGCCCGCCGACGCGATTGCGTACCCGGCCGAGTATCAAGGCGCGATGTTCTTCGCGGACTACTCGCGAGAGTGCATTTGGGTCGCGCCCCGCCAGGGACCGAACGCGCCGTATCCGGACATGTCCAAGCGCCAACTCTTCATGGCCGCGAGCGAGCCGGTAGATCTCCAGATCGGTCCGAACGGCGACCTGTTCTACGCCGACCTCACCGGATCCATTCACGAGATCCGCTACAACTCTCCGCCGATCGCCGTGATCAACGCGGACAGGAAGTTCGGACCGCGGCCACTCACTGTGCACTTCGACGGTACGGCGTCATACGCGACCTACGCGAGTCCCTTGACGTACGGATGGGATCTCGACGGCGACGGCGCGTTCGACGACTCGACGTCGCCGACGCCGACGTTCACGTACACCGGGTCGCAGAATGTCACCGTCCGACTGAAGGTGACCGACAACGGAGGAGGCGTCGGCACCGCCACGACCGTCGTGAGACCGGGGGACACGCCGCCGCAGCCGGTCATCGACACTCCACCGACCGGAACAACGTGGCACGTCGGCCAGAACATCGACTTCTCCGGTCACGCGACCGACGCGGAGCAGGGCTCACTCCCGAGCTCGGCCCTCCAGTGGACCCTGCTGCTTCACCACTGCCCGTCGTCGTGCCACCTGCACACGATTCAGACCTTCGACCAGACCGACCACGGGAGCTTCGTCGCGCCCGAGCACGACTATCCCTCCTACCTCGAGCTGAAGCTCAAGGCGACCGACGCCGGCGGCTTGGTGTTCACCAGCACCGTCCGGCTCGACCCCCAAACCGCGACGCTCACGCTCCAGTCCGATCCGTCCGGGTTGAATGCCGCGGCCGGTTTCACCACCGGTACCACACCTTTCACGATCACCGTGATCTCGGGCTCGAGCGTGACCGTCTCGGCGCCGTCGCCGCAGACGATTGGCGGCACCAACTACCAGTTCGACTCCTGGTCCGATGGTGGCGCGCAAACGCACGACATCGTGGTGTCGACCGCCCGAACTTTGCGCGCGCGGTACACGGCGTCGCCGTGAACGGGTAGTGCCGCACGCGCGGACGTTGCGTCAGGGCTTGACGAAGCGTTTGATGAATTTGAGCGCGGAGTCGGCGACCTCGCGCCAGCCGTGGTCGATCGTGAGCGAGTGGCCGCGACCGGCCATCTCGACGAACTCCGACACTCCCTTGTTGCGCTTCTGCTTCTTGTACGAGGCGTGGGCGATCTTCCAGGGCACGGTGTTGTCCTTCTCGCCCTCGATGATCAGCAATGGCCCGCGGTCGGGATTCTTCGACTTCACCTTCGCTTCGGTCCACGGGTTGAGGTTCGCGGTCGCGGCCTGGAAGAGCGGAGTCCCCGAACCCGGCACCGCGAACGTGTTGAAGAGCACGTGGGCCTCGTCCTCGGGGACGGCGTTCGCAAAGGCGAAGCGGAACTGCTCGAAGGTCAACGGAACCGCACGATGACGATTCGCAGGGTTGTGGAGCACCGGCGCGGCCGATTTCAACGCGGAGATCGGCAGCGGCAACACGCCGCGGAAGGGTGCGGGGTCGATTGCCACGGTGGCATCGGCGACACCGCGGCCCGCGAGGATCTGGGCGAGCAACCCGCCGAACGAATGCCCGATGACCGCGGGCCGATGCTTGAGCTTGCCGATCACCTCCTCGAAGTGGTCGGCGATCTGCCCGACCGTCTTGTGCGCGAAGACATCGGGATGCTCGTGCGCGGCTTCGACGGTGTCGGGATCGTCGGGCCACCCCGGCGCGAGCGTCGCGTACCCGGCGTCCTCGAACACGCCGGCCCAGCGGTCCCAGCTGTTCGGCAGCAACCAGAGTCCGTGCACGAAGACGACGGGGGTTTTTCCCGAGGCGTTTGCGCGGTCGATCTGCTCGGTTTCGTGCGACGTGACATCCGCCATGATGTGCTCCTCCGGGGGGAGATTCGATGTTGAGTGTGCGGCAAGGTTCGCACGCTCGACATTCCGTCGCATCCCCGGGAACGCGTCGTCACATGGTCAACGATGCCCCGGCCGCGGCCGGCACGACGAGGCGTCGGACTGGTGCCGTCGACACCGTGGCGCCTTGCGCCGCAACGTCAGATCGAGGCCGGTGTTGGCGCCGGGGTCGTTGACCGCGGTGTCGATCGCCCGTCGACCGTCGAGACGGAATGTAAGAGTCGCGTCACGCAGGCAACCTGGAACCGAGTCGGGTCCGACGACGGCCATGGTGTAGCCCGAGAAGTTGCCGGTGCGCCGAACCGACGCGACGCCGCAACGCGTGTGCCCGACGAATGCCTCGACGAGGGTGCCGGACGGCAGGTGTCTGCCGTCCCTGTAGACGACTTCACCCACGAACGACGAGGTCGGCGGCGCGGCGCCATCGGGCGCGGACGTCGAGAAACTCGCGTCGAAGGTCGTCGCACGCCCGTTCCCCGGCCACGGCACGGCCTCGCGGCTGTAGAGGATCTGGTTCTGCACGAAGGTCCAGAGCACGATCCGTGCACCGGGGGCGCCGCAGCCACTCGATTCGGCGTCGGCCGAGACACCGATCTCGTACCGTCCGGCGACGACCGGCGGCAGCGTGCGCTGGCAGTTCGTCGTCAAGCCGTTGCGCCGCACGATCGCGCCGAGGAACGTGGCGTCGAAGGGCGCGCCGTCGACGGAGAGCTTGCCGCGGAGGACGGCGCGATCGCGCACGCCAGGAACCGTTGCGGCTTCGGGCGTTCCGAGCCTCGGCGCGAGCTCGAAGGTTCGATCGAATGTTCGGAGATCGCGCGCCGTGACGTTCGTTCCTCTGGGCTTCACGCCGTGCTCGACCCACCGAACGAGCGCCTCGAATCCCGCCTCCCATTCTGTGGTTCGAAAGCCGCAGTGGCTCGCGTCCCGTATGACGCGCTGCACGAGCAGATCGCCCCTGCCGGCAGCGTCCACACGCCGTTGGAGGAGCCGCGCCTGGTTGATCGGCACCTCTCCGTCGCCCGTGCTGTGCAGGGTCAGGAGCGGCATCCTGAGCGCGCCCGTGAAGTCGCTCCCGGCGACGAACGTACGGAAGAACTCTTCGTTCACGGGCAGACGAACAACCGCGCGGTTGAACGTCGCGTTCGGTACCTTGCTCAACGGGCCGAGGCGGTAGATCGTGTCCCGGTTCAGCGCGATGCCTGTGACGACGGCCAGCTCCGTGCGTCGCCAGTTCGTGTCTTCCTCGATTCGAAAGCCCTCGCGGTCGAACGCGCGTGGGCCGCCGGTGAGATCGAGCATCATGTCTTCGAAACGCCTGTGCAGGACTGGATCGCGCAGGGCAGGGCGGATGCGATCACGGATCAGGACGCTGAGGTTCGTGCTCGCGTCGAATGCCGCCTGCGTCACTCCCGCGACGTATGCACCCACGGCGAAGTAGTCGCCGGTCCCCATCAAGCCGGAGGTGTTGCCCACGTTCCCGCACAAGCCCAGTGCACCGTCGAAGCGATCCGCGTATCGTTCGGCCGCGATGTGACTCGCGGCGCCGCCCATCGATTGACCCGTCACGTACGTCCGGAGGGGCCGCCCGTATTTCCTTGCGAAGTAGTCCCAGAGCGCGGCCGTCTCGTCCGCAGCGCGACCCGGGATGAGCGAGGTGCTGCTGAAGCTCGACGCGCCCCACGCGTAGTGCTGGCCGATCAGGTATCTGCGAAAGTCCGGTGGCGTGACGTCCAGCTCGGGCGCGAAGTCCTGAAAGCCGTGCATGTACAGCAACAGCCGGCCATTCCAATGCCGGGGTATCTCGATCTGGTACACCGCGCCACCGAGCCGCCCGAAGTCCGCGCGAGCGCCGGGCAACGGCACGAACGCGGGATTGGGAAGAGTCGCGCCCTCCGGGTCCGGACGGACGTGCACCGGCGGCGGCAATGCACGCGTCTTGGCAGTCGCGGGCACCGCGACGAAGGACAGCATCACGACCGCACAGATCAATCGCGTCGCGATCCTCACCACGCGCTCCTTACACCGTCGACGTCCCCGAGGTTCCGCCTCCCGAGGGCCGAGGTTCGGCGGATGTCTGCCGATCAGGAGGGGTCGGCCCGCAGCCGGTAAAATCGCCCACTCTGCGCAGCGCCGACCCGAGGGCCTTCGCCGGATGACCAGTACTGCAACACGAATGCAGACGACGAGTACTGCAAAAGTCGAGGAAACACCCGAGCAGGTCTTGGCGCGTCTCGAGCGGTACGCGGCGTCGATCGGCATTGCCGCGCCGCGACCGCGGCCCGCACCCGTGCCGGTGGCAACCTCTGTGGAACTGCGGCACATCGGCTTCGAAGCGATGGGCTACGTCGTCGGACTCGCCTGCTGCGTCGTCGCGATCTTCGCGTTCCAGCGGCTCGACCACCTCATCGCCACGGCGATCATCGGCGGCTTCGTTCTCGTGGGCGCGTTGGCCACGACGCGGCGCTTCCCGCTCGCGCTGTGGTGGACGCTGGGCTTCGCGATCGGCGGCGTCCTCGCGCGCTTGTCGTGACCCGCGACAACTCGCTCTTCCGCCAGCACGATTTCCTGCACCTCTGGTGCGCGGAGTCCATCTCGCAGCTCGGTAGCCAGGTCAGCCTCCTCGCGCTGCCGCTCGTCGCGATCACCGTGCTGCACGCGTCGACCTTTCAGGTCGGCGCGCTGACCGCGGTGGAGATGTCGCCATTCGTGCTGGTCGGATTGCCCGCCGGCGCGATCGTCGATCGTCTGCCCCGTCGTCCGGTGCTCGTGTGGTGTGACATCGGACGTGCGCTCGCTCTCTCGTCGATCCCGATCACATACGCCTTCGACGCGCTGACGTACGTGCAGCTCCTCGCAGTCGTGTTCATCACCGGCACGCTGACGGTGTTCTTCGACGTCGCGTATCAATCGATCCTCGCCGCGCTCGTGGAGCGCGAACAGATCGTGGAAGGCAATGCCAAGCTCGAGATCAGCCGGTCGGGCGCCCAGCTGGCGGGGCCGGGGCTGGGCGGACTCCTCGTGCAATGGATCGGTGCCGCGAGCGCGATCACCGCCGACGCCGTGAGCTTCGTCGTCTCGGCCGTGTTCCTCCGCGGCATCCGAGCCCAGGAGCCGCCCATCGACGTCACCGTCGACGAAGAATTGAGTCGTCTGCGCGCGCTCGGTCGCGAGATTCGAGAAGGCCTCGGGTACGTGCTGCATCACCGGGTGCTGCGCATGATCGCGGGCAGCACCGCGACCTCGAACTTCTTCAGCTCGATGTCGTTCGCGGTGTTCCTGCTCTACGCGGTGCGCGAGCGGCACTACAGCGCCGGGGTCGTCGGCATCGTCTTCTCCCTCGGCAACGTCGGTGTGCTCGTCGCCGCGCTGACTGCGGGGCGCCTCACGAACAAGATCCGGCTCGGCCGCGCGATATGGCTCGGCATGTTCGTCAGCCAGATCGGGACGCTAGTGATCGCGCTGGCGCCGACGCAGCACGCGCTCCCCTATTTCGTCGCCGCGTGGTTGGGCTTCGGCTTCGGCGGCACGCTCTACAACATCGACCAGGTGAGCCTGCGACAGGCGATCACACCCCAGCGGCTCCAGGGCCGTATGAACGCGTCGATGCGGTTCATGGTGTGGGGCACGATGCCATTCGGGTCGCTCGCCGGCGGCACGCTCGGCGCCACGATCGGGTTGCGGTCGACGCTGTTCGTCGCCGGGATCGGCGGCCTGCTCGCGGTGTTGTGGGTGTCGACGCGTGCCGTATGGACGCTCGACAAGATCCCGGACAGCGTGCCCACTCCTACAGCGTGAGCAGCACCTCGGCCATCTGCACGCCGTTCAACGCGGCCCCCTTCAGGAGGTTGTCGCCGGTCGCCCAGATGTCGAGCGTGCCCGGCTCCGACGGATCCTCGCGTATGCGTCCGACGAGAATGTCGTCGATACCGGCACCCTCCTGCGGCGTCGGGAAGCCGTCACCGTGGTCGACCAGCCGCACTCCCGGCACATCGGCCAGCAGGTCGACCGCTTCGGCCTTGCTCATCGGCCGGTGAAAGCGCACGTTGATACTGGCGGCGTGACCGACGTACACGGGGACCCGCACGCACGTGACCGTGCACCGGATCTCGTCGTCGTGGAGGATCTTGCGCGTCTCCCGCACCATCTTCCACTCCTCCGAGGTGTAGCCCTGCTCCTTCATCGAGCCCGCGAGCGGAATGACGTTGCCGGCGATCGGTTTCGACCACACCTCGCCTTCCACGAGCGGGCGGTCGAAGGTGGCGGCACGCGCGAAGTCGGCCGACCGGCCGTCGAGCTTCGCCCATTGGGCGTCGAGCTCGTGGATGCCGGCGAGCCCGGCACCGGACACCGACTGGTACGTCGACACGACCATGCGCTCGATGCGCGCGGCGCGGTGGAGCGGTGCAAGTGCCATCACGGGAACCGTCGTCGTGCAATTCGGCGACGACGCGATGCCCTTCGGCATGTGTCGCATGTCCTGCGAGTTGACCCCGGCGATGACCAGCGGCACGTCGGGGTCCATGCGGAAGGCCGAAGACTTGTCGATCACCTTCGCGCCCTCACCGACGGCCTTCGGTGTCCATTCGAGCGAGATCGGGTCGTCGACGTCGACGATGACGAGCTCGAGGCCGTCGAAACAGCCGTCGCGCAGCACTTCGCAGGTGACCTCACGGTCGCCGCAGCGAAGCTTGCGACCCTCTGAGCGCGGAGACGCGTACACGCGCAGCTCGTCGACCGGGAAGCTGCGCTCCGCGAGGAGTCGCAGCAGCTCGGTACCGACGAGTCCCGTCGCGCCCATCACACCGATCCGCACGTGCTACTCCTTGTCCAAATCGAACGCGGCGTGGAGCGCTCGAACCGCGCGCTCGACGTCGTCCTCGCCGACGACGCACGAGATCCGGATGGTCGACGTGCTGATCATCTCGATGTTGACGCCCTCCGCCGCCAGTACCTCGAACATCTTCGCCGCGATGCCAGGATGCGTCTTCATGCCGGCGCCGATGAGGGAGACCCTTCCGATGCGCTGATCGGTGCGATACCCGGTCGCCTCGGTGTCGACGATGATCTTCTCCATGCAGTGCGTCGCCTTGGGGGCATCGGTGCGCGGCACCGTGAAGCTGATGTCGGTGTGACCGGCCGTCGACACGTTCTGCACGATCATGTCGACGTTGACGCCGGCCTCGGCGAGGTCGCGGAACACGGTCGCCGCGACCCCCGGCCGGTCGGGCACCTGCTCGATCGTCACCTTCGCCTCGGAGATGTCGTGTGTGACCCCCGAGATGATTGCCTGCTCCATCGACTCCATGGCGCCCATCGACGCGTCCTCCTCGGTGACCCACGTACCCGGCGCCCACGTGAAGCTCGACCGCACGTGCACCGGCACGCCGTGATTGCGCGCGAACTCGACCGACCGCAACGCGAGCACACGCCCGCCCGTGGCGGCCATCTCGAGCATCTCCTCGAACGACACCCGGGCGAGCTTGCGCGCCGTCGGCACGATACGCGGATCGGCCGTGTAGACGCCTTCGACGTCGGTGTAGATCTCGCATGCGTCGGCGCGCAGCGCGGCCGCGAGCGCGACGGCCGTCGTGTCGGAACCGCCCCGGCCGAGCGTGGTGATGTCGCGCGCGGTCGAGACGCCCTGGAACCCGGCAACGATCGCGACCTTGCCGCCGGCGAGCGCCTCACGGATGCGATCGGCCCGCACCTCGATGATCTTCGCCTTGCCGTGGTCGGTGTCGGTGACGATGCCCGCCTGACTTCCGGTGAAGCTCACCGCGGGCTGGCCGAGGTCCTCGACCGCCATCGTGAGCAAAGCCATCGAGATCCGCTCACCGGCGGTGAGCAACATGTCCATCTCGCGGCCACCGGGCCGTTCGGCGACGTCGTGGGCAAGGCGGACGAGATCGTCGGTCGTCTTCCCCATCGCCGACACGACGACGATCACGTCGTCGCCGGCCCGGCGCGTCCGCACGACGTGGTCGGCCACGGCACGAATCCGGTCGGGATCCGCCACCGAAGTACCGCCGAACTTCTGCACGAGACACGCCACGGCGATCCAGGCTACCGGCGCGTCGCACCCGACCCGGACGGGTTTCCCGGGGCGCTGTACATTCAAAGGCTGTGCCCAGTCAGGACAAGCGTCTCCGAAAGAAGGAAAACGCGCGCATGGCGCGCGAAGCCCGCATCGCGGCCGAGAAGCGCCGGCGCCGGTTGCGCTCGCTTCGCAACGCGGTCATCGCGGTCGCCGTGTTCGCGCTGATCATCGTGATCGTCAACCTGCTCAGCGGCGACGACAAGAAGAGCGCGTCCCCCACGTCGTCGACCACAACACCGAAGTTCAAGGTGTCACCGACCGACGTCAAGATCGACCCCAAGAAGACCTACACGGCATCGGTTGCGACGAACTTCGGCACCATCAAACTGACGCTCGACACGAAGCACGCACCCAAGGCCTCCGGACACTTCATCACGCTCGCACGAGATGGCGTCTACAACGGGTCGCGCTGGCACCGCGTCGTCAAGGACTTCGTGATTCAAGGCGGTGCGCCCGGAGGCGACCCGAATACGGACTATGGCAGGTCAGTGGTGGGCGAGGTCCCGAAGGACCACTACCCGGTGGGCTCGCTCGCGGCAGCGAAAGGGGACAACGATCCCGCGGGAACGTTCGACTCACAGTTCTTCATCGTGACCGGCAAGCAACAGGGTGAAGGCCTTCCGAACGACTACGCCCGCTTCGGAACAGTGAAGTCAGGCATGGATGTCGTGAAGAAGATCGAAGCCTTGCCGGTCGACCAGGAAGACCCAACGCAGAAGGCCACGATCGACAAGGTGACGATCACCGAGTCGTAGCCGTCTCGGCGAGGTCGATCGAGCCCCCGGCCTTGGCAGCCTTGGGCTTGGCGTCCTTGCGATAGACGGTGACGCGCCCCGCGCCGACAACCTCCCACGCGTTCGTGCCATCGCGTACGAGCGCGGTGTGCTCGTCGACGCCGACGAGCACCGCGTTCGCCGACAGCAGGTCGATCGAGCGCTCCCGGATGTGATCGGCGGCGGTGCCGTGGTACGGGAACACCGCCAGCCCCTGCACGAGCCCGAGGCCGACGGTGTAGGCGCCGCCACGGGGATCGACCATCGGGTCGCACAGCACGGTCGCACCGGCGCCCGAGGCCGCGAGCACCGCGCCTTGCTCGTACGCGCGCACGAGGGCGTCCCACAATGCGCTCGCCTTGAGGACCGACCGGAGGTGTAGCGGCGAACCGTCACCGAGGTAGACGAAACGCGCGTGAGAGACGGCCTTGACGTTGGCGTCGGCCTCGGCGTCGCGCCGGTTCAGGACCATGAGGCCGCGGGTGGTCGCGCCGAGCGAATCGAACCACGCGGCGGCGCGCTCCACGACCCGCTCGGGATGCTCGAACGCGGCCGCGGTCGGCAGCACGACCACGTCGCCGTCTCCCGCGCGTTCGAGCAGGCGCGTGTCGAGCGCGCGGCATGCTTCGGTCCATTCGCCGCCGCCGACGAGCGCGAGCGTTCCCGCCTGCTTGGTCACGGCGCTGATCCTACGAGTGGCGGCCCGGCGACCGGCTGACCGACGCCTGGCCCGGCCGGCGTATCCGCCGGTAGCCTCTCGTCCTTCGCGCACGAGGGGGAACGGATGGCGGTCAAGCGAATCGGGATCGTGGGCTCGGGGATCATGGGTTCGGGGATCGCCGAGGTCGCGGCGAAGGCCGGCATCGAGGTCGTGCTGCGCAGCCGGGCGCAGAGCACCGCCGACAAGATGGTCGCCGGGCTCGAGAAGTCGTTGAGCAAGCAAGTCGAGCGCAACAAGCTCGAAGCTGCCGAGCGGGACGCGGTCCTTGCACGCGTGCGCGCCGTCACCGACCTGCGCGAGCTCGGTGAGTGTGACCTCGTGATCGAATCCATCGTCGAGGACCTGGAGACCAAGAAGCACCTCTTCACGGATCTGGACCGGATCTGCCCGGAGCACACGATCATCGCGACCAACACGTCGACCTTGCCGGTGGTCGAGATGGCGATGAACACCGGCCGGCCCGACAAGGTCTGCGGCATCCACTTCTTCAACCCCGCCCCGATGATGGCGCTGGTCGAGGTGGTGCGCGCCATCACGACGAGCGACGGCACAATCGACGAAGCCGTCGCCTTCGCAACGGCATGCGGCAAGAACGCCGTGCAGGTGAGGGACCAGGCCGGCTTCATTGTGAATGCCCTGCTCTTCCCCTATCTGAACAACGCCGCGAGGCTGTACGACGCAGGCGTGGCCACCCGTGACGACATCGACGCCGCGATGAAGGGCGGCTGCAACTTCCCGATGGGCCCGCTCGAGCTGCTCGACCTCGTGGGCCTCGACACCAGCCTGGCGATCCTCGAAGCGCTCTACACCGAGTTCAAGGACCCGAACTACGCGCCGGCACCCGTCCTGCGCCGCATGGTGAGTGCCGAGCGCCTGGGCCGCAAGACCGGCGCGGGCTTCTACGAGTACAAGAGGTAAGGGCTCCGCCGGAAGCTCGACTTCCGGTCTGGTCGATTTATCCTGGACAATGGTGTGATGGCCGACCGCGATCGTCCCTGGCTGATCCGCACATATTCGGGGCATTCCTCGGCGCGGGCGTCCAACGAGCTGTACCGGACCAACCTCGCCAAGGGTCAGACCGGCCTGTCCGTCGCCTTCGACCTGCCCACCCAGACCGGCTACGACCCCGACGACGTGCTCGCGAGCGGGGAAGTCGGAAAGGTCGGCGTGCCGGTGCCGCACCTCGGTGAGATGCGCACACTGTTCGACGGCATCCCGCTCGGCGAGATGAACGCGTCGATGACGATCAACGCCACGGCGATGTGGCTGCTCGGCATGTATCTCGCGCTCGCCGACGAGCAGGGCGTGGCGCACGAACAGCTCGCCGGTACCACGCAGAACGACATCCTGAAGGAATACCTTTCGCGCGGCACGTACATCTTCCCGCCCGAGGCGTCGAAGCGACTCACGGTCGACCTCATCGCGTACACGGTGAAGCACGTCCCGAAGTGGAATCCGATCAACGTCTGCCCGTACCACCTGCAAGAGGCGGGCGCGACACCCGTCCAGGAGCTCGCGTACGGCCTCGCCAATGCCACCGCGGTGCTCGACGCGGTGAAGGAGTCGGGCCAGATTCCCGAAGACCGGTTCCACGAGGTGTTCGGCCGGGTCTCGTTCTTCATCGACGCCGGCGTCCGCTTCGTCGAGGAGATGTGCAAGATGCGCGCGTTCACACGGATGTGGGATCGCATCGGCAAGGAGGACTACCACGTCGACGAAGACAAGCTGCGCCGCTTCCGGTACGGCATGCAGGTCAACTCGCTCGGCCTCACCGAGGAACAGCCCGAGAACAACGTGCAGCGCATCGTGCTCGAGATGCTCGGCGTCACCTTGTCGAAGGACGCTCGTGCCCGCTCCATACAACTGCCCTGCTGGAACGAGGCGCTGGGGCTGCCGACACCCTGGGATCAGCAGTGGTCGCTTCGGATGCAGCAGGTGCTCGCGTTCGAGTCCGACCTGCTCGAGTACGAAGACTTGTTCGAGGGCTCCGTCGTCGTGGAACGCAAGGTGTCGGAGCTCGTCGACGCCGCCGGGGCCGAGCTCCAATGGGTCCGCGATGGCGGCGGCTCCTTCCAGATGATCGACGAGATGAAGGGCCGGCTCGTGCAGGCCCACGCCGAGCGGGTGCGTCGCATCGAGTCCGGCGACCTGAAAGTCGTGGGGGTCAATTCTTTCACCGAGACCGAGCCATCCCCACTCGCGGCGATCGCACAACGCGGCGGCATCGTGACCATCGATCCCGCGCTCGAACAGGAGCACGTCGACGCGATCAAGGCGTGGCGGTCGACGCGTGACCAAGCCGCGGTGGACCGCGCGCTGGTCGAGGTCCGGCGGGTGGCGGCGACGACCGAGAACCTCGTGCCGGCAACGATCGCGCTCGCGAAGGCCGGCGGCACCGTCGGCGAGTGGGCGGGCGCGTTGCGCGAGGTGTTCGGCGAGTACCGCGCACCCACCGGCGTGAGCGCGGTGGCGGTGCGGCTCGGCGCCGAGATGGAGGACGTGCGGCGCCACGTGCAGGCCGTCGCCGCCCGAACCGGCGGGCCCATCCGCCTCCTCGTCGGCAAACCGGGCCTCGACGGGCATTCGAACGGCGCCGAGCAGATCGCCGTCGCGGCACGGGACGCCGGGATGGAGGTCGTGTACCAGGGGATCCGGCTCACACCGGCCGAGATCGCGGCCGCGGCGCGGGACGAGGACGCCGACGTCGTCGGACTCTCGATTCTCTCGGGCTCGCACCTCGCCCTGGTACCTCAGACCGTGCGCGCCCTGCGCGACCTCGGCGTCGACGCGCCCGTGGTGGTCGGCGGCATCATTCCCGACGCTGACCGCGCGCAGCTGGAGGCCATGGGAGTCGCACGGGTGTACACGCCAAAGGATTTCCGGCTCGCCGCGATCATGCGCGACATCGCCGACCTGGCTGCCGCCCGCCGCTCGTCCCCTCAGGCGGGGGCAGCGACCGGCCGATGAAGGCTGCAATGCACGACCTGCGACTCGTCGTCGCCGCCACAGGCGGCGTTGCCGCCCTGGCTGCCGGCGCGGTGGGGGTGGCGCTCGATTCCCCCGTGTTCGCGGTCGTCGCCGGAGCGGCCGGCGTCATCGCCGCGATCGCGGGCGTCGCGCTGGGTGCGCGGGCGCGTCGAAGTGAGGATCGGCTCGTGCGCGCAGAGGACGAGATTCGAGCAGTCCGCCGTGAGCTGGCGTCGATCAACGCGGTACTGCAGGAAGAGGCGAGCCGGCGCGTGGCCGAGGACGAGCTCGGACGAGCCGGGCCGGACGAGCTCACGCGCCCGGGTGGCGAGCAGGCGTTCGACACCGCGACCGGGCTCTACGACGAGAAGTACTTCGCCGTCCTCGTGCAGCAGCAGGTCGCGGCGGCGCGGCGTTCATTGCGGCCGATCTCGGTGATCATCTTCGAGATCGACAGCCTCGGCGACGCCGACCGCGCGGCACGCGTGCAGGCCCTGGGGGTCGTCGGTGACGTGGTGCGGCGCACGTTGCGGGAGAGCGACGCTGCGTGCCGTCTCGGCGATCTGATGGTCGGCGCGATCCTCGAGGACACCCCGGAAGCGGGGGCAGTCTGGGCCGCGGAGCGGGTGCGCGGCACGCTGCTCGCCTCGCCCGTGAGCGACGCGCTCACGCTGTCGGCGGGGGTCGCGTGCTATCCGTCGCATGCGTTGGGCGCCGCCGAGCTCGTGCATCAGGCGAGCCGGGCGCTCGAGGAGGCGCGAGCACGCGGTCGCGACCGCGTCGAGCTCGCCCCCGAGCCCACGAACTAGCGCCCCGCTCCGTCTTCCTCCGCGTGCGGCTCCGGGCGACCGAAACGGTCCTGTGTGGCGGCGAGCACGGCATCGGTGTCGGCGCCGAGCGGGCGTCCGGCCCAGCGCACCTCGCCCGGTGTGCGTGACATCCGGGCGACGGGCGCCTGCATCACCACACCGTCGACTTCGACGAACACCGCGCGCGCTTTCACGTGCGGGTCGGCGAGCAGGTCGTGCATGGAGTACACGGGCGCGATCGCGGCTTGGGCCTGCTCGAACGCCGCCAGCACGTCACCCGACGGCCGAGCGCCGATCCACGCGGCAACCGCCCGGTCGAGCTCCTCGCGGTGTGCGGCGCGACCTTCGAACGTCGCGAACCGGGGGTCGCTCCCGAGACCCAGCAGCGCCAGCACGCGGTGCGCGATCGATTCCGTCGACGTGGAGATTGCGACCCACCGTCCGTCGGCACACCGGTAGGTACCGCGCGGCACGGTGTAGGGAATGCCCGACCCGAGACGCGGCTGCTCGTAGCCGAGATGGGCGGCAGCCGACGGAAGGGCCGACATCATCTGCAGCATCGACTCCAGCAGGTTGACGTCGACGACCTGGCCCTCTCCCGTCGCGTCACGATGGCGCAGCGCGACCATGACCGCGAACGCGCCCGCGAGCGCGGCGACCTCGTCGGTGAGCGCGATCGGCGGGAGCAGGGGCGGCCCGTCGGGCTCGCCGTTGATCGCGGCGAACCCGCTCATCGCCTCGGCCATCGTCGCGAAGCCGGGACGCGACGCATACGGGCCGTCCTGGCCGAAGCCGGTGACGCGGAGCAGGACCAGCCGCGGGTTCCGTGCGAGCAACACGTCGGGGCCGAGCCCGAGTCGTTCGATCGTGCCCGGCCGGAAGTTCTCGACCAGCACGTCGGCATCGGCCGCGAGCGCGAGCAGCGCATCGCGACCCGCGTCGGTCTTGAGGTCGAGCACGATCGCGCGCTTGTTCCGACCGAGCAGCTTCCACGTGTACGAGTCGCCGCCTTCGGGTGGGAACCACCCCATCCGGCGCACACCGTCACCTGTCGGCGACTCGACCTTGATCACGTCGGCACCGAAGTCCGCGAGATGGCGCGCCGCGCCCGGACCCGCGAACACGGTTGCCATGTCGATCACCCGCAAACCGTCGAGCGCCTGCACGGCGGCCCACGCTACGAGATCGTGATCTCCTTGATCATGCCCTCGACCGCGTGCGGCTCATCGTTCTTCGTCGGGTCGGGGAAGAAGCAGAGCAGCACGTACTTGCCCGGCGCGAGCGACATCTTCTGGTACACGGTCTGATTCGGGCCGACACCGACGACGCCTCCGGCTGCGGTGAACGGCGGAGGTCCGGAGGGCGGCGGTGTGCCCGGGGGCGTGAGGAAGAAGCCCTTCACGTCGGCGAGCGTCTTGCCGTCGTTGATCTTGACGATGATGGTCTCGTGCACCTGCACGCCGACATTGGTCAACGAGACGGTGCCCTGACCCTTGAACGCGGCGTCGGGAGCGAACGTGAACTCGCTCATGTCGAGCTTGCCGCCGTCCGCCGTCGGCGCGACCTCGACGCTCTCGGCGGTCGGCGCGACATCGACCTCACCGACCATGCCCTTGGAAGCGTGCGACTTGCCATCCTTGGAGTCGGGGATGAAGCACGCAACGCCGTACTTCCCGGCGTCGAGGTGCACGGTCGCAGTGACCGACTCGCCCGGCCCCGCGTTGTTCGGACCGCCGGCGAAGACCGCGTCGGCGGGGAACCCTTTGAGGTTCGTGGCCGCCGCCTCAGTCTTGAAGTTGTCGAACGTGAGCGAGCCCAGCTTCACGAACGCGATCTGGTGATCTTGCTCGCCCGTGTTCGTGACGGTGACGTCGACCCAACCGGACGGCATCTCCGCGGGCAACGTGAACGCGAAGTCCTTCGCATCGATCGTCACCTGCGGACGCGCCTTGGGAGCGGCGGGCTCCGACTTCTTGTCGCTGCTTCCACACGCGCCCAGGGCCACCAGAGCGAGCGCGGCCAGCGTGGCCGTTCCAATTGTTCGACGCCGCAGCAATTTCGTCCCTGCGTCAGCTCCCCGAATGGTGGCGCAAGCTACCGGGCCACATTCGTTCGTCTCGACTCGGGGTCAGAAGGCCTGGCTGAAGCACCGGTCGGCGAGGTGACCGAGCGCATAGTCGCGGTACAAGCCGGCGAACATGGCGCGCGTCTTCTCGGTCCAGGCCATGGCATCGGGGGCATCGATGCGTCGCGTCAGCTGCACGTAGCCGCCCTCGTGGACCCGGTACTCGGCCCACGCGCCCGGATAGTCCTTGACGCACGCGATCTCGACGATCGGAACGTTGCGCGCCTGCGGGAACCGGCGAGCGCGCGTGCGATGCGTATGGCCGGCGAAGTACCCGGCGATCGACTCCCGTCGCGAGATCACCGCGCACAGAGCGTCGCTGTCGTCGGGGTTGATGCCGAAATAGTTGGCGCTGCGCTGTTTCGCGCTTGGTTCCCACGGATGATGGTGGCCGAACACGAGTACGGGCGTGGCAGACGCGACCGCGAGGTCGTCGAGCCATTCGAGCTGCGCGTGCGGGATGCAGCCGCGATCGGTGCCGGGGATCACCGTGTCGAGCACGGCGAGCGTGACACCGGGCAGCTCGACCTCGAAGGGACCCGTGGCCGCGATCGCCTCGGTGAGCATCGCGTCGTGGTTCCCGCGGACATGGTGCATGCGCGGACCCAGCGCTGAATACGCGCGCAGAAAGGCGTCGTACTCATTCTCGGTCCCGAGGTTGGTGAGGTCGCCTTTGACGATCACCGCGTCCGGGTCGAGCTGCTCGATCGCGCTGATGGCGCCCCGGTTCATCGTCTCGGGATACGGCTCCTCGCCGGGACCGACGCTGAACACGGGACCGACTTCCTCCGACGTTCCGAGCTTGCCGCACTCGACCTCACCGAAGTGGACGTCGTTGACCGTCGCGATCGTCGTGAGCAACCGGCCGGCCGGAGGAGCAAGCGTCGTCACCGTGTCGGGCAGCAGCGCCGACGGTTCGACGCCGTCGAGCGTGAGCTCGTAGCGGGTGGACGCCTCGAGGCCCGTGACGCGGGCCGAGTGATACCGGCCGCCGGTGACGATCGAACAGTCGCCCACTCGGGTCTCGACCTCGCGGTCGTCGTCGGTGCAGAACGTGACCACGACCTCGTCGGGCGCGACGGTGAACAGCTCGGCGTCGTGGATCACGGCGCCAGGCTACGGGAGACTGAGAGGATGGACATCCAACGTCTCGACCCTCCGTACGAGGCCGACGAGCGGCCCATGCTCGAGAGCTGGCTCGAGTTCCACCGCGCGACGCTCGAGATGAAATGCGACGGGCTCTCGGACGATCAACTGCGCGAACGCTCGGTACCGCCTTCGTCCATCTCGTTGCTCGGTCTCGTACGACACATGGCCGACGTCGAGCGGAACTGGTTCCGGTGGGTGTTGTCGGGCGAGCACCGCCCAGGATTGTTCTGGACACCCGAGAACGAGGACGGTGACTTCGAAGACGTCGACGACGCGCCGGTCGACGAAGCATTCGACGCGTGGCGGGCGGAGTGTGCGAATGCCCGCCAGGTGACCGCGGGCCTGGAGCTCGAGGACACCGGGACGCGCCGCAACGGCGCGATCGTCTCGCTGCGGTGGGTGCTCGTCCACATGATCGAGGAGTACGCGCGCCACAACGGCCACGCGGATTTCCTGCGCGAGCGCATCGACGGCGCCACCGGCGACTGAGAATTTACGTTCGGGAGCGGCGGCCGAGGCGGCCGGAGAGGCGCCACGGGCCGCGCTGCAGGAGCGCGCGCTGCGCGGAACGCCGCGAAGCTTCGACCCACATGCTCAGCTGCTCGGAGCCCGCGTCGGTCGGCGTCACGGCCGCAGCCTCCGCGCGCTGCTGCTCCAGCGCGATCGTGACCGCGGTGACGGCGGCGACCTCCTCCGGCGTCATAGCGGCGAGTTTCCGTGCTTGCGCGCCGGGAGCTGCTCGCGCTTGGTGCGCAACATCTCGAGCGCCCGCGCGAGCATTTTGCGCGTCTCGCGCGGGTCGATCACGTCGTCGACGTAGCCACGCTCGGCAGCCTGATACGGGTTGAGGAAACGGTCTTCGTATTCGAGCCTCAATTCGGCGCGCCGCGACTCGGGATCGGGGGCGGACTCGATCTCCTTCCGAAAGATGATGTTGACGGCCCCGTCGGCACCCATCACCGCGATCTCGGCAGAAGGCCACGCGTACGCAACGTCCGAGCCGATCGACTTCGAGTCCATGACGACATACGCGCCGCCGTAACTCTTCCGCGTGATGATCTGTATGCGCGGGGTCGTCGCCTCGCAGTACGCGTACAACAGCTTGGCGCCATGGCGGATGATGCCACCGTATTCCTGGTCGGTGCCGGGCAGGAATCCCGGCACGTCGACGAAGGTCACCAGCGGGATGTTGAACGCGTCGCACGTGCGCACGAATCGCGCGGCCTTCTCCGACGCGTCGATGTCGAGGCAGCCCGCCAGCACCTTGGGCTGGTTGCCGACGATCCCGATGACATGGCCGTCGATGCGCGCGAACCCGCACACGATGTTCATCGCCCACAACGGGAACACTTCGAAGAACTCACCGTCGTCGACGATGTCGGCGATGACCTCTTTCATGTCGTAGGCCCGGTTGGACGAGTCCGGGATCAGGTCCATCAGCGCCTCACACAGGCGCTCGGGATCGTCGTCGGCCTCGTAGTACGGCGGGTCCTCGAGGTTGTTGGACGGCAAGAAGGACAGCAGGTATCGCACCATCTCGATACAGCTCGGCTCGTCGTCGGCCACGAACGTCGCGACCCCCGACTTCGTGGCGTGCGTGATCGCGCCGCCGAGCTCTTCGTGCGTGACTTCCTCGCCGGTCACGGTCTTCACGACGTCAGGTCCGGTGATGTACATCTGCGAGACGCCCTTCACCATGAAGACGAAATCGGTCATCGCCGGTGAGTACACCGCGCCACCCGCGCAGGGCCCGAGGACGACGCTGATCTGCGGGATGACGCCGGACGCCTTCACGTTGCGGCGGAAGATGCCGCCGTAGCCCGCAAGCGAGACGACACCTTCTTGGATCCGCGCGCCGCCGCCGTCGTTCAAGCCGACGAGCGGCGCGCCCACCGACTCGGCAAGGTCCATCACCTTGTGGATCTTCTTGGCGTAGACCTCGCCGAGGGCCCCACCGAAGATCGCGAAGTCCTGGCTGAACACGAACACCTTGCGGCCGTCGACGGTGCCCCAGCCCGTGACGACGCCGTCGGTGAGCGGACGGTTGTTCTCGATCCCGAAACCGTGGGCACGATGACGCGCCAGCATGTCGAGCTCGACGAACGAGTCGGGGTCGACCAGCAGCTCGATGCGCTCGCGGGCGGTGAGCTTGCCCCGCTCGTGCTGGCGGCGGACCGAGGCTTCGGCTCCCGGGATCCGCGCCTCCTCCTTCAGCTTCGCGAGTTGTTCGAGCCGCTCGGTGATCGGGTGCTGCATCGGGGAGATCTCGTCGGGCATCGCGTCAGGTTACTTCCTGAGTGCAGGAACGTACCCGGTCGCGAAGTAGCCGGCGAGCGCCGCGAACAGCACGAGTGCAGCCGGTGCGCTGACGAGCGCCACCACGATGGAGGACGCGTACGCAACCGGGCCGATGATCGTGCGGCGGATCGCCTGGCGCACGCCTTCGTCGTCCAGGTCAGTCGATCGGAGTGCCGGATGCGCGAGGAGGTGTCGCCACAGCGCAAGGAACCCGATCCCGACGAACAGCATGTTGGCGCCGTACAGCGCGGCAGCTGCATGCCCGCTGTCGCCGTCGCGGAGGTAGTCGCCGAGGACGGCGGTCGGGAACGGGACGAACGAGATCGACAACAGCAAGAGCAGATTCAAGGACAGCAACGCGCGATCGACGCGTGCGACGCCTTGGAACAAGGCGTGATGGTTGATCCACATGATGCCGATCGTCACGAAGCTGACGGCGAAGACGGTGTACTTGGGCCACAGGCTCAGGAGCTCGTGACCCAGCGTGCTGCCCTTCGGGACGTCGGGAGCCCGTATCTCGAGCACGAGCAAGGTGATGGCGATTGCCAGCACGCCGTCGGAGAAAGCCTCGAGGCGAGCCGTCGTCGCGTTCACTCGGGTCGCGCACCGTACGAGTCGTACTCGCGCCCCGCGGCGTCCGCCGCGCGGCGTCCGCACTCGTACTGGAACGGCGAGATGCCACCCGGTTCCCAGGCAGTGACCGATCCCGCTTCGACGGCGCGCTCCGCCTTGGGCACCACACCGAATTCGGCCCGCACCTCTTCGACGGGACGGCCCGCGTGCTCGAACCAGTCGATCCCCAGCAGGTCCGGACCACCGGCATGCGCGCCGCAGAGCGCGCCGCGTCGCATGGAGTCCGCCAGGCGCACGGCCATGCCCTTGTGGGAGAGATGCCCGCGGTCGTAGTGGAAGAGTCCGGCACCGGACGCGAGATAGCCGGTCTCGAACAGGCTGACCATCATGGCCAGCAACGAAAAGCCTCGCGGATCGTCGTTCGCGCGGGCGATGAACCCGAAGACCTCCAACTCGGACTCGACGGTCGAGCCGTACTCCGCGATCACATGCATCCAGTCGTGCTGGGCGAGCAGGGGCGGCGCGCTGTTGGGCCGGCCCGGGAACACGAACCCGCGTGCGTCGTAGAACTTCACGACCTCGCGTCCGAGAGTTCCCTCGGGCAGGTCGCGCAAGGCTTCCCACCGCGCGGCGAGGGCGTCATCGAAGGCGCATTCGTCCCACGCGTCGGTCAAGGCCTTCGAGGTGTGCAGGACGCCGGCGTGGCTCGGGTCCCATGTCTCCATGTAGCCACTGCGCTCGAAGTCGATGAGCGCAAGCCCCAAGCTGCCGTGCGCGTACCGGTCGGCCACGCGCAGCATGGAGTCATCAACGCTCAGCTCGCGTGCGTATGCCTCGACCCGTTGCGCGACTTCTTCGGGCAACGGCACGAGGACGAGCGAGCAGAGCAACATGAAATGCACCATGCGATGACGGAACCCCTCGTCCCGCGTCGCGAGGGCGTGCGCGAACTCCTCGGACCCGATGCGGGGAACATGGTTCGCGGGCACGACGATTCCCGTCATCGACTCGAGGAGCGACTCGATCAGCAGACGCTGCAGGCTGGTGAGCTGTCCGCCGGGCGCGACCGCGGCCGCGACGGCTCCCGCGATCGTGCGCGCCTCCATCGCATCGGGCGGCGTCAGCTTGACGACATCGTTGCTGGGCAGCGGCACGGGCACTCGGCGCCTCAACCTCCGTGCGAGGACGGCTATTCCTGCACGAGCTCGATCAGCGTGCCGAACGCGCCCTTGGGGTGGACGAACGCGACCGTGGTGCCGCGGCTGCCGGGGCGGGGCTCCTCGTCGATCACCCGGCCGCCGTGCGCCTTCACCGACGCGAGGGCCTCAGCACAGTCGTCGACCCGGTAGCCGATGTGATGGAGCCCCTCGCCCTTGGCGGCGAGATACTTGGCGACCGGTGAGTCGTCGCGTGTCGGGGTCAGCAGCTGCACGTAGGAGTCCGCGACCTTCAACAACGCTTCCTCGACGCCGTCGCGCTCGACCACCTCGCGGTGCTCGACCTCGCACCCGAACGTCTCGCGGTAGTAGTCGATCGCCCCCTCGAGATCGTTGACGGCGATCGCAACGTGGTCGATCTCGGTCAGCATGCGCCGCATTGTAGGGCGACGCGGTTCAATCCGCGAAGCGACGGAACAGCGTGATCTGATCGATGTGCTGCTCCCGTGTCGCCGCGTCCGTGACGCCGAGGTCCTCCTCGGGGGCGAGGCACAGTACGCCGACCTTGCCTTCCACGAGGTTGTGGTGCACCTGGAGCGCGGCCTCGCCGGTCTGGTCGAGCGGGTACACCTTCGACAGCGTGGGATGGATCTTCGCCTCGCCGATCAACCGGTTCGCCTCCCAGGCTTCGCGGTAGTTCGCGAAGTGGCAGCCTTTGAGGGTCTTGAGGTTCATCCAGAGGTACCGGTTGTCGTACTCGATCTGGTAGCCGGACGTCGCCGCACATGTGATGATCATGCCGCCCCGCTTCGCGACGAACACCGACGCGCCCATCGTCGAACGGCCCGGGTGCTCGAACACGATGTCGACGTCGCGGCCGACCAGCTCGCGGATCTTCTTGCCAAGCCGCAACCATTCCGCCGGATCCTGCTCGGTGTCGCTCTTCCAGAACTTGTAGCCCTCGGCCCGCCGGTCGATGACCGCGTGACAACCCATGGACCGCAACAACTCGGCCCGCCGCTCGCTCGAGACGACACCCACCGGTGTGCCGCCGCCGTTCAACACGTATTGCGTCGCGTAGGCGCCGATGCCGCCGGTCGCGCCCCACACGAGCACGGCTTGACCCTGGCTCATCTGCGAACCGTTCTTGCTGACGATCATCCGGTAGCTCGTGCTGTTGCAGAGCGCGTTGCACGCTGCTTCTTCCCACGTGAGGTGCGCGGGCTTGGGCATGAGCTGGTTCGCCTTGACGACGGCGATCTCCGCGAGCCCACCGAAGTTCGTCTCGAACCCCCAGATCCGCTGGTTCGTCGCCATCATCGAGTCGTCGTGTGCCGACGGATCCTGATCGTCGACGTGCAGGCAGTGCGCCGTGACGACGTCGCCGGGCTTCCAATTCCGCACCGCCGAACCGACCCGCAGCACGACGCCGCTCGCGTCCGAGCCGATCACGTGGAACGGCTGGTCGTGGCGCTTGCCCCAGTAGCTCTCGCGACCCAGTCGCTTCAGGAAACCGAACGTCGGCAGCGGCTCGAAGATGCTCGTCCACACCGTGTTGAAGTTGATTGCGCTCGCCATCACCGCGACGTACGCCTCGTCCGGCGCAAGCTCCGGAAGCGGGAACTCCTCGACGTGGATCGACTTGCGCGGATCCTTGTCCTCGGACGGCAGCCCGGCGAACATCTCCGTCTCGTCGGCCTTGACGAGCGCGCCGCGCGCGGTCTCCGGCAACGGAATGCCCGCGAGCTGGTCGCCGGTTGCGCCTTCGAGGATCGCCGTTCGGATCGCGTCGATCCCGCCATTGCTGTTCGTCGCCATTCGCGCAAGCTACCGGGCAGTAGCGGACGCGTACCACCCGTCCCTACACTGGTCGCCTCGTCGCGTACACGCGTTGCCCAAGGAGGCCTCCATGTCCGGTTCGGTCATCGTCGGATCGGCCCGCACGCCGATTGGCAAGCTCTCGGGCGCACTCGCGGGATTCACCGCACAAGACCTCGGCGGTCTCGCGATCAAGGCCGCACTCGAGCGGGCGGGCGTCGACGCCGAGCAGGTCGACTACGTGTTGATGGGCCAGGTGCTGCAAGCGGGCCAGGGCCAGATCACCGCGAGGCAGGCGGCGATGAAAGCCGGCATCCCGATGACCGTCCCCGCGATGACGCTCAACAAGGTGTGCCTGTCAGGGATCAATGCCATCTACCTCGCCGATCAGATGATCCGGAACGGTGACGCGGAGGTCGTCGTCGCCGGCGGCATGGAGTCGATGACGCAGGCCCCCTACCTCCTCCCCGGCGCCCGGGCCGGCTACCGCATGGGCAACAACGAGGTCGTCGACTCGATGGTCAACGACGGCCTGTGGTGTGCGTTCGACGCGGTGCACATGGGCGCGGGCACCGAGAACTATGTCGGGCAGGTCGGCGGCATCAGCCGCGAAATGCAGGACGAGTTCGCCGCCAAGTCGCACGAGCGCGCCGCGGCCGCGCAAAAGGAAGGCCGTTTCGCCGACGAGATCGCGCCGGTGTCGATCCCGCAGCGCAAGGGTGACCCGATCGTCGTCGACAGTGACGAAGGTGTGCGGCCGGGCA
Organism: Acidimicrobiia bacterium; assembly: GCA_038238245.1. Classification (GTDB taxonomy): domain Bacteria; phylum Actinomycetota; class Acidimicrobiia; order IMCC26256; family PALSA-610; genus DASQHW01. Next base: position 50,543 of record JBBRXX010000015.1, read on the forward strand.
CGACGCCCGAGTCGCTCTCGGGTCTGCGACCGGCGTTCTCGAAGGACGGCACGATCACGGCCGGCAATGCGTCGCAGATCTCCGACGGCGGCGCTGCCGTCATCCTCACGAGCAAGGCCAAGGCCGAGGAGCTCGGCGCGACGCCGCTGGCCGAGCTGATCGGGTACGGAATGGTCGCCGGTCCCGATCCTTCGCTGCTCCACCAGCCGTCGCGCTCGATCAAGCGTGCCGTCGAGTCGAGCGACATGAGCGTCAAGGACATCGACCTGTTCGAGCTGAACGAGGCCTTCGCCGCCGTCGGCATCGCGTCGATGCGCGACCTCGGCATCAGCGACGACATCACCAACGTGAACGGTGGCGCCATTGCGCTGGGCCACCCGGTCGGCATGTCCGGCGCGCGTGTGGTGCTCACGATCATCAACGAGCTGCGCCGCCGCGGTGGCGGTGTCGGCGCGGCCGCACTCTGCGGCGGCGGCGGCCAAGGCGACGCGGCAATCATTCGCACGCTCTAACCAGGCGAGAGGCGTGTGTGAGGTGCGGTTTCCGCACCGGACACACGCCCGACTGCGCGTGTTGCGCGGGTCAGGCCGTTATCGTTCCCGCGATGGTGCCGGAGCTGCGGCCGCGCGGGATCGGGGAGATGCTCGACGTCGCCGTCGCGATCTATCGCGGTTGCGCGCGCCGGCTCGTGCTCGTGGCGCTCGTCGTCGAGGTGCCGGTGCAGCTGCTCACGACGATCGTCCTGCTCTCCGCGCAGCCCTCGGGATTCGACGTCACCATTGCAGGTAATGCCTCGCCGACCTTCGACAGTCAATCGACACAGCTCGCCGCGACCGTCGTCGTGTTGTTGGTCAGCGTCCTCTCGACGGCGTTCGTCTTGGCCGTATGCACGAGAATCATCGCCGACGGCTACGTCGGCCTCGCCGGCGTCGGCCCCGGCGAAGCGGCGCGTGGTGCGGTCGGACGCATCTTCGCCGTCATCGGTCTTGCGCTGCTGACGGCACTCAGCCAGATTGCCGGCTTGGCCTTCTGCCTGGTGGGCGTGGCGGTGCCGCTCGCCTTCTTCGCGGTAGGCATGCCGGTGCTGATCCTCGAAGGTGTCGGCGTGTTCGCCGCGCTCGGCCGGTCGATCGCGCTCACAAGGGCACACTTCTTCCGGGTGCTCGGACTGGTCGTGACCGCGCAGCTGCTGACCGCCGTCTTGAACATCGGGCTCACGACCGCCGTCGCGGCCGCGATGCGTCACAGCGGCAATGTCACGGCCGGCGTGATCGCGCAGGGCATCGCGTCCACCGTCGTCGCCGTGCTCACCACACCGTTGATCGCGGCTGCGATCGTCGCGTGTTACTTCGACCTACGTATTCGCGACGAAGCGTTCGACGTACAGCTCCTCATGCAACGCAACGACGCGCGCCACGCGGCGGCACACGCGTCCGCGCCTCCGGCTGTGGCACGGTGATCGTCGTACACGCGGCGCATGCCGCGCAGGCGATTGATCCGGACGCTGCACGCGGCGCGGCACGCGACATCCTCGGCGATCGACGGTTCCGCCACGAGCCCGCACCGCGACCGCTCCGGGGGCCGCTCGAGTGGCTCGGTCGCCGGTTGCAGACCGCCGGTGAGTGGATCGCGCGTGTGCTGCGTCCGGTGCCCGGATGGATGTGGCTCGGCCTTGCCATCGCAGTGGTCGCGGCAATCGTTGCGCGCATCATCGTGGTCTCCCGGCGCCGACGTGTGTCCGGCGACCGGCGCGGTCGGGTCTCCTCGGGACTCGACGCCGAGCCGGAAGATCCCGACGCCCTCGATCGGGACGCCGACGACGCCGAGCAGCGCGGCGACTTGGAGCGCGCGGTTCGCCTTCGCTTCCGCGCCGGCCTGGTGCGCCTCGGTGATCGCGGCGCGATCGCCTACCGGCCGTCGGTGACGACGGGAGAAGTGCGGCAGGTGCTCGGCTCTGACACCTTCGACGAGCTCGCGCGCACCTTCGAGGGCGTCGCGTACGGCGGGCGCGCGGCCCGTCCGCCCGATGTCGACGCGGCTCGGCGCGAGTGGCCACGCGTGCTCGATGATGTGGGACGCCGATGAGCAACACGCGCGCCCGGCGGGCCGGCATCGGCGTCGGGATCCTCGTCGGCGGCGTCATCGTGCTCAACCTGCTCGCGCAGGGCCTCGACCGCGCGGTCGGCGGCAATGAGCCGGGTGGCGTGAGCAATTCCTCGTATGCGACCGCGCCGGCCGGCGCGGCGGCGTATGCCGCGCTGCTGTCGCGCTACGGTCACCGCGTCACCCAACAACGCGGCGACCTTTCGCGCGCGCAGCTCGCGCCCGTCGACACGGTCATCTTGCTCGAGCCCGACGTCGTCACCACCGAGGATGCAGCGGTGCTGCTGGAGTTCGTCACCAACGGCGGCCGGCTCGTCGTCGGCGACGAGGCCCCGCCCTATCTCCACGAGCTCCGTGACCGGCCGCCGGTGTGGGACGCCGGCCGGAGCGAGCCGTGGAACAGCATCGGGCCTGCGCTCGGCAACGTGCGATCGATCGCCGCCGTGGGCGGCGGGGAGTGGACCGACCCGGGAAGCGGAGCTCCGCTCGTCGGCGACAACGTGAGCGCGCTCGTCACGAGCGAGCGGATCGGGCTCGGAGAGCTGCTGTTCCTCGCCGATCCCACGCCACTCCAGAACGCGTTCCTCAGCACCGCGGACAACGCCGCGTTCGCGTTGGCGCTCTCCGGGCCCGGGCCGCGGGTCGCCTTTGCCGAGGGAGTGCACGGCTTCGGCGCGTCACGTGGCATCAGCGCGATCCCGACGCGTTGGAAGTACGCGATCGCCATGCTCGGCCTCGGCGCGCTGGCGTTCGTATGGTCGCGTGCACGCCGGTTCGGTCCGCCCGACCGGGCGACGCGCGAACTGCCGCCCGCGCGGTCCGAATACGTACGCGCGTTGTCGCAAACGCTGGAACGCACCCACGATCGCGCGCACGCGCTCGCACCGGTGCAACAGTGGACGCGCGACAGGCTGACGGCACGCGCGGCGCTCCCTACCGGCGCCTCCGACGAGGAGATCACGCATGCGGCGAAGGATCTGGGCGGCACGGACCACGAGGTGGGCGCGTTGCTCGCGCCAGTAACGAACGACGACGACGCGCTCGCGCTCGGACGCATGCTCGCACGCGTCACCAGCGGCGAGAGGGGGATCGGTTGAACGACCTGCGAGACCGCGTGCTCGGAGAGATCCGCAAGGTGGTGGTCGGCCAGGATCACGTGGTCGAGGTACTGATCGCGGCCACGGCGGTGGGAGGCCACGTGTTGCTCGAGGGCGTCCCGGGGGTGGCCAAGACCCTGCTCGCCAATGCGTACGCGCGTGCGATCGGCGTGGAGTTCCGGCGCGTGCAGTTCACGCCGGACATGCTTCCCTCGGATCTCACCGGCACGATGACCCTGCGCGGCGGCGAGCTCGCTTTCCGGCCGGGGCCGGTGTTCACGAACCTCGTGCTCGCCGACGAGATCAACCGCACACCGCCCAAGACGCAATCTGCCTTGCTCGAGGCGATGCAGGAACGCCAGGTGAGTGTCGACGGGGTCGCGCGGCCGTTGCCGCAGCCCTTCCTTGTCGTCGCGACACAGAACCCGATCGAGTACGAGGGCACCTACCCGCTCCCGGAAGCCCAGCTCGACCGCTTCCTCGCCAAGCTGGACGTCGGCTACCCCGACGCGAACGCCGAATCGGCCATCCTGCACCTCGCGCACCACGGCGTGGCACCCGCGACCCTCGATGACGTCCGCGCCGTCACCACACCCGAAGAGCTCCTCGCGGCGCGCGAGCTCGTCGACGCCACCACGGTGCACGACGCGATCATCGACTACGTCGTCGCGATCGTTCGCCGCACGCGCGAGCTCCCGAGCGTCTCGCTCGGCGCGAGTCCCCGGGCCGCCGTGCACCTCCTCGCGTCGGCAAAGGCCGCGGCCCGGCTCTCAGGGCGCGACTTCGTGATCCCCGACGACGTGGTCGCGGTTGCGCCGGCGGTGCTCCGCCACCGCATCACGTTGCGGCCGGAAGCCGAGCTCGAGCGCTACCGCCCCGACGACGCGGTTGCCAACGCGATCTCGTCGGTGCCCGTGCCGCGATGACGCCGACGGCGCGGGCGGGATACGCGCTGGCCGTCATCGCGATCATCGCGTTGCTCGTGCCCGTGCCGGTGACGATCGCACTCGGTGTCGGACTGGTGATCGCCACCCTGCTCGACGTCACGCTCGCGAGGCCGAAGCTGCGTGTGCGACGCACGTTGCCGCGCGTGTTCGCCCGCGGCGTTCGCACGGCACTGGTCGTCGAGACCGACGCGGCTGAGCCGCGACGCGTGGAGCTGCGGCAGGCGCAGCCGCCTGACGTCTCCATCGACCCGTCGGTCGGTCGAGGGCGGCTCGACGCGGGTGTGCTCGCGCACCGGCGCGGGGAAACGACGTTCCCGCCGATCACCGCGCGCCGTACCGGGCCGCTCGGGCTCGGGCGCTGCACCTTCGACGGCGAGGGCAGTGCGAAGGTGTTGGTGTACCCCGACGTGTACGCGGCGCAGCGCGTCGTCGTGGCGCTGCGGCGCGGCCGGTTCCGCGACCCCGGATTGCGCACGCGCGGACCGCTCGGTCTCGGCACCGACTTCGAGTCGATTCGCGACTACCAGCCCGACGACGACGTACGGCAGATCAACTGGACAGCCAGCACGCGCGTCGGTCGCCCGATGAGCAACGTGTATCGCATCGAACAGGACCGCGATGTCGTGTGCCTCGTCGACGCGGGGCGGTTGATGTCCGCGCCGCTGAGCGGAGCGACCGAGCGCGGGAATCTCGACGCGCGCACCACGCGTCTGGACGCGTGCGTCGACGCCGTCACGATGGTGGCGCTCGTCGCTGACGAGCTCGGCGACCGTTGCGGCGTCACCGTCTTCGACGGGGAGCTGCGACGGCGCTTGCCACCACGCCGCAACGGCGGACGGGCCGTCGTGCGCGCGATCCTCGATGTCGAACCCCGCGACATCGACACGGATCACGACCTCGCGTTCCGCAGTGTCGGTGGGGCCAAGCGCGCGCTCGTGCTCGTCTACACCGACCTCGTCGACGAAGCCGCGGCCCGGTCGCTCGTCGACGCCGTCCCCGTGCTCTCGCGCCGCCACGCGGTCGTCGTGGCGTCGGTGCGCGATCCCGACCTCGACGCGGCGGTGAGCACCGCGCCATCGGTGCCTCACGACGTGTACGCAGCCGCGGTGGCGATCGACGTGCTCGATGCGCGCCGCCGCGTCGTCGCCCGGTTGCGGCACGCGGGTGCGGAGGTCGTCGAAGCCCGGCCTGCGTTGCTCGGCGAAGCGTGCGTACGGGCCTACCTGCACCTCAAGGCACGCGCGCGTCTGTGACGGGTGCCGCGGCGGGCGCGCCTCGCCACCAGACCAATCCCCAGTAGAGCGCGCCCAGGCCGAAGCCGACGACGAGCACCACCGTGAGGCCGTGCCCGGCCGGGGTCACGAACCCTTCGACGAGACCGGCGACGACGAGCCAGGCCGCGGTGCCGAGCACGATCTCCACCGCGGCGCGCGCTTCCTCGCGCAGCGCCTGCCCACGGTCACGCGTGCCCGGGTCGACGATGGCCGACGCGAGCCGCAACCCCGCCACTCCGGCCACGGCGATGCAACTCATCTCGAGCACGCCGTGCGCGACCACGAGCTCGAAGAACGGCCGGCCGTTTCCCGCGCCGATCGCGAGACCCGCGACGGCGCCCAGCAGCACGCCGTTGTAGAGCAACACGTACAGAGTGCCGAGCCCGAGCAGGATGCCGCCGCCGAACGCGAGGAACGTCACTTGGATGTTGTTCGTGAAGATGCTCGCGGCGAGATTCGACTGTTCGTCGACCGACTCACCGAGATCGCGTCCCGGCTCGCGCGGTTCGGTCACCGACTGATAGCGACTCGGTACCAGCCCGCTCGCCGGTCCGGGGTCGCGCCACGCCCAGTATCCGGCAAGGAACGTCGGGAGCGCGAGGAACGCGAGCGCGCACACGAGCAACGCCGGGCGTTCGCGCACGCGGCGCCAGTAGCCGTGGGACGCGAACTCGCGGAGCGTCGCCGTCTTCGGCGCCGTGTGGTACACGGCTTGGCGCCCGCGCTGCACGAGCCGTTCGAGTTGGAACACCACAGGATCCGACGGGAACCGGCGCCGGGCGACCGCGAGGTCGGCGGTCGCGGCGCGATAGCACGAACCGAGCCGGCGCACGCCGTCCGGCCCGAGCCGGGCAGGTGTGCTCCGCGCGCTGTCCACGAGCTGCTCGAGCTCCACCCACTTCGCAGACCGATCCTGCACGAACTCGTCTAAATTCGGCATGTGCGCCTCGACGACCGCGTGACGATCGCGACGCCCGAGGGCGTCACGATCGAGCTCGTGCTCGCCGGTCTCGGTTCCCGTTTCGTCGCCCGCCTCCTCGACACGGTGATACAGCTGGCGATCATCTTCGCACTCACCGCCGGCATGGCGATCACATCGGCGCCGGGAGTCGTCCGTGCGATCGGGATCGTCGCCCTGTTCCTCGTGCTCTTCGCGTACGACATCCCGTTCGAGCTCCTCAACAGCGGCCGCACGATCGGGAAGATGGCCGCCGGCATCCGCGTGGTCGCGGGCGGCGGCGAGCCGGTCGCGTTCCTCGGCAGCGCGATCCGCAACATCTTGCGGCTCGCCGACTTCCTCCCGGCGATGTACGCGGCCGGCGCGGTCACGATGGTGGCGACGCGGACCGACCAACGCCTGGGCGACCTCGCCGCGGGCACCTTGGTCGTGCGCGACAAGTTCCCGGGTATGGCGTCGCTCACGACCGCGCCGCTGAGCGTGCCCGCCGACGCGGTCATGACGTGGGATGTCTCCGCGCTCGACAGCGACGATCTCGCGACGATCCGTCAGTTCCTCGACCGGCGCCTGATGCTGTCCTGGCCGGTGCGGACGCACTTCGGCACGGCGCTCGCCGCGCGCGTCGCGCCCATGGTCGCGGGCGTGCCGTACGGCGCGCATCCCGAATACCTGCTGGAAGGCATCGTCGTCGCGAAGCAGCGGCGCGCATGATCCCCACGGCTGCACACGAACGCCGGGGGCTGCGCCTCGCCGCGGCCGGCCTGGTCGCTGCCGCGGTCGTGTATCCGTTGGCGCCCTTCTCCCCCGCCCTCTGCCCGCTGCGCGCGACGACCGGTATCCCGTGTCCGTTCTGCGGGATGACGCGCGCCGTCGTCGCCGCGGTGCACGGACACGTCGGGCGGTCGCTCGCGTTCAATCCCGGCGGCATCGTCGTGCTGGCGGTCGCGGTGGTGCTGTTGGTGCGTCCGGGAGTGCTCAGCCGTCTCCGCCGGCCGCCGTTGTGGACGCTGTGGGCGGTGCTCGGGGCGCTCTGGCTGTGGAACGTCGGCTTCAACCCGACGTTCCACCAGTGGTTGCTCCCAAGCTAGGCGTCGACCTCGCGGCGGCCCTCGAGGGCACGGCCGAGGGTCACTTCGTCGGCATATTCCAAGTCGCCGCCGACCGGGAGGCCGCTCGCGATACGCGTGACGCGCAACCCCAGCGGTTTCATCAACCGCGCGAGGTACATCGCGGTCGCTTCACCTTCGATGTTGGGGTTCGTCGCGAGGATCACCTCGGTGATGTCCTCTTCGGGGATGCGCGCGAGCAACTCCTTGACGCGCAGCTGCTCGGGCCCGATGCCTTCGATCGGCGAGATCGCTCCCTGCAACACGTGATAGCGCCCCGGAAATTCGTTGGTGCGTTCGATCGCGACGATGTCGCGCGGTTCTTCGACGACGCAGACGACATGCGTGTCGCGACGCTCGTCCCGGCAGAAGGCGCACAGCTCGCCCTCGGAGATGTTGAAGCACCGGCGGCACCACGACACGCGGTCCTTCGCGTCCTCGATCGCACGCGCGAGCCGTTTCGCGTCCTGCGGGTCGGACTTCAACAGGTAGTACGCGATGCGTTGCGCGGACTTGGGACCGACACCGGGCAGGCGCCCGAGCTCGTCGATCAGCGTCTGCACCGGCCCTTCGTACGGATTCACGCGGCGCCGCTCAAAGGGGCTGCTCGGGGCCGGGCTCGGGACCGAGCAGCCCGCCGAAACCACCGAGCATCGAATCGAGGTCCAGACCACCGGTTGCGGCGCCGAGCTTCTGCGCCTGCACCTCCTTGGCCTGTCGCATCGCGTCGTGCACGGCCGCCTGGACGAGATCCTCGAGCGTCTCCACGTCATCGGGATCGACGACGCTCGGGTCGATCGAGACCCGCCGCAGGTCGCCGTCACCGGTGACCGTCGCCTTCACGACGCCCCCGCCCGCCGTACCTTCGACCAGCGTGTTCGCGAGCGCGTCCTGCGCGGCCTGCATGTCGGACTGCATCTTTTGGATCTGCTCGAACATGTTCATGGGTTCGTCGGTCATCGCGGGCGCTCCTCCACCACTTCGGCGCCGAGGTCGGCAACGAGACGGGCAACCGAGTCGCTCGGCGGCGCATCCGTCGCGTCGACGAGGCCGTGAAGATCGACGGTGTCATCCTCCGGCGGCTGCGCCTCAGCGGACTCGACGGATGCTGTCGGCGGGCGCAGCGCATCGGTCGCGTCGAAGTTGTGCGTGCGCACCTTGAAGCGCGGCTGTGTACCGAGCCGGGTGGAGAACGCCTCTTTGATCGCCGTCGCTTCCTTTCGAAAGCGCTCGTTGATCGCATCCTTGCGAAGTGACGGCACTCCGAACACGATCACTCCGGCGTCGAGCGCGATCGGGTGCGCATCCTGCACCGCGGCGCGCACAGGCGCCTTCAACACGCCGAGCACGTCCGGCCACGCCTCGATGACATCGTCGAGCGTGAAGTTCTCGCCCGTCGCGGCCGCCTCGGGCACGGGCAGTGTCTCGGCGGCTCCATCGGCCGGCGGTTCGGCAACCGGCGGCTCCGGCTCGGACGCAGCAGGCTGCGCAGGCTTCGCGGCGGGTCGCCGGCGGCTCGCGAGCACCGGACCCTTGGGGTCGGACGCCGGACGCTCGACCGGCGCGACCGGCGCGACCGACGCGACCGGCGCGACCGGTGCGACCGTCGCGGCGGTGACCGGACCGCTCCCGTTCGCAAGCTTCTGTTCGAGCCGCTCGATGCGGTCGACCAAGGTCTCCTCATGCGTACGGGCCTCGCGACGCGCGATGCGCACGAGCGCGATCTCGAGCACGAGACGCGGGTCGGAGACGGCTTGGCCGCGAATGTCGACGATCGCCTGCCCGAGGATCTCGAGGGCGCGCACGATCGCGCCGTTGCCCATCTCCTTGGCGATCGCGGTGAGGCGTGCGGACTCCTCCGGTGGCCCGTCGTAGGGAACGCGACCTGACGCGTTCGCCTGGAGGAACGCGTCGCGCAGCGTGCGCAACAGGTCGTCGGCGATGCGCCGTGGGTCATGACCGGCCGCGAGCAGATCGTGCACACCGACGAGCACGCTGGCGATGTCCTCGTTCGCCACCGCCTCGAGCACGGTCAGGCGCTGCTCGAACGGCGCTCCGCCGAACGCGACCTGTACCTGCTGCGCGTCGAGGCGCCCGTCACCGACGGCGAGCGCCTGGTCGAGCAGTGACAGCGCGTCGCGGGCGGAACCGGCCGCCCGGCGGGCGATGAGGTCGAGCGCTTCGGCATCGGTGTCGATGCCCTCGCGCGCCAGGATGTCGGCGAGATGGCCGACGAGCTGGCCATGCGACAGCAGGTTGAACTCGAAATGCTGGGTGCGCGAGCGGATCGTCGGCAGCACTTTTTGCGGATCGGTGGTCGCGAGCACGAACACGACGTGGGCGGGTGGCTCCTCGAGCGTCTTCAACAACGTGTTGGACGCCGCGACGGACAACATGTGCACCTCGTCGACGATGTAGACCTTGCGGCGGCTCGACGCGCCGACACCGAGATGCACGCTCTGGATGAGGTCCCGCATCGCCTCGACGCCGTTGTTGGACGCGGCGTCGAGCTCGACCAGGTCGTAGAACGTGCCGGTGGCGACGGCGTCGCAGTTCTCGCACACGCCGCAGGGCTCGCCGTCGTCGCGCAGCTGGAGACAATTGAGGGCGCGGGCGAGGATCCGAGCAGTCGTGGTCTTGCCGGTCCCCCGCGGCCCGGAGAAGAGATAGGCGTGGCCCACGCGGTCTTCACGCACGGCGTTCTGCAGCGCGGTCGTGACGTGTTCCTGCCCAACGAGTTGCGCAAAGAGCTGTGGCCGGTGCTTGCGGTAAAGGCTGTGCGAGGCCACGCCGCGACGCTACTGGCTCGGCGTGGCCGAACCCGTCCTGCACCGGACGTCGCGACGGCGCTGTAGCCTGCATACCGGCCCGCTCGCGCCGCACCGGGTCCGGCGCGACGAGCGCCCGTGAACCGAGTCAGATCCGGAAGGAAGCAGCTCTCAGCGGAAGCGCTTGGGTGCCGCCGGGTCGCCTGGCGTGTGCTGCGAGCGGGCCACCTCTCTCCACTCGCATCGGTAGCATCTCCACCTCTCGGGAGGGATGCGAGAGCGGACGAATCGGCACGCCTGGAGAGCGTGTGAGGGGCAACCTTCCGTGGGTTCGAATCCCACTCCCTCCGCACCGCTGTGAGATTGACAGCGCTTCCCCGGTCGTGGCGCGGCGCGGGCCCGTGTGATGCGTGAAATCGAGCAAGCTCTTTAGGAGCCGCTCGTAGAGTGCGCGCTATGGACGCCGAATTCGCGCTCAGATTCGCGGAGGAGTGGGTGGCAGCCTGGAACTCTCACGACCTCGACCGCATCTTGACCCACTACGCGGACGATGTGGTCTTCTCGTCCCCACATATCGTGCGACGCCTCGGCAAGACGTCCGGCGAGGTCAATGGCATCGACGAGCTCCGCGGATATTGGGGAAGCGGTCTCGAAGGCGAGACCGACCTTCATTTCACGGTGGAAGATGTCCGCTACTCCGTCGACACCATCGTGATCAATTATCGCAACCAATACGGCCATGCCGTCACGGAGGTGTTGCGGTTCCGCCACGGGCTTGTCTGCTGGGGTTGCGGCGCCTATGCCCCAAGCTGACTACGACGGCGAACGCCTGAGGTGCCGGCAGGGTCAGCCTGATACAGCGTCGATGAGAGCCTGCAGCGTCGTCGACCGGTTCGAAAGACGTCCCAGAAGGCCCGCAAGCTCGTCTGCGTAAGGGCTACAACTCGGCCTCGCGGAGCGCCGATATGGCATACCACCCTGCGGCGACCATCGGAGTGGCGACGAGTGCCGAGACCAGACCCCGCGTGCCGGTCGTACGCGCGCTCACGACACCCGCCGCGACGTCGAGCGCGTCGCTGAGCAAGCCCGCGGACAGCCAACGGCGGAGATCATCGGTCGACCCCGACACCGCTGCCCACGCGGTTCCCGCGCCGACTGCGAGATCCCTGATCCCGACTGTCCGCAGCAACAGTCGCATCGATGTCCCCGAGACATGTGGCTCCCACTGAAGGAATGTCCCTGGGATACCCCCCAAGGCCACCCCGGCGCCGAGACGCACTGCAGCAATGCCAATCGCCGCGCGACGTAGACGATCCGGCAGCGCCGAGGTCACGGCTCGATCACGAGTTCGGCGATCAAGCCGTCGACGAGCCGGAACTGGTAGCCAAGGTCGACGACGCCACCAGGGAAATTTCCTTCAAGGCGGTTGCAGATCAGCCAGAGACTCGGTTCGTGCGCCCTCGCGTCGAGGAACGTTCGCGTCTACGTGAACTCAGTCGACGCCCGCGCGAGCCAGTCGCGGATGGCATCGAGCCCGAGATACTCGTGACCGTCATCGAACACCCGCGCGCCAGCCGCAAACGACGAGAGCGCCGCGTCCACATCAGAACGATCGTGCGCTTCGAGGTACCGACGAATGACATCCGGGATCGCAGCGTCCGTCGCTGGCATCGACACGCTCAGAGAATGCCCGCTGCGGCTCGCTCGCGCCAGCGAAATCGTGAATGCGCGTCGCACCGAGAAGACCAGTCGCGCGGCGCGGCGATGAGCTACGACGAGGTCATCGCGTTCGCGCTCGCCGAACTCGGCACCTTGTCCTCGCCCTTGCGCCGCAACCACGGGCTTCAGGTGGTGAAGCGAACGGGGAGCGAGTCGGGCGACCGGAAGAGGCTGCCGATGATGCGCGGGCGGGGTGCTTCGACATCGAGGTGAAGGTCGTGCAGGCGTTCGAGTATCGCCTCGAGTGCGAGGCGAGACTCCATGCGGGCGAGATGCATGCCGAGGCACATGTGTGGCCCGGATCCGAACGAGACATGCGGCGCCGGCGTGCGGTGTATGTCGAAGCGGTCGGGCGCCGGATAGTGCTGCTCGTCGCGGTTCGCGGAGCCGAGGAAGACGTTGAGGCCGCGACCCGCGGCGATGTCAATTCCGGCGAGTTGCGTGTCTCGGATGCATTGACGCGCGATCAATACGAGGGGCGTTTCCCAGCGCAGACCTTCCTCGATCGCGGCGGCGCGCAGTTCGGTGTTCCGCACGACTTCGTCGAGCTGGTCGGGGTGCGTGAGCAGAGCGAAGAGGAGGTTGCCGAGCGAACGGTACGTGGTCTCGATGCCCGCTGGAAGCAGCATGATGAGGAACGCGAAGATCTCGTTGTCGGTGAGCCGGCGGCCGTCGACTTCGGTTTCGATGAGCTCGCTGATGAGATCGTCTCGTAGCTGGACGCGACGTTCGGTGACGCGTTCGACGAAATACGCGCGTAACGCGTTGGTCGCAGCGACGCCACGATCCCAGTTGACGAGCATGCTGAGAAGCTCGAGCGACCAGCGTTGGAACTGAGAGACGTCGCGTTGGGGGAGGCCGAGGATGCGCGCGATCACGCGCACCGGAAACGCGAACGTCAGCCGGCGAACCAGATCGGCACGACCGAGCGGCGCGAACCCGTCGATGAGCTCCTCGAGAACTCCGCGAATGGCGTCGTGCTCCCATCGGGCGAGCAGCTTCGGACGGAACGCCGGTGCGACAAGCGCGCGGTGGACGCGGTGGTCGGGTTCGTCCATGGCGACCATGGTGTGGTCGAGCGCCGGACCCATGATTTCGCCAAGGAACCGCGAGGAGAACGTCTCGTGGTCGCGTAGCACGGCGACGACTTCGTCGTGGCCCAGCACGCTGAACCACGGGTCCCCGTCCAGATCGGCGCCGGCAATGCCGTCCGACAACGGCCACTCGCGATGCACGGGCCCCTTGCGCCGCGCGGCTGCAAGCAGTGGGTACGGATCGTCGACGGCGCCGAGCTGGATCGTGTCCGGCAACTCGAACGGGTCGAACGCCAGCGCGTCAGCGCTCGCCTGGTCCGTCATCTCAACTCGCCCGTGCGACCGGGGCGAGCCCGCCGTCAACCGGGCGCAAGGCTCGGCCGGCGTTCGGGCTCCTCGATGCCGAGCCCGGTGCGATCGGCGCGCCCGCGGCGGCTTCCAGATCCAGGAGCCGAACCTCCCAGTCGAGCCGCTGCGCAAGCCACGCCCGCACCTGGGCACATCGCACACCAGCTACCCTATGGCTCGTGAGATCCTGGACCGTCGACTGCATACCAGTGAGTATCTGCCCTTACCGCTGGTATGTCAATGGGTTCTGAAATGGCGTTGGAGCCGCTCACCCCGGAACGTCGACGAGCGATGACTCGCCAGCACCTGTTGGACGCCGCCGCCATCGTGTTCGCGCGCAACGGGTTTCACGGGTCCACCCTCGACGAGGTCGCGGCCACCGCCGGCTTCAGCAAGGGCGCCGTGTATTCCAACTTCAAGAGCAAGGACGACCTGTTCCTGGAGCTCTTCCACGACCGAGTCGATCGTCAGTTCTCGGTGGTCAGCGAGGCGTTGGACACCAGCGGGCACGAACAGGCCGAGCAGTTTCCGCGCATCCGCCAAATCTTGCGAAGCGACATGTCGCCGTGGGATGACGACTTCGTCACGCTCTGGCTCGAGTTCGTCCTGTACGCCCGGCGCAACCCCGACGCACGAGAGAAGCTGGCCGCCAGCGCCCAACGCGCACGCGCGCAAGTGCAGGCGCTGATCGAACACGAATACGAAGTCCTCGGAGCGCGACCGACCTACCCGACCGAGGACCTCGCCGAGATCGGGATGGCCCTGTTCAACGGCCTCGGCATCGATCGTCTCGTCGATCCATCCGTCGCCGGCGATCAGATGCTCGACACGACGCTGAAATTCCTCTTCGACGCGATGGGCGTCAACCCGCAAGACCACCCAACCTGAAGGTTCATCTGTTGGCTGCGCCGTCGGTCGTCGCACGCGCCAACGGCGTCGCTATGTCCGCCCGATGGCCGGCATATACAAGGTGACGAGCGCAAGCGCCGCGGTCACGCCACAGGCGGCGGCCGGCGCCGCAAGAACAGGGTGGTCACCCGCGAGCAAATGGAATCGGACAGCCGCGGCGTAGTACGAGACCAGCGCCGCGGCGGTCATCGCGCCGAGGCGAGGCCGCCCGATACCGAGCAGCAGTCCCGCGGAGCTCGAAACCTTGATCACGGGCAACACCCGTCGGATGACCTCGGGAACGCCCAAGTGATCGAGATGCACGCTGACGTATCGCCGCGGGAGCTCATTCGCGATCGCATCGAGAACCTGGAAGGCAGCAAGCCCGACGGCGAGGCGAGACTTGCTCGGAACCGGCACCGTCCGGAGGCTAGAACTCGCGGCTCGGTCCGTCATCGGCAGACTCACGCCGAGCGTCGCATTGCGAGCGCTCCATAGGAGGAACGAGCGAACGATGGACCAACCAACTGCGGAACAAGCGCTCCGTCAGCTCGAGCCACTGGTCGGGGAATGGACCTTCGAAGCGACATGGCCCGACGGAAAGCCGTGGCCGGGCGGCGGAAGGGTCGCCTTCGAGTGGCACGCCTCCGGGGCACACCTGCTCGAGCGTGGGACGGCCGAGCTTCCCGAGGCGCCCGACAACGTGTCCATCATCGGATGCGATGCGGCCAACGGGACGTACTTCCAGTTGTACTCCGACGCGCGCGGCGTCTGCCGCGTGTACGAGATGAGCATCGGCAACAGCGAGTGGAAGCTCTGGCGGGAGGGCGAGCCGTTCTCCCAGCGCTTCACCGCGACCTTCAGCGACGACGGGAACACGATCACCGGACGCTGGGAGGTCGCCGAGGACGGCACCAACTACACGACCGACTTCGACCTCCTCTATCGCAGAGTTCGCACGTGATGACGTACGACCGGTTGCTCGGCAGGGTGTGATCAGACCGCCGGGGGGCCGAAGAGCGGAGCGATGATGTCGAGCGCACCGGATGCCAGTGTCGCGTCACCGGTGATCGTCAGGCGCCCGACGACCTCGTCGTGCGCGATTCCGCGTGAAAGCATTGCGACGGCATCGCTGGGCGAGACGGAAATCCGTGCAGTCGCCGTTCGATCTGCGCTCCCCTCGAGCACCGCCCAACGATCCGTTTCGCGCTCCACGGTCCAGGCGCCGACCGTGCCGAAGTCGAGGGCAATGGCTGCACCCGCGGTGGGTTCGTAGTTCCGCATCCACGCCGCCAGCACGTGCACGATGACCCGCGCGGCCGAGGTGGTCAGCTCACCGCCAAGCTCCGGTGCGCCCACCGCGCGGCGAATCTGCGACTGGTGGGTAAACCGCTCGACGTACTCACGAGCGATCACCTGCCAATACGGTGACGGCTCCGTCTCGGCGAAGAACCCGACCGGCTCACGGGACGTGGTCTCGAGATCGACATTGCAGTAGAAGGTTTCGCTCCAGTCGCCGACGAGACCAAGCATCTCGATCACCAACTCATTGCTCAAGAAGCGCGCGGCGGTGACCCACTGCTCGTTGAATCCGTCGAGCAGGGAACGGAAACTCATCCCGGGGTGATCAATCGCGAACAAGGTGAGACTGTCGATGGATGCGTCTCGCTGGCGCGTCAACAGCGACAAGTCGTCGCCGAGAATGTGCAGCGCGATCCCTTTGACGTTCCACGCCGGGCATTCGGTCGACCGTTCCCAGTCCTCAGCCGACATGGCACGGAGCAGCTCGAGCAATGCCGTCCGCTCCGGCCGCAGCAACGGAGTCATATCGACAGAAGGGGCGCTCACAGACATCGAGGCGAACCATAACGGTTGGCAGAGCGACAAGAACGGGCGCACCTGTGCCAAGAATTCACGCGGCGACGTCAGCCTTGACCTCGAGCACGATGTTGAAGGGCGTTTCGGCCACTCGCCGCATCGTCGTGAATCCTGCACTGATGACGATGTCCCGGAGTCGAGCCTCGCCGGCCTGTGCACCGAGCGCGGCGCCGACCTCCTGGGACAACGAGCTGGGCGTGCAGAGCAGGGTCGAAAAGCCGTAGTAGGCGGCGCCGACCGGGTTGAGGTTGTCGGCGACGTCGTCATTGGCGAATGGCTCGATCAGCATGAGCGTTCCGCCGGGTGCGAGGTGGTCCCGGACGTGCGCGCAGGCGCCGGTCGGGTCACCCATGTCGTGCAAGCAGTCGAAGAAGCACACCAGGTCGTACGTCCCGGAGAAGGTCGTGGCCGACGCGACCTCGAAGCGCACTCGATCAGCCAGTCCGGCGCCGATCGCGCGCTGGCGGGCGGCGACGATCGAGCCTTCGTGGGCGTCGAAGCCGACCACAGTCGACGCGGGATACGTCTCGGCGAGCAACAGCGTCGACGCGCCGTGGCCGCAACCCACGTCCGCGATCCGCGCGCCGGCGGCGAGTTTGGCTTCGACGCCATCGAGCGCGGGGATCCACGTGCCGGCCAGGTGGTTGACGTAGCCGGGCCGAAAGAATCGTTCGCAACCGCCGAGGACGTGGTCGTCGTGGGCGCCCCACGCGAAACCGTCGCCCGTTCGAAACCGCTCGGTGATCGTGTCGGTGGCGTAGACCGAACCGACCGCGATCTCGAACGCGCCGATCACGCAGGCCGCGCTCGTCTCATCCGTGAGAGGTACCGCGTGCTCGTCGGGTAGCGAGAACCGGCCGTCACCGTCGTACGACACATATCCGCGTGCAGCCTGTGCGCTCAACCACTCGCGCACATACCGCTCCGCGGTACCGGTGCGATCCGCGAGCTCTGCCGGCGTGAGTGCTCCGGCCCCGGCCATCGACCGGTAGAGACCGAGCTTGTCGCCGATCACCACCATCGCTCCGCCGAGTACCGCGCCGACGTCGCTGACGGCCTTGTTCACGAACTCCATCATCTTTGCATCATCCATTTCGACGACCTCCACGATCCGGGATGTTCGTCGAACGTACGGATCGGGTGCCCGCGCTACCTCCGTATAGGTACGGGAGTTTTCACGAAATCCCGAACTCGGCGGCGCGCCGAATCAGCTCGGTCTTCGCACTGACGCCGAGCTTGGCGTAGATGCTCACCAGGTGGGTCTCGACCGTGCGCTTGCTCATGAAGAGGTGATCGGCGATCGCCTGCGCCGTCTCGCCTCGTGAGGCAAGGACCACCACCTCACGCTCGCGGCGGCTCAACGCGTCGACGCCGATGTTTGTCCGTCGTCTTGGCCGGCTCTTCTGACCGGTCAGGAAGACCTCGATCTCATCCGCAATCGCATCAACGTCGCCGAGCCAGGGGCGGTGCTCCGATCCAGGCAGCTCGACGTACGTCGCGTTCGGAATGTGTTGCGCGAGGTACTGCGCATGTCCGACATCGATCCAGGAGTCGCCCGCCCGGTGCAGGATCAAGGTCGGGACGTTGATGTTCGGGAGCATCTCGCGTATGTCCAGCCGCATGTTCATGCGGATCACGTTCTGGGCCATCGCCGGGCTCGCAGCCATGCGCAGGTAGCGCGCCCACCACTTGCGATGTCGCTCGTCGTCGAAGGCATTCGACTGTCCGCCGTCCCACCACTCACCCGACGCCCACGCCCGCTCCATTCCGTTGATCACCTCCTCGAGCTGCTCCGCGGTCGGGCCGTACGGATAGTCAGGTCCCGCCAGCCGGCGGGCCCAGGAGCCGTAGAGCACCACGGCATGCGTGCGCTCCGGATGCGATTCCCCGAACAACAGGCTGAGCGTGCCTCCCTCCGAGATGCCGAAGATCGCGGCGCGGGTCGAGCCGACGGCATCCATGACGGCGCCGATGTCCTCCATCCGCTCGTCGATCGACGGTGGGCTCGCGACGGGGTCGGACATGCCTGTCCCCCGCTTGTCGAACACGATCAGCCGGGCGAACGAAGCGAGCCGGGTCAGGAATCGGGCCAGCCGCGGCTCTTCCCACGCGACCTCGACATGGGAAACGAACCCGGGCACGAGCACGAGATCGATCGCGCCCTCACCGACGACCTGATACGCGACGCTGACGGGACCGCTTCTGGCGTAGCGCGTCTCCGGCTGCAGCATGCGCTCTACGCGCCGACCACGACGACCATCCGCCAGTTGCCCGCGGTGGCCCGTTCGAGATCCGTCCGCTCTACATCGACGACGACGTAGGCCGCCACGAGCGCGATCCTACGACCGTACGTCGGCGTCAGCTCTGCGCCGGCGCGCCACACGCCAGACGAGAAGCTCGCCTTCCGTCACAACGCCATCTTCGCTCAAGGCAACAGGGCACTGGCCAAGGCGATCGTTTCCCAGGACGTCGCTACAACGCGTTGCGGCACTGCTTGCGGGCGCGGTGCTCATCTCGTCGGGACGCTCCTGCTCATCAGCTTCCAACCGATCGCCGCGCGATGAGTGATCAGGTCGATTCCGCCGCGGATCGCACTGGCGACGACGGGCGGTTCGGTCTGACGTACAACACTCGGCCCGCTTGCAGGTCGAGCCGGTCGGCGACGTCGCGGGTGGTCTGCGCCCACACGTCACGACCGTCGACGAGCAGCTCGACACGGACTTCGAAGCCGAGCCGCACGACGCGTGACACTGTTGCTTCGCTCGTGTCGGGCCCCGGGGTCGACGACAGCTCGAGATCGTGCGGACGCACCAACGCGCCCGAGAGATTGGTGACCGGTCCGAGGAAGCTCATCACGAACTCGTTGGCGGGGTGGTCGTAGAGCGCGTCGGGGGTGCCGACCTGTTCGAGACGGCCGGCCGAGATGATCGCGATCGTGTCGGCGACCTCCATCGCTTCTTCCTGATCGTGCGTCACGAACACGGTGGTGACGTGCACCTCGTCGTGCAGTCGCCGGAGCCACACGCGTAGCTCCTTGCGCACCTGTGCGTCGAGCGCGCCGAACGGCTCGTCGAGGAGCAGCACTTCCGGTTGCACCGCGAGCGCCCGAGCCAACGCCATGCGTTGACGCTGTCCACCGGACAGTTCGGACGGCAGTCGGTCGGCGAACTTCTCGATGTGCACGAGCTCCAGCAGCTCGTTGACCTTCTGGCGCACCTCGGCCTTCGGACGCTTGCGGATCTCGAGACCGAACGCGACGTTCTTGAAGACCGTCATGTGCTTGAACGCGGCGTAGTGCTGGAAGACGAACCCGACGTTGCGCCGCTGCGGTGGCAACGATGTGGCGTCCGAGCCCGCGATCTCGACCGAGCCGGTGTCCGGCTTCTCGAGTCCGGCGATGATGCGGAGCAATGTGGATTTGCCGCCGCCACTCGGCCCGAGGAGTGCCGTGAGGTCGCCGCTCGGAATCTCGAGTGAGACATCATCGAGCGCGACGAACTCGCCGAACCGCTTCGACACGCCCCGCACACTGATGCCCATCGCTAGCTGTGCTCCTTCGGCCGGATCACGTTGATCACGATGAGCGCGAGGATCGCGATCACCGCGAGCACGAATGCCGCGGAGTACGCGCCGACCGGATCGAAGTTCTGGAACTCCTGCTGGACGTACAGCGTAAGCGTTTGTGTCTTGCCGACCAACCCGCCGGAGACGACCGCGACCGCACCGAACTCGCCGAGCGACCGCGCGAGCGTGAGGACGATGCCGTACGCGAGAGCCCACCTGATCGCGGGCAGCGTGACGCGTCGAAAGGTTTGCAACCCCGAGGCACCCAAGGTCCAGGCTGCCTGCTCCTGGTCGGTGCCGATCTCCTGGAGCACGGGAACGAGCTCGCGCACCAGCAACGGGAGCGAGACGAAGATCGTCGCGAGGACCATGCCGGGCATCGAGAAGATCACCTTGATGCCGTGGCTGTCGAGGAATCGGCCGATCGGCTCGAAACGTCCGTAGACCAGGATCAGGGCCAAGCCGACGACGACCGGGGAGACCGCGAGCGGGAGGTCGATGAGGGCGTTCAAGGCGCCGCGTCCGAAGAAGTTGTGGCGCGCGATGAGCATCGCGGCGACCAGGCCGAAGACGCCGTTGCCGATGACCGCAAAGAGCGCGACTTCGACGGTGACGAGAAAGGCATGCGTCGCGTTGGGCGCGGTGATTGCGTCCCAGAAGGGGCCGAAGCCGTGCTGGAACGTGCGGGAGAACACGATCCCGACGGGAACGACGAGCAACGCCAGCAGGTAGACGAGCGCGATCACGCGCCCCAGCCACTTACCCACGGCGCGTCGCCCAGCGCTGCACGAATGTGAACGCGACCAGCACGACGAGCGCCAACATGAGAAGGACCGTCGACAGCGCCGCCGCGCCGGTCGCGTTGTCGCTTTCGATCTGCCCGAAGATGTGCACGGCGGCGACCTCGGTCTTGAACGGCAGGTTGCCCGAGATCAACACGGTGCTGCCGAATTCACTGATCGCCCGCGCGAACGACAGCGCCGTACCCGCCAGGATCGCCGGCGTGAGATTCGGGAGGACGACTCGGCGGAACGTCGTCATGGAGCTCGCCCCGAGTGACGACGCGGCCTCTTCCATCTCCCGGTCGAGCTCCATCAACACCGGCTGCACCGACCGGACGACGAACGGAAGTGTGACGAACAGCAGAGCCAGCACCACCGCAGTACGGGTGTACGCCAGGTTCACATGGATCGGGCTGTTCGGTCCGTACAGCGAGAGGAGCACCAGCCCGGCAACGATGGTGGGCAACGCGAACGGAAGATCGATCAACGCGTCGATCACACGGATGCCCGGGAAGCGGTCGCGGACGAGGATCCATGCGATGAGCGTGCCCATGACCGCGTTGACCGCCGACACCAGCAACGATGCAACGATCGTCAAGCGCAGCGCGGCGAGACCCTGCGGCGCGGTGACCTGGTCCCAGAAGGCGCTCAGACCATCGTGGTTCGCACGGAACACGACCGCGCCGAGCGGCAACAGCACGATGAGGCTGAGATAGATCATGACGAAGCCCATCCCCAGCGTGAAGCCGGAGATGGGCCGGGGCACCGACCGGGGTGTTGCCGGTCGGTGCCCGAGTGCCAGGTCGGAATCGAGTTGCATCACTTCGACGTCGAGACGCCGATGCCTTTCTCCACCTTCGCCATGATGCCGTTGTCGGGATCGAAGAACTTCGTGGAGACCTCGGGCCAGCCGCCGAGATCGGCGATCGTGAACAGCGTGCTCGGCGTCTTGAACTCATCCGGCTTGGCGACGCCGTTGATAACGGGCCGGTAGCCCTTGTCGGCGAAGATTCGCTGCGCCGCCGGTGTGTACAAGAAGTCGAGGAATGCCTTCGCCTCCGTCGGGTGCTTGGTGGTCTTCGTCACCGCGGCCGGCATCTCGATGAGCAGCGTCTGGTCGGGAACGACATAGTCGATCGCCTGCCCGTTCTGCTGCGCGAAGATCGCCTCGTTCTCGTAGGCGAGCATCACGTCACCCTTGCCGCCGGTGAACGTCTGGAGCGCTTTGCGCGCGCTGTCGTCCTGCACCGGAACGTTCTTGAAGAGCTTGTTGAGGTAATCCGTCGCCTCGGCTTCTGTCTTGCCCTGCTTCAGCTGTGCGCCGTAAGCGGCCATGACGTTCCAACGCGCGCCGCCCGAAGTGAACGGGTTGGGCGTGATCACCTCGACGCCGGGCTTGATCAAGTCGTCCCACGTCCGGATGTTCTTCGGATTGCCCTTGCGCACCGCGAAGGCGACGACCGAGTTCGTGAGGATGCCCTTCGTCGCATTGGCATTCCAGTTGGCGTCGATGATGTCGTCCTTCACCAGACGCGTCAGGTCCGACTCGAGCGAGTAGTTCACGACGTCCGCTGCGAGACCGTTCTCGACCGCGCGACTCTGGTCGCCCGAGGCGCCGTAGGACTCCTGGAACTTCACGTTCTTGCCCTGCGGGGTCTTCTGGAACTCCTTGATGATTGCGTCGAGGGCAGTCTGCGGTGTCGAGTACGCCACCAGCGACAACGTCACGCTCGAACCCGAACCACTCTTCGAGCTGCTCCCACACGCGGCGAGCGACAACGCCAGCGAGACGATGAGCACGACCGGAACGAACAAGCGTCCTCGCAGTCGAGTCTTCACTATGGTCCTCCTCGCGAATCCCTACTAAAATAACTGACAATGTAGGGTATTGAATGCGGGCGGTCAAATCCGGGAGAAGTGACGTGCGGTTGCCCGTGAAGAGCGACTACGCAGTACGCGCGGCGATCGCGATGGCGCGGGCCTGGCCCGACGAGCGTGTCACCGGGGAGGAGCTTTCGGTGGCGACGTCCCTCCCGCGCAAATTCCTGGAAACCGTCCTCGGAGAGCTGGGCCGGGCCGGCCTCGTACAGGGCAGACGCGGATACCGGGGCGGGTACGCGCTCACCCGGCATCCGGAAACGATCACGATCGCGGAGCTGCTTCTCGCGGTCGATTGTCCGCTGCTCGCCGGACCCGGCGGGTGGGAAGGGAGTCCGATCGCGCCGCTCTGGTCCACGGTCGAACGACAAACGCGCGAGCTGCTGGCCGGCTTCTCTCTCGCCGAGCTCGCGGACCTGGACGATCAGTAGCGGAGAGATCGACCACGACCTCGTGCGCCCGTCATCACGAGCTCTTCATATTCTTCACATCGACCGCTCACGTTCGCGACGCACCGTGAGCGTTGGGGGATCGACCTGGATCATCCGCTGCCTTCTTGTGGCGCTCACCGCGGCCCTGTCCGTCGCGCTCATTCTGCGCGGAAGCGTCGTGATCGGCGTGCTCCTCGCCGTGCTCGCCTGTACGCGCGTCGCGCTGCCGGTCGTGATGCGGCGTCGGCGCAAGGACCTCCGCCGGCGGTTCGCGCAGAGAATGGACGCCCGCCGGCAACGCGCGCTGCCGTAGTCCCACCGGCTCACTGGACGCCGTGTGCAACTCGTTAGTGTCGTGACGTGCGCGACGAGGTCGGCTGGATGCGTGAGGCGCTCGCCGAGGCGCGCCGCGCGCCGGAACACGACGACGTACCGATCGGCGCGATCGTCGTCGAGCTGTCGACCGGTGTGGTCGTGGCCCGCGCGCACAACACACGCGAGCGGGATCACGATCCGACCGCGCACGCCGAGCTCGTCGCGCTACGCCAAGCATCAGCGGCGGCGGGCGCCTGGAGGCTCGGCGACCACGCGCTCGTCGTCACGCTCGAACCCTGCCCGATGTGCGCCGGCGCGATCTGGGCGGCGCGGCTCCCGCTGCTGGTGTTCGGCGCGGCGGATCCGAAGGCAGGCGCCGCGGGCAGTCTCTACAACCTCGCCGCCGATCGCCGCCTCAACCACGAGACCGAGATCGTGCCGGGCGTGCTCGCCGGCGAAACCGGCGCGCTCCTCACCGACTTCTTCCGCCGGCGGCGAGGAAAGGGATCAACGCCCGGCACGTAGCGCGCGAGCGGGAATGGGGGCTGATCCCATCCCGTATCATCTCGCCCCGGAGGGATGCGAGAGCGGCCGAATCGGATGGTCTCGAAAACCATTGTGGCGCAAGTCACCGTGGGTTCAAATCCCACTCCCTCCGCCATAAACGGGCAGGTCAGAGGCAGAATCTTGTTGATGCTGTCTCTGACCGCTCGTAGTCTCCCAGGGCTTGGCATGGTATTTGGCATGGAACTGGGAGATGAACGCTGTCGATCCGACAACGGCGAGGGCCTAACGGCACGTCGTACCAACTCGTCGTCTACGCCGGCCGCGACGGTCGAGGGCGCGACGAATACGCGCGCCGGACGCTCACTGGTGTGTCGCGCCGCGAAGCGACGAAGGCGCACGCGCAACTGCTGATCGATGTCGAGCACGGCCGTACTGGTCCGTCCCGGTCCCTCACCGTCCGACAGCTCTCGGAGCAGTGGTGGGACGCCGCCGCGCGCGACCTTTCTCCATCGACGCGCATCGGCTATCGGTACTGGCTCGACAACCGGGTACTGCCTGAGTTCGGCAAGAAGCGGATCTCGTCGGTCACCACCATGGACGTGGAACGCTGGTACGGGAAGCTCCGTGACGGGGAGCGGCCGCTCGGAGTTCGTTCCGTCCGCGGATGTCGCACGGTGTTGTCGGCGATGTTCACAGCCGCGGTCCGTTGGGGCTACCTGCCGATGTCGCCGGTCGAGCGGGCTCGGACGCCGAAGGGGCTGAAGTGGAATCCTCGCTCACCGGAGCCCGAACACGTGGCCGCCAGAATCGCGGCGGCGGAGGCGAAGGATGCAGATCTCGGCGTATTCGCGCGGATGGCCGTCGCGATCGGCGCTCGCCGCGGCGAGCTCGCCGGCTTGCGGTGGAGTGCGATCGATTTCGAGGAGGGTTTGGTTCGGATCGATTCCGCGGTCGTGAGCTCCGACGAGGACAACTCGGGGAAGAGAACGGGCGCGCGGCTGGAGACGAAGGATACGAAGACGCATGCCGAGCGTTTCATCGCGCTCGACGCCGGCACGGCCAAGGCTTTGCGCGCGATGCGGGGCCGGCATGTTGAGGCCGCGCTTGCTTGTGGTGTCTCGTATCCCCCGGACGCGTACGTCTGGCGCGAGAACGTCGAAGGTACGCGTCCCGTGCCGCCGGATCGTTTCAGCTACGCGTGGCGCAAGATCGACGCGGCTGTCGATGACGGTGCCCACGTTCGCCTGCACGACCTTCGTCACTACCACGGCACGATGCTCGTCGGTGCCGGCGTTCCCTTGCCGTCGGTCCGCGATCGCCTCGGCCATTCGAGCTTGACGGTCACGAACATCTACGTCGACGGCCGACCGGAGTGGGACCGAAAGTCCGCCGAGATCATGGGCGATGTACTCGACGGCACGCCATAAACATCAGGTGATGTTCGACGATCGCGCGCAGTGATCGAAACGCGCGAATGTCCGAAAGATCACCCGTATATTCAGCGTTATGGGACAGTCGGGAGTCGAGTCGCGCCAGGCTGTCCCGTAGGTCAGGTTGCGGTGGCTCCGCCGAGTTCGCGGGCTTTGGCGATGATTCGTGTGACGACCTGCCCGCAGTGCGCCCCGATACTCCCTGCCGGAAGTACCGATAGGGTCCAACAGGCCCCTAGCTGGAGGTTCGCCCCATGAGCATCGTCGTCCGTTTCAGCCCGTCGGCTTTGACTGCCGAGAAGTACGACAAGACGCTTCAGAAACTGGAGGCGACCGGAGATTGGCCCCCGGCGGGCCTCGACTACCACGTCTGCTTCGGCACCGGGGGGAATCTCCTCGTCAGCGAGATCTGGGACACCCAGGGACAGTTCGAGGCTTTCGGTGAGCGCCTCATGCCGATTCTCGCCGAAGCTGGGATTGAGTTCTCGGGCCCTCCGGTGATCTTCGAGGCGCACAACACCATCAAGGGCTAGACGAGACCAGCTTCGCTCGCCGTTCAGTAGCCCTCGTCGGTAGATGACGCGCCAAGATCATGCTTGACGCGGGCTGCCTCCTCGGCGATGGATAACGCCACCGAGCCGGCGATCAGTGATACCGAGGCGCGACATATCGGGATGCGCAAAGTGGGACGTTATTGGTGCGTTCGGCGCTGACTCGGGGTGCGGGACGCCGAGGCGCGGGGAATCGGAAGGTGTCCCACCTTCGTTGACGATCGGTCGGGTGGTCGCGGACTGCGGCGAAGCGTGCGGCGCTGGTCGTATCGTTCGGGTGTGCCGCTGCCGCCGTCGGGGACCGTGACTTTCTTGTTCACGGACATCGAGGGTTCGACGCGACTGTGGGAGCAGGACAGCGAGGTGATGCGCGATGCGCTTGCCGCCCACGACGATATCCTGCGGAGGGCGATCGAGCGTCACGGCGGTGTCGTGTTCGCGACGGGTGGTGACGGCTTCGCGGTTGCGTTTCGGCGCGCTGTCGACGCGCTCCATGCCGCGGCTGCGATCCAAGTCAGCCTTGCGAACGCGCACCTCCCATCGGTACGTATTGGTGTCCACACTGGTGAGGCCGTCGAGCGCGACGGCGACTATTTCGGTCCGGCGGTGAACCGCGCCGCGCGACTCATGGCCATCGGACACGGCGGCCAGGTGCTCGTTTCACAAGCGGCGGCCTCGGTGAGTGAGGCGCATGCCGACCTTCGTGACCTCGGCGCGCACCGGCTGCGTGACTTGTCGCAGTCGGAGCACGTCTTTCAGCTCGTCGTCGCCGGCGCGCCGCAGGACTTTCCGCCGCTGCGGTCGCTCGATGCGACCCCGACGAACCTTCCCGTGCAGCTCACGAGCTTTCTTGGGCGCGCGGACGAGCTCGACAAGGTGAGTGGGTTACTGCGCGAACACCGTCTCGTTACTATCACCGGCGTGGGCGGCGTGGGCAAGACGAGGCTCGCGCTGCACGTCGCCGCAGAACTTCTGCCGACATTTTCCGATGGGGCTTGGCTGTGCGAGCTCGCACGCGCCAATGACAGCGAATCGGTGTTGCAGATCGTTGCGGCGACGCTGGGGGTCCAGCTTCGGGGAGAGCTCTCGCTGCTCGATAGCATCGGCGAGTACTTGCGCGCCAAGCAGCTGCTGCTTGTTCTCGACAACTGCGAGCACGTGATCGAAACCGCGAGCGCGCTGGCTGAAACGGTGCTCCGTGCGGCGAGTGGCGTTCGGCTCCTCGCGACCAGCAGAGAGGGTTTGGCCGCGGAAGGCGAGTTCGTTCGCCCGCTGCGGGCCCTCTCGGTGCCGCCCGATGCCGACGTGCGAACTGCAGCCGTCGAGCTGTTCATCGAGCGCGCACTTGCGGCCGGCGCGGGTGTCGAGTTCGACGCAGTGCAGACGCGTGCCGTTGTGGAGATCTGCCGACGGCTCGATGGCATTCCTCTTGCTATCGAACTGGCAGCTGCGCGCGCGGCGGTCATGAGCCCCATCGACATCGCGGCTCGTCTTGACGAGCGCTTCCGTTTGCTCACAGGCGGACGACGGACTGCCGTCGAGCGACACCAAACGCTGCGTGCCACCGTCGAATGGTCGTACTTGCTCCTGACCTCGACGGAGAGGGCCGTATTCGACCGCTTCGGCGTCTTCGGAGGAACCTTCGACATTGATGCCGCGCTCGCGGTCTGTGCTGGCGCGTCGCTCGAGCATTGGGACGTACTCGATGCTGTGGCCGCGCTGATACAGAAGTCTCTCGTCCAGGCCGAGGAGCAGACCGATGGCCGGATCCGATACGTGTTGCTGGAGACGCTGCGTCAGTATGCGGCTGAGCAGCTCGAGCACTCCGGTCTTGCCGATGGCTGCCGCCGCGCGCACGCAAAGTTCTACTGCGAAGCGACCGAGGAGATCGGGCGCGGTTTGATCACCGCTGACGAGGGCGTCTGGCGCGACGTATTCCGCACCGAGATCGACAATATCCGCGCTGCGGTCGTTTGGGCGCTCGACCGCGACGACCCAGAAGACATCCTGTTCGGGGTGCGAGCAATAGCCGCGGTCGGCGACACGATGAACGTCGATACGACCTTGGGCGTCGGCAGTTGGGCACGTCGCGCGCTCACAAAAGTCGACGGCGCTGCGCCATCGCTGCGCGCCGCGGTGTTCGCCACAGCTTCGTACGACGCGCACCTCCACGGGGACAACGCGACCGCCATCGAGCTCGGGCGAACATCTGTTGAGATCGGAACCGCCGACGGAACCGCGATGCCGAGCATCGGATATTTCGCGCTCGCGATGGCAAGCGCGATGTCGGGCCACTCGGACCTTGCACTCGAGGTCATCGCCGAGCGTGAGCGCATTCTCGCGGAGGCTGAAGCGACTGACCACGAGCTCGCCCGCTTCTACGCGGGATTGGTGCCTGCCCTCGTCGCCGCCGGTGACATGTCCTGGGCCCGGAGGTTCGCCGACAAGGGCCTGGATCACGCGCGTCGCGCCGGGAGCTCCTCCATGCTGGCGCAGGCCTGGTTCGGAAGAGGCATGGTGCTCGCGGTGGTCGACCCGATCGGCGCGCTCGAGGCATTCGACACCACGATCAAGTGTTGCGCCGTCGGCATCTCATTCGATCTCCTCGGGCCCGCGCTGTACCAGCGCGCCGGGCTGCGTGCAGCACGGGGCGACAGCGCTGGCGCGCTTGAAGATCTGCGACGGGCCGTCGTCCACCTCTGGGAGATCGGGCAGGTTCCTCAGCTCGACGGGGCCTTCGGGTTCTCGATGGACATCCTGGTTGCCGCCGGCGAAGCGGCCGCGACATTCGTCATCGTCGGTGCGATCCACCGAGGCGTACTTCAGCAACTGCGAACAATGCCGGTCCCGCCGGAACGCGATCCCGCGGCGACGTTGCGCGCTGCACGCGCCGGAGTTGGCGAGAGCGAACAGCAGCGCGCCATGGATTTCGGCGCGTCGCTCGACCGGGAGCAACTCGTCGAGTGGCTGCTCTCCGTCATCGACGCCCGCCTCACGAAGCTCAACGACTGAGCGCGGGCCGTCACATGTCGCAGCACGATCGGTTCCCCCAGAAGACGCGCGTCCCGCAACGCGCACAGATCGCCAAGTACGGGTATCCCAGTTGTGCCGTGCTGAAACGCTCGCGAACGCCCTAGTGCCGGCGGTTGGGGGCACTCTCAGCCGCGGCAAGGCCCGAGTGTTATGGGCGCACGTTCGGGTGCAGCGGACGCTCAGTTGCACACTCGTAGCCGTCGATCCGTCGCGCTACGGACCAAGCACCCCGCTCGCATCCTCGGCGGCAGAGGTCAACATCAAAGGCTGACCGTAGGTGCGGCATTGTTGCTGGGCTTCTCGTTCCGCTTCTTCGTACGTCGCGAACCCCGTGTCGCGATCGTGCCAGAGACCGTTGTGAGCGCGGATGACCGAGTACGTGCCTTCGTCGATGTCCGACACGAAATCTCGCCGGGTCGGCAGTTTTTCGCGCGTTTGGGGATCTCGACGCGCCATTCCTTGGTGACGGGATCGGCGCGGACAGACGTCTGTGGTCGGGTTGGAACTTCGGTCGTGCTCGTTGCCCGTCGGCGAGCACGATGAGGAGTTGACGATGACTGAATCTGAATCTGAGTCGGTGACGGCGGCGCCGTCGTTGGTGTTGACGGTGGGTGAGGCCGCGGCGTTGTTGGGGATCTCCCGGGCGCATGCGTACGAGCTCGTCGCCCGTGGCGAGTTGGCGCATATCCGGTTGGGCCGGCGGGTGGTGGTCCCGCGCCGGGCGATCAACGAGCTGATCGAGAACGCGTGATCACGGTGGGCGCGGTGTCGGGATCGAGCGCGCCGATCCGGGCCGGCGTCGTGGGGTCGTTTCGGTGTCGGATTTTGAATGCAAGTTCGTGACGGTGTTTCGCGAGGGCTGTTCGGCGGTCGTGCAAGCGAAGCCGAAGGGTTCGTCGTGCGCGGATCTCGTCCGTGGAGTCCGTTTGGATCCTGATGCGGCCGACGTTGACGATGTCTCGCGACAGGCTGTCAATCTCGGCTCGGTCCGCTGCTTAGCGGACCGGGCAAGTCTGTAGCGGTCGTGAAAGCCGTTTCGAAGCTCGAGGCGTCATCATCACGCGAGACGATTTGCTGACCTCGGGGACATCGTTCTCGGGCGCTACGAAGCCGACAGTAGTGGTGTCGACTTGTGGCCTTGTCGTGTCGTGGTATCGGGGCCGCGGTGGTGACGTCGTCGATCAGCTCGAGCACAGGTGGCGAGTGCAGGCTCCACAAACGCGTTGCCGCGCCGCTCTCACCGAGCGCGACCACGACGACCTCAGTCGGCTCTGTGCCGCCGTGCGTCACCTCGTGGCCGCCACTCCGTCCGGCGGCCGCAGGAGTGTCGTGAGCGAGCCGTGGGGGGGTTCTCGCATGCGATCAGCATCTTCGGGTACGCCGGCACAGACAGCCCGCGCCGCGTTCTTGCGAAGGACTCCGTGCAGTCGTGACGTGCCTCACCGCGGACGATGCGGGCCGCCAATACCGACGACGGCCGGATATTTCGCTGTCTCCTTCCCCGGACGCGGCTCGCGCGGACACGGAATTACCACTGCTCACCGCACGGTGCAGAGGTTGCGTGCAGACATACCGTGCAGGGGTCGCGTGCAGGCGAGCGCGGCTGCTTGAACCGTGTCAACGGGTCCGCGCGCCGTGTCCGGCATCGCCGATGCATCGGTGTGCGAAAATTTGCGGGTCGTAATCCGACATGACAGCCGAGGCGGCATTTCCGCCACACGGTAAGTTCTCGGAAGTTTCTTGACGCGTTGCGACGGGTGCTGGCACGCGTAGCCGTGTCCGTGTTGTGCGACACGGTCAGTCTGTCGGTGCCGACACCGATCTGACCGTTACGGCGGGGTCTCGCTTTCGCGCGTCGCCTGGTACCGAGCGGGCCTTCTGCCGGCCGAAGGTGATCGCGATGCGGAAGAAATTTCTCGGCGCCGGCGCGGCCGAAATTTGGCAGGGTATTTGGCATGGAAACCCCCGTCGAACGCACAGACGAGGGTCAACGCGGCGGACGCGAAATACCGACTGACCAGGCACGACGCGACGCATTCAGTCTGCACGGACACGGGTTAGGGCTCTCGAAAACCATTGTGGCGCAAGTCACCGTGGGTTCAAATCCCACTCCCTCCGCTCGGTAAGCGCTGGTCAGAGGCAGAATTCGATTGATCCTGTCTTACTCGGCTGCGAGGGCTGCAACCGTCCGGGTCTTCGCCGCCGCGCGCGCCGGAACGTACGCAACGAGGTTGACAAGCAACAGCGCCAACGGCACGACCAGTCCGAGCGCGAGCATCGGGACGACGGCGTCGGTCCCGATTCCGAGATTGTGCGAGACGGCGGACCACGCAAGCCGACCGAGAATGACTCCGGCGGGAAGGCCCACCACGAGGCCGACGACTGCAAGGGTTGTGGCTTCCCATGCGAGCGTGGCGCGCACCTGGCGCCGGTTGAACCCGATCGCTTGCAGGATCGCGAGCTCGTGCCGTCGTCGTCTCGCCGCGGTGATGAGCGCATGCGCGACGGTGATCACCGCGAGCACGGACAGCAAGATCGCAAGGGCAGGGGCGAACCAAGACGCATGCTGCAACCGCTCGACCTCGGGTGGGCGCGTCGGCCCGCCGATCGCGTTGCTGATCTCTGCCGGCTGCGTTTCCCGCACACCGTCGTAGACCGGGAGCTGAATGAGGCGCTGCTCGACAGCGGCCTCTTTCGCGCCGGCCGCGAGTCGCGCGACGACGAAGCGCGTCGTCACGCCACTGAGGTCCTCGTCGTCCTTGTGTACGCGTGCGAATCCGGCATTCGTGACCACGGCGCCCTCGGCCATCGGCTGCACGTCCTGGTACGACATCTTCGGCAACACCACCTGACCGACGATCCGATAGTCGACGGGCGCTTTGCTGTCCGTGATGCGCACGATCTCGCCGATGTGCTTGTGGGCTCCGCGCATGGTGTCACGCCCGAGCGCGACCTCGTCGTCACCGGCGGGCGCGCGACCGGCGACGATCCGCGACCGGATGTCACCGCGCACAGGCGTGAACGACCAGACAACGGTGTCACGCCCGTCGACCTCGCCCGACGAGTAGCAGATCGCCGCAAGATCGGTGAGCTCGGGCAGCTTCTCGGCGCCGAAGGTGTCGGCGTTGCAGCGCGTCGGGCCGCGTTGGGGATCGGCGACATCACGGGTCTTGACGTCCCACGTCCAGCCGTACAGCCGAGGTGTGTCGGCGAGATGTGTGAGCGACGCCGCGTATACGAGGACCGCGGTAACGCCGAGCACTCCGAACACCGCGCCGGCGAACGCGGAACGCAATGGGACGGCCCGGTCGTCGCGACCCGGATCGAGCGCCATGCGGACGCCGTTCGCAACTGTCGGCCGCAGGTGCGACACGGCAATCGCCTCGGTCACGGAACGCGATCGGACTTTCAGGTCGCGGTCGAGTCGGGTCGTACGTAGTGTGGCGACCACGACGACAGCGGTCACAAACGATGCGACCGCGAGCGCGCCCAGTGCGAGGACGAGCCAATCGGCGTGCAGGCCGACATCCGGATCTGCGCGGCGTGCGACGCCCAGCGGGAACAACGGTGAGAGCGCGATCGCACCGAGCACGGCGATCAACACGCCCCCGCCGGCAACGACGGCCGCACGCGGTGCATTGACGGCGGCGCGGTCCATTCGCGTCATACCCAGGGTCTGCAGCGTTGCTTGTTGGACACGGGTGCGAGCAATGTCTCGCGACACGACCATCCCGATCGCGAACGCGCCTGCGACGGCCGCAACCGCGGCGAAGATCCTGAGCGCGGTAGTGAGTACGTCGATCGCGCTCTGCCCGCCGTTGTTGTTGCGGGTTGGATCGACAACCTGGAACGCCTCGTCCTTGCCGAACATCCGCTCGCCCACCGCGCGTACACGGGCGATATCGGCCGGCCCACCCGGTACTGCGATTCGCAGAACCAATGTGAACGTGACGATCTTGCCGTCGTACGCGTGACTGAATGCAGGTGTGAGCGCGACCACACTTCCGGCGGCGGCGAGATCACTGAGGTCGGCCGGGAGGCGAACGATCCCGACGACGCGCAGTTGCGGGTGCGGATTCGTCGGCTTCGGATCGAAGTCGCCCTTCGCAACCTGCTGGGGCGTGAGCGTCACGATGTCGATCAGGCTTCCGACGTGGAAGCCGGTTTGCTGGGCGAAGGATTCACCGATCGTCGCCTCGTCGACCGCATCAGGATTGGCGAGACGACCTTTGATCACACGTCGACGTTCGACGACGTTTCCCCAGCTTCCGTCGGCGGCCGTTGCGAACGAGACGTCCGGACGTTTCACACTCGTCATGCCGAAAACCCGGATCACGCCGACTTTGTCAACGCCCGCTTGCCTCTCGAACGCCCGAAGCTGTTGCGCGCTCGGCGTACCGACGTCGAGCTCGAGGTTGGCCGACCGACTTGCCTGATTGAAGCGGCGCAATGAGCTGTCGCTTCGACGAGCTCCCGCGACAGATGCAAGGACGATCGCACCGACGAAACCGACCAGCAGCACGATCGCGAGCATCGCCGGCCAATGGCGTCGAAGGTCCTTGGCCGCAAGCATGCGGATCCCGCTCACCGAAACATGCTGACCCGAGCGTTCGGCCTCCACAATGTGGACCGCCGCGGCCGGTCGTAGTAGCACCCCTGGACCCACCCTGCGTCAGCGTGGTTCCAATCGCGCCTGTCGGATCGAGAACAACTGCCAGCGATCGGGAACGCCCTTCAACATATGCGTGCCGCTCTCGTCGAAGGTGAACCCGGCACCGA
The DNA here is from genome assembly GCA_038238245.1 of Acidimicrobiia bacterium. Classification (GTDB taxonomy): domain Bacteria; phylum Actinomycetota; class Acidimicrobiia; order IMCC26256; family PALSA-610; genus DASQHW01. Next base: position 83,933 of record JBBRXX010000015.1, read on the forward strand.
GGAGGAGGTCCTTCACCGTGCGGGTCGCGAGAACCTCGCCCGGGCGCGCCAGCGCGCAGACTCGGGCGCCGATCGCCAGCGCGAGACCGTTGACGTCGCTTCCTCGCAACTCCACCTCACCCGCATGTATGCCGACGCGCGATTCGAGACCGATGCGGGTACCGGCCTCGAGAAGGGCGAAGGCGCAGCGCGCGGGCGTAGCTCGGAACCGGAAAGACGGCGAGGATCCCGTCGCCGGTGTTCTTGACGACCCGGCCACCGTACGCCCGGGTGCGCTCCGTGACGTCTCGGTCGTAGCGTGACATCAATTCGCGCCAGCGACGATCACCGATTTCCGCGGCGTGTGCCGTCGAGTTGACGAGGTCCGTGTACACCACGGTTGCAAAGCCGTGGTCGGGCTCGGAGCGCGGATTGTTCCCGGTCAGAAACGTCTCGAGCTCGATCAGGACGGGCTCGGGGTTTTCGATGATGTAAACGTGGTCGGTGCCTTCGAATGGGATGAAGTGAGCGCCAGGAATATTGGACGCGAGATATTGACCGTGCTCGACTGGGATCGCTTGGTTGTCCTGCGTGTGCATGACCACGGTCGGAACGCCGACGCTCCCGAGTAGCTCGCGGACATCCAGCTCTTGCGCCATGCGCGTGAGCAACATTGCTTGTGCTCGACTCGGCGGTTCGACGCGTGTGTAAAACGCCTTTACTTCGGGGTCGCCTCTTCGGCTGGGACTGAATGCGTCGGCGAACATCCCCGTTCCGATGTGTTCGCCATGCGCTTCGATGAGGCGCTCACTGAAACTGCGCGTCAGGCCGAATGGATATCCGTCACCTTGAATGAGCCGGGCCCAGCCGTTGACGATGAACAATCCCTCGGTCCGCTCCGGGTAGCGAACGGCGAATGCGACTCCGACCGCGGCGCCGGCGTGATAGGTGGAGATGCAAACCTTCTCGACACCGGCGTGGTCGAGCACCGCGATGAGGTCGTCGACCTGGTCGTCGACGGTCGGCGCCTTCCCCGGCAGCGGATCCGATCGCCCGGTACCGCGCGGGTCGTGCACGACGTAGCGGCAGAACCCCGCCAAACGCGAGAAGTATGACGCGCAGAGTGAATCCCGGGCGATCGCCATTCCCGTCGTGCCCGACACCATGGCAAGGGACGCGCCGTTCCCGCGTACCTCGTACGCGATCTGTCCATCCCGCACGGGCGCGTATCCGGTAATGACATCGTTCAGCGCTACACCTCCGGACGCTCAAGGATGCCATGCACAGGTGTGATGAGTCGATCAGCGGGGTGCGTGCGATGGCAGGCCGGTGGAGTCACGTCTGCCCGTCGCCCTCGCGAACCTCGCCCGGTTCATCGCCACGCTCGTCCGAGAAGAACGGAAAGGGCTCGGTCAGGGCGCGAGGCCGAGGTTCGTGTAGATCTCGCGGGTCGCGGGTGAGCGGTTGAGCGTGTAGAAGTGGAATGACGTGACGCCACCGTCCATCAGCTCGCGACAAAGATCGGTCGCAGCGTCGACACCGACTGCGTGCATCGCGTCGGCATCGTCTTCGTAGACGCGCAAACGGTCCTCCAGCCAGCGGGGGAACGCGGCGCCCGACATCTCGGCCATGCGCTTCACGGACTTCACGTTGAGCACCGGCATGATGCCAGGGATCACCGGTGTCGTGACGCCGAGCTCGCGCAGGTCGTCGAGGAATTCGAACCACACCGGCGCCTCGAAGAAGAACTGCGACAACCCGAAATCTGCCTCGGCCAGCTTCTCGGCTTGCCGGCGACGGTCGTCGGCGCGATTGGACGACGCCGGATGTCCTTCGGGATGCACGGCGACACCGACGGAGAAGTCACCGAGCTCGCGCACCAGCGCCATGAGCTCGGAGGCGTGCGAAAGCTCACCGGGCGGGAGATTGAGGTCCTTCGGCGGATCGCCGCCCAACGCAAGAATGTTCTCGACGTCCGCGGTTCCGTAGCGCGTGATGATCGTCGACAGCTCGTCGCGGGTATGGGCGGCGCAGGTGAGGTGCGCCATTGCCGTGAGCGACGTCTCTCGATTGATCCGTACGACGATGTCGTGCGTCATCTCGCGCGTCGAGCCGCCCGCGCCGTACGTCACCGAGACGAACGACGGTTGCAGCGGTTCGAGGTCGCGCACCGTCTGCTCGAGCGTGCGCTCGGCCGCCGGTGTCTTGGGCGGGAAGAACTCGAAGGAGTGGCTCGCTCCGGTGGCGACGATGTCGGCGATCTTCGTCATCGGTGGGGAAGCGTAGCCAGCGCTCGTGCGTCGGTGTCGAGGGAATTCTTGGTGGCCGGCTCCCGCGGACGCAGGTCGACGCGCCGGAGCAACTGCGCGTTGAACGCGACGACGATCGTCGAGAAGCTCATGAGAATTGCCCCGACGGCGGGCGGCATCGTGATCCCGGCCCATGCAAAAGCGCCGGCCGCGAGCGGGATCGAGATCACGTTGTAGGCGGCGGCCCACGCGAGGTTTTCGACCATTTTTCGGTAACTTGCGCGCGACAGGCGCACGACCGCGGAAACGCCACGCGGATCCGAGGATGCGAGCACGACGCCGGCCGACTCGATCGCGACGTCAGTTCCCGCGCCGATCGCGATCCCCACGTCGGCGCGTGCGAGGGCGGGCGCGTCGTTCACGCCGTCGCCGACCATCGCGACCACGAGCCCGCGACCCTGGAGCTCGGCAACCGCGTGCTCCTTGTCGCCGGGCAGCACCTCGGCGACGACCTCGTCGACGCCCACGGCTGCGGCCACGCGCTCTGCCACCGATCGCGCATCGCCGGTGATCAGCACCACCGGACGGATACCGAGCGCGTGGAGCTCGTCGACTGCCTGCTTTGCCTCCGGACGGATCGCGTCCTCGAGCGCGATCGCACCGATGATGCGGTCGTCGCGCGCAACGTAGAGAATCGTCGCACCTCGTCCGGACCACTCGTGCGCGGCGCCAGAGACGGACGGCGGCACCTCGAGGCTTCGTTCCCGCAACAACGCAGGGCCGCCGACTCCATACCGAACGTCGTCCACGCGCGCCTCGACGCCGCGTCCCGTCAGCGACCGGAACCCCGACGCCGCGGGAACACCGGCGCCTGCCGCTGTGACGACCGCGCGAGCGAGCGGGTGCTCGCTGTCGGACTCAACCGCGGCTGCAAGACGCAGCAGCTCGTCGCGGCCCACGTCGAGACCTACGACGTCCGTGACGACCGGACGGCCCTTGGTGAGCGTGCCGGTCTTGTCGAACAAGACCGCCTGGACGATCCGCATTCGCTCGAGTGCGAGGCGATCCTTCACGAGGATCCCGGCGCGCGCCGCGACCGCCGTCGAGATCGAGATGACAAGCGGGATCGCCAGCCCGAGTGCATGTGGGCAGGCGACGACCAGCACCGTCACCGCGTGCTCGATCGCGCCACCCACATCGTCGAGCGCGGCCCACGCCACGAATGTCACGACTGCGGATGTAGCCGCGACGTAGAAGAGGAGCGCGGCGAACCGATCGGCCAGGGCCTGCGCCCGGCTCCGACTCGCCTGGGCCTCGGCGACCAGCCGCTGGATGCCCGCGAGGGCCGTGTCCTCACCGACCGCATCGACCTGTACGCGCAGCGCCGAGTCGAGCACAACGGTACCTGCGATCACACGATCACCGGGTTCCTTCGGGATCGCACGCGACTCGCCGGTGATCATCGACTCGTCGACCTCGGCCTCACCTTCGATCGCGTGACCATCGGCGGGGACACGACCGCCCGAACGGACGAGCACGACGTTGCCCGGGCGCAGCTCGTCGAGGCCGACCCGTTCGACCGAGCCCTCCGGTCCGATGCGCTCGGCCTCGTCCGGCAGCAGCTCCGCGAGGGCGGACAGCGCGCCCTGGGCCTGGTGGATCGCCTTCATCTCCTGCCAGTGCCCGAGCAGCATGATCGTGACGAGCGCAGCCAGCTCCCACCAGAACTCCAGGTCGACCCAACCGAAGCTCGAGCACAACGACGCGACCCACGCGACGGTGATCGCCATGCCGATGAGCAGCATCATGCCGGGCGCGCGGGCGCGGACCTCCTGCACCGCGCCCCTGAGGAATGGGTCGCCGCCGTAGACGAAGATGACGGTTCCGAGCACCGGGCCGACCCAGCCGACGCGCGACAGCTCGTAACCGAACCAGCCCATGATCGTGTCGCTCGTGAAGACGACCGGCACCGTGAGCGCGAGCGTCAGCCAGAAGCGGCGGCGGAATGCCTCGGGATCGTGGCCGGCGTGCGCGTCGTGTTCGTGCGCGTCTGGGTGATCGTCTGTGGCCTGGTCGTGCATCACGACCGGACCAGCCGCGCGATCGCGGCCGACGCCTCGGCCACCTTGTCCTGCGCCGCGTCGCCGCCTTGCGCGAGCGCATCCGCGACACAGTGCGCGAGGTGCTCGTCGAGGAGCTCCAACGCCACGGCTTGGAACGCCTTGGTCGCCGCCGAGATCTGGGTCAGCACGTCGATGCAGTACGCGTCCTCGTCGACCATCCGCTGGACGCCGCGCACCTGGCCTTCGATCCGGCGCAGCCGCTGCTGGATCGCGCTCTTCTTGTCCTCGTATCCTGCCATCTCGGTACTATACCCCTGTAAGGTATAGCAGCAGCGGCGCCATATAGGGTGCCGCCATGGGGGAACGGTGGAAGGCGTGTGCCTCGGCAGTCGCGCTCCTCGGAGCGCTCGCCACGGTTCCGGCGACTGCAGCACACGCCGCGCCGGCGGCGACACCTGCGACATTCACTGCGCGCGGCAGCGTCGAGCAGGTGTACGTCACGCACGCGGTGGCGGGACAGGCGATCGAGTTGCGCGACGATTCGGGCACGACCGTCCAGCACGCGGTCGTCGACGACCTCGGCAGCATGGTGTTCCGCGATGTCGCAGCCGGCGACGGCTACACCGTCGTCTCGGGTGGGCAAACGTCGACCCCGCTGCGTGTCATGTCGCGCAGCGAGACACCGCCGCAGTCCTTCTATGACGCGCAACATCTGCAGACCGGCTTCGGCTACATCACCACTCGCGACGGCACGAAGCTGAGCGCGACGATCACACTGCCCGGTCCGGCCGACAAGGGTCCCTACCCGACCGTGATCGAGTACTCGGGCTACGACCCCTCGCATCCGGGGGCGCCGCAGCCGAGCACGTTGATCGCGCAACTGCTCGGCTACGCGACTGTCGGTGTGAACGTCCGCGGCAGCGGATGCTCGGGGGGCACGTTCTCGTTCTTCGAGACCTTGCAGAAGCTCGACGGCTACGACGTCGTCGAAGCGGTCGCTGCCCAACCGTGGGTGCTGCACGGCAAGCCCGGCATGGTCGGCATCTCGTATCCCGGCATCGCGCAGACGTTCGTCGCGCCCACCCGGCCGCCGCACCTTGCCGCGATCGCACCGCTGTCGGTCGTTGCCGACACGTACCGCAGCCTCGCCGATCCGGGCGGCATCCCCAATACGGGGTTCCCGCGGGAATGGGCGCAGGAGCGGGACGACGCGGCCAAGCCTTACGGTCAGGGATGGGAACAAGCGGTCGTCGACGCGGGTGGTCCGAACGGCCGCCAGTGCGCGGACAATCAGCTTCTCCGGCACAAGAACACGGGCCTCGTCGACCTCTTCGACGCGCACCCGTTCCGCGATCCGGTGGACCTGTCGGACGAGCTCTCACCGCAGCTCCTCGCGGCGAACATCGACGTGCCGGTGTTCATGGGCGGCGCGTGGCAGGACGAGCAGACCGGCGGCCAGTCGTCGCTGATCTGGAAGAACCTCACCAGGCTCACGGGCAAGGTTCATCTGTTCGGCACCAACGGCACGCACGTCGACAGCCTGGTCGCCGAGCTCAACCGGTGGTACGAGTTCCTGGAGTTCTACGTGGCGCGCCGCATTCCGCACGTGCCGGCCGGCATCCGTGCGCTCGCGCCCGTGATCTTCCAGGGCGCGACCGGCATCAGCGGCGTACAACTCGAACCGGATCGCTTCACGCAGTACACCGACTACGACGCCGCGCTCGGCGCGTACGAAGCCGAGCCGCCGATCCGCATCCTCTTCGAGAACGGCGCCGGCGACCCGAACAACCTCGGTGCACCATTCGGCACGTACGAGCTGCACTTCCCGAGCTGGCCGCCGCCGAACGCGCAACCGGCGGCGTGGTACTTCCAGCCCGACCAGAAGTTGTCCCCGGAGCCGTCGACCATCAGGTCGGGCGACGCCCGGGAAGCCACGCCCTACGTGTACGACCCGTCGGCGAAGCCGAGGACCGACTTCCACGGCAGTCAATCTGACATCTGGGCCGCGCATCCGGCGTTCGACTGGCGACCGCTCCCGCTCGGCAAGGCGCTCGCCTTCGACAGCGCGCCGCTCGCGTCGACCACGGTGATGGCCGGCCCCGGCAGCATCGACCTATGGGTCCGCTCGAGTGCACCCGACACCGACCTCGAAGTAACTCTCACCGAGCTGCGGCCCGACGGCCGAGAGGTGTACGTGCAGAACGGTTGGCTGCGCGCGTCGCACCGTGCCCTTGATGCCGCGCATTCGACGCCGCTCGAACCTGTGCATCCGGACACCGAGGCATCGGCCGCACCGCTCCCGGCCGGTCAGTTCGAGAGTGCGCGAGTCGCGCTGTTCCCGTTCGCGCACATCTTCCGCGCCGGCTCGCGTCTGCGCATCTCGGTCGAGGCGCCGGGCGGGAACCGGCCGTTCTGGGCGTTCGGCGACTTGCCCGCCAACGGCACCGTCGTCAATGAGATCGCACACTCGGTCGGACGCCCGTCCCGGGTCGTGCTGCCGGTCATCCCGAACCCGCCCGCCGGTATCCCGGCCGCGCTGCCGCCCTGCGGGTCACTGCGCGGAGAACCGTGCCGCGCGGTGTTGGGCAACGGCGCAGCATCCGCGGTCAGCGCCACGACGTCCCGTCACGACGCGCTCGTGAAATGGACGGCGGCGAGCCCGCGTCCCGGCACCACACTCACCGGGTACCAGGTGGTGGAACAACCAGGTGGCGTGACGCACGACGTCGGCGCGGCCGCGACCGAGACGTCGTTCGTGGCGCTTGCCGACGGTCGGCACTCCTTCGAGGTGAGCGCCATCTACACGGGCGGCGTGCGTGTCGCCGCGACACCGTCGAACACCGTGTGGCTTTCGCCGCATCACCGCCACCGCCACAGACACCGGCGGCATCACTCGCACTCCTCGCATGATCCGGACTCATGTCGCGCGGGAGCGCGGTTCTAGACTCCGCAAATGGTCGACACCGCCCCCGCCGCGCCGCCCGCGAAGGAACGCTGGTCCTTTTCGTGGAAGCACCTCTATGACGAGGTCGTGACCTCGGGCTTGTGCACGGGCTGCGCCGGTTGCGTGATCGCGTGCCCGCACGACGTGTTGTCGTACGACGACACGAACGGCATCTACAAGCCCATCCAGATCGAGGACGACTACGGCGGGCCGCGGGACTGCAGCCACGGTGACAAGGCATGCACATCGTGCACGCGCGCCTGCCCGCGCTTCCGGGCGTGGGAGCCGGAGATCGACACGTTCCTGTTCGGCCGGCCCCGCCAGCCCGAAGAGATGAGTGGCGTCTTCAAGGACATCTGCCTGGCGCGCGCCTCGGACGGTGAGCTGCACGAGGTCGGCCAGGACGGTGGCCTCGTGTCGGCGATGCTCGTGTACGCGCTCGAGCACGACATCATCGACGCCGCATTGGTTTCGTATCTCGAAGGTGACGGTTCGTCGTGGAAGGCAATTCCCGGTATCGCGCGCACCCGCGCCGACGTGATCGCGTCGGCCGGCAGCCGCTACACCTACTCCGCGAACACGCTCGCGTACAACGACCTCGAAAAGGACGACGAGCGGATTGCGCTGGTGGGCATGTCGTGCCAGTCGTCGATCCCGCCGGTGATGAAGCAACGCAAGGCCGGCAAGGTCGCGCGCCGCCTCACCCTGTCGATCGGTCTGCTGTGCTCGAAGACGTTCGACGACGCGATCTTCGAGGAGCTGTTCGAAGCCAAGTACGGGCTCAAGAAGCAAGACATGAAGAAGATGAACATCAAGGGCGTGTTCCAGATCTGGATGAACAACGGCGACTACCACGAGGTGCCGCTGAAGGAGTGCCACGCGTGGACGCGCGAGGGCTGCAAGCTCTGCCCCGACTTCGCGGCCGAGCACGCCGACATCTCCACCGGCGGCATCGGCAAGTACAACGACTGGACGCTCACCATCGTGCGCACGGACGCGGGCCGCGAGCTGATGGAGCGGATGCTCGCCGACGGCGTGATCCAGACCCGGCCCGGTGACGACGATCCCGACGCGATCGCACTGATGCACAAGCTCTCGAAGAAGTCACGGAAGCGCTGGCCGGAGTTCGCGTTGCCGGAACCCAAGCTCGGCGTGTGACCCTGCTCGTCGCCCTGACGACGGACTTGATGGATCGCTCGCGCCTCAGCGCTGCGCTCCCGGACGTGCATTTCTCCCTTGATCCCGATGCCGCTGCCGATGTGGTGATCGTCGACCTCACGCGCGGGATCGAACAGGTGACATCGATACGCGCATCACATCCGAACGCGCGCATCGTGTGCTACGGCCCCCATGTCGACGACGCGTCCTTGGACGCGGCGCGCGCTGCCGGCGCCGACGTCGTGCTCCCCCGCTCCCGCTTCTTCCGCGACCCGGCCGCGGCCGTGCAGCACTAAGAGGCGCCTTAGATCGTGGGCCAGGGGTAGGAGTGGTAGTCGCGGTCGGGCTCGGGGAGGACGCCGGTGGCGAGCAGGTGCTCGGTGCGGGCACGCAAGGCGTCGAGCTCGAAACGGTCCAACATCATCCGCAGACTGTCGCCGAGCGCGCCGCCGCACACGTCGTCGAGCAACCGGTGCAGGTCGGCACAGATGTCGGGGAGCACCGGCTCGCCGGCGAAGTCCCAGATCACCGTGCGGAGCTTCCACATCGTGTGGAACGAGACGCCGTGGTCGATACCGAACACGCGCCCGTCGCCGTTGGCGCGCAGGCAGTGCCCGCCCTTGCGATCGGTGTTGTTGATCACCACGTCGAACGCGGCCATGCGGCGGAAGGCGTTCTGGTGATCGGCGAGCAACGTGAAGTAGTGCTCTTCGGGATCGTGATCGACGAACCGTTGCATCGCGCCGATACCGGCCGGCCCGTCGCGCAGCACGGTGTCGGGCACGATGTTCCAGCCGAGGGCCTCTGAGATCTCGAAGGCCGCGACCTCACGATGGCACAGCGTGCCGCGCGGGAAGTCCCAGAGCGGTCGCTCGCCCCGCTGCGGCTTGTAGATCGCGAGCAGCTCGTCGCCGTCGAGCGCGCAGTTGACGAGGAACGTCGCGTTCGACGACCACGGCATTCGGCCGAGCACCTTGGCGTCGCCGTCGCGCAGCAGCTCCGCCGCGCGTTCCTCCGTCATGTGGCGCTCTCGCTCAGCCATCCCTCGGCTCCGCGGCGTCGGCAGAGACGGCACGAGCCATCAGTTCCACCGCGGGCAGATGTGCCCGTCGGGTTCCATCGGGAAGTCGCACAGCTGGCAGCGGGGCCGTCCGGCTTCGACCGCCTCCACCCCATTGCGGGCCATGGCACGCACCTGGGAACGGGTCGCGTAGAGGCGGGCGATGTGACCCTCCGTCTCGTCGAGCGGGGGCGGCGCCTCTTCGTCGTCGGACGCGTCCTCGCGCAGCTCGATGAGCACGAGATGGCGATCGGGGTCGTAACCGATCCCGATGAGCCGCGCCCGGAACAGCGGCTCGTCCTCGGTGACCACGCCCGCGACCGTGCCCGCCGAGCCGGGCGGCTCCTCGGGGTCCTCCTCGGCGATCTTGTCGAGGAACTGGTTCGCCTCCGACGCCAGCAGCTGCACCTGCTCCTTCTCCACCAGCACCGACAACACCGCGGATCCCTTGCGCGCCTGGATCACGAAGGTGCGCTGGCCGGGAGCACCGAAGGCACCGGCGCCGATGTCGTCGACCGGATCGAACTCGATGAGATCGGTCATCTTCCCTTGTCGCCCTCGCTACTCGGCGGGATACCCGCCTCGCCGGCGCTCGGGGCCTCGGGTTCGGGCAGGAGATCGTCGAGACCGCCCGTGTCGTTGCATTTGACGAGCATGCAGCCGTACGCGTGGAAGTCGAAGACCGTCACCGATGCGGGCGACACGTGCACCCGTTGGAAGAGGTCGAGATGCATGCCGGTGTAATGCGCGATCGCCGACTTGATCGGATCCGCGTGGCTCACGACCACGACCGTCTCGTGCGGATGGCGCGCGATGACATCGTCGAGTGTGCCGACCGTACGCGCCTGCATCTCTCGGATCGATTCGCCGTTCGGGAATCGAGCCCGGGAAGGCGCCACCTGCACGACTTTCCACTCCTCGGTCTTGGCCAGATCCGCGATCTTGCCCCCCGTCCAGTCCCCGTAATCCGCCTCGATCACCCCGGGCAGCGCTTGCACATCGAGGTTGTGGTGCGCGGCAATGCGCTCCGCCGTCTGCGTCGTGCGTTCGATCGGGCTCGCGTACACGGCCGCGATCGTCAGCTTCGCGAGGCGCTGTGCGGCCGAGTCTGCTTGCCCGACGCCCTTTTCCGAGAGATCGACACCCGGCATCCTGCCCGAGAGCAGCGGCCCGGTGTGCGCGGTCACGGCATGGCGCACCAGCACCAGACGCGTTGGCGGCTTCGGTTTCTTCTCTTCGCGCTCCTCGGCGTCCGCCTCAGCCATGACGCGGCAGGATACCGGTCGCAGTCCCGAACGATCCCACGCGATCCCCGGATGACACGGTGGGCCTGTGTGCGTGCGCTTCGCTCAGCGCCTCGTACCATCATGTGGTGACGAACATCGACCTTTCTCCGACCGGACCTCCGGAAACGGTTCTCGAGCCCGAACCCGACAACGCGCTCGAAGCGTTGCGCGCCGCGCTCGCGCAGCCAATCGAAGGCCGTCGGGACGCGGTGGCCGACGTGTGTGCGCGCTGGCCGCGATTCCTCGACGCGTGGGCGCAGCTCGGACAGCTTGCGCGCGACGACGTCGAGGCGTACGCGTACTTCCGAGTCGCCTATCACCGTGGCCTCGACCGTCTGCGCCAGTCGGGATGGCGGGGTGCGGGCTACGTCCGCTGGCGGTACGACACCAATCGCGGGTTTCTCCGTGCGGTCGAGGGCTTGCGCGCATCTGCGGAGGCGATCGGCGAGCTCGACGAGGCCCAACGCTGTGCCGAGTTCCTCAGGCAGCTCGACCCCGACTGGAACGGTGCACGCGAGTAGCGTCGCCGTCCATGAAACGCGCGCTGATCACGGGTGTGACCGGACAGGACGGTCGTCATCTCTCGGAGTTCCTTGCCGAAAAGGGCTACCAGGTGTTCGGCCTGGTCCACGGCCAGGCCAACCCGAAGATCGGTCTGGTGCAGGCCGAGAACCCGGCCCTCGACCTCGTCGAGGGCGACCTGCGCGACCTTTCGTCGCTCATCGCGGTCGTGGAGCAGGTGCAGCCCGACGAGGTGTACAACCTCGGCGCGATCAGCTTCGTACAGTTGTCGTTCAAGCAAGCGGAGTTGACCGCGGAGATCACCGGCCTCGGCGTGCTGCGGATGCTGGAGGCGGTGCGGATCGTCGGCGGCAGTCAGAACAACCCGATTCGTTTCTACCAGGCGTCGTCTTCGGAGATGTTCGGCAAGGTGCACGAGTCACCGCAGAACGAGGGCACGCCGTACCATCCCCGCTCGCCCTACGGCGTGGCCAAGGTGTTCGGCCACTACACGACGATGAACTACCGCGAGGCGTACGGCATCCACGCGAGTAGCGGGATCCTGTTCAACCACGAGGGCCCGCGGCGCGGCATGGAGTTCGTGACGCGCAAGGTCACGAACGCCGTGGCGCGCATCAAGCTCGGTCTCCAGGAGGAGATCTCGCTCGGCAATCTCGACTCGTCGCGCGATTGGGGATACGCGGGTGACTACGTCGAGGCGATGTGGATGATGCTGCAGCAGCAGGAGCCCGACGACTACGTCATCGCGACCGGTGAGACGCACTCGATCCGGGAATTGCTCCAGGCCGCGTTCCGCTTGGCCGGCATCGAAGACTGGCAGTCCCACGTCAAGCAGGACCCGCGCTTCATGCGCCCCGCCGAGGTCGACCTGTTGATCGGCGACGCGTCCAAGGCGCACGCCAAGCTCGGATGGAAGCCCCGCGTGAGCTTCGAAGAGCTCGTCGCGATGATGTACGAGAACGACCTCGCCGAAGAGAGCGCCCGAGCGCGTCGCGGCTAGACCAGGCCCGCGGCCTGGCGGGCGGCGATCAGCGTGGGGTCCCAGACCGGCGAGAGCGGCGGCGCGTAGCCGAGGTCCAGTTGCACGATCTCGTCGACGGTCATCTCGGCCCAGATCGCGGTTGCGAGCACGTCGATCCGTTTGGCGGCCCCCTCCTTGCCGATGATCTGGGCGCCGAGCAGCCGCCCGGTGCCGCGTTGCACGACGACCTTGACGGTGATCGGCTGGCTGTCGGGGTAGTAGTGCGCGCGGGTGGTGCTCTCGATCGTGGCGGTGACGTGGTCGAACCCCGACTCGGTCGCTTCCCGTTCGGTCAGCCCCGTCCGGCCGATCTCGTATTCGCAGACCTTCGTGATCGCAGTGCCGATCACTCCTGCGAACGTTGCATCACCGCCGGTTGCGTTCTCGCCGGCGATCCGGCCCTCCTTGTTCGCGTGCGTGCCGAGCGCCACGAGGACCGGCCGGCCGGTCACGCGATGGCGGGTCTCGATGCAGTCGCCCGCGGCCCACACGCCGTCCACGCTCGTCGCCATGCGTGCGTCGGTCGCGATGCCGCCCTTCTCACCGATGGCGATTCCGGCGTCGCGCGCGAGGCCGATGTTCGGGCGCACACCGATGCCGAGGACGACAACGTCGGCCGGGAGTGTGCCGTCCTCGGTCACGACGCCTCGCACATGACCGTCGTCGTCGGTCTCGAAGGCAACGACTGCGGTGTTTGTGCGCAGCTCGATCCCCAGGCTGCGGATCGCGTCACCGACGAGCGCGCCCATGTCGGGGTCGAGCGTCGACATCGGCTGCGCCGAGCCCTCCACGATGGTCACTGGCATTCCCCGCTGGTGCAGCGCTTCCGCCATCTCCAGACCGATGTATCCCGCGCCGACGACGACGGCGCGCTGGTTGGCGTGCTGGTGTGCACCGACATGATCCCGCAACGCCAGCCCGTCGGTGATCGTCTGGATCCCGTGCACACCTTCGGCGTCGACTCCGGGGAGCTTCGGGCGCACGGGTGTGGCACCGGTGGCGATGACCAGCGCATCAAAGGCCTCCTGTCGCTCCGATCCGGCGTCGAGGTCCCGCACCACGATCGAGCGCGCGTCCAGGTCGACTGCAACGACCTCATGCCGCGTGCGAACGTCGATCCCGTTGGCACGGTGCTCCTCGGGCGTGCGCGCGACGAGATCCTGCGGATCGTCGATGTGATCGGCCACGAGATACGGCAGACCGCACGCGCTGTACGACGTGTAGACGCCGCGCTCGAAGGCGATGACGTCGAGCTCCTTCGCCGGTCGCCGCCGGCGCGCCTGAGCCGCTGCGCTCATCCCGGCCGCATCACCTCCGATGATGAGCAACCGCTCCGTCATCGGACGACGGTTGCGGCCGCTCGTGCGAGCGCGTGCTCGGCCTCGTCGACGATCCGGTGTACGAGCTCGCCCGCCGGGACGAGCGCGTCGATCGCGCCGACGCCTTGACCCGACGGGTAGCACTCCTTCTTCGGGTCGACCGGTGTGTCGTCGTCGCCTCCGATGTGCAGTGCGTTCGCGGCCACGGCCCGCCCCATCTGCTCGGGGAACGGGCGCAGCTCCTCCGGATGCTCCTCGATGTAGCGCGTCCAGTCGTTGCGGATCGCGCGCAGTGTCTTGCCGGTGAAGCCGCGGCTGATCACGGTGTCATCCTCGTGTGCGTCCAGCAGTGCATCCTTGTAGCCCTCAACGGCGCGTGCTTCGGGCGTCGCGATGAATCGCGTGCCGATCCATACCCCGTCCGCGCCGAGGCTGAGCGCGGCCGCGAGCCCGCGGCCGTCGAAGATCCCGCCCGCCGCCACCACGGGTGTGCGTTCGCCGACGGCATCCACGATCTGCGGCACCAGCGGCATGGTCGCGATGGCGCCGGTGTGGCCACCCGCCTCGGTGCCCTGCGCGATCACGAAGTCACACCCTGCCTCGACCGCCGCAATCGCGTGACGAACCTTCCCGCACATGCTCGCGACGAGCACGTTGCCGTCGTGCAGCACCGCGATGACGTCGCGCGGCACGCCGAGCCCGGCAACGAACAGCGACGCGCCACCTTCCACGACCTTCTTCGCGTCGTCGATCATGCGTTGCGGCAGTGCCGCGAGGAGGTCGACGCCGAACGGCTTGTCGGTGAGCTCGCGTACGCCGCGAATCTCCGCTTCCATCTGCGCCGACGACATCGCGGCGGCGCCGAGCGTGCCGAAGCCGCCCGCCTCCGAAACGGCTGCGACGAGACGGTGATAGGACACGCCACCCATTCCCGCGAGCATCACGGGATGCTCGATCCCGAGCATCTCGGTGAGTCGTGTATGCATGCAGATTTGCTCCCTCACTGCGCCATCGGTGGCTTCATGCCGTCCGCGCGGCAACCAAGTGTCCATTAGGGTTCCCGCCGTGAGCAACCTGCCGCTGGTAGGCGTGATCATGGGCAGCGACTCCGACCTGCCGGTCATGCAGGGCGCGATCGACGTGCTCGTCGACTTCGGCGTACCCCACGAGGTCCGCATCATCTCCGCGCACCGCACGCCCGACGTGATGTTCGAGTACGGGCGCGCCGCCGCCGAACGCGGCCTGTGCGTGATCATCGCCGGCGCGGGCGGCGCCGCGCATCTGCCCGGGATGACGGCGTCGGTGACGACACTTCCGGTGATCGGTGTCCCGGTCCCGTTGCAGCAGCTCGACGGTCTGGACGCGTTGCTGTCGATCGCACAGATGCCCGCAGGGGTGCCGGTCGCCACCGTCGCGATCGGCAACGCACGCAACGCGGGCCTGCTCGCAGTGCGCATCCTCGGCGCACACGACGAGAAGCTGCGCGCGGCGATGGAGCGCTACCAGGGCGACCTCGCCCAGACCGTGCGCGACAAGGACGCCCGCATCCGCGACCAGTACTAGTCGGCGCCCTACTCCTGGCCTATCGCGCGGAGCACGTCGAGCTTGGACGCGCGCCGGGCCGGCCAGATCGCTGCAACGACGCCCAAGATCGCAGCGAGGATCACCACGAAGACCAACTGCAGTGGCGCGATCGCGAACTTGTTGAAGCCATCGTCCTTCAGCGCCTGCACGACGCTCCACCCGAAGAACAGGCCGACGATGAGCCCGACCAGAGTTCCCAGCAGAGAGATGATCACCGACTCCCACCGGACGATCGAGCGCACCTGACTTCGCGACGTACCGACCGCACGTAGGAGTCCGAGCTCCCGCGTGCGCTCGTAGATCGAGAGCAGGAGCGTGATGACGATGCCGATCAGGGCGATGAACACCGCAAGGAACAGCAGGGCGTACACGAGGTTGACGATCTGGTTGACCTGCGCCACCTGATCGGCCTTGTACTCAGCGTTGTCCTTGAGCTTGGCGTTCGGATACTTCGCGACGATGGGCTCGAGCGCGACTCGCCCTTGCTCCGGGGTCACGCCGGGCTTCAGCTTCGCGAAGATCAGGAAGTCGAGCTGGTCCTTGAAGTATTTCTCGTATCCTGCCAGCGACATGAAATAGTCGCCCGCGAGCAAACGCTCCTTGTAGATCATCTGCACGGTGAGCGGCAACGTGCTCTTTCCCGTCTTCACGAACTGTGCGTCGACCTGCGTGCCGACGCTCCAATGCTTGCTGTCGGCCGTGTGCTTGGAGATCGCCAGGCCGTTTGCCGTGAGGGCTTCGAAGCTTCCAGCCACGGGCTTCAGGTCGAAGAGCTGCGACGCGACGGCCGGGTCGGCAGCCTGAACCTGCTCGGTGGTTCCGTCGAACTTCGCCTGGCCGAAGCGCAGCGGTGTCGCCGCTTGAATCACCTCAGAGTTCTTGATGTCCTCTCCAAGGGTGGGACTCAACGTCGGCGCGCCTTGGCTGCCCGTGACCACGTAGTCCGTCTTCAGCGTGGAATCGATCGCTGCGCCTACCGATGCCTTCGCCGACGCCGCGAAGATCGTGATGAAGCCGACGAGCGCCACGCCGATCATCAGCGCGCTCGCGGTCGTTGCGGTGCGCTTGGGATTGCGCGCCGCGTTCTCGCGGGCGAGCTTGCCGGTCATGCCCTTGATCGCCGCGATCGGCGCGCCGATCGCACGACTGAACCCGCGGGCGAACAACGGCCCGAGCACGAACACACCGATGAGCACGAGAAGGGCGCCGATCCCGACGAACAGGATGCCACTCCCGCCGAGTCCGACGAACAAGGCCACGATGCCGAGAACGATGACACCGCTGCCGATCGCGAGACGCATGGCCCGGCGCGGAGGTCGCTCGAGCGCGACGTCTCGCATCGCGGCGACGGGCGGAACGCTCGCCGCCTGGCGCGCCGGGAACACCGCCGAGAAGACCGTGATCAAGGTGCCGGCGACCATGCCGGTGACGATCGCCGACGCCGGGAGCACGATGCCGCTGGCGGGGATGTCCAAGCCGAACGCGGCAAGCAACGCCTTGAGACCCGCCGCGAGCAGCACGCCGCCGGCAACACCGATCGCAGATGCGACAAGGCCCACGACCACCGATTCGCCGATGACCGCGCCGAGGACTTGGCGCCGGCTGGCGCCGATGGCGCGCAGCAGCGCCATCTCGCGTCTTCGCTGCGCAACGATGATCGAGAACGTGTTGTAGATGATGAACATCCCGACCAGAAGCGCGACGAGAGCGAAGATCAACAGCGCCGTCGAGAAGAACCCGATGGCTTTGTGGACGTCGTCCTGGTTCTCCTTCGTCACCTCCTTGCCGGTGAGCACTTCGAGGGTGAGATCCGGGTGCTTCGCGAGTGCCGCCTGCAGATTCGTCTTCAGCTGCTCTTGGGTCACTCCGGGGTCAGCTACCACGGAGATCTGGTCGAACTGGTCGGCGGCGTCGGCGATCCGCTGCACCTCCGGAACCGTGAACAGTGCGGCAGACGCGCCGAGGAGGCTGTCGGCCGTGCCGAACTTGGCGATACCCACGATGCGATACGTCTTCGGCGCCTTCTGGGTGAGGATTTCGACCGCGTCGCCGACATGAAGTTTCGCCTTGTCGGCCGTGTGCTTGTCGATCACCACCTCGTCGCCCGTGCTCGGTGGACGACCGGGCGGGATGACGCGGAACGGATTGAGTCGCTGATTCGAGTCCCAGCCGAAGCCCAGGCTTGGCGCGCCTTGGCCCGGGTCGCCCATCGCCTTGTTCTTCTTGTCGACGATCTGGGCCAAGTCGAGCTGCACGTTGCCCTGCGCCGCCTCCACCCCAGGTATGCCGCGGACGAGACTTTCGACCGATGCGGGGATCCGTGGCCGTTGATCGCCGGGGCCGAAGTCGCTCTTCAGCACCGCCGGCGCGCGCACGACGGCATCCCTGCCACGGTTGATGTCGGCGAACAGGTCGTCGAAGGACTTGTTGATGGTCGCGGTGAGCACCTGGGTGCCCGACATGAACGCCACCCCGAGGATGACGGCCAGCGACAGCAGTACGAAGCGGAGCTTGTGGGCCGCAATCTCCTTGCGCGTGATCCTCCACATGTTCAGTACTTCCTGCTCACTCGCCCAGCTTGCGCATGAGATCGAGGATGGCGTCGGCGGTCGGATCGCGGAGCTCGTCGACGATGCGGCCGTCGACGAGGAAGATGACGCGGTCCGAATACGACGCCGCGAGGGGATCGTGCGTGACCATCACGATCGTCTGTTCGAATTCGCGCACGGCTTGTTGCATGAACGCGAGGATCTCGGTGCTGGCGCGCGAATCGAGGTTCCCGGTGGGCTCGTCGGCGAAGATGATGTCGGGACGGTTCGCCAGCGCGCGTGCGACTGCCACGCGTTGCTGCTGGCCGCCCGACAGCTCCGAAGGCCGATGGTGCAGGCGGTCACGCAACCCCACGGTGTTGATCACGCGGTCCAGCCACGCGGCATCGGGATCGCGACCGGCGAGCGCCATTGGCAGCGTGATGTTCTCCATCGCGTCGAGCGTCGGAATGAGGTTGTAGGACTGGAAGATGAAGCCGAGGCGGTCACGGCGGATCTTCGTGACTTGCTTGTCGGAGAGCGAGCTGAGATCGACATCGCCGATGTAGACGTGACCACTCGTGAGCGAGTCGAGCCCCGCGAGACAGTGCAGCAGCGTCGACTTCCCCGAGCCCGACGGGCCCATGATCGCCGTGTACTCGGCGCGCACGAACTCCACATCGACGGCGTTGAGCGCGCGCACAACCGTCTCACCGGTGCCGTAGATCTTCGTGGCGCCGACCGCGCGTGCAGCAACGGTCTTCGTCGGGGGCATCGTCGTCGTCACCGAATCACTCCTCTTGGGGTGCGCCACACGGCCTGCACCGTTTCACGAATCGTCCTCAGGCGCCATCGGGGATCCCCCCGAGGTCACTCGGGCGTCACAGAACTCCTCGGCTCTTCGACGCTGGGTGCGGGTTCGGGCGCGGCTCGCGCGCGGCGGCCGAGCCAGACGAACCAGAGGGTACTGCCGACGCACAAGGCCGCCGAGAGCAAGAGGTTGAAGCGAATGCCGAACACCTTCGTGGCGTCATCGACGCGCAGGGCCTCGAACCAGATGCGACCGAACGTGTACATCGCGACGTACAACGCGAACGTCTGGCCGCGACGAAACCGGAAACGGCGTTCGGCCCAGATGATGATGCCGAACACGAGCAGGCACCACAGCGACTCGTACAAGAACGTCGGATGGAATGTCTTGTCGTTTGCGTATCCCACCGGACGGTGTGACGGGTCGATCTCCAAGGCCCACGGCAGGCCGGACGGCCGGCCGAACAACTCCTGATTGAAGTAGTTGCCCCATCGGCCGATTGCCTGCGCGATCAGCAGCCCCGGCGCGATCGCGTCCATCAGCATGTACATGTCGAGGTGGCGTCTGTGTGCGAGGACGATGACCGCGATGAGGCCGCCGCCCACCGCGCCCCAGATCGACAGGCCGCCCTTCCAGATCTGCACGGTGCCGCTGAGACCGTGCTCGCTCCAGCTGTAGCCGGTGAACAGGTGGTACACCCGCGCACCGATGATGCCGGAGATGACCACCGGTACCGCGATCTGCCCGATCTCCTTCGCGTCGCCTCCGCGTGCTACCCAGCGCTTTTCGGCGATGTATGCGGCGGCCACCACGCCCAGCGCAAGCATGAGGCCGTAGGCGTGGAGTGGAAGAGGACCGATGTGTACGATTCCGCTCTTCGGACTCGGGATATACGCGAGCACATTGCGAGCCTAGGACGGCGACGGGTTCAAGACCCGGGCGGCAGGAGGCCGATGTAATGCACATGCGCATTGGGGGAGTTCAACTCGCGTCATTCGTCGCGGCCGGGGTGCTGATGAGCGGCTGCATCGTGCCGCCGGGCACGCCTGGCACCGGTGGTGGAGGCGGGACTTCGCCGATGATCGGCGGCTGTCGCGTGTTGCCCGCGAGCAACGCGTGGAACAGCCGGGTCGACAGCTTGCCGGTACGCAGCAACTCGTCCGCGCTGATCTCCAACATCAGCTCGACGAGCAACCTGCATCCCGACTTTGGTGGCGGCGGCCAATACGGCATTCCTTACATCGTGGTGCCGGCATCAGAGCCGAAGCGCGCGATGCACTGGACGGCGTACGGCGACGAAGCCGATCCCGGCCCGTACCCGATCCCGCCGAACGCACCCGTTGAGGGTGCGCCTGCAACCGACGGCGACCGGCACGTGCTCGTGCTCCAGAAGGGAACGTGCCATCTCTACGAGCTCTATCGCGGCTTCTGGCGCAGCAACCACTGGGACGCCGACGTCGGCGTGAACTGGAACCTGTCGTCGAACGCGTTGCGGCCCATGGGCTGGACGTCGGCCGACGCGGCGGGGTTGCCGATCTTGCCGGGGTTGGTGCGTTACGACGAGGTGGCCGCCGGTCACATCGATCACGCGGTGCGCTTCACCGTGCCGAGCTCGCAGAAGGGTTACATCCTTCCCGCCACGCATTACGCGTCCTCGTCCACAAATCCGAACCTGCCACCGATGGGCCTACGCGTGCGCCTCAAGGCGAGCTACAGCCTCACGCGCTTCCATGGTCAGTCCCTCGTGATCCTCAAGGCGTTGAAGAAGTACGGGATGATCGTGGCCGACAACGGCTCACCGTGGTTCATCACCGGCGCGGCCGACTCGCGTTGGAACGACAACGACCTGAATCAGATCAAGTCGGTGCCGGGCAGCGCGTTCGAAGCGGTCGACACCGGGCCGGTACGGCATTAGCAGCTAGCGCGCCGGACGCCACGCGGACACGTACGCGAGAGCGACGGCCGCGTCCGGGAGGTCGTGCTCGGCGAGCCAGCGGATCTCGCCGAGCCATCGCACGAGGCGATAGAGCGGCAAGAGGTGGGTCAACCGGTCGCGTTCTTCTGGGCCGGCGTCATAGCCCTGGAGCAACGCGTCCAACGGCGATTGCTCGTCGAGCGTGAGCACGGCGATGTCCCACCCGGCGTCGCCCTTGCCCTGATCCGACCAATCGATGATCCCCGCGACGCGATCTGCGCGCGGGTCGATGATGACGTGATCGGGCTGGAGGTCGCCGTGGCACCACGACGCGGGCACGGACGCGAGCTCGGCACGCGCACCGCGGACGGCCCGACGAATGCGCCCGGCTTGATCGGCATCGAGGCCGCAGCGACGCGCGCATTTGTCGAGCTCTTCGTCGACTTCGGCTTCGACGGCCGCGGCCCACGAATCGCGAGCGGGCGCGAAGCCACCGCCGAACGAGCCGTTCGTCGCGACCTCGTGGATCTTTCGGAGCTCGCGGCCGGCGACGCGCCACCACGCCGGCGGCGAGCCCCGGGCGAGCGCGGCGCCGCGCACCCACCGCATCGCGAGCGCGCCGGGCTCGGCGGCGACGAGCTCCGGGACCGATATCCCGGTAGCGATCGCTCGGCGCAAACCCTCGGTCTCGCGGCGGATCTCGTCGAGATTCTCGTCCGCCTTGCACACGAAGTCGTCGGCGCCGATCGAGCATCGGAACGTCGCCCGGTGGTCCCATACGACGAGCGGCTCGATGCGGTCCGGCGCCCGGCCGAGCAGCCGGCGGGCGAGGACCTCGGGCGACGGCAACGGCACGTCGACATCGTGGCAGAGGCATCGCCGAAGAGACGTTGGCGCAGGGGGGATTTCGCACAGGATCGTGGGATAAACTCCGACCATGGCACGTACTGATGCGAACCCGCCCATGCCGGAGTTCTCGACGTCGTATGTGCTCCAAGAGGTCGACCCGAACTGGCTGACCCAGGCGGTCAAGCCCAAACAGTTCCTCCACATCGACCAAGCCGAATGCATCCTCTGCGAAGGC
>JBBRXX010000016.1:0-90120 GCA_038238245.1 Acidimicrobiia bacterium
CCCCGTGCTCGATCCGCCGACCGCCGACGTGGTATCGGCCCTCCGCCGTTGGGACCCCCTGGGGTGGTTCCTCCGGGGCTGTTTCCCCGTTGACCATCAGTTTGGACGCTCAGCCCGCCACCGGCGGGCTGAGCGTCCAAACACGACGGAGCCCCCACACGCGTCCAATCTGATGGGAACAAAGCACTTCACTCACCTAAACGGCGAGTTCCACTTAGAGATCGAGTGCCTGCTGGTCGCGAGATCGTGGTGTTGCCTTCACGTAGGGGAGGATCGCAGTCGGCAACTTCGGTCGCTTCCCGGCCATGAGATCGGCGATGGTCGTGATCTGTAGCCGCGGATAGGACTGGCCGGTCAGTTCGCTCTCATAGTTGCCGGACTTCGCGCAGATGTCTTGCATCCCTTTCGTGGGCTTGCCGAGCATCAGGAATACGCCCAGCTCGGCGTTCTCTTTCTGGATCACTCCCAGCAACGCACTCACATCGTTTGGATTTGTGGCGCCGCCTTTCACTGAGATGATCGCCCGCCCAATCCTCTGGGTGTCCGCGTAGAAGCGGATCACGCCGTCGATACCTTTGTCGCCCACCTGCTTCTCGTTCGGCTGACCATCGAGCAAAGACACTGCCCACCGCTCGAAATCGAAGGCATTTTCCTCGAACAACGCGCGTGCGCCGTCCACGTCGGCCGGGATGCCGTGCACCTCGTAGGTGTCCTCGATCAGATCACCGTACGTATGACGCATCCGCTTCCGGATCAGGTCGACCGCGAGATAGGTAATGTCGATCCCGATCCACTTTCGATGCAGCTTCTCGGCCGCGTCGACCGCGGTGCCGCATCCACAGAACGGGTCGAGCACCAGATCTCCCTCGTTGCTCGAAGCCGCGATGAGTCGTTCCAACAGAGCCATCGGCTTCTGTGTCGGATAGCCGAGCCTCTCGGCGGCGACCTGGTTGATGCGGTCGATGTCGGTCCAGATGTCGCCGACCGCGACGCCCTTCAACTCGTCGCGATAACGCTTGATTTGCGGGAAGCCGGAACCGCCTGGCGGCCAATAGATTTTGCCGTCAGCGTCCAACTCGTCCAGCGTCTCAGTAGTGAACTTCCAATGCTGTCCCGTCGCGGCGATGTTGATCCCGCGCCACGGCTTGCCGGATGACCCTCGGCGCGTACCAGCGGCCGTGAGACTGTTGCGCCAGTAGAGACGCCCGTCACCGTCGTCGTATCTGTAGTACTTGTCGAGATACTCCTCGGTGTACTCGGCTCGCGGCTCATTCCAGACGAAGGAGGGGGACGCGGTGTAGTAGAGCAGGACGTCATGGATCGGCGCGTACTTCTTCGCGCTGCTATGGGAAGAGGTGCGCTTCCAAATGATTTCGTTGTGGAAGTTGGTTGGACCGAAGATCGCGTCGAGCAGGACCTTCAAGTAGTGCGAGGCCGTCGGGTCGCAATGGAGGTAGAGCGACCCGGTGGGCTTCAGGACGCGGCGTAGTTCTACGAGTCGAGCAGTCATCATGACGAGATAAGCGAGTACGTCGTTCGTGCCGAGCAAGTTCCGCATTGCGCCGATCGCGTCGGCGACCTGGCTCGGCGCGCCGCCGCCGATCAGTTCGAGGAACTGGCCTTCGGCTTGTTGCGACCAATGCCAGGTGTCGTCGAATGCTTCGATCTGCGCTTGCGATTCGGTGCCGCTGTGGGACTTGAACAGCACGTTGTAGGAGCGGTTCGAGTTGAACGGCGGATCGAGGTAGATCAGATCGACGCACTCGTCCGGGAAGTGCTCACGCAAGACCGGCAGATTGTCGCCGTAGAACAGCAGGTTCTTCCCGCCGATCGGCACCGGTTTCGGCTTGGGCACGACGCGGACTCTACGACGGCCCTGCGCCCCGCTGGCCGATGGTGCCGCTCAAGCGGCGGACTACTTCTGCGAACCGTTGTTGCCGTTGCGACGGCCTTCGCGCTCGTTCTCGACGGCCTCGTCCAAGTCCTCTTTCGGGACCGTGAGAATGCGTTTCACGGCGTCCTCGAACCGCTCGTAGTCGTCGGAGCGTTCGGGCTTCGGTTGCCGTTTGGCAGGTTCCTTCGCCACGGAGGCAAGGTTACTCCTGGCGAACAACTGTCGAATGACGGGACGGTTCCGAGTGGGTAAGCGGGAATTGCTCCCATACGTGGCTCAGGGCGATCTCGACGGCCTGATTGCCTGCCCAAAGCGTGTGCCAAAAAGGTGGCGGCGTCTGGTCGCTCCGAATGTCACCGACGGTCAGAACAGGAGGCGGCGCCTGGATCTCCCTGATCGAGTGCACATCGGCCAAGTCGTCGGCCACCTGTTCCTGTTTACTCGGGTGGCCATTGATGACCCAGGGAACTACACCGTAGGCGTCGCGTTCGAAGACGACCACCGTAACGTGTACCGCTTGTTGCGTCTGAACGGTGAGCACCCGTCTGCCCATGTGAATCGGCTCGGCGAGCAACCCAACTTCGCTCCTTATGAACGTCACATTCACATTGCGACCGAGCACTACGTCAAGGCTCGCGACGCAACGCATGACGGCTTAGCGATCGCGCCTTCGGACTACGATGACTACCACTCCGCGCTCGACCAGTTGTCGCTTCTGGCGAACTTGGAGGTCGATGGGATGCTTTGGGCATGAGAGCGCAAGACGAAATCCATGAGCGGCTCGTCGGCGAATTTTGTTCGATGCTTGATGTGACCCCGCTTCCTGACGGAGCGTTCGCTTTCTCAACTCCATTCTTGTTCGGCGACGGCGACGGTCTGCCCGTTGTCCTTGAACCCGTTCTCGATGGATGGCGGTTCACCGATCGTGGTGGTGCCGCGTCTCATCTGTTCTTCGACGAAGATGAGATGACGCCAGGACGTTGGGAATTCGTAAAGCGATCAGCGGCGCTTGACGGTTTGAATGTCTCGGATACCTACGTACTTACGAGTGATGTTTTCGACACGATCCCGACCGCGGTCGATCTTGCCGACTTCGTGCAGGCAGTTGCACGAATCGGTGCGGTCAGCGCGAGCGAACGGCATCCACAGGAGAGATACATCATCGCGGTTCGCACAGAGGTTCAGCGGTGGCTCCCTGACAACTATGGAAAGTCCGGCTGGCACGACCCAGTGCAGGATCCAGACGGCCTCTATCGCGCGGATCTTTGGGTTCCGGTCTCGGGGCACCCGGCTCTCGTCATGTTCTTCGTCGCTAGCGATGACCGCGCTACTCGAAGCGCGTTGAACGTCCGCGCTTACCGCGAAGACTTTGGGCTCGACGAACGACCGTTTATTCTTCACCGGCCCGACTTGCCACCCAATTCAACGCGTCGGCTCGTTCAGGCTGTTCATGATGCGACTCAGGTGCTGGCCGTGGAGCCCGGAGAGTACGCCGAGTTGCGCCACCAGCTCAGTGGCTTGGGTGCCCCGGTCTAGCGGCCTGTCAGTTGCGCATAGGTCAGGCGCCGACCCGTCACATGCTGAAGCGTGGCGCGGAATCTTCCGTAGTCGTCAAGGTGCCGCATGTTGAAGGTGAACACTCTTTCGTCTACGAAACGGAACAAGTGCTCGGGGTTCACGGCGACGTAGGTGCCGTGCAGTCCGCGCTTCAAGAGCGCCCAGAAGTTTTCGATGCCGTTCGTGTGGACCTTGCCCTGCACGTAGGTCTCGACGTGATCGACCCACGCGTGCTCGTAGCCGTAGTCGGGCAACGAACGGTACGAACCCAGCGCGTCGGTGTAGACCGTTGCGCCTTCCTTTACTGTCTCGCGGACGTACGGGAGCAAGGTGCTCTTGAGGCGGTTCGGGATGACCTTCGCCTGCACCTTGCCGGTGTCACGGTTCTTCGCACCGATGACGACCTGCTTGCCCTCGAAAGGCGAGACGCCCTCGGTGCTGGTGCGACGTGCGCGCTCGGCGCGCTGGTGGTTCTTCTTGTTGCGCGCCGTGCCGCCGACGAATGTCTCGTCGACTTCTACGGTGCCGTCTATGCGGTCGAAGGTGCCCATCTTCATCGCGAGACGGATGCGGTGTTCCATGAACCATGCGGTGCGCTGCTGTACGCCGATTGCCTTGCCAAGCTCGTAGGACGAGATGCCGTTCTTCGAGTTGACGACAAGCCAGATCGCGGCGAGCCAGTTCTTCAACTTGATCGACGAGTCCTCGAAGATCGTGCCGACCTTGACGGAGAACTGACGCTTGCACGCCTTGCACTTCCACAACTGCCGCGTGGTGAGGTAGGAGTGCTCGCGGCCTTCGCACGTAGGGCAGACGGGTCCATCGGGCCAGCGGATGTCGGCGATGAACTGGGTGCAGACGTCGATGTCGTCGAAGTAGCGGATAGCTTCGACGAGTGTGCGGGGAAGGCGCTTCGTACTCACAAGGTGAGTCTACGTCTTAGCCCCTAGGTGAGTCAAGTGCTTTGTTCCCAATCTGATGGAGCAAGGCACTCACGTCGTGACGATGACGCAGCTGGCGTTGGCGCCGCGGCCGACCGTGTGGGCGAGGCCGACGCGCGGGGTGCCCGCCCGTCGAGCGCCGGCGCGGGGGGCGTCGACCTGGCGTGCGCCCGCCGCACCGCGGAGCTGGTGCGTGAGCTCGATGACCTGACCGAGTGCGGACGCGCCGAGCGGCTCGCCCTTCGACAGCAGTCCGCCGCTCGGATTCACCGGGACCGGCGGCTCGGCGAGAAATCGTGCCTGCTCGCCCGGTGCGCACAACAGCAGCTCTTGATACGCGAGCAGCTCGCGGGCCGCATCGGTGTCCTGACATTCGACCACGTCGACGTCCTCGGGCCCGACGCCGGCTTCCTCGTACGCGTCACGCGCGGCGAGTGTCGACGGCGGCGTGATGTCCGCGTCGTCGATGCCCGACAACGGCGTCGCCTCGCCGAGCACGCTGCCGGGCAGGTGCGACCGCAGCCGCGCCGACGCGAGCGTCACGCGATCGCCGTTTTCTGACTCGGCGCGTCGCAGCACGATCGCGGCGGCTCCCTCGTTCGGCGAGCAGAGCATCCACAGATGCAGCGGCTCGCACACGACGCGGGACGCGAGGACCTGCTCGGCCGTCACCTCCGAGCGGAACATCGCGTCGGGGTTGTGCACACCGGCGCGGCGGTTCTTGACGACGACCGATGCGAGGTGGTCCTTGGTGAGGCCGGTCTCCCGGAGCAGGCGCTGGGCCCGCAATGCGAAGTACGCGGGAGTCGCGGCGAGCCCCGCCTCCTCGCGCCACGGCTCGAAGAACGACGAGCGGATGATCCCCTTGGGCATCTTCTCGACGCCGAACACGAGCACACAGTCGTACTGGCCGGCGCGGATCGCGCCCGCCGCGAGCTGCAATGCGGCCCCGCCGCTCGCGCACCCGGCCTCGACGTCGACGATCGGCACGCCGGTCAGCGCCAGCGCGCCCAGCACCTTGTGGCCGGACGCGACGCCGCCGTACGCGGTGCCGCAGAACGCGGCCTGGAACGCCGGATTCCCGGCCTCGTGCAGCGCTTCTCGCACCGCGGTGACGCCCATCTGCGTGTTCGACACCCCGTCATGGCGCCCGAACGGGTGGAGGCCGATGCCCCCGATCGCTACGCGAACGCCCACGTCACCACTCCGCCGGGGAGCTCTTCGGCGACGAGTGACATCGCCTGGCCGAACGCCAACGAGGACGGGTCCGATTGCTGCAAACGCGTGACGATCCGCAGGCGCTCGGCGACGAGCTCGACCACGCCGAACCCGAACGGCACAGGCCCCTCGTACCCGGGCGGTGGTGCGGTGACGGCCGTCCAGGCCCACAGCGTCGCATCG
The DNA here is from genome assembly GCA_038238245.1 of Acidimicrobiia bacterium. Lineage (GTDB taxonomy): Bacteria > Actinomycetota > Acidimicrobiia > IMCC26256 > PALSA-610 > DASQHW01. The sequence continues at coordinate 5,794 of JBBRXX010000016.1, forward strand.
CTCGACAACAAGACGCGCTCGACGTCGGTCGCGCCCGAGTACGGGCACGTGTCGAGCAGCGGGAAGTGGAAGTGACCGCTGGTCGGCGAGTAACCGCCCACCAACGTGATCGCGCCGCCGGCGTCGAGCTCGAACAAGCCCTCGGCAATCGCCTTCACACGACGCCCTTTGCGCGCAGCGCCTCGATCGCGTCCGTCGACATCCCGAGCGACGCGAGCACCTCGTCGGTGTCCGCCCCGAGCTCGGGCGCACCCGTGGGCACGACGGGTGGCGCACCGACGACGCGGGGGAAGGGTGCTTGCTGGCGCACCGGACCGATCACGGGGTCGTCGACCGCGACGAGATCGGCCCGCGCGGTGAAGTGCGGGTCCGCGAAGATATCGGCCGCCGTGTACGCAGTCGCCACCGGCACGTCGTGGGCCACACAGCGCGCCTCGATCTCGCGGGCCGGCAACGACGCGGTCCAGTCCGCGACGATGCCGTTGATCGTGTCGCCGTGCGCGGCGCGATCGACCAGGCGCGTGAACCGCGCGTCGTCGGGCAGGTCGAGCCGGTCCATCGCCTTGCACAACCGCGCGAAGTTGGCGTCGGAGCCGGCGACGATGCACACGTATTTGCCGTCGGCGGTGGGGTAATTGTCGAGCGGCGCCGAGTTCGCGAGCCGGTTGCCTTCGCGATTGCGCACGACGCCGAGCTTGTCGTACGCGGCGAGCGTCCACTCGAGGATGCGCAGCGCGGCGCCGTACAACGCGGCGTCGATCACGACACCCGAGCCGCCACGCGCGTCGCGTGCGTACAGCGCGGCGACCGCGGCATGCGCGGAGAACACCCCCGCGAGGTAGTCGGAGATCGTCACGCCGACGCGCACCGGCGGCCGGTCGGGATATCCCGTGAGGTGCAACAGGCCGCCGTAGCCGATGCCGACCCGGTCGAGTCCCGGCCTGGGCGAGTACGGGCCGTCCTGGCCGAACATCGAGATGCGTACCGTGATCACTCGCGACGGCAATGACGACGGGCCGATGTTCCATTGCTCCAGCGTGCCCGGACGGAAGTTCTCGACGACGACGTCAGCGGTCGACGCGAGCTGCTGGAACAGCGCTTGCCCTTCCGGCGTCCGCAAGTCGATCGTCACGCTCTTGCGGCCCCGTCCTTCGACCGCCCAGAACAACGAGTACCCGTCGACGAACGGCCCGATCTCGCGCATGAAGTCGCCGCCGCGCGGCTGCTCGATCTTGATGACCTCCGCGCCCTGCTCGCCGAGCAGACCGGCACAGAAGGGAGCAGCGATACGCGTGCCGAGGTCCAGGACCCGCACGCCCGCGAGCGGCAGCGTCACGCTCGCTCCGGCCTCGCCGCTCGCCGCGGGCTCGCGGCCACTCGGCTCAAGGCTTCTGCTCCCGCTTCACCGCGTCCATGCCGCCTGCCTTGCGCGCCTCGGCGCGCGCGAGCGCGGTCGGCGTGTTCGACACGAACTGGTGGAGCATGAAGTGGTAGCGCCAGGACTCGCGCTGGCCCATGAGATCGACCATGTGGTTGATCGACGCCTTGACGGCCTCCGCGGTGAGCGGTGGGACGAGGGCCACCTGCTCGGCCATCTCGCGCGTGGCCGCGGCAAGCGAATCGCGCGCCACGACCCGGTTGACGAGCCCGTAGCGCTCTGCGTCGGCCGCGCCGAACTCCGACGCGCAGAAAAGGAATTCCTTCGCCTTGCGGGGCCCGAGCTCCCACGGCTCCACCAGCAACTCGACGCCCACACCCGACATGCGAAGCACCGGGTTCGAGAATCGGGCGTCGTCGGCGGCGACGATCAAGTCGCACATGCACGCGAGCATGAGCCCGGCCGCGGAGCAGGCACCCTGGACCGCGGCGATCGTCGGCTTGCGGAAGTCACGGATCTTCACGAGCTTGTCGAAGTACATGACCTGCTCGTGGCGGAGCTTGCCCTCGGGCGTGTCGCGCATCGCCGCCCAGTGCTCCTCGCCCGCGAGCAGTTCCTTGAGGTCGTGCCCCGCGGAGAAGTGCTTGCCGTCAGCGGCGAGCACGACGACGCGCACACGGTCGTCGGTGTCCGCGCCGTCGAACGCGGCGTCGAGCTCTTCGATCAGCAGACTGTTCTGGGCGTTGGCGGCGTCGGGTCGGGCCAGCGTGATCGTCGCGACCGGGCCGTCGACGTCGTAACGAATGGTCGTGAAGGACGGCCCGGACACGACGCGGATGCTAGCGGCGAGCCCGAAGCAGGAGGGCCGGCGCCGCGTTGCGACGCGGCCCGTTGTCGCGACCCGTTACGTCACTGTCAGGGTGCTCTTCATGATCGTCGGGTGGATGTTGCAGTGGTAGGGGTACGCGCCGGGCGCCGATGGCGCCGTGAACGTCGCCGACTGGCCCGGGTCGATGGTGCCGGCGTCGAACTGGCCGGCGGTGTCGGACGTGACCGTGTGCGCGGTCGAGTCGTCGTTCTTGACCGTGACCGTCGAACCCGCCTTGACGGTTGCCGTCGTGAACTTGAAGTTGTTGATCGTGATCGTGCCGCCGGAACCCGAGGCCGAAGGCGGAGTCGTCGTCGAACTCGTGTCGGCCCCCGACTTCTTGCTGCTGCTGCTACAGGCCGCGAGGCCCAATGCCAGGAGGGCGACCACGATGAGGATGAAGCTGCGTCGTTGCATGCCCCTTATACGTAGCCGACCCGGGCCGAAGTTCAGCGGATCTCACGCGGCAGACCCAGCGTGCGTTCGGCGATGACGTTGCGCTGGATCTCGTTGGTGCCCGCCCAGATCGAGCTGGCCTGGTAGTACAGCCAAGAGCGCTGCCAGGCTCCGTCGCCGGGATTGTCGTGGGCGCCGCGCCACAGCGGGGCCGCGGACCCGACCACCGCCATCGCGGTGTCGTGCAGGCGCTTGCTCATCTCGCTCCACCAGAGTTTGTTGATCGCGCCGACCGGGCCCGGCTCACCTCCGGCCGCGGTGCGCGAGATCGAGCGCCAGTTGTGCAGCTGGAAGATGCGTACCTCGACGAATGCCTGCGCGAGCCGGGGTGCGAGCCGTGGATCGTCGAACGCACCTCGTGACACCGCCAGCCGCCACAGCTCGTCGAGCAGCTGCGCGTGGATGACGAGCTGGCGCGGGTTCACGCCCCGCTCGTGCGTGAGCGTCGAGTTGGCGACGCGCCACCCTTCGTGCAGCGGCCCGACCAACGCGTCGTCGGGGACGAACACGTCGGAGAAGAACACCTCGTTGAACTCCGACTCGTCGGTGATCTGGCGCAGAGGCCGCACCTCGACGCCGGGCGCGCGCATGTCGACGACCAACGCCGAGATGCCCTTGTTCTTCGGCGCGTCCGGGTCGGTGCGGGCCAGACACCATCCCCAGTCCGCGAACTGTGCGTAGCTCGTCCACACCTTCTGCCCCGAGAGCACGAAGCCACCGTCGGCCTTGGACGCGCGCGTCGTCAACGACGTGAGGTCGCTGCCGGCGCCGGGCTCGCTGAACAACTGACACCAGATCTCCGACGCGTCGAGGATTCGGGGCAGAAACCGTGTCTTCTGCGGCTCGGTACCGTGCGCGAGCAATGTGGGACCGACAAGGTTGACGCCGATCCGTCCGACGAGCTCAGGCGCACGAGCGCGCGCGAGCTCCTCGGTGACGATGTAGTGCGCAACCGGTCCACCGCCCCGACCGCCGTACTCCTCCGGCCACGCGACGCCGACGAGCCGGCCGCTCGCCAGCTTCGCCTGCCACTGCCGTCCGAACGCGACCTCTTCGGCGAGGTCGTCGAAACGCGGTGGCAGGCCCTTGCCGTACTCCCACGGGAGGTTGGCGCGCAACCACAACCGCACCTCGTCGCGTAACGCCGCTTCGTCACGTGTCGCGGTGAGGTCCACCGAGCGTCAGGTGCGCTGCTCGATCGGCACGTACTTTCGCTCCGCCGCGCCGGTGTAGACCTGACGCGGGCGCCCGATCTTCGTCTTCGGGTTTTCGTGCCCTTCCTTCCAGTGCGCGATCCAACCCGGAAGCCGGCCGATCGCGAAGAGGACGGGGAACATGTTGATCGGGAAGCCCATCGCCCGGTAGATGAGACCCGAATAGAAGTCGACGTTGGGGTACAGCTTGCGCTCGATGAAGAACTCGTCGGTGAGCGCAACCTGCTCGAGCTCCTGGGCGATGTCGAACAGCTGGTCGCGCGAGCCGAGGTCCTGCAGCACGCGCTCGGCGGTCGTCTTCAAGATACGGGCCCGCGGGTCGTAGTTCTTGTACACGCGGTGCCCGAAGCCGGACAGGCGGAAGTCGTCGCCCGGGTCCTTCGCGCGTGCGACGGCCTGCTGCACGCTGCCCCCGCTGTCGCGGATGTCCTGGAGCATCTCGATCGCCGCCTGGTTCGCGCCGCCGTGCAACGGTCCCCAAAGCGCGTCGATGCCCCCCGCGATCGACGCGTAGATGTTTGCGTCCGAAGAGGCGACGAGGCGAACCGTCGACGTCGAACAGTTCTGCTCGTGGTCGGCGTGCAGGATCAAGAGCTGCTTGAGCGCGTGGACGATGGTCGGCGACACCTCGTACGGCTCGGTCGGCAGCGCGAACATCATCCGCAGGAAGTTCTCGATCAGGTCGAGCGAGTTGTCGGGATACAAGAACGGCTGGCCGATCGACTTCCTGTAGGAGTACGCGGCGATCGTCGGGAGCTTCGCGAGCAACCGGATGACGGAGAGCTGTACGTGCTCGGGATCGTGCGGGTCTTCGCTCGACTGGTAGAAGGTCGCGAGCGCGTTCACCACCGACGCGAGGGTCGCCATCGGGTGCGCGTCCTTCGGGAAGCCGTCGTAGAAGCGCTTCACGTCCTCGTGCACGAGTGTGTGCAGGCGGATCTGGTGGCTGAACTCGTCGCGCTCGGCGTTCGTGGGAAGCTCGCCGTAGATCAACAGCCAAGCGGTCTCGAGGAACGACGGGTGCTCGAGCTCCGCCAGCGAGTCGATGTCGTAGCCCCGATAGCGGAGGATCCCGGCCTCGCCGTCGACGTAGGTGATCGCCGACTCGGTGGCGCCGGTGTTCATGAAGCCGTAGTCGAGCGTGATGAGCCCGGTGCGCTCGCGCAGCCTGGAGATGTCGATCGCGCACTCGTCCTCGGTGCCCCGGACGACGGGCAGCTCGATCTCCTTGCCGTCCCAGATCAGCTTGGCGGGCGGTTCGGCCATGAGCGCTCCTCGGCTCGAGGGTGACGAGGTCGAATCTATCGACTCTCTGATCGACGTCCTGCACCGCGCGCGGAGGCGGCACACGCCTATGCCATGATCGGGCGGGATGGACTTCGATCTCTCCGTGGACCAGATCGCGCTCCGGGACGGCGCGCGGGAGCTGCTCGACGGCCTCGCTTCTCCGGCGCGGGTGCGCGCGCACACGACGGGCGATGCGCCCTTCGACGGCACGTTGTGGCAGGCAATGGTCGAACAGGGATGGCTCGGGATCGAGGTCCCCGAGGAACGCGGGGGAGTAGGGCTCGGCGCGGTCGAGGTCGCGGTGCTGTCCGAGGAGCTGGGGCGGCACGCGGCGCCCGCGCCGTTCGCATCGACGATCCTGGCGCTCGACGCACTCGGCGACGCCGGCGACGACAATTTGACCGAGCGGTTGCTCGCCGGTGATGCCATCGCGTGCGTGGCGTGGGACCCCGCCGCGCCGGTGCCGTACGCGCCATCGGCCGACCTCGCGGTGGTGTGCGCCGATGACGGCGTGTACGCGATCGAGTTGCGGGAGCGGCCGGCGCGGGAGCCGGCCATGGATCTGACGCGTGAGCTCGGGTGGCTGCCCTTCGACCGGGCGAACGCTCGCAAGATCGGTGGTGCCGAAGCCGGGGCGCGGCTGAGAGATCGCGGCGCGACCTTCGCGGCCGCGGACCTGCTCGGCGGCGCGGCGCGCGCGCTCGAGATGGCGGTCGACTATGCCAAGGATCGGGTCCAGTTCGGGCGTCCGATCGGGTCGTTCCAGGCCGTGAAGCACCGCTGCGCCGACATGCTGGTCGACGTCGAGGGCATGCGCTCCACCGTCTACTGGGCCGCCTGGTGCATCGGCGCGAACGACCCCGACGCCTCGGTCGCGGCATCGACGGCGAAAGTGTGGTGCGCCGACGCGTCGAAACGGGTGATGGCCTCGGCCCTGCAGGTGCACGGCGGCATCGGCTTCACCTGGGAGCACGACCTGCATTTCTTCATGAAGCGCGCGCAACTCGATCAGCTCGCGTTCGGTGACGCGTCGTTCCACCGCGCCCGGCTCACCGAGTTGCTGCGACCGCGCGTCGAGGCCGGGGAAAGTGTCGTCTGATTCCGAAGGCCCGCACGCGGAGACCGTCGGGTGGAACGATCCGCCGCCCGACGTTCCTTGGAACGACTGGGGGCCGCCGCGGCGTGTACGTATCGAGCACGCGCCCGTGATGCTGTTCGCCCGCGCGGTCAAGAGCGCCGATCCCGTCTACGCATCGGAGGAGGCGGCGCGATCCGCCGGCTTCGAGCGTGTGCCGGTGCCGCCGACCTACACGTTCGTGATGACGCACTCGGGCGCGTTCCCGGATCTGCAGACCGGCGAACCGCCGCCGCCCGTCGACTGGGGTGCGCTCTCGCGTGGCGGTCTGTACCTGCACGGTGAGCAGCACTTCACCTATCACCGCCAGGTGTACGTCGGCGACGTGCTCGAGGGTCGGATGCGGACGTCGAAGCCCGTGGCCCGAGTCTCTCGGCGGGGCCCGCTCGAGGTCACGTGGTACCAGACGCGCTGGCACGACCCCGACGGCACACCGGTGGTCGACGAGCAGATGGTCTCGCTGTTCTTCCCTGACGCCTGACACGCGTGCCTCGGTGGTCGACGCCGGCGAGGCGCTCACTGCCCGGGGTTGGGATGGGTCGAGCCGTGAGCGCCTGGGCCGGCGTCGAGGCGTTGCCGCCGGTCGTGGCCTTGCAGGGGCCACGGCCGGTGCGCTCACGGGGCGATCCTGGGGAGAGGTTCGGATCCCGCAGCGCTCGGCGACGCGATTGCAGAGCTTCGGTGTTTCCTGAGTGACTAATCCGAGTCGATCTTCTTGCCGTCGGCGCCGACGACGTACCAGACGCCGCCGATGCCGTTTCCCTTCGCGTCGCCCGCCGCGGCGTCCTTGGCGTAGTGGTACAGCGGGTGGCCATCCACTGCGAGCTGCGTGGAGCCGTCGTCGCGAGTGAACGTCGAGAACAACGATGCGTCGACCGTGCTCCCGTAGCTCGGCGTGCCCGTGACCGTCACCGCCGGCCACGTGGTGTCGCAGCCCGCATTGCACACGCTCTTGCCCGCAGCCTTGTCCGCGTCGAACACGTACAACGTCATGCCCTTGCTGTCCACGAGGATGTTCTTGCCGATCGTCGAGTTCATCGCGACCGTGACCGTCGCCTCACCGCTCGACGATCCCGATCCGGCGGTGGTCGTCGTCGCTTCCGGCACGGTCGTTCCCGGCACGGTCGTCACCGAAGCCGGCGTTGACGACTTGCTGCTGCTGCCGCACGCGGCGAGCGCGAGGGTCGCCAGCGCTGCGATCGCGAACAGACGGACGAACGAGGTGCGCATGAAACCCCCTGGATGTGGAAGGACCCCTGGCGTACGGATGCGGGGGCGGGTCGGTTCGATGAACCCGACAGGTTGACCGGCCGTAATCTCGAGTCGATGGTCGCTACCCGGCCGGTGCTCACGAACGACGACGGCGTGCGGGCCGTATACGCCGCGCACGGGCCCGAGCTGTACCGTTTCGCGCTCCGATCGCTCGGTGATCGCGGGCTCGCCGAGGACGCGGTCCAGGAGACGTTCGTCCGCGCCTGGCAGGCGTCCGCCCGCTTCGACGACGCCCTCGGCTCGTTGCGCACCTGGCTGTTCGCGATCGTCCGCAACGTCGTGATCGACTTGTCGCGAGCGCGGGCGGTCCGTCCTGCCCTGGCGCCGGGTGTCGCGACCGACGATCCGAGCGGTCTCGACGACGAGGTCGAGCAGATCCTCACCGCGTGGCAGGTCGAGGAGGCGTTGCGCATGCTCAGCGGTGAGCACCAGCGCGCCCTCGTGGAGGTGCACTACAACGGCCGGCCGTACCATGACGTTGCCCTGGAGCTCGGGGTGCCGGTGGGGACGATCAAGAGCCGTGTGTACTACGCGCTCAAGGCGATGCGCCTGGCGCTCGAAGAAATCGGGTGGTCCGATGACGTCTGACGCCTGCCGCGAGATGCGCGCCGCCCTCGGCGCGGCGGCGTTGACCGGGCGCGACGGGGCCGACGACGTGGCGCTGCGCGCCCACCTCGACGGTTGTGCCGACTGCCGGGCCGAGCTGCGCGAGCTCACGTCGGTCGCCCGGGCGCTGCCGCTCGCCGATCCCTCCCGCCTCGAACAGGCCGCACCCCAACCGTCACCCGCGCTCGCCCAACGTGTCCTCGACGGTGTCGCGCGCCAACGAAGGCAGCGCCGGGACCGCATCCGCCACCGCGCGCTGGTCGGCGTGGCCGCGGCCTTCGTCGCCGCAGCGGCGATCACCGCCGCCGTCCTGGTGTGGCCGGCCGGCTCGGGCGGCACCGAGGTTGCCTTCCCGCACACCACCGGCGGGGTGACCGCTCACGCGACACTCCGCGGCAACGCGGCCGGCACCGTGGTCTCGTTCCACGTCCAAGGACTGCGCGACGGTGCCTACTACTGGTTGTGGCTCACCGACGAAGAAGGTCACCGCGTGGGGGCCGGCACGTTCCGCGGAACGACCAGGCCGGTCGATCTCACGATGACGGCGGCCGTCGCGCTCCGGGATGCGCGCCGCATCTGGGTCACCGACAAGCGCGACGCGGTCGTGCTCGACACACACGTATGAGGGTCTCATCCACGTCAGACCACCGGTGATCCCTCTCTTGGCCGTTCAGGCGTCGGCGCTCGCCGAGAGGTCGGCGACGGCGACACGGTTGCGTCCGGCCGACTTGGCTCGGAGCAGGGCCCCGTCGGCGATGGCAACGATCGCGTCGAACTCGCCGGCGTACGAGGACGTCGCGACGCCGAATGTGACGGTGAAGGGGGGGACCCGTCCTGCGCTGAGCGCGAGCGCCAGGCTCTCGCGGACTCGTTCGAGAATGCCGCTCGCTTCCGTGGTGTCACAGCTGGGCAAGACGATCACGAATTCCTCGCCGCCGTATCGCGCGGCGATGTCGTTGGGACGTAACGAGTCGCGAAGGACCCGAGCGAAGAGGCGCAATGCCTGGTCGCCGGCTTCGTGGCCGTGGGTGTCGTTCAGGTTCTTGAAGTGGTCGAGGTCGCCGTAGGCGAGCGCGTACGAGACGCCTTCGTTCCGAAGATCGCGTACGCTGTTCTCGAGGCTTCGTCGATTCAAGAGCCCGGTCAGTGGGTCGGTCTTTGCTTGGGTCTGGGATGTCGCGAAGGCCCGGATCATTGCGATGCGTTCGGACCCGCGGCGCGACGTGAAGTTCAGCGTGTGGATGTCTGTCTCTGACGGTGGGCTGCCGTCGGTGCCGATGGCATGGGTGACGCCGACGGTGCGGCCGGCGATGCTCACTGGGAGACAGGTCGCGGAACAGTCGCCCGATGGACGGCCCTTGAGGTACGGGCAGGCGTTGAGCGCGCGACTACTGGGAAACGTGAGTGCGTGACCGACGGTCGTGGCGGGGCAGTCGAGAGGCGAGACGACAGCGCAGCCTTCGAAGTCTCCTCCATTGGTGAGCTCTCGCCGAAAGTGTGCGCGGCTGGAGTCCGCGGTGAGCATCTCGGTCTTCAAGTGCGGTACTGACTCATGCAGGGCGTCGCCGAGAATCGCGTAGACCTCGGGTTCGGTCTTGGTCATTTCCAACGCTTCTTGCACTCGGGACTCGTATGCGTGGCGGAGTGCGGCGCGGTGTTGCTCGCGCTCGCGGCGCCCGGCGCGCCATCCGAAGATGACCGCCATAGCGAGAACGAGCAGCGCGGCGATGCCGGTGCCGATCAGGAACAACCAGAACCCGAGGGCGAGATGATCGGTTGCCTTGCTGGTTTCGCTTTGAGTGAGCACCCGTGAAAGGTGCTGGCCGATCTGCGTGGTGAGGTTCCACACATCCTCGATGGCAGTCCGTTCGGTGTCGACGATCTTGGCCAGCGCCGCCGGATCAACGGGTTTCCCGGCTGCGGCCGGCGACAGCGCCGCGAGCGCCTTGTTGAAGGTGATCATCGCAGCGTCGAGACGCCGGGCGTCGGTCGCGAAACCAACGCGCTGGAGCGCCTGCGACACGGCAACCGCCTGAGCGGTTTGGGTCGACAGGAGTTGGCCGCCCTTGACCACATCGGTCGGATCGGGGGCGACGCCGGGCGTGAGGGCGTCGAGGTTGCGCTCGATGTAGAACTGCCAGTCCACCACCGTCGTACGCAGCGCGACCAACTGCGCTTGCAGCGGCACGCCATCGCGGGCGATCTCGCGAAGATCTGTTCGCGCCGCGGTCAAGGGACTGAGCACCACCAGCGCCGCGACCACTATCGCGATCGCCGCCAGTGCACCGGACGCGAGGATGCGACCTCGCGCGAACTGGGTGGGGGCCCGCCGGGGACGCACCGCGTCGCCGAGAGTTCGCCCGGCAGCTCGCCTCGAGAGCATCGATTTCCCTCTTCCCGTTTGGCACAGGAGAGGTCGCGTCAAGCCTCGGTGAGCGAACAGGCACCCACGGCGCACCGTTCCAACCAGGCGTCCCCTCTCGGGGGTCACTCTTCTTAACGACAGTTCGCAAGCCAACCTGAGGCAGGACGGGACTTCAGCCCCCACCCGGGCTGCCGGGCGCGCGTAGTCTGCGGCCGGAGGAGGTCCCGGTGCCGCAGAATGTGCCCGAATTCGAGTTCTCGGACAATGCCAAGAAGGTGCGCGCGTTCGTGTTCGAGTTCTGGTGCGAGCAGGGCCGGGGCCCGACGCTGCGCGAGGTGCACGAGTCGACCGGGCTCGACCGGCGGCACATCATCCAGGCGTACAAGGAGCTCCAGCTCGGGATCGTCATCACCGTCGACGAGAACACACAGAACTGCAATCTGCTGAAGGCGCCGCCGTTCTCGTCGTTTCCTTCACAGGTGCGCGCGTACATCGACGACGAGTTCCACTCGTTCGTCGGGTGCGCGAGCGAGGCCGTCGCGTTCTCCCACATGCCGCCGTTCAGGGACAAGACGGTGCGACTCGAGTCGCATTGCGCGTGTTGCCTGGCGCCGGTCACGTTGGTCTCGAAGAATTTCGAGATGCAGTCGGTGACGCCACCCGGCGTGTTCCTGCACATCTCACTGTCTCCGTACGACTGGAACAATGTCGACATGCGGCGCATGTGCGACGCGATGAACTACGTCATCGACGCCGAGCATGCGGAGCGCTACGAGCGTCAAACGTCGACGCGCGGCGTCCTGGTGAACCTCGACCAGGCCAAGATGTTCGTGAAGGGCGTGGCGAACGAGCGGATGTGGAACCACGATTGGAAGCCGGGGATCTTGAACCCCCGCGCGGTGATCAAGGGATTCCGCATGATGGGGGTCGACACCTCACCCTGGGGTGACGAGCCGCGCTCGTAGCGCGGCGCGGTCCGGCTTCCCCGTCGCCAACAGGGGGAGCTGCTCCAGCACGACGACCCGTTCCGGGGTTTTGAACCGGGCGACACCTTGGCCGGCGAACCACGCGCGGCACGCCTCGAGATCGAAGGATGCGCTCGCCTGCACGAACGCCACCACGCGTTCGCCCATCAGCGCGTCGGGTTCGCCGATCGCGACCGCATGGCGCACGTCGGGATGCGCTTCGAGCACCGCCTCCACTTCGGCGGTACTGATGTTCTCGCCTCCGCGGATGACGACGTCCTTCATGCGGCCGACGATGTCGACGGCGCCGTCGGAGATCGCGGCGAGGTCGCCGGTACGGAACCAGCCGTCCTCGGTGAACGCGGCTGCAGTCTCCGCGACGTCCAGATAGCCGACGCAGACCTCGGGGCCGCGCACCAGGAGCTCCCTCGTCTCGTCGTCGACGCGCAGCTCTACCGGCCCGATCGCGTGCCCGTCGGTCACGATCGTCGGTGCCTCGGTCGAGCCGTACGTGCGTCGCACCCGGGCGCCGAAGGCGTCGGACGCCTTCCGCACGAACGCATCGCTCACGCCCGCGCCACCGCTGGAGATCAAGCGCAGGCTCTCGACGCGCCGCCCCGAGAACCCCGGCGCCTGCATCATCGACACGAAAAACGTCGGCGGACCGATCATGAAGGTGACCTGATTGGTTTCGATGAGGTCGAGTGCAACCTGCGGATCCCAGCGGGGCATGAACACCGTGCGGAACGGCACGACGCCCGGGAGCGTGATGCCGTTGAGCAGGCCGGAGATGTGCGCGCACGGCGCCGGCATCAGCACGCGATCGTCGATGCCGAGACCATGCTCGCGCGCCATCTGCGAGGCCTTGTACGCGAGCGTTGCCTGCGTATGGAGCACGCCCTTGGGCGTACCGCTCGATCCTGCGGTGAACAGCACTGCCGCGAGGGCGGTGCCGTCGGTCCATTGCTCGTCCACCGCGTCGCCTTCGGGCAACGCGTCGAGGGTCTCGACCACCAACGCCGGCTGTACCGCGGCGCGCATCCGCGCGATGTCGGCCGCGCCGGCCTGGTGGTGCATCGGCGCCGCGACAGCTCCGAGCCGCCAGCACGCCCGGTAGGCCAGGTCGACTTCGGGGCGGTTCGCCGACTGCCACGAGACCACGTCACCGGTTCGTACGCCCGCCTGGCGCAAACCGCCCGCCACCCGCGCGACGCGCGTCGCGAGCTCGGGCGATGCCGCGGTCGTGAGCGCCGCGTCAAGGGAGGGAATGTCCCATCCTCCACCGGGCGCGCGATAGCTCGCGGCCAACGGGGTCTCGAACGTCGGCCGCAACGGCACGCGGCTATCGGCGGTGCTTCCAACCGTCGCTCGCGGGTGTGGCGCCCTTGAGCACGGTCGTGCCGATGAAGTTGCGCTGGATCTCCACGGTGCCGGCGCCGATGCACAGCCCCCGGATGTCGCGGTACACGCGCTCGACCGGGAACTCGCGCGAGAACCCGTAGCCGCCGAGGAGCTGGATGGCCTCGTCGCACACGAATTTCGCCGCGAGGTTCGCGGCGGTCTTCGCCATCGCCGTCTCGAGCGCGGGCGGGGTCCCACCCGGGCCCGCCATGTGCAACGCGCGCTGGAGCAGGAGTCGCGCGCCCTCGAGTTGCGTCGACATGTCCGCGATCTTCCACTGCAGGCCCTGAAGCTGTGCGAGCGTCGTGTCGCCGATCTTCCGTTCGTTCATGTACTGCACCGCGTATTCGAGCGCGCCCTGCGCGGCGCCGACGCACATGGCGGCGTTGCCGCACCGCTCGTGGTTGATGTGCGAGATCAGCGTCTTGAATGCCTCACTCGATCCCGGATCGGCCCACAGCAAGACGTCCTCGGGTTCGATGCGCACGTCGTCGAACGCGAGTTCGGCTTCGCTCGTCGCCCGAAGCCCCATCTTCACGTGGGTCCCCGCGACCGTCACGCCGGGTGCCTCGAGGTCCACGACGACCGCACCGACGCCCTTGATGCCCACGCTGCCCGGAAAGCGACACCAGACCAGGCACGCTCGCGCCTTGTGCCCGCCGGTGACGTAGTTCTTGTATGCGTTCAGCCGGAAGCCGTTGCCGTCCTCGGTCAAGCGCGCGCGCATGTGGCCGACCGCGCTGCCCGCCTCGGTCTCGCTGATCCCGATGCAGAAGAGCGCGTCGCCGCTCGCGGCGAGCGGCAGCCATCGCTCCTTCAGCGCGTCGGAGCCGAGGTGCTCGATCGCACGCGGGGGCCCGTTGAAGGTCAGCTGGGCGAGGATGGCACTGGACACGTCGGCCCGCGCGAGCTCCTCGAGCACGATCGCAGCCTCGATGTCACCGAGTCCCGCGCCGCCCCATTGCTCGCCGATCGTGATGCCGAACAACTCCGCTTTGCGAAACGCGTCCCACGCCCACTGCGGGAACTCCTCGGTCTCGTCGCCGTGGCGGGCCATGGGTGCGAGCTCGCGCTCGGCGACATCGCGTGCGAGCTGCCGCAGCGCGGTCTGGTCCTCGGTATCGGCGAACGGATTCGCACCCTGCGCGTGCGCGGACATGCGGGCAGGCTAGTTCTCACTCTCAATTCGGATCCGCTGAGTCCCGCTACGGTGTCGGTCGTGGCGGCTGAGATCGAAGGTCCGCAAATGGACTGGCTCGCGGCCCAGCCGTATGCCGACTGGGCCGAGGTGCGCCGAAGCGAGTGCCCGGTCCTCGTGACGCACGAGGCCGCAATGGGCCCGGGCGCGTTCTATCAGGTGACGCGTTACAAGGACGCCGAGGCGGCGCTGCGGGACGACAAGACCTTCTCGTCGTCGATCAACGGCGACCACATCGGGCAGTTCATGGGCGACCTCATCCTCGCCATGAACGGCGAGCAGCACCGCAAGTACCGGAACCTCGTCGCCAAGGCCTTCCGCGCGTCACGGCTCGAGCATTGGGACGAGACGCTCGTGCGTCCCGCGATCAACCGGTTGATCGATCCGATCGCGCCGTTGGGCGCGGCCGATCTCGTCGAGTCGGTCACCTCCCGCTACCCGGTCGAGGTGATCTGCGGGATCGTCGGCGTACCCCTCGAGGATGCCCGCCAGTTCGCGCAGTGGGCCGAAGAGATCAACACCGGCCCGCTCGCGCCCGCGCGCGGCCACCGTGCGAGTGAGGCGATGGTCGACTACCTGCGCCCGCTCGTCGAAGCGCGTCGCGCGGAGCCGACGGGCGATTTCCTCTCCGATCTCGTCCACGCCGAGGTCGACGGCGAGCAGCTTTCCGACAGCAAGATCTACGGGTTCTTGCGGCTGCTGCTCCCTGCCGGCGGCGAGACGACGTTCCGCGTGATGGGCAACGCGTTGTATGCGCTGCTGACGCATCCCGACGCGCTCGAGGCGGTGTACGCCGACCGCGAGCTGCTGCCCGCGGTCATCGAGGAGACCCTCCGGTGGGAGACCTCGGTGACGATGGTCAGCCGTGTCGCGACACGCGACACCGATGTGGCCGGCTGTCCGATCGCTGCGGGATCGGCGGTCGGCGTGCTCACCGGCTCCGCCAACCGAGACGAAGACCGGTGGGAGTCCGCCGACGACTGGCGGCTCGACCGGCCCGCGCAACATCACCTCGCGTTCGGTACCGGTCCGCACCAGTGCCTGGGCATGCACCTGGCGCGCCTGGAGCTGCGCGTCGGCTTGGACGCGATCCTCGACCGGCTGCCTCGACTCCGGCTCGATGCCGACGGCGCGGCCGATGCCGTGGTCGAGGGCTATGCGTTCCGCGGTCCCCGCGCGCTCCCCGTGCTCTTCGACCCGGCCTGAGGGCGCGCTTCGCGGCCATGCGTCGCGCCCAGCGTGGGATGAGTTTCGGCGCCGAGTGAACACCGCCCGGCGACGCTCAACCGATCGGCTCCACCGCCGATCGGGGATGCATGTCCACAGCCCGAAAGCGCGCGCACCGCAAATGGTTCCACGCACGATCGCGTCACCTCACCCTGCTCGAAGGCCTCGAGGCCGCGATACGAGCGCATCCCGCGAGCGGGCGACGCGCGCCCCACGTCGTGCGGAGCCGCACGGTCGTGCTCGTCCCGCGCGACGGTGGGGGATCAGACGCGGCGTAACCAGCCGCCCCGCGTCACGATTCGCCGTCGTTGCCGAACATCATCATCCATTGCTCGCGCGTGCGCGGCCGGTACACGTAGTTCGTGCGCCGCACGTCGCCCATCGCGGCGTTCGACTCCGGCGAGTACATGTGCCCGGGGTACAGCACGGTTTCGTCGGGCACGATCGCGAGCTTCTGCGTGAGGCTCTCGTACAACGCCTCGGGATCGCCGCCGGGCAGATCGGTTCGGCCGCAGCTGTCGAGGAACAGCGTGTCGCCGCTGACCAACTTGCCGTCGACGAGAAAGCACTGTGAGCCGGGGGTGTGGCCGGGCGTATGGATGAGCGTGATGCGCACCTCGCCGACCACGACCGTGTCGCCCGACGCGTGCTGCACGAGGTCGCTGTCCGAGCACCCGGTCACGCGCTTGGTGCCCAACGCTTCGTCGGCGTGGACGTGCAACTTCGCGCGCACGTCGGGGTGTGCGAGCAGCTCGGCGACGCCGGCGATGGACCAGCCCCCGAGATCGCCCCCGACGTGATCGGGGTGGTAGTGGGTCACGAGCACGCCGGTGAGGCTCATCCCGTCGGTCGCGAGCAGGTCGACGAGCTCGCCGGGCGCGTACGCCGGATCGACCGCGACCGCCTCGCCGGTTGCGCGATCGCCGATCACGTACGCGAAGTTGACCATCTGCCGTGCGATCGGGTCGTCGCGGGCGAAGTCCCGGCCCGCGAGCAGCTGCCGGAAATACAGACGGTCATCGGCCACAAAAGGTGAGGCTAGGGCCTCTCTGGCAGATACCGGTAGACAAACCGCCGCGCGGGGCTGAAGGATATGGGCGCGTTTCGGCAGAAAGGGCGCGCACCGTGGTCAGGCTCATACGGAGGCACGACGGTGTCGCCACGCGCGAACGCGCGGGACCGACGGCGCTGGTGCGGCACGCAACGGTCTCGGTGATCGTGCCGACGCGCAACGAGGAGCAGAACATCGCGGCGCTCGTGCAGCGCGCGACCGCGGCGCTGCGTCGCGTCGACGCCCGGTCCGAGATCGTCTTCGTCGACGATTCGGACGACGAGACGCCACGGGCGATCCGCGCCCAGCAAGGAAACGACATCCCGGTACGGATGGTGCACCGCACGCGGGCGCAACGTCGCGACGGGGTACCGGGCGCGGTGCTAAGGGGCTTCACCGAGGCACGCGGGAGCGTGCTCGCGGTGATGGACGGCGACCTGCAACATCCGCCCGAGATCCTTCCGCGCCTCCTCGCGCCGGTGATCCGTGGTGACGCACAACTTGCCGTTGCGACTCGCTACGGAAAGGGCGGGAGCATCGAGGGGCTGGAAGGTCGAACGCGCCGCGTTGCCTCGGCCGGCGCCCGCCACATCGTGCACACGCTCGTACGACGTACCCGACCCGTGAGCGACCCACTCAGCGGGTTCTTCGTCGTCGAGCGCGGCGTGGTGGACGACGTCCATCTCTGTGCTGACGGCGCCAAGATCTTCCTCGAGATCTTGGAACGAGGTCGCTGGAGCCGCGGACACGAGGTGCCCTACACATTCGCGCCGCGCCGGCACGGGCGATCGAAATCGGGAGGGCGAGAAGCCTTTCGGTTCGCCTCCTCTCTCGCCCGCTTCGCAGCGGTTCCAGGCAGCGGCGTCCTGCGATCCTCGGCGTGCCGGGTCGTCGCCGCCGTCGGTCTTCTCGCGCTGTTCTACTGGCAAACGCTTCGCACGCTGGTCGGTGACTGGTCGCCGTCCGACGCCGCGACCGGGTCGGGCCTCGTCCCGATCCTCGCCGTGCCACTCTTCCTGCGCTTCGCACGCCCGAACGAGCGCGAGCCCGCGACGCGCGACCGCGTCGATCACGCCCTCGGGCTGACCTTGCTGGTCGTCGCCCTCTTCATATGGACCTTCCAGCGCCACGCCGATCTCGCGCTCCTGTCGTTGCCCGTCTTCGTTGCGGGCGTGGTGGTGACGCTGTTCGGAACGACAGCCCTGTGGCGCCTCCGCATCCCGTTGCTGTTCCTGTTGCTCGCCTGGCCGCCGGCCCTGCGCGCGGTCGCGCACGCGGCCTCCGGACCGCTCGGCGACGCGACCCGCGCCGTCGTGCGTCCGATCGCGGCGTGGGTCGGTGACATCGTCGTCGGTGCGAACGGATTCACCGTGGCGAACCAGACGATCCGGGTCGCCGCCGGATGGAACGCCGCCGCGGTCGCGCTCGTGGTCGCGATGATCGCGCTCGTCATGTCGCTCATACGGCTGCAGGGTGTATCGCGGCGCGTGGCGTTCGTCATGTTCGCGGCGACAGTTGCGTGGCTCGTGAACCTCGGCTGCGTCGTGTTCGCGATTTTCGCCGCGAACCTCGGCGCCGCGGCATGGGCTCGCAGCGCGGTCGGTCCATCGGCGGTCGTCTTCGCATCGGTGATCGCGCTCGCGGTGGCAGTCCTTGCCCTGCCACATTTCACACGCGGCCACGTGCGACCGTTCCGCTACCGCTCCGACGTGGCTTGCGCGCCGGAAGCAGGGTTTACGCTGTTCCGGTGACGCCGGCTTCGAACGTTGAGCTGCTGCGCGCAGGGACCCGTCGACTGTTGTCCACCGTCGATGGTCTCACCGATGACCAGGCCCGCGAGGCGTCGCGGCTTCCCGGATGGAACCGCGCCGAAGTGCTGACCCACCTGGCGCGCAATGCCGATGGCACGCGGCGAATGGTGCACGCCGCGGCGCGCGGCGACATCGAGGCCCAATATCCCGGCGGCGTCGAAGCGCGGGCGACCGACATCGCGGCCGGACGCGACGCGACGGCCACCGACGTGCTGCGGGACGTGCGGTGCTCGCACGAGGCGATGATGGAGGCGTGGCAGGCGCTGCCCGAAGACGCGTGGGACCGCCTCGGGCGCGCGATCTCGGGTGATCGGTCGATGCGGGAAGCGCTGTGGTCCCGCGTCCGCGAGGTCGAGGTGCACCACGTGGACCTGGCGTTGGGATACGAACCGACCGATTGGCCGGTCGGGTTCGTCGCCGGCGCGCTCGAGGAGATCTTCGGCTCCTTCGACCGGCGCGCGTCGAACGGCCGCCCGCTGATCGACGCCGAGTTCGGTGTCGTGTCTACCGATCACGAGCGCGCGTGGCGCGTGATGTTGCACGGCACGCACGTCGCTATCGAGCAGGGCTTGGGCGACGCCGCCGACGGCGAAGCCCGAGGCTGGGGGTGTGATCTCGTCGCGTGGCTGTACGGGCGTGATCCCCGGGGCGGCGGCATCACGACGTCCGGCGACACCGCGGTGCTCTGCCTCCCACAATGGTTCCCGTTCGCATAGCACTCCCTCCGAGGTAAGCACCTTCCGCCACTCCATCTCGTCTTCACTGGTCGATTCCGGGCTCCACTTCCCTCCGGTCCGCTCCGCCACTCCATCTCGTACGCTTCCGGGGATGACCTCTCGGATCGCGTACCGCACGTGTCACCTGTGCGAGGCGACGTGCGGGCTCGAGCTGCACCTCGACGGTCGTGACATCACGCTCGTGCGCGGCGACCGCGAGGACGTGTTCAGCCACGGCTACCTCTGTCCGAAGGGCACTGCGCTCAAGCACCTCGAGACTGATCGTGATCGGGTGCGCGCGCCGTTGCTGCGGACCGAGAACGGTTTTCGCGAGGTGTCGTGGGACGAGGCGTTCGCCGCGATCGACGCCGGGCTCTCTCCGCTGCGCGAGCGCTACGGCAACGACGCGCTCGCCGTGTACGTCGGCAATCCCAACGCGCACAATCTCTCCGGTCTCGCGTACGGCCGCGTGCTGCTCCAGGCCGCGCGCACCAAGAACGTGTACTCGGCGAGCACCGTCGACCAGATGCCCAAGCAGGTGTCAGGCGGATTGATGTTCGGTACCGCGCTCTCGATCCCCGTGCCCGACGTTGATCGCACCGACTACCTGCTGATGCTCGGCGCGAACCCGTTCGAGTCCAACGGCTCGTTGATGACCGCGCCCGACATCCCGGGCCGGTTGCGTGCGTTGCGGAAGCGGGGCGGGAAGCTCGTCGTCGTGGATCCGCGGCGCACGAAGACCGCCGACGAGGCCGACGAGCACGTGCCGATCCGCCCGGGAGCGGATGCGTTGTTCCTGTTCGCGCTCGTGCATGTGCTGTTCGCCGATGACCTCGTCGATCTCGGCGCCGTTGCGGCGTACGTCAACGGCCTCGACGAGATGCGAGACCTCGCGCAGGAGTTCACACCCGAACGCGTCGCTCCCGCGTGCGGGATCGACGCTGCGACGATCCGGCGCATCGCGCACGACCTCGTTGCGGCACCGACCGCGGCGGTGTACGGCCGCATCGGCACTTGCACGCAGGAATTCGGGACGCTTTCGTCCTGGCTCATCGACGTGTTGAACGTGTGTACCGGCAATCTCGACCGGCCGGGCGGCGCGATGTTCACCCTCCCCGCCACCGGGGGCGCCAACACCGGCGGTACTCCCGGAAAGGGACGCGGTGTGGTGTTCGGGCGTCGCCACTCACGGGTGCGCGCCCTGCCCGAGTTCTACGGCGAGCTGCCGGTCGTATGTCTCGCCGAGGAGATCGAGACGCCGGGCGAGGGACAGGTACGCGCGCTGATCACGATTGCGGGCAACCCGGCGTCGTCCTCACCAGATGCATCTCGTCTCGACCGTGCCCTGGCTTCGTTGGACTTCATGGTGAGTGTCGACATCTACGTGAACGAGACCACCCGCCACGCGAACGTGATCTTGCCGCCCGAGCCGGAGCTCGCGCGCGGCCATTACGACCTCGCGCTGTACAGCCTCGCGATCCGCAACGTCGCCAACTACTCGCCACCGCTCGTCGACCTCGAGCCGGGCGAGGTCCCCGAGTGGCAGACCCTGCTCCGGCTCGCGGCGGTGCTGCAGGGTCTCGGCCCGGACGCCGATGTCGACGCGCTCGACGACTTCGTGGTCGCGGGGCTCGTGCGCAAAGCGGTGACGCGCCCCGGATCGAACGTCGAGGGACGCGATGCCGACGAGCTCACCAAGATGCTCGCCACGCGCCGCGGCCCGGAGCGAGTGCTCGACGTCATGCTGCGGACCGGCCCTTACGGCGACGGGTTCGGCGCCGACGCCGATGGTCTGTCGCTCGCGGTGCTGGAGGGACGCCCACATGGTGTCGATCTCGGACCGCTCACGCCGCGCGTGCCCGAGGTGCTGCGTACGCCGTCGGGCCGGATCGAGCTCGTGCCCGAACCCTGCGCGCAGGACGTCGCCCGACTGCGGCTCGCGCTCGATCGTCGCGTGACCCCCGACGCGCTCGTGCTGGTCGGCCGGCGCGACCTCCGTTCGAACAATTCGTGGATGCACAACCTCAACGTGCTCGTGAAGGGCAAGGCGCGGTGCACGGTCCACGTGCATCCCGACGATGCGAGACGGCTGGGCGTCACCGACGGCGCCGACGTGACCGTGCGGTCCGACGCAGGGCAGGTCGTGCTCGCCGCCGAGGTGACCGACACGGTCATGCCCGGGGTCGTGAGCATTCCCCACGGCTGGGGCCACGACGCCGAAGGCGTCCGCCTCCGAACGGCGGGCAAGCGGCCGGGCGTGAACAGCAACGTCCTCGCGGGCAGCGGTTTGTTCGACCCACTGTCCGGCAACGCGGTCCTCAACGGCATCCCCGTCGAGCTTGCACCCGCGCCCTGAGCGAGCGTCGCGAGGCGGGTCTCCTGCCGAGCCGCGAACGGGCCCCGAGCGGCCCGCGGCGTCGCCGCAAGAGCGGACCTCGCGTGGGTGATGCCGAGACGCCTTCGTGCGCCATGCATGATGTTCCGCGATGACCTCGGTGCTGCTCCGGGCGCGGGCGCTCTTACGCCGGCGATGGCACGCGTGGTGCGCGCTCGCCCTGGTGATCGGCGTGTTCGCCGGAGTGGCAATGGCCCTCGCCCAGGGCGCGCACCGTACGCATGTCGCGTATCCCCGCTTCGTGCGGGCGGAGCGAGCGGCGGACCTGGTGCTCGCCGGCAAGAGCAACTTCGACCTCATCGGGGCCGTGGACCTCGACAAGGTCGAGGCGATGCCAGGCGTCGTGGAACGGGCGCGGGCGTTCGCGGGCTTGCCGTTCTCGGCCCGGGCCGACGGTGGGCGAGTACTGGGCGCGGGCGACCTGATGCCGGTCGCCTCGCTCGACGGTCGGCTCGGTGAATCGGTCGAGCGCTGGAAGATGCTCTCAGGACGACGCGCGGATCCCACGCGAACCGACGAAGCGGTCGCGAGCTTCGAGCTCGCGGATCGTTTGCACCTGCACATCGGAAGCGTCCTGCAATTCCACTTCTACGACGCGGCGCTGTTTCCTTCGGTCGCCGCGTCGCTGCTGAAGGAGTGGCCGGCCCGGCTCGAAGCGATCAGACGCGACATGCATGCGAACGTGACCGATCCGGCCAACGGGCCCGTGCTGCAGACCCGGGTAGTCGGCATCGAGGCGTCGCCGCTCGAGTTCCCGCCGTTGATCACGGAGCTCGCACCGCTGCTGCACCTCACGCCGGCATTCGCGAAGATCTACGCGCCGATCATCGTCGGCAGCCCGGTCAGCTATCTCCGGCTTGCGCCGGGAACCGACCTGCGCGCCTTTCAGCTCGCGGTCGAGCGACTCGCGCCGGGGGAGCCCGTGTCGTTCATCACCAAGCTCGAGAACCATCGACCCAAGGTGCAGCGTTCGATCCGCGTCGAGTCGCTCGTGCTCTCGCTCCTCGCCGCACTGGTCGCGTTCACCGGAATGGTCGCCGCCGCGCAGGCGCTGACCCGCCAGACGTTTGTCGAATCCGCCGACGACGACACGCTGCTGGCCCTCGGGATGCGGCCGTCACAGCTGCTGCGCGTCGCCGCCATTCGCTCCGCGGTGATCGCGCTCCTCGCCGCGACGGCCGCGTGTCTCGGGGGTTGGCTCGTGGCGCCCTTCTTCCTGCTGTCGCTGGCGAACAAGGCGAACCTCGACCACGGGTTCCCTGTCGACGTCCCGACGCTGCTCATCGGCGGAGCCGCCGTCATCGCGTTCACGATGATCGTCGGTGTGCTGAGCGCCTACCTCGCCGGCCGGTCGTCGCGCCGGCGCCGGCGTGAGGCGTCTGTGCCCGTCCGTGTCGGAGGTCTGCGCGACGCGCTCCGCCGACCGTGGCTTCCGTTGCCGATGGTCATCGGTGTGCGATTCGCGATCCAGCGCACCAGGCGGTCGGCGCCGGCGTGGACGGCGATCGCGGGTGTCGGACTCTGCGTCGCGCTGTTGGCCTTCGCATCGACGTTCACGTGGCTGCTGCGACGTGACCTCGCCCAACCGCATCGCTACGGGTGGAACTGGGACGTGAAAGTGGGCGCGCCCGCGCTCCCCGATCTCGCCGAGGTGCTCGCACCCGGGCTCCGGGCGCTCCCGGACGTGACCGACCTCTCCGTCGCGTCGGTGACCGGGATCGATGTCGGGACGACCCGTGTCGACGTGTTCGCGATCGATCCGGTCGTGGGGAGCGCGGGTCCCACGATCGTCGCGGGCCGGGCGCCCACGGCCACCGGAGAGATCGTGCTCGGCAGCCGAACGATGCATGCGCTCGACACGGGCCTCGGACGCATCATCGCGGTGCGTATCGGCTTGTCGAAGTCGACGTACCGCGTCGTCGGTCAAGCGATCTTTCCCGAGTTCGGCGACAGCGGGCAGCTCGGCACCGGCGCGTGGATGACGATCCCCGCGCTCCGACGAGTGCTGCCGTCCGCGCCGCGGAACTCGATCCTTGTCGGCTTTCGCGGCTCCCACAACAAGGCGGCTCGCGTCGCGCTGTTGCGCGACGTGCTCAGCCCGTTGCCGTCCCACGTCGATGCCCGACCCGAGGACCTGGTGAATCTCTCGCGCGACGACGGGTTGCTGATCGCGCTCGGTCTCCTGCTCGGGGCGCTCGCGCTGGCGATGCTGGCACACACGGTCGTGACCGCGGCGCGTCAGGGGCGGCACAACCACGCGACACTGCGGGCGTTGGGATACTCGCGACGGCAGAGCCGGCTCACGGTCTTCTGGCAGTCGCTCACCCTGGCGACGGGTGCGCTCATCATCGGGCTGCCGCTGGGTTTGCTCGCCGGGCGCCAGATCTGGGGCGTGTACGCAACCGGGCTCGGCGTCTCGAGGGACGCGTTCGTGCCGCTCCCTCCGATCCTTCTCGCGGTCGCGGGGACGGTCGTGGTCGCGTTCTTCGCGGCGATCCCGTCGAGCTGGTACGTGACCCGCACCAACCTCGCCGGAACGCTGCGCTCGGGCGACTGATCCGCCGCGCTGACGGCTCAAGTCTGCTCGCGGAGGCCCTTCGCGAAATCGGCCATGCCGCGCAGGTACGCGTCGCAGTGCTGTGTCTTGCCGACGGCGATCTCCTTGGCGTCGATTCCCCCGGGGAACACCGCCGGCACGTAGTACTCGAAGCCGTCGCCCGCGATGGCGTCTGCGATGCCCGCCGCGCAGTCCTCGGCCGTCACCTTCTCGACGTCGAAGAGTGCCGGCTCATTGTCCGGCTGGTCCCAGATCTCGGTGGCGATCGGGCCCGGCAGGACGAGCTTCACGTCGACGCCCGTCCCCGCGAGGTCGAGCAGCATCGCCTCTGCGAACCCGCACATCGCGTACTTGGCCGCGTTGTACGCGGCTTCGTTCGCAATCGGGATGCGGCCGCCCATGCTCGAGACGAAGAGGATCTGGCCACTGGCGCGTTCGAGCATGCGAGGGAGCACGGCGAGTGCCATGCGGACAGGGGAGTGGAAGTCGACGTCCATCACGTGCTGCACGTCGGCGGGGGCGAGCTCGGTGACGCGCGTGCGCTTCGGGATCGCGGCGTTGTTCACCAGCACGTCGAGACCGCCGAACGCGTCCCACGCCTCGATCGCGACCTGCTCGGCCCGCGCAAGATCACTCAGGTCTGCTGCCCACATCCGCGAGTCGGGTGCGAACTTCCGGCAGCGCTCGAGCACGTCCTCCAGCCGTTCGACGCGCCGAGCGACGATGCCGACGGTCGCGCCCCGCTCGGCGAGGATCGGCGCGAGCGCGGCACCGATACCCGACGACGCGCCGGTCACCAGGATCTTGGCGCCCTCGACCTTCACTGGTTCGCGGACTCGTGTGCGGCCCACGAGAAGATGCCCTTCGACATCGTCGAGGCCTCCTCGTTGGCGCGCACGCCGAACACCTCGGCGCGGGCCGCGTGCACGCCCTTGTCGTCGGGCGCGGCCTGGGCCGCCATCTCGGCGAGATGACCGGCGAGGCGCAGGTCGCCGGCGGCGGCGAGCTCACGGGCGCGTTCGGCGAGGCGGGTTGCACCGCCGGCGAGGTCGGCGAGCTCGCGGGCGAGCGCGGCGTCGGACGCCGGCTTCAAGTGCGCGGGGTTGCCGTCGTACCAACCGCCGTACAACCGCCAGATGTTGCGCACGACGAACTCGGGTTCGTCGTAGATCGCATGGAGGTAGGGCCGTTCGAGGAGATGCGCAGGCGCCTTCACCGCGTGCAGGATGTCGTCGAGGCGCGCGCCTTCGTTCATCATCGCAAGCGTCTGCTCGACGAGCGATTCCAGCAGCTCGGCGCCCTCCGTCAACGCCTGCCGCACGCGATCGGCGCCGACGATCGGCAGGCCGTGCCCGGGCAGCAGCACGTCCGGCTCGAGCGCGAGCATCTTGCGGAACGCGACCGCCCAGTCGCGTGCATAGCGCTGCACCTTCTGCGGGTTGCCGCAGTTCGGGGACGCCCAGATGAACATGTCGCCGGCGAACAACGCCTTGCGCGCCGGGTTCCACACCCAGGTCGCGTCGTCGGTCTCGCCACGGTCGTGGTAGAGCTCGAAGTCCTCACCACCGACGCTGATCCTCATCGTGTCGCGATATGTCTCGTCGGGCATGCGGTAGTCGACCGGCCACTGCAACCCGGGCACCTTGAACTGGCGCTGGTTGATTACCGCGTTGTAGCCGGCCGTCAACACGTAGCGTTCGAACCGCGCTGCGATCGCCTCGTGCGCGACGACCCGGGGTGGTGCCCAACCATTCGTGCGCGCGTCCTCCTCGTAGAGGTCGACGCCGAACACGTGGTCGATGTGGCCGTGCGTGAAGATTGCGGTGTCGAGGCGCGACTGCGACCACCGCCGCATCGTGGCGTGGACCTGCTTGGCGTGGAACACGCCACTCGTGTCGACGACGACGAGGCCGTCCTCGGTGTCGACCGCGGCCGAGTTCGCGAACGCGTCGACGAAAGCGAGACCGGGCTGCAGCTCGGCGAGCTCACCGCTCGTCGCCATGGGATGGTGGTGCGTGATCGGGAGGGCACCGGTGAACAGCTGGTCGGCGAGCTCGAGCAAGTCAGTGGCCATGGGCCGAGCGTCCCACCTGCCGTCGCCGCCACGGAAATCGAATGGGGTTCCCGTCGGATGCTCGGAGCTGACCAGGGCAAATACCACCGACGATGTCCCGGCTGCGGGCGATGCCCGGCCCCGCGCGACACCGATTCATTCGGTGCGCAGGATCTCGGCGACACGGAGGCGCGCGACCCGATGTGCGGGCCACACCGCCAGGGCGATCGCGCCGACGAGCGCCACCGGGACGATCAGGACGAGCGCGACCGCAGCGACCGGCGGCACGTTTTGGAGTGGGACCCGCTCGGAGATGAGGCTCCATGCCGTTCGGCCGAGGATCACGCCGATCGGGATACCCAACAGCAATCCGACGACGCTGATCACAGTGCTTTGCGCGCCGATGACGATCCGGCTCTGACCACGCGTGAAACCGAGGGCGCGCAAGATTGCGAAATCGCGGGCGCGGGCGCGGGCGATCGCAACGAGCAGATACGTCAACGCCGCGACGGCGAGGAGCGCGAGGAAGATGGCGAGGACTTCCGGCAAGCGCTGCACGTTGCGGAGATTGACGAGCTCGACCGGCTCCTCGACGGGCTCGACACCGTCGACGCGGCCCTCCAGTGCCGTCGTCAATCGGGCGATGCCCTGCTGCTGATCGACATCGCGTGTGAAGCGGACGGCGATCACGCTGTCGGCGCGGGTGCCATTGATCGCTCCGGACTTTTCGTTGGGAGGCACGGCGGCATCCCAGCCCGCGACGCTGAGCCAGATGCCCTGGTCGAAGGTCGCGTGCACGTCGGAAGGAAAGAGCGCTCTGCCCGTGATCTTCACCCGCCGGTGGTTCGGCCCGACCGTCACGAAGTCGCCGACCGCGACGTGCAGGTCGTGCTCGGTCGATGGTCCGATTGCCGCCTCGTCGGCATTGGCCGGCGCGCGTCCCGAGATGACGGTGAACGAAACCGGTGCATCGGTCGTGGCCGGCGCGCGCACGGTGAAACCGGGGACGCCAACTCCGTTGACGTCCACGACCAAGCGGTCGACGTCCGCGGCGGTGCGTACGCCGGGCACGGCGGCGATTCGCGCGACGAGATCCGGCTTGACGCCCCGAGCGACATAGTCGCCGGACTTCGGAAGCACGCTTGCATTCCACGTGACACCGGCCCGCTCGGGATGGGCGAGCGTGTCGCGCAGGCCATGATCGATCGTCAGCGCACCGACGACCCCGAGCACGCCGACGACGGCGCCGATGACGGCCGGGCGCACGGCGACATCGACGCGGCCGCGCCGTTGGTCGAACGCCATCGTCGCGCCGACGCCGACGCTGACGGGGGTGTTCCGGCGAACCCGACCGAGCACGGCGCCGCGCGCGCCGGCGCGGTGTACCGATTCGGGCCGGGCGGCGCGCGCGGCGATGAGATACGCGCCGCCGAAGACGAGCCCCGCGACGACGACCGCACCCGGGGCGAGCACGAGCCAGTCGGCGTGTATCCCGCGATCGGGATCGACGCGGCCACCGAGGCCGACCGGAAACCAACGCGACGCCACGAGGGCGGTGCCGAGCACACCGACAGCCGCCCCGATCGCCACGAACGCGTGTGCCAGCGCCCCGGCGTACGCAAGATCGCGCCGCGTCATGCCGACCGCGCGCAATACCGGCGCGTCGGAACGGATCGTCGACGCCGAGCGCCCGAGCATCTGGCCCACGAGCACGAGACCGGCCGCCGCGACTGCGATCGCGATCAACACGAGCGCCGATTGTTCGACATTGATCGTCGTGTCGACGCGTCGTTGTGCCGCATGCAGGTCGAGCACCGGCGTGCCGGGTGCGACAAGTGCATTCGCGTCGCGTTGCAGCGCCGCGACACCCGCCGATCCCGCACGCAGTCGCACAAACGCGTTCTCGATCCAGAGAATGTCTTGGCGGTGCGCGGCGAGCACACCGGGAGACAGCACGACGAGCGGCGTGAACAAGAACTGCGGCGTCATGCGCACGATGCCGACCACGCGCACCCGCAGCTGGGCCCCCGTCGGCGGATCCCCGCTCGTGTCGTCCTGACGCGGCCCGTAGGCGTGGAACGGGACGACCGATCCCACCCGCAAGTGTGCTTGTTTGGCCGTGTCCTCGTCGATGATCATCTCGTCGGCTGCGCGCGGGTCGTACATCCGACCGTGCATCACGACCGGCCGGTCGATGGTGGTGCCCCAGCCTCCGTCGATCGAACCCATGAGGACGCCTTCGTCCGCCTCACCGGGAATCACACCGAAGGTCAGAAGCCACGGCACGAGGTGTGCGACCTCGGGCGCCGCGGCGAGCTTCGACCAATCGGGGTGAAGCGCACCGACCTGGCTCGAGAACACGATCGCGTCCGCCGCGTTCGTTCGTGTCCGCAACCGTTCGAAGGCCGTGTTCGTGCGGCGCGCGCCGGCGAGCGAGGCGAGCGCGAGCCCACCGGTGACCGCGGCCACCAGCCCGATGACGGTGAGCGAGAGCCACCGCGCCCGGCGGTCGGCGCGCGCCCATGACCGGCTGCCCGCCTGCGCCTCGCGGTCCCTCACGTCCTCACGGTACGACGCGTGCCGGAGGATGCACGAGAGCATTCACCCCACGGACCGACGGGGTGCTGGCACCACCAACGGTCGCGTACCTTCCGCGATCCGAGCTTGCCCGGATCGCCCGCGTCCGGTGAGGATTCATCTGCCGGGCGCGGCGCCGGGCTGCGTGGCAGCCGATCCAGGGAGGCCCAAGAATGTCGGGACAGCCAAAGACGGCGCTTCACTTCGAGCCTCCCGGTCCCGGCTCGTGGAACCTGGACCCGGTGCATTTCCCGCGTCCGGTCACGCGGTACTGGACGGAGATGCACCCCGAGCCGTTCCGCCGTGGCACGCACGAGTTCATGGCGTACTACGGGAGCCTCATCGAATCGATGGAGACTCAGTACGTCAACGGCTTCGCATACGGCATGCGGCATCCGGCACCCGAGGACGAGATCCCGCAGCGGTTCGCGCGCGCGGAGGAAGTGTGGGAACGCAAAGTCTGGCGCGACCAGTTACGCGAGTGGGACGAGACGTTCAAGCCCGCCGCCATCAAAACACACCGCGAGCTGCAGTCGGTCGACGCGGATGCACTTTCCGGAGACGAGCTGGTCGAGTACCTGACCCGCTGTCGCGAGCACCACTCGCAGATGATCTACCAGCACATGCGTTTCACGGGCTCGGCGATGCTGCCGGTCGGTGATCTCCTTGCGCACCTCGGGTCCTGGACCGGTGTCGCCCCTTCCGACACGCTCGCGATGTTGCGCGGCGCGGCGCCGGTCTCGGCAGGGGCGTCGGGTGAGCTCGAACGGCTCATCGCGGCGGTCGCGAACAACACCGCCGCCCGAACGCTCCTCGACTCCGACGGCAACCCCGGCAAGACACTCGCCGAGTTGCGTACCTTCCGCGGCGACGTCGGCACCGCGATGTCGGAGTATCTCGACCTCGTCGGATATCGGCTTCTCGACGGGTTCGACATCTCCGGTCGGTACGCGCTCGAGCTGCCCGACGTGTTGCTGCGCGCGATCCGATCCTCCGTCGACGGCGCGGGAAGCGACGCCGATGTCGACGCTCGCATCGCCGACATCCGTGCGCAGGTGCCCGACCAGCACCGCGGGCAGTTCGACGAGCTGCTCGGCGAGGCGCGCCTCATGTACCGGCTGCGCGACGAACGGGGCGTCTTCAGCGACATCTGGGCATCGGGGATCATGCGCCGCGCCGTAGTCGCCGCCGGTCGCCGGCTCCACGGCCAGGGTCGCGTTCACGACGCCGAGCACTTCATCGACGCCGGCTTCGACGAGATGTGCGCGCTGGTCACCGGCACGGGCGGGCCGTCCGCCAACGAGCTCGCGGAACGCTTCGCGGACCGCACGTCGCGCACCGCCAAGGAGGCACCGGCAACGCTCGGGCCGCCGTCACCCCCGCCGCCCGACCCGTCGGGACTCCCACCGGGTATCGCCCGGGTCATGAACGCGACAATCATCGCAATGGGCGAGCTGTTCGGCAGCTCCGAGGCGCCGCACGAGGAGAACATGCTGCGCGGTCTCGCTGCGAGTGGTGGCGTGTACGAAGGGCCGGCGCGGCGCGTCTCGGGCCCGACCGAGTTCGATCGCATCGTGCAGGGCGACGTCCTCGTCACCGAGTCGACGACCGAGGCGTTCAACATCCTGCTGCCACTGCTCGGCGCGATCGTCACCGACAGCGGAGGCCTGCTCTCGCACTCGGCGATCGTGGCGCGTGAGTACGGCATCCCCGGCGTGGTGGGGACGCGTGAGGCGACCGATCGCATTGCCGACGGCGCGCGCGTCCGCGTGGATGGTGACGCGGGCGAAGTGACGGTCTCCGGGTGACGGAGGTCGTCGACCTTTCCGACGCGCACGACGACTCGCGCTTCGGGGCGAAGGCCACCGGATTGGGCGCCGCGGCGCGCGCCGGGCTCCCGATCCCGCCCGGTGTCGCGCTCTCGGGCTCGATCGTCGACGCGGTGGCAGCGGGCGACAAGGACGCCATCGCGCAGCTCATGGCCGCGGCCCGACCACTGGTGGGGCCGCTCGCGGTGCGCTCATCGGCCGCCGACGAGGACGGCGCGGATGCAAGCTTCGCCGGCCAGCACCTCACGCTGCTCAACGTGCCGTCCGTTGTCGACGTGAGTACAGCGATCCGGGAGATCTGGTGGTCGGCGAACTCCGACTCGGCGATCACCTACCGCCAGCGCGTGGGCCTGTTCGCACGTCCGAGTGTCGGCGTCGTCGTCCAGACGCTGCTCGATCCCGACGTCGCCGGCGTGATGTTCACGCAGAACCCGATCAACAAGGCCGACGAGCGGCTCATCGAGGCGAGCTGGGGTCTCGGCGAGGTCGTCGTCGCGGGGCGGGTGATTCCCGACAGCTTCCGGATCGATCGCGCCGGCCCGGTGCTCGAACGCACACCCGGCGTCAAGAAGATCGCGATCCGCGCCGCGGCCGACGGCGGCACGTTCGAGGAGACCGTCGCGCCCGAGCTCGTCGAGCAGCTGTGCCTCGACGACGATCAACTCGGCCAGCTCAACGCGCTGGCAGGGAAGTGCGACGAGGTGTACGGACCGGCGCGCGACATCGAGTGGGCGTTCGCGGGCGGACAGCTCTACCTGCTCCAGTGCCGCGCAGTGACGCGGGCGGGATCGTCACCGCGTCCGAGCGCGCCGGCGAGCGGCACGGTCGCCGTCATCGAGCGGGTGCCATTCTTCGCCAACATGAGCCCACGCGACGTCGAAGGCATCGCGGCGCTCTTCAAGGAACGTCGCTTCGCCGCGGGCGAGACGATCACCAAGGAAGGCGCGGGCGCCGCGGCGTTCTTCGTGATCGAGTCGGGCGAAGCGACGGTCTCGATCGGCGGTCGGGAGCGGGCGACGCTGACAAAAGGCGACTACTTCGGCGAAGTCGCCCTCATCGACGAAGGCGCACGCTCGGCGACGGTGACGGCGAGCAGCGAGGTCGTGTGCCACGGGCTCACCTACTGGGAGTTCCGACCGCTCGTCCAGCAGAACGCAACCATCGCCTGGAACCTCCTCCAGACCCTGGCCGCGCGCCTGCGCACTGCGCAGGGCGACCAGCAGGCGTAACCGCCGGTCGCACGCGCTACGGGTGCATGTCCTCGGGGGCGACGTCACGCACGTGTTGTGCGAAGGACCACTGGTGGCCTTCGGGGTCCTCAGTCGCGTAAATGCGGTCGCCGTAGAACTGGTCGGCGGGCTCGCTCAGGATGCGGGCACCCGCGGCCTTGGCGGCGGCGTAGTGCTTGTCGACATCGTCGACATAGACGTAGACGAGCTGCGTCGCGCCGCCGCGGTGGTTCGGGTTCTGGTAGTCGGGCGCGGGGTGTCCCATCATCACCACGCCGTCGTCGAGGCTGACTTCGGCGTGGTTCGCCTTGCCGTCGGGTCCCTTCATGCGGACTCGTTCGGTGAAGCCGAACGCCGTGACCAACCAGTCGAGCGTCGCGTCGACGTCCTCGTACAACAAGTAGGGGGTGATGCGGGGAAAGCCCTCGGGCGGATTCTGCACCATGGTCGTTCTCCTCGGTGTTCGTCGATGCGTTGCACGCTAACGCGACGCGGGTCAGCGACCCTCTTCGCGTTCGCGCTCACGCGCGGCGACGACGAG
Source organism: Acidimicrobiia bacterium (assembly GCA_038238245.1). Classification (GTDB taxonomy): domain Bacteria; phylum Actinomycetota; class Acidimicrobiia; order IMCC26256; family PALSA-610; genus DASQHW01. The sequence continues at coordinate 37,925 of JBBRXX010000016.1, forward strand.
GCCCGCGTGCCAACCCGGCGCTCGGCCACCACCTGGCGGGTGGACCGTCGTGATGTCGGCACCGCTGCGCGCCAGCACCCATGAGGTGACAGAGTCGAGTTCCACATTTCGCCGGCGTGGAGCTCGTCCCGGCCCCAAACGGGGGTTGGGATGGATGGCAGGACATCGAGGAGTCGTCGTGCCTTCGTGAGATCGTCGGACACTCTCACGGGGCTCGCGATTGCGTCGTGGAGGTCGGGTATGCGTCCCTCTCGCCAGCGCCGGATCTCGTAGCGGAAGCGCCGAAAGCGTCCCGCCATTCTCGTTCCGACCGGTCCTTCCGCGATCACTCCTCGTTGTTCGCCGTGGAGGTCCGGAACGGGCGTCTGCTCGATCACGAAGCGGCCTTCCGGAACGCGCACCTCCAGGGCCGAGTGGTAGAGGGCGCACCGTGCCCGCCGTTGCACAAGTGCCGAGACCGCCTCGAACACTTTGCCGCTGACCCGGACGACGTGCGCCCCGGCCCCGAATGGAATCCAGTAAAGGTCCACGGATCCCCGCGGTTCGTTCACCGCCCGTTGGCGTTCACGCGGCTGGGTGACGGTGGGCCGGCGCCTTGTGCGGGGTCGGCTTCCCCGGCACCGCGGAGTGCACGACTGCGGGGGTCCATTGATTCCAGTCGGTTCCCCAGTCCATCACTCCGTGATCGCCGAGCTCGGGTGCGCGGGGACCGCCGACGACCGCAACGAGATCGCCCACGCGGCTGAAGGCGAAGAACGTCGCGGCGTTCGCGGCACTGAGGTTGATGCACCCGTGCGACACGTTGTCTCGACCCTGGCTGCTGACCGACCACGGCGCCGCGTGGACGTACTCCCCGCTGTCGGAGATGTGCACGTCGTCGTAGACCAGCTCGTCGTAGCCGTCGGGCGAGTTCACCGGGATGCCGTTCGTCGAGGAGATCATCCGGACGACGCTCTGACGGTCCATCACGAGATGCAGTCCGTTCATGGTCGGAGACATGGCCCGACCACCACTGAACGGATAGGTCGCAACAACGCCGCCGTTGTTGCTGACGGTCATCTGGTGCGTCACAAGATTTGCCACACTGACGTGCGCGTTGCCGATCGCGAAATGCACGCGGTGATGGTCCGCACCCCAGAGGCCGTCGCCCGCGTCCCAGCCGTCGAGATCCGAGGTGACGGTCACCTTCTCTCCCACCGGCCAGTACGCCTCGGGCCGGAAGTGAAGTTCGTTCGCGCTGAACCAGTGCCATCCTCCGGGGACCGGGCGAGATTCGGTCACGGTGAAGTGCTGGAGCGCTCTCGCGCGGGCGGCGTCGGAGTTGACGGCGTGGGTGAAGCGGATCACGACCGGCTGGGCGACGCCGACGGTCATGTCGTCACCGGGGAACAGCGTCGCGTCGACGAGCGCGACGGGGGTGATGGTGCGGAAGGTCGACGTCGACCGCGCGGTCACACCCGATGGCGCTCTCACCGATGCGGTGACGCGGTACGCGGTACCGGGCGCGAGGAGGGAGCTCGACTGCCACCAATGTCGCGAAGACGCGAACGTTCCGGCGAGCGGAACGCCCGACGCCGACGCGACGCGAACCGCGGTGAGCCGGCCCGCGGATGTGGCGACGAATACCGGGACGTCGAGTCCGACGTTGGTCGCACCGCGCGAAGGGGCGTACTTCACCTTGGAGGCGAGCGTGGCCCGCAGCCCGGCCACACGACGCGCACTCGTATCAGTTGCGTGGGCGGTGCGTCGCGGGGCCGGCGACCGCGCCGCGTTGCTCGCGGTGACACCAATGCCGACACAGAGTGCGACCACGACAACCGTGATCGTCACTCCGCCCGACCAATGGGACCACATGCCACGAAGTCGCACGTGCCGCCTCTCGATTTGGTCACCGTGAAAGCTAGGGGGCGAGCACCCCCGCGCACACGTCGGCGTCGGTCTCGTCCCGACCCGCGGGGCATCTGGCAAGATCAGCACCGTGTCCGCGCCGTTCCCGCTCCTTCCCGCGGAGAGCAACGCGGCGTCTCACGGCCCGAATCCGAGGCGGGTCAGGCTCGAATGAGCGACGTCGTCGTTCCCGAAGGGACGGCGGAGTTCGGAAGCGCCCCGGCCGCGCCGCCGGCCGCCGCGCAGAAGCAGCCTCCCCGCCGGCGGCCCTCCGGCGCGCCGCCCCCGCTGCCGCATCATCTCCGAACCACCGGTCTGGGCTGGCTGATCGTGCTGATGGGGGTGGTCATCGCGACGGTCCTCGTCTTCCACGACGGCCTGCACGGCGCGGCGATTCCGGCCACCGTGGCCGACGACACCATCGTGCGCTGGGTCAGCGATGTCGACGCGCCGGGGCTCTACAACGCGGCTCGCATCCTGACGACGATCAGCTCGTGGTGGACGATCCAGTTCCTCTCGTGGGGCCTGTTGCTCGCGCTGCTCGTCTTCCGCCGCTGGCGCCATCTCCTCGTCGCGCAGATCGTCATCCAGCTCGCACAGAACCTGCGCGGGATTCTCGGCGACGTCGGCGCGCGCCCGAGGCCCTTCGGAGTTTCTCTGCACGCGGGTTGGGGCGGCTGGGCACTGCCGTCCGAGCAGATGCTGGCGACCACCGGGCTCCTCGTGCTGGCCCTGTACACGCTCGTGCCCCACGGTCGTTGGCGCAATCTCGGGAAGTGGGTCCTCGCGGGCATCGTGGCCCTCGTCGCGCTCGCCCGGATGCACCTCGGCGTCGACGCCCCGACGGACATTGTCGTGGCGGTCGCAATCGGCGTGGCCTTCCCGGTTGTGGCCTTCCGATTCTTCGTGCCCAACGAGTACTTCCCGGTCGCGTATCGGCGCGGGCGGTCGGCGCACCTCGACGTCGGCGGCGCCCGCGGTGTGGCCATTCAAAAGGCTCTCGAGGAGCAACTCGGCGTCCGTGTCAGCGAGATCACGCCCGTCGGGCTGAGCGGCTCCGCCGGTTCGACACCGCTGCGGCTCCGCGTCGAGGGAACACCGGCGCTCTTCCTGTTCGGCAAGCTCTACTCCAAGACGCACCTGCGGTCGGACCGCTGGTACAAGCTCGGCCGCGAGCTCCTCTATGGCCGCCTCGAGGACGAGAAGCCGTTCAATGGTGTGCGCCGTCTCGTCCAGCAGGAGGACTACGCCCTGCGCGTCGTCCGCGACGCCGGCGTACCGAGCGCAAAGCCGTTCGGCTTCGTCGAGCTCACGCCCGAGCGCGAGTACCTCTTGGTCACCGAGTTCTTCGATGGCGCAGTCGAGCTGGGTGACGCAACGATCGACGATGCGCTGATCGACGACGGACTCCGCGTGATCCGGCTCCTGTGGAACGCGGGCGTTGCGCACCGTGACATCAAGCCCGCGAACTTGATGGTGCAGGACGACAAGATCCTCCTCATCGACGTCGCCTTCGCCGAGCTGCGGCCCACGCCATGGCGACAGGCCGTCGATCTCGCCAACATGATGCTGTGCCTGGGATTGCGCTCGAACGCGGCGCGCGTCTATGTGCGAGCCCGGCTGCAGTTCAGCGTGGAGGAGATCGCCGAGGGCCTCGCCGCCGCTCGCGGTCTGGCCCTCCCGTCACAGCTCCGACGCGCGCTGCGCGCCGAGGGGCGCGATCTCCACGGCGAGTTCGTGCGCCTGCTTCCCGCGCCACCACGACCGATCAAGGTCCAGCGCTGGACCCCGCGTCGAGTCCTCATCTGGGTGTCCCTCGTCGTCGTGGTCGTGCTGCTGGGCTTCAACTACACGAAGCTGTTCGGCAACGACGAGGCCACTCGCACTCCGCTCGGCGTCGACACGATCGACTGTTTCGCATCAACCGCGCTCGAGCCGCTCTGGATGGAAGCCCAGTCCGTGCAGAGCGCGGCCCTCGTGCCGTGCACCGCGTCGCTCCCGGTGGGATGGTCGCTGGGGGAGGTGTACGCCAATAGTGGCCGCTCCGTATTCACCGTCGACCACGACCGGGCGGGCCACGCCGCGCTCGAGGTCACGCTCACGAAGCGGTGCGACATTCGCGGTACGACCGAGCTGGCCGCTGACGTCGCCGGTGCGCGCCGCTTCGGCCGTCGGGGTGGCGGCGGTGCCGCGCTCGACCAGACCTGGTACGAGGTCTTTCCCGGGGGGTGCACGACGACCCGGCTCCGTTCCCGTAGCTCACTGCCCCAGGTGAGCGCCGATGCAAGCCGGGGACGCTCGACGATCGTGGGCTACGTCACCCGGGACACGCTGGCCCGCGCGCTCACCGCCCGGTCGCACGGCCGCCTGCACCTCGATCCCGGCTGACACTCTCGCTTCGTGCTCGAAGCGGTTTGCCTCCGCGGCCCGTGTCACCGTTGCGCGAACGCGAGGTGCTCGTGGACGGCCCCGACCGCCGCTGACCCTTCGCCGACGGCCGCCGCGACACGTTTGGTGGAGCCGGCGCGGACGTCGCCGACTGCGAAGAGTCCGGGTCGGTTGGTCTCGTAGGGGAGCGGTCGCCGGCCCAACGCGTCCCATCGTCCGTCGAGCTGGTCCGCCTCGAGCGACCGGTCGGTGAGGACGAAGCCGCGTTCGTCGAGCGCGGCGCATCCCGACAACCACGCCGACGCAGGTTCGGCGCCGATGAACGAGAACAGGCCGGCGCAGCGGAGCACTTCCTCGCCGTCAGCGCCTGCGATCCGTATCGAGGTGAGTGTGCGGTCACCGTCGAGGCTGGTGATCAACGTGTTCGTCCTCACCTCGATGCGGGGGTGGGCAACGATTCGGTCGACGAGATAACGCGACATGCTCTTGGCAAGGTCGGGGCCACGGATGACGATGGTGGTGGCACTTCCGGTCTCGGACAGGAAGAGCGCGGCCCTCAAGATGACAACACCGCGGTACCAGTCGATCACTCGCGACGCGCTCCGGCTCCTGACTTCTGACGATGGCGGCGCGCTGATCCGGCTCATCGCGGGCGACATCGGCGGATACACGGGGCCGGGTGTCACCCATACACCTATTGCCTACGCACATGCGACGCTGGCACCCGGCGCCCAGATCGCGGTCCCGTGGAACCCCGCATTCAACGCGCTCGCCTACGTGCTGACCGGACGCGGCACCGCCGGTCAGGAGGGCCGGCCGGTCGTGGACGGGGAGCTCGTCGTCTTCGGCCCCGGTGACCATCTCGTCATTGCCGCGGCCGAGCGACAGGCCGAGCCGCTCGATGTGATACTGCTCGGCGGGCTCCCGATCCGCGCACCGATCGCACACTACGGACCCTTCGTCATGAACACCCGCGAGGAGATCATGCAGGCCGTCGACGACTATCAGGCCGGCCGGCTCGGCATCGTTCCTGCCGACCAGCTCGCACCGAGGAACTTCGCATGAGTGGATCCTGCGGTCATCTCGACGAAGTCCGTGACGTCACACCGAGCAGCGACGGGTGCGAGGACTGCCTGCGCATCGGCGGTCAATGGGTCCACCTACGAATGTGCATGACGTGCGGCCACGTCGGCTGCTGCGACAACTCGCCGAACCGGCACGCGACCGCGCACTTCCGCGCCGAACAGCACCCGCTCATCCAGTCCTACGAACCCGGCGAGGACTGGTGGTACTGCTACGTGGACGATCTCGCGTTCGAGGTCGACGGCGCGCCCTCGTTCGCGCACTCGTGAGCCTCGGACCTGCCGACGCGCGGTTCGAGTCCGAGACGCGCGCGCCGCACATCGCGGGCTCCGCGGTCGTCATCGGCGCGGCACGTCTCGGCGAAGGGTCATTGCTCGCCCAGGGCGCGGTCATCCGGTCCACACGCGGCGGTGTCGAGGTCGGCACGGAGTCGTGCGCGCGGGTGCAGTGGTGAAGCAACGGTCCCACTTCGACGCGGGCACCGAGATCGACGGCTTCCCGGCCGTCGAGATCGGTCGCATGTCCGCGTCACCGGAGATGCCGACGTGGGCATGGTCAGGCGACGAGCTTCCGAACCAGCCGATCCGGTGATGACCGTGCGTCACGCGCCCGCGCGACGTCTGCTCCTGGCGCGATGATCGGCGCGTGGCAGCCGAGCCCGAGTTCCGTCCGGATCTGTATCGAGGGACGGCTCGCTTCTATGACCGGTGCAGGGTGCCGTACCCGGTGCCTCTGCTCGAGGACCTGTGTCGGCGGACGAACGCGACAGGCCAAGGACGGCTGCTCGACCTCGCGTGCGGCACGGGCCAGCTTGCGTTCGGTCTCGCCTCGCGGTTCGCCGCGATCTGCGCCGTCGATCAAGAGGCCGAGGCCATCGACCTCGCTCGCGCCAATGCTCGTGCTCGCCGCGTGCGCAACGTTCGGTGGGTCGTCGGACGCGCGGAGGACATCGAGGCCGATCGCGACTTCCACCTGGTCGCAGTCGGGAACGCGTTTCACCGCCTCCAGCGACGACGCATCGCCGAGTCGGCGCGACGCTGGCTCACCCCGGGTGGGTATGTCGCCCTCGTGTGGAGCACACCGCCCTGGGACGGAGACCAGGAATGGCAGCGCGTCCTCGCACACACGATGCAAGATTGGGTCGAGGTTGCACACGCCGCGGATCGAGTCCCGGCCACCCTGGACCAGCACCTCACCGACGAACCGCACGCGGCCGTGCTCACCGGGGCCGGGTTTGCAATCGTCGGCGGATATGACTTCCCGACACTGCACGAATGGACCATCGAGCGCCTGACCGGCTTCATGTATTCGACCTCTGTCCTCTCGAAGATCGCGCTCGGATCGCACGCACCCGCGTTCGAGCAAGACCTCCGAGCACGTCTCCTGCAGGTTGCGCCTGACAACGTCTTCCGCGAGTCGATCGGCTTCCACTACACCCTTGCGGTTCTTCCCTGAGCCGCGCTCGCGGCGTGACGGACCGACGAGGTGCCGCGCTCAGTCGGCGAGGAGACGGCTGAGACGCTTCGGAGCTTGGAGCCGATAGCTCTCGCGCACGAGCTCGGTGACCTCGCCCCAATCGACGGGACGATCCGGCAGGTCGAGGTAGTAGCTCACCCATCCATGGCGAGCGACGTACTTGGGAAGGCCGAAGCGCTCCGGGTCTGAGGCAACCATCTCCTCGTTCTCGTTGGCACCCGCGCGCACGATGAGCGCGACTCGTCCGTCTCCGTGCTCGTTCACCGTGAACCATGCGAAGTTCTTCTTGCCGACGACGAAGCCTCGGTGGGGAGGGTGCCGGTCGGCGGCAACCGCTTCCGGAAGCTTGAGACAGATGGTCGTCAATCGTGCGAGCAGTTTGGCTTCGCTCATGCACACATCTTGCTTGACCATCGACGTTCGTGCCCGCGCAGTGCGGGTTCGTGGTTGACTCGGACCATGAAGAAACTCGCCGACTACGGCATCGACGACCATCCCGCTGACGATCCCGAGCGCGCGCAGATGACCTGGATCGTCGCCGTGCTCGACGATTGCGAGGAGTGCGAAGACCCGCGCGTCGAGCTCACCGTTGAGGAGGTTGACAACAAGGGAACCGGGCTCGTCGGCCACCTCAGCCCCGCGACCGCCCGGCGTCTGCGTGCCGCACTCGCGACCGCGCTCCGGGAGATCGGCGAAGACATCGACGCGTAGGAGTGGGTCACCCGGGGGTAAACGCGGTCGCGAGACCGTCGAGCAGCGCTCTCCACTCGGACGGCGCCGATGGCGGCATCCGGCGGCGGATGCTCAAGGCTTCGACGAGTGCGACAGCGTCACCGCGCAGGCACGGGACCTCGGGTGGAGCGATGCCGTCCCGTACCCCGACGGACTCACCCACGTCCAGCACGCAACACAGCCGCGGGTCGGTGGCCTCGACGGCAAAGTGTCCGGCAACCGTGTGCCCGGTACCGATTGCCAACGCGGGACTCAACGCGGCGGCGTAACGCACGCAGGACCCGACCTCGTCGGGTTCGGCCGGCGGGGTCACACCGAGTGGGAGTGCGATATCACGCTCGTGGACCCAGCAATCCCACAACGCGTGAAACGCGATCAACCGGATCGGGACATGACCGGCGGGGGACTCGGCCGGCATCGCCCAACCAGCGTCGTCGAGATCTGCGAGTACCGCCAAGAAACCGTCGTTCGAAGCGACGAACTGGTCGAGCACCTCTGTCGTACGCAGTTCCCGCATCGGGGCGACCATCAACGCGGGAGTTGTCGCGGGATCGAACCTGGCCAGCATGCGTGTCGGCGTACCGGCCAGACCTGCCAGCACCGAAGCGCGCCAGAAGGCGTTGACGCCGACGAGGTGCGCGACCACGTCCTGCACGGTCCAACCGTCACAGCGGGTCGCCGCGCGCCAATCGTCCTCGCGAAGATCCGCCAGCATCTCGGCGAGGCGGCGACGCTGTCGCACCACCGGCGCGAGTTGATCATCCGAGTCTCCCGCAATCGAAATGATCGGGGGGCCCTCGTAACGCGGCGACACCAACATGAGGCGAAACGTATCCGACGCGGGCAGCCAACCCCGTTGCCCGCCGAGCTCGGAGACCACGCCTCGAGCAACCAGCCCTGTTGACGGGTCGGAACAGCACCAGCAATCCTGCCGAGATGCCCACCGCGCACCACGGCGACGTCGAGCTCTTCTTCGAGGTGTTCGGCAACGCCACAGACCCGACACTGCTGCTCATCAACGGCCTCGGTTCGCAGTGCATCAACTACGACGAGGGATGGTGCGAGAAGTTCGCGGCTCAGGGCTATCGCGTCATCAGGTTCGACAACCGTGACACCGGCTTGTCGTCGAAACTCGACGAGCGCGCATATTCCTTGCGCGACATGGCCGGCGACGCCGTGGCCGTACTCGACGCAGCGAACGTGGAGCGCGCCCACGTCATGGGTGTGTCGATGGGCGGGATGATCGCGCAACGGCTCGCGATCGACGCGGGCCACCGACTGCTGTCGCTCACGTCCGTGATGTCGCGGAGCGGCGAATCCGAATACGGGCAGAGCTCACCGGAGGCACTGGCGGTGTTGATGGCCACGCCCGCCCAGACTCGCGACGAATATGTCGACAACCAGATCGCGGCGCGCCGGATCTACGGGTCGAAGCCGGAGTGGATCGACGAGTCCTACCTGCGAGCGCGCGCCGGGCGGGCATTCGACCGTTGCTATTGCCCCGCCGGCGTCGGGCGTCAGATGCGGGCAATCATGCGCGACGGTGATCGCGCCGATGGCCTACGCGCGTTGACCGTCCCGACACTCGTCATGCACGGTGATCGCGACACGCTGATCGATCCGAGCGGCGGCCGGCGCACCGCCGAGTTGATTCCCGGCGCGTGCTACGTGGAGATCGAAGGCATGGGCCACGACTACCCCGTTGCGATCTGGGATCGTTGGGTCGAAACGTGGACCGACTTCGTTCGATCTGTTGCGGATCGATTCGGTCAGCGTCGTAGCTGAGCGCGGACGCGCATCGTCTTCGGTCCGCTGACGAGCACGGAGTGCACGAACTTCGGCGGATCGACGAGCTCGATGTGCTCGATGCGCGGGATCAGTTCTCGGAAGAATGACCGGATCTCGAGCTTGGCGAGGTGCGCGCCGAGGCAGTAGTGCGCGCCGAAACCGAAGGCGAGACTGCGATCGGCGTCGCGACGGGTGACGTCGAACTCCGCCGGACGCTCGAACGCGGCCTCGTCGCGATTCGCAGACGCATATGAGAGCAACAACCAGTCGCCGCTCGCGACCCGAGTGCCGCCGACCTCGGTATCGGCCTGCGCGGTGCGCATGAAGTGCTTGACCGGGCTCACCCATCGTACGATCTCGTCTGCGGCGCCGTCGATCAGCTCGGGCCGCGCCCGCAAGAGCTCGAGTTGGTCGGGATGCTCGAGGAGGGCAAGCATTCCGCCCGCGATCGCGCTGCTCGTCGTGTCGTGACCAGCGGTCGCGATGATCAGATAGTAGCCGAAGGTCTCGAGGTCGGCGAGCGGTCTGCCATCCAACTCCGCGTTCGCGATCATGCTGGCAAGGTCGGCGGTCGGTTGCGCGCGGCGGTCGGCGGTGAGCTCGGAAAAGTAGGCGAGGAAGTCCATGATCACGGCGATGAGCTGCTCGTCCTCGGCGATCCGCGCGAAGTCGGGGTCGTCGGCGCCGAACAATTCCTGCGTCAATCGCAACATCCGCGGGAAGTCGGACTCGGGAAGCCCCAAGATGGACAAGATCACCTGCAGCGGGAACTGGTTCGCGACGTCCTGCGCAAAGTCGCACTCCGACCGGTCTGCCATCGCATCGACGGCTCGGCGCGCCAGTGCCGCCACGGCGTCGGCGCGCCGACGCACGCTTCCGGGCTTGAACCACGCGTTGATCAGCCCGCGATACGTGCGATGTTCGTCGCCGTCCATCTGCACGAGTGTCTTCACCGGGGGAGCTTCGTCGTCTTCCGGAGGCCTCCGGACCGAAAGCGTCGGCATCGGCGAGTTCGTGAACAACTCGGAGTGACGTTCGATGTCCCACACGTCGGCGTGGCGCGTGATCGCCCAGAACGGTTCACGACCGTCCAACTCGACCCGAAGCACCGGCGACTCGCGCCGCAATTTCGCGGCGACCGCATGCCAGGCATCAGGATCCGCATACGCCGACGCGTCCGCGAAGATCCACCCCGGGTTCTCGAGTCCCGTGCGCACCGAAACCATCGGTCAACCCGCCTCTCATTCCCCGCCGACCAAATGACAGCCGGCGGCTCCCGGCACCCTAGGCCCGCGGCCGGCCTCGGCGTATGAGTCGCATACGAATCGTCGCCGGCCTCTCGCGAGTATGGCCACATCGTCTGCGAATCCGAGCGTCGTTACGATCGCGCCGGTGTCAGCTTGCCAAGGCCGTGAGATCCGCGCGCTGCGGCGACGGGAGGTGTGTGTCATGGCGTCGTCGGAAGTGTGGGTTGCGGCGTCGCGCGAGGAGCTGCTCGCGGGCGCCGGAGAACGTGTTGCGGTCCGGCCCGGTGATGCCCGGTCGGGTTCCTTGTTCGAGCTGGTGACAATCGATGGACAGCGCTACTTCGCGAAGACGCTCGGCTTCCGCACCGACTGGATCATGCGCATCACGGGCGACCGAGACCTGCGGACATTGAAGATCTGGCGGGCCGGGATCATGCGTGACGTTCCCGGTGAGATCGACCACGCGGTCGTGGGGATGGCCGCCGATGGGAAGGATGAGGACGCGCTGCTCACGATCTTGATGCGGGACATCGGCGCGCACCTGATCCCCGAGGGCGACGATGTGATCTCGGTCGCCACCAACCTGGGTTTCATGGATGCGCTCGCGGTCCTTTCGGCGCGCTATTGGGGCTGGCAGGACGACCTCGGGCTCACCACGATCGAGGAGCGTCTGCGGTTCTTCGCGCCGGACAACATCGCGGTGGAGGCCGCCGTCGCGGATCCGCCAGCGCCGATCGCGGTGGCCTGCCAGGGCTGGACCCGGCTCGCGGCGCGTGCGCCGGCAGTGGCTGAGCTCCTGGCCGCGATCCATGCGGATCCGGCCCCGCTGGCGAACGCCATGCGGGCGACGCCGGCGACCTTCCTGCACGGCGACTGGAAGATGGGCAACCTCGGAATGCATCCGGACGGACGCGCGATCTTGCTCGACTGGGCGTATCCCGGCGCGGGGCCCGTGTGCTGGGACCTTGCTTGGTATCTCGCGCTCAATTGCAGACGCCTCCCGGCGAGCAAGGAGGCGACGATCGACGCCCTCCGTGCCGCGCTCGAACGTCACGGTGTCCCGACCGACGGCTGGTTCGAGCTCCAGCTCGATCTCTGTCTGCTGGGAATAACCGCGTGCTTCGGTTGGGAGAAGGCGATGGGTGATGCCGACGAGTACGAGTGGTGGGAGCGGCGTGCCATTCTCGGTGCGCGTCACGTGCGCACGCACTATCCCGTGCCGGGTTGACATCGCGACAAGTCCCACGAGTCGGCGCCTCAGGCGAGCGCGGTGATGTGGATGACGGACCGGACGAGGGTGGGAACTTCGTTGCCGAGGAGCGCGGTCGTGCGGGTGACGACGGCGCGTCGTGCGGCGTCCTGGAGTCCTGCGACGAACCACGCAACGTGGGCCATGCCGAGTCTCCATGCAATGAGGTCTTCGAGCGTGAGCTCCGGGAACGGTACGCGGAGACTCGCGACGGTGATGGCACGGAGCCCGGCCGCCCGGGCTGCAGCCTCGGCGCGCTCGACGGTGGCAAGTTTGGGCACCGCGTCGTTCTTCATCCGGACATAGAACTCGGGCGCAGTCCAGCCGATCTCGCGCAGTGCTTCCTCCGTCGCGGCCTTGACTGGGTGCGTGTCGTCTTCGGCATAGGTGGACGCGAGCAGCGGGCCGCCCGGGACCGTGACGCGACGCGCTTCCCGAAGCCCCGCGATTGGATCGTCGAGATGGTTGTAGACGTACGCACCGATGACACCGCCGAACCCGTCGTCGGGAAACGGCAGGCGCGTCGCATCGGCCACCACGGCCGGAGGTCGTTGCTTGTGATCGACCCCGAGCATCCCCGGAGCGGCATCCGTCGCGATGACGTGCGCGCCTGCAGCGATTGCGGCGTGTGAAGCGACGCCGGTACCCGAGCCGACGTCGCACATCACTCGGCCCGCGAGCGAGACCGGCGATGCGTGGACGAGCAAGTCTGCGAGTCGCGCGTAGACACGGCTCGGTCCCGCGGCCCAGGCCGTACCACCGGCGGAGTAAGCGGCGGCCGGCGAATCAGGTGAACGACGATCAGTCATGAGCTCTCTGCGACGCGGAAGCAAGGATACGGCGCGGGAATTCTCGACGAGTCGAGTTGGACCGGAACTAGCGTCACGATCGTGGAGCCACCCATCCTGCACCTCTCTTTGCCCGTCAAGGATCTCGCCGAGGCGCGGGCGTTCTATGTCGACGTGCTCGGATGCAGGCTCGGCCGGCACGGAGAAGGAGGTGCAGACGTTTGGTTCTACGGCCTTCAGTTGACGCTCCAGTACCGACCCGACCAAGTGCTTTCCGAGAGTCAGCGCGGCGTCCGACACTTCGGAGTCACCCTGAGCCCGGACGCGCTCGTTGACCTCCTCGCCAAGCTTGCGCATCACCCGATCCGTTGGCTCGACCCCGTGAGCACCGACCATGCCGGTACTCCCAAGGAACAAACCAAGGCGAAGTTCCTCGACCCGAGCGGCAATGCCATCGAGATCAAGTCGTACGCGGACCTCGCCGCCGGGCTTCAAGCCATCTGAAGCGCGCGTGAACGGTCAGAGCGTGAGCAGTTGTTCGGAGAACCCGCCGATCTGACGCATCTGTTCGTTGGGAGGCGGCACCACGATCAACCTCTCGATGGCATGTGCGCGAGGGCGAGATAGCGATGCTCGCCATCGTCGATGGAGTCCAACACCCAGCCCGATGCTGCCAGCAATCCCGGCATGACCCGAGGATCGAGCAACTCGTCCGGCCGCAGCTCGCGGTGATGGCGACGAGCAAGCGCCGCACGGCCGATCGGATGGAACACCGCGAGCCGGCACTCGGATCTCGCCGCGCGAGCGAGCAACCGCAAGAGGTCGTGCGGGTCGGGAACGTGCGTCAACAGTCCGGCCGCGAAGAAGGCATCGACGCTCCCGTCCGCGACTGGAAGGCGCGCGACATCGGCGAGCACAAGCGGCGCAGACATGTTGCGTCGCCGATCCGACGCCGCGCGCAACATCTCCGGCGTCGCGTCGATGCCGACGACCATGCCTTGGGGTCCCACGGCGTCACGCAGGAGCGGGAGCGCGCGACCTGTGCCACAACCGAGATCGACGACGCGGCCGCCCGACTTCGGGCCGAGGGCTGCGATCGCTTCGAGGTAGGCGGGTTCGTCGTCGGGGAAGCGTTCGTCCCAGGTCGCGGCACGTGGGCCGAAGAACTCGCGCGTTCGGCGCAGATGCGGCGCGATGCGAGCGAGGTCCGGTCGCCGCTTCACCGTTGATGCCAATCGCTGCTCATACCGGATGCACCTCGACCTCGGTAGCTTTCACGGCGGCCCATACCGTCATCCCGTCCACGAGACCGAGCGCGCTGACGGCCGCGGGTGTGACCTCGGCAACGATGGGCATGCTTCCGGCGATGCGTACTCGGACACGCCCGGCCGCGCGTTCCATTCCCGCCACCGTTCCGGGCCATACGTTGCGGGCGCTTCCTTCGGGTTCGGCGCGGTGAAGGACCACCGCGTGGGGCGGAATGATCGCAAGGACATTGCCGCGATATGCGTCGGCCGCGGTCACGACCTCGTTCCCCACAAGGATGCGTTCACCGTCGGCGCGACCGCGGTACAGGTTGACTCCTGCAAGCTCGGCGACGTATTGCGAGAGCGGGCGATCGAGCACGTCATCGGGACGCCCCTGCTGTACGACCTGCCCGTTCTCGAGAATGAGGAGACGGTCCGCGAGGGTGAGCGCGTCGATCGTGTCGTGCGTCACGAGGACGCGCGCCCCGCCGAAATGCGCGAGCGCCTCGCGAAGATGCCGGCGGGTTTCGACGCGGATCTGCGCGTCGAGCGCGGCGAGGGGCTCGTCGAGGAGGAGCAAGGCCGGTTCGATCGCGAGCGCCCGCGCGAGCGCGACACGCTGCGCCTGGCCACCCGAGAGCTCGCCGGGCCGTGACGAGTGCTTGGCGTCCATGCCAACCTCGGCGAGGAGGGTATGGGCACGAGCCCGGGCGTCGGATCGTCGGGCGCCGCGCTCACGCAGGCCGAATGCAACGTTGTCGAGGGCGCTGAGGTGTGCGAACAGGAGGTAATCCTGGAACACCATGCCGACCGAACGTTCCTCGGGCGGAACGAAGGAGTTCGCCGCCGGCTCGTCGACGACGACGTCGGCGATGGAAATACGGCCGTCGTCTATCGGCAGCAGACCGGACAGCGCGCGCAGGAGTGTGGTCTTGCCCGCGCCATTCGGGCCGAGCACCGCCAGCAGTTCACCGTCGTCGACCTGCAACTCGACGTCGAGCGAGAAGCTTCCGATCGAGACCTGAAGGCGCGCGTCGAGGGTCACAATGCGGAGAGCCAGCGGTCGCGCAGGCTCACGAGCACGACGAGCGACACCGCGACCAGGACGAGACTCAACACGATCGCGGCGTCCGAGTTCGCGCCTTGGAGGGTGACGTAGACGAACAGCGGCAGCGTCTGGGTCTTGCCTTGCGCGTTGCCGGCGAAGGTGATCGTCGCGCCGAACTCGCCCAGTGCCCGTGCCCAGCACAGGACGGCGCCCGCGACGAGCGAAGGCCGGATCATCGGAAGGGTGACCCGTCGGAACACGCTGAGCCGTGAGGCGCCGAGCGTGCGGGCCGCGTCCTCGAAGCGTTGGTCGGCTGAGCGGAATGCGGCCTCGACGGTCAGCACGAGGAACGGCATCGACACGAACGTCTCCGCCACAACCGCACCGAGCACATGAAAGGGCAGGTGCACACCGATGCGGTCGAGATACTGACCGGCAAGTCCGCGTCGACCGAGCGCGAGCAGGAGTGCAACGCCGCCGACGACCGGCGGCAGCACCATCGGGAGCAGCGTCAGCGCGCGGACGAGGCGACGTCCCGGGTACGCGACGCGGGCTTGCAGCCAAGCGAGGGGAACTCCGAGCACAACGGCGATCGCGGTCGCGGCCAGCGAAGTCTCCAGCGACAGGCGGAGTGCGGCGCGCGCGTCGGCGGTCGAGAGCACACTCCACGCCGACGACCACGGTGCCCGCCAGATGAGCGCCACGAGCGGGAGTCCGAAGAGCAACGTCGCGAGCGCCGCCCCGACAATCACGACGACGGGGACGCGCGGAGGCGTTCGCCGTGCGCGTTTCACCGCCGAGGGACGGTTCGCCATCAGCAGGGAGGCAGGAAGCCCCTCGCCTGCAAGGCTTCCTGGCCCGTGCCGCTCACGATCTCGTCGACGAACGCCTGGGCCGCCGGAAGGTTCTTCGACGCTTTGAGCGTCGCGATCGGATACGTCGCGACCACGTTCTGACTGTCGGGGATCGTGACGCCCTCGGCCGTGCTCCCGGCAGCTTTCACATCGGAAACGTAGACGATGACGGCGTCCGCATCACCGGACGTGAGCTTGGTCACGGCGGACTTGACGTCGAGCTCGTTCGACGCCGGGTTCGGTGCGGGGAGTCCCGCCTTCTGGAATGCCTGGCGGGCGTAGTTTCCGGCGGGCACGGATGGGTCCTCGAGCACCAGCGTCACGCCCGACTTCTCGAGGTCGGCAAGGCCGGTGATGTGCTTCGGGTTGCCCGGCGCGACCGCGATCTCGAGCTTGTTGCGCGCGAATGTCTTGGGTGCAGCAACCAGCCCCGCGTCGACGAGCTTCTGCATGTTCTTTTCGTCCGCCGAGGCGAAGACATCGGCCGCCGCGCCGTTTTGGATTTGCGTCACGAGCACTTGTGAACCTGCGAAGGTGTTCGTCACCGACAGGTCGGGATACGTCGAGGCGAGGGCCGCCTTCTCGTCATTGAACGCCTCGGTCAAGGACGAAGCCGCAAACACGTTCAACGACCCGCTGAACTTCGCAGTCGTCGACGAACCGGACGACTTGCTGCTGCTCCCGCACGCCGACGCGACGAGCGCGAAGCAGACAAGGAACGACGCGGCGTGACGACGAGAGAGGCGGAACATCGGAACCCTCGGGGCTGAGTATGATCTAGTCGGAGTGAGACTATCGAGAAGTCACTCTGCGATGTCCAGTGGCTCGACCGGCTCGCTCGTTCACGACCGAACGCAAGAAGCGCTCGACCGCGAGTGCCTGTTCTCGCCGCCAGTTTGCGAGTACAAGATCGAACCCGTCTCTCGATTGACGCCGTGAAGCCGCGCGAATCACCGGGTCGAGTTGCTTGATCTGCCGTTCGATGAGGTCATGCGGGGATCGCCCGGCTCGATCCAACAGGGCGACCTTCAGCAAGAGCTCGGTGCGCACGTCGCGTACGTGCTCCACGGGCACGTCCAACCAGCGTCGGAGGGCGGCGTGACCGGATCGCGTCGCACGGACGATCGTTCGCTGTGGCCCCCGCGTCCCCGGTGCTTCGCCGCAGTCTTCGATGAAGTGCTTGGCGAGAAGCGTTGACAGCGACCGATACACGACCGCCCGGGCCACCGTCCACACGCGGCCGAGGGAGCCCTCCACGCGCAGCTCGCGGACGACGGGCCAGCCGTGCGTGGGCGCCTCCGCCACGAGCCCGAGGACGGCCCAATCGGAGAGTGACAGCTCAGGAAGCGGCTTTCCCACGACTCCGTAACGTATCGGCCGGGGATGCCGCTTGCGCCTACTCCACCGCGATGATCACGTCCGATGCCTTGACGACAACGAGCACTGCCTTGCCGGCGGCGAGGGCAAGCTCGTCAGCGGCCTCGTTCGTGATCGACGAAGTCATCGTCGCACCACCCTCGAGGCGAACCTTCACCGTGGTGGTGACGGCACCCATCGGTTTCGGCTGTGGCGGTTTCCGCGAGTTGAACGGGTCAGAGTCCGTGTACGGCCGGCACGAACCGCGCCAGGTACGACGTCAGGTGCCGGTAGGTATCGGTGGCGAGCAGTACGCCGAGTGCGACGAGGAGCACACCGGCGACGCGTTCAAGCGTCGGTCCGGCGCGCCGTAGCCGGGTCGCGAGGGCGGGGGAGGACGCGAGCCCGAGCGCGGCGAGCAGGAACGGTACGCCGATTCCGGCCGCGTACGCGCTGAGGAGGAGTGTGCCTCGACCGACTGCTTGCGTGCGGGCGGCGATGGTGAGTGCCGCGGCGAGGAGTGGCCCGACGCACGGGCTCCATCCTGCGCCGAACGCGATGCCGACGATGTAGGGACGCGCGACGCCGGTGACCTTGGGCAACGTCGGGATGAGCCGGCGCTCGCGCGCGAGCGGCCCCCGCAGTGCGCCGAGGAGCGCGAGGCCCATCACGATGATGACGATCCCGCCGACCACTCGCACGGTGCTCTGAAACGTCGACAGCGACGAGCCGAGGAGTCCCGCGGTCGCGCCGAGTCCTGCGAAGACCGTGGTGAAACCGGCGATGAACAGCAGCGTTGCGGGGACGGCGCGCGCGGGATCGTGGGCGTCGCCGATCTCGCCGACGATGATGCCGAGGTAGGCGGGGACGAGTGGGACGATGCACGGCGCGAGGAACGAGGCGACGCCGGCGCCGAAGAGCGCGATCACCTGCGTTGCGGTGTTGCTCATCGACCGATCGTCATCGGGGGATCGTCATCCCGGCCTGCGTCATCCAAACGTGAAGCTGTATGCCTCGAGGCCGGCCTGCCCGGCGGCGAGGGTGAGCTCGTGGTCTTCGACGCCCGGTGCGAGCACCAGTCGATACATGTCGGGCGCAGAGACCGACACGACGGTCTGACCCTTCGCGTCGACATGAATGGCGGCACCGCGCGACTTGACCGGCACCGGCGTGCCGTCGAGCGCGACGACGACATCGATCGGGCGTCCGGTCGCGGTGCCGAGCACGACGTTCACCGATTGTGCATGCATGCCGAGCACGATCGTGGCGCCCGCCGCCCCGGCAGTGATGTTCTCGTTCGCGCCCGTCCACGCACCTTCGAGCGCGACGTTCGATGCCACGATCTTCTTCGCCGCGGGATACACGTGGAGCCCGGGCTGGACGTCCACCTGGCCGTGTTGCACGTCGAGATACGTCTCGGGGTTCACAGTCTCGCCCGATGCCGTCTCCGCCTTCACGTTCCGATCGGCGCGCGGCGAGGACGCGGCGACGCCCAACAGCGATCGCAGGACGTTCTCGGTGTTGTCGTAGTCGCCTTCACCAAAATGCTCGTACCGGAGGTGACCGGTGCGGTCGGCGACGTAGTCCGCCGGCCAGTATTGATTCTTGAAGGCGCGCCAGATCGTCATGTCGTCGTCGAGCGCGACCGGCCACGTCACGCGTAGCCGCTTGACCGCGGCAGTGACATTCGAATGCACCTTCTCGAAATCGAACTCGGGCGAATGCACGCCGACGACGACGAGCCCGTCCGCGCGATAGCGGTCGTACCACGCTCGCACGTAGGGAAAGGTCCGCAGGCAGTTGATGCACGAGTAGGTCCAGAAGTCGTAAAACACGACTTTGCCCGTCAGGGTGGCAGCCGTGAGCGGCGCCGAATTGATCCAGCCCTTCGCGTCCAGCGCCGGCGCGGGCCCCTTGTCAGGAAGGTGCGACGTGTCAACCGGACCAGATATCGAGGACGGATTCGATCCCGCCGCCACGAGCACGCTGGTCAGCGCGACGACACCGACGACGGCCGCAAGAATCAGATAGATGGCCCGACGCCGAGGATGCGCCGGTGCCTCCTTGCCGCGACTCGTTCTCGTCGCGCGCGGGTCGGCCACGCCCGAATCATAGGAGCCGGGAGGTTGATCCGAACGGTCGATGCAGGACGATCCTCGGTGTACCTACTTGCGTCCGGTCAGGGTGTCGCGCGCTTTGTCGATGATGGCTGCCGCGGCGCCGATGAGAATGTTCCCGGGTGGTGTCGAGGGTGCATTCGGGTGCGGTCGGGTCGGTGCGGACTTCTTGGCGGCGCGCATCAACGTTGCCATCTCGCGCAGTTCCGCTGCCGACGTGTGCTTGCGGAGTCGGCCGAGGATCCCTTCGGACACTTCCTCTTCCTTGACATGGTGGCGGACCTCGTCCCGGACCCGCGTCATGAGCTCGTCGAACTGCTCGGACTCCGGCGCGCACTTGTCGAGCTCGGCAAGGAGGTTCTTCACCGACTGGTGCTCGTCGATCGCTTCCTTTGCGAGACGCTCGCCGTTCGGGACCGCGGTTCGCACCTTGGGATAGAGGATCTGCTCCTCAACTGCTGCGTGGATCGAGAGCTCCTTGATGACGCGCTCGGCGATCTGGCGCCGGCTCTTCAGCGCACGCGGCCCGAGGTCGCGGTAACGCGTGAAGAGCTGGTTCACTGCGACGTGATCGGCCTTGATCAGCGCGATGACGTCGGCCGGCCGGCCGGCAGTGCTGCCGGTCGCGGCCTTTGCCCGTCTGACCACCTTCTTGGTCGCCTTCGGCGCGGCGCGCTTGGCCTTGGGAGTCGCGCTCTTCGCCTTCGGGCGTCGCTTTGCCGCCGGGCGCGATCGCTTGGTGGACGTTGCCGCCATTGGTATTCCTTCCTGGGAGTCGAGAGGTGCTGAACGTCGCTCGTCGCGATATGCGACGCGTCGTGCCGTGGGCGCGAGCTAGTTGGACTTGCGCGCCGCCTTCGTGTCTTCGAGCTTCTCGTCGAGATCCGCAACACGAGTCTTCGCCGCGACCGCCTTGCGTTCGTGCCGGAGCGCGTCACGTTCGGCCGCGATCCGGGTCGCGCGGGCGGCCCGGTCCTCGCGTTCGACGATCTTCTCCTCGATCGTCTCGACCTGCGCAGCCTGCTTGCGCTTGCGCGCGTCATCCTCTGCGGCACGGCGCTTCTTCTCGGCACGTTCGCGTTCCAACGCGGCCTCGCGCTGATCCGCTTGCTTTTCGACCTCGTGCCGGTGCCGCTCGTCGGCCTGGCGGCGCTGCTCGAACTCGGCGTCCGCCTGCACCTTGTGCTGGGCGGCGACGGTGTCCAGCTCGATCGCCTTTCGAAGCTGCGCGACTCGTGCCTGCCCGACCCGCCCGTCCTGGGTGAGCTCGTCGTCGCGGAAGATCGATCCCGCGAGCTGCTTCACAGAAGCTTCGAACGAATCGAACGCGATCGCGGGCGGCCACTCGATGTCGTGCTCGCCTCGCCGGACGACTGCCTCGACCGCCGTGAGAGGGAGTCGCGCCGTACGCAACCAGGTGCACACGATCGTGCGGGGAATCTGTTGGAGCTGCATGGAAGGTGTCCTCATTTTCCAGTCCGATCCGTCGCGCCGTCGAGCACCTCGGCCGCCGCGCGGGCCTTGTCGGCTTCTTCTTCAATCCGTGCCGCTGTGCGGAGCTGCTCGGTCCGCGCCGCTGCCGCGCGTACCTCGTCGGCGTCAACTGCCGCCTGCTGGGCCTGCGCTTGACGGTCGACAGTCATCTCCTTTTGGGCGTGCTCGCGCTCGATACGCGCCTCGGTCTCGCGCCGCTCCCGCTCCAGCCTCGCCTCACGCATCTCCGCCGACTCCTCGGCCACGAGACGCTGCTCCTCGGCTGCCAGCTCACGCTCCCGAGCGGTGATCTCGGCGCGCGCTCGTTCCTGCTCAGCCTGCGCGTCCAGCCGGGCCGCGTCCTCGAGGGCGTCGGCCTTGTGTTCGTGCAGCTCGCCTTCGTGCTTCAGCGTTTCATTGCCGATCACCGAGCCGGCGACCTGCTTCGCCTTGCCTTTCAGACGCTCGACGAAACCGCCGGCGCCTTCCGTGATGTCTTCTGACATGAGTCTCCTCGAATGACGAAAAGCGCGACGATTTCCTAAAAGAAATCGCATCGCGCCCGGAAAGTTCTTCTACCCGAGCGCTTGCACATGCAAGCACCACCGGACACATCGAATGACGCGGGTATCGATCGCTGTAATGCGCTCCCCGAGTTCAGCGATCGGACAGGAGCGAATCGTCGGAGAGACTCTCCTCCCACTCCAGTTGATTGCCCGTGATCCGTGCGCCGACTCGCGCCACGAAGTGGAGCAACCGCGTGCAGAGCTGCATCGGGACGTGAGGTGCGCGCTTGAGTAAGGGCGTCACGACCGCTCGTACTCGATGTCGTTGTCGTCGTGACTTCCGGCCTTCGCAAAGCCGCGGCTCACGATGTACGCCGCCGCCATGACGGTGCCGAGCAGGCATGCGCGAAAGAGGTTCAGTGAAGCGTCGTGCGACGCGTTGTATACAACGGTCAGTACCGCGACCCCAAGAATCGTGAGCCACAGCTCGGTCGTCTTGGGCGATGGCTTCGTCTCGCGAAGCGCGGTCCGGCGGACTGTCTCCGCACGGTGCAGTTGCGGGCCTGTCTCACTGCGGCGGGTGGAATTCTGATCGGTCATGCTCATCGGTGACTCCGTTCGGGGGGTGGGCTTGGTCGCCGCTTCGTACCCCCGACGCGCACCTCGTCACACACTTCTGCAGATGTTTTGTAGAAAGGTTGCCCAACGATGGCGGATGTACTACAACACGTGCTGTGGCTTGTCGAGATGATGTAGAACCGGCGGGCACCCCCGAGGAAGCGCTGCGCTGGTCCCTGAGGTGTGGGGGCGACGGCATCGAGGTCGCGGTCGCCGGCGAGATGGATCTCGCGACGAGCCCCCCGTTGGGGCTGGCGCTCGCCCAGGTCCTCGATACCAAGCCGGTGACGGTGCGTGTCGACCTTGCGGAGGTGTCGTTCGTGGACTCGAGCGGCATCCGGTGCCTCGTCGGCGTCGCCCGGCGGGCCGCTGCGGTCGGCAGTCATCTGGTCGTCTGCAACCCGACGCCTATGGTCCTGCGAGTGCTCGAGATATGCGGCGTGAACGAGTTGTTGTCGGTCGACGGCCCGGTCGATGCCTCGGCCCAAGGTCCACCACGCGCCGCGGGCGGACGATGACTGAGCAGGGCATTTACAGCATCGGGGCGCTCGCGCGCATGCTCGGGATCTCACCGACCACGCTTCGGTCATGGGAGGACCGCTATGGCGTTGTGGTGCCCGAGCGCAGCGCGGGAGCGCAGCGATTGTATTCCCGCGATCAACTCGACCAGCTCCGATTCGTGTGCCGGGAAATGACGCTGGGACTGAGCGCCGCCGACGCGCATCGTGCGCTCGCAGAGCGGCTCGCCGCCGCGGGCAATCCTCGATTCGCCGCCGACCGGGACGAACCCGCCGAGCGGCGAATCTTGCTCGTGGAGCGCGATCCCTACGCCGCCGACCTCGAGGAATATTTCTTGCGCACCGAGGGCTACGACGTGCACGTCGCGCGCGCGATCCCCGATGCGGAGCGCCTCCTCGACGAACAAGCAGTTGACCTGGCGATTGTCGATCTGATGATCGGTGGCGGTGGAGGCTTACAACTCTGTCAGCGCTTGGGCGACACGCTCCGGGTGCTCGCGGTATCCGCGCTGGATCAGCGTGACCGCGCGATGGCGGCCGGAGCCGACGCGTTCATTCGCAAACCCTTCGAGCCCCTGACGCTTGTCTCGGCCACGAGGGACCTCATCGGGACGAGCGCCGTGGTGCGCGACGCCCGGCGAGTGCCGTCCGAGTAATGGAACGCATCACGAGTGGCCACGAACGCCTCGATCGTCTGCTCGGCGGAGGACTTCCCGCCAACGGGATCAATCTCGTCATCGGCCATCCGGGGAGCGGCAAGACGATCCTGGCCGAGCAGTACCTGTTTCACAACGCACGACCGGACTCGACCGGCATCTACCTGTCAACGGTGTCCGAACCGTTCGACAAGATTCTTCGCTACGGCGAGTCACTCTCCTTCTTCGACCCAGACGTGGTCGGCACGTCGGTCTTCTACGACGACCTCGGCGAGACCGTCGACCGCGACGGCCTCGACGGCGTGCTCGACCACATCAACCGACTCCTCAAGGAGCAGCAACCCGGCTTCATTGTGATCGACAGCTTCAAAGCACTTCGGTCCTTTGCGGCCGATGAAGCAGTGTTCAGGCGCTTCCTTCACAACCTTGCCGGCCGGCTGACGGCCGTCGCCGCGACGACCATGTGGATCGGCGAGTACGACCGCGACCAGGCCGCGGACGCCCCCGAGTTCGCGGTCGCCGACGCCATCATCGCCTTGACGGCGAAGCGCACCGCCGAACGCGAGCTCCGTGTGCTCCAAGTCCTGAAACTCCGCGGGAGCGCCTTCCAATCGGGTGAGCACGCATATCGCATCAGCGCCGACGGCCTCGATGTCTTCCCGCGTCTCGCAGACGATCTCGATACCAGCAACTACGAGCTCGGCGACGAGCGCGTCTCGACGGGCATCCCCGCTCTCGACGAGACGCTCGGTGACGGCTACTGGCCCGGCGCGGTCACGCTCATTTCGGGACCGACCGGAGCCGGCAAGACCCTCATCTCGCTGCACTTCTTGTTCCAGGGTGCAGCACACGGTGAACCCGGCGTCCTCGCGACGTTCCAGGAGAACCGCACGCAACTCGCGCGCATCACCGCGGGCTTCGGCTGGGACATCGACAACTCAGAGGTGCACGTCCTCAGTCGATCCCCCGTAGACATCTATGTCGACGAATGGGTATACGACCTCCTTGCACTCATCGATCAAACCGGCGCCCGACGCGTCGTGGTCGACAGTCTCGGCGACCTCATGTTCGCATCGCCCGACGACATCCGCTTCCGAGAAATGATGTATTCGCTCTCCCAACGGCTCTCGCGACGTGGGATCAGCCTCATGATGACCCACGAGAGCACCGAGCTCTTCCACGTCACACGCCTGTCTGAAATCGGTATGTCACACATCGCCGACAACGTCGTGATGCTGCAATACGTTCGCAGCGAATCGCAGGTCAAGCGTGCGCTCCTCGTACTGAAGACCCGCGCCAGTGCCCATCAGCCCGAGATCCGCGAGTTCCACATCCGTCCGGAAGGCATCGTCCTCGGCGAAACCTTCGACGCCGACCAACGATTCGACTGACGCCGTGCTGTTGTTGGAGAAGGCGAGTGACTCGTGATCGTTGCGTGTCCTCATTGTCAAGAGCCGCTTTCGGTCGAACACGCGAAACTTGCTCGGGGCATGAGTGCGACCAGCGGCGGACCCCGGCAGTTCGTGATCTACGTCGACAATTGCGCGGTGCATCGCTGCCCTGTGGACGCTCGTGTCGCGGACGGCTATCGCCGAGATTTCGTCGATCGTCTCGCCCGGCTGACCCGCACATTCGGAGAGGCGCAGACCATCGACGACCTTGCCGCTGTGGTCGCTCACGATGTCGGGGCCATGGTCGATGGCGTCTATTCGAATCTCGCGCTCGTGGATGGCACGAAGTTGCGGATCGTGCATCACGACTCGCTCACGAGCGATATATCGAGTCGTTACGAGACCGTTCCGATCGACGATTCGACGCCGCTCGGCACCGCTGTGCGAACCCGTCGACCGGTGATATTGCCTTCGCTCCGAAGCTATGAAGCGCGTTACCCACACATGATTGCTGACACTGCCAAGGCGGGCCTTGCCGCCACCATGTCCTTCCCTCTCCTCGGTCGCGAGCCGCTCGGCGCGATCGGCGTCGGCTGGACACAAGAACGACCGATCGTGCCCGACCACGCGCTCGCGAGCCTCGCCGCGATATCGCGCGAATGCGGTCGCGCCATCGCCTGTCTGCGCGGATGAGCGCAGAGAAGGTCTGACCCACACGTCCGCCGGACACCGGCTCGTGGCACGGTGACCACGCGCTTTGCTGTCACTACAGAAAGTGGGCGCCGGGAGACCTCCCGCGAACTGTTCAGGTGAGCAATATCGACGCGCTTCGAGGGATCGGATGATGGCCGTGTTGCATTATGAGGCGTTCAGGGCCACTTGCCGGCTTCATGGCCGCGGTATCGACGACGGCGGTGATCGCCGACGTCCTTGTCGCGCTGTCGCTCGCATGGTTGATCGCGCTCGTCGGCCTCCCCGGCGTCGTTCGCGCGCAAGCGACGCAGGACCCGCTCACGGGTCTCCGCAACTCCATCGATGCTGCCGCGCAACGCTGGTTCGACGCGCAGAATGAAGCCGCCAGTCTCGACACCCGCATCTCGGGGCTCGAGGCAAGCATCACGGGCGTGGAGGAACGGGTCGCGATCGCCCGCAAGGTCGCAACGGCTCGCGCCCTGCTGATCTACAAGGGCGCGTCGTTGGAGTACGCGAGCGTTTTCGGAACGACAGTGATCGAGTCGGCACGACGCGCCGAGCTCATCGATCACGCCAATGAACAGAATGTTTCCGCGATCGACGGCCTCACCGCGTCATTGAAGGAGCTGCACTCGCAACACGACGACCTCGTCAACTCGCGTTCGCGGTTGGACAAGGTCCTGCACGTCGTCGCGTCACAACGGGACGCCCTCGACGCACAACCCGCGTCCCTGCAGAGTCGAGTGCAGGAGTCCAAGGCTCCGGGCAGGACGCTCAGCCGGCGCATACGCAGCGCGGCGCCCATCGCGCCGGCAACCGCCGCACCGACCGCTCCTGTCCCGGACGTATCCGTGCTGCAGCCGTCAGGCGCGCCGTCGCGCGCAGGTGGTGGAGTCAGCCCTCACCACAACGGTCCGTTCCTCGTGTGCACCCGGGGTATCGAAAGTCGTGGCAACTACGGCGTCGTGAGCCCGGACGGCATCTACTACGGGGCGTATCAGTTCCTGCCGTCGACCTGGAACGCGACCGCGGCGCACGCCGGGCGCATGGACCTCGTCGGCGTACTGCCTTCGCACGCCTCGGCCTACGACCAGGACGAGATGGCGTGGGCGCTGTATCAATGGCAGGGCAAGAGCCCGTGGGGTGGTCGCTGCTGATCGCTCGCCAACGCGACGACCTCTCGCCGGCCACTGTCGAGTCAGGTCACGTCGGTACTTTGGAAGCAAGAGGAGAGTGCCGATGCCCACGATGTCCCGATTCCAGGCGGCATTCTGCCGGAGTGGGCCGTGGCGAGCATTTTCCGGCAATGCGGTGTTGCCCTGGTCGCTGCAGGAGTTCGAGCCACACGGTGACGTCCTCGAGATCGGAGCCGGCAGCGGCCGAATGGCCGCCGAGCTGCTCGTGCGCTACGACCAGCCGAAGATGACCGTGACGGACTTCGACCAAGAGATGGTCGACGCGGCGGCCGCGCGTCTTGCAGAGTTCGGCGACCGAGTCACCGTGCAGCAAGCTGACGCGACCGCGCTGCCGTTCCCGGACGGGTCATTCGACGCCGTCCTGAGCTGGATCATGCTGCACCACACGGTCGAGTGGGACAAGGCGTTGGCCGAGTCCGTGCGGGTCCTGCGCCCGGGCGGGCACGTCGTCGGGTACGACCTGTTGTCGACTGCACCGCTTCGTCTGCTCCACCACGGGGACGGCGCGCGATTGCGCATGATGCGCGTCCGCGAGCTCCGGGCGATCGTGCGTGATCTCCCCATCGACCAAGCGATCCTCACACCGGGGCTCGCCGGGCTCGTCGTCCGGTTCCTGCTCCGCAAGCGCGCAACGGTTCGCTGACCGGCACGATTGCTTGCCGCTCGGTCGCAGCGGCGCGGCGCGTTTGCCTACGATGCCGCCGGAGCGCCGGTGGCGCGCCATCGGGAGGGGGGTCCTGTGTCGCAGCCGCTTCGTCGTTCCATCCGCCGAATGGTGACCGCCGTCGCCACCACCACTCCTGTCGCGGTCGTCCTCGTGTCCGTCCCGTCGCAAGCACCGGCGATGACGGGTACCCGGGAGAAGGCCGCCGTCCCCGTTCTGCGCTGGACCGGGTGCGGCGGGGGATTCGAGTGCACCACCGCCACCGTTCCGCTCGACTACGACCACCCGACCGGCCGGACGATCGAGCTCGCCCTCCTCCGCCGGCCCGCCGACGACCAGGCCCACAAGATCGGGTCGGTCTTCGTCAACCCGGGCGGGCCCGGCGGCTCCGGCGTCGACTTCGTCGCGGAGTTCGGCCAGGACCTCTTCTCCGACCAGGTGCGCGCCCGCTTCGACGTCATCGGCTTCGACCCGCGCGGGGTCGGGCGGAGCAAACCGCTCCGGTGCTTCCGCACCGGCGACGAGGCCCTCGAGGCGTTCTCCACGCCCTATGAGTTCCCCGTCAAGAGAGCCGAGGAGAACGTCTGGATCGCCGCCGACCGCCGCGTCGCCCGGGCCTGCGCCGACCGGCACCCGGCCATCCTCGACCACATGGCCACGGCCGACGTCGCCCGTGATCTCGACCTCCTGCGCCGGGCCGTCGGCGACCGCGGCCTCACCTACTGGGGAATCTCTTACGGCTCGATCTTGGGCGCCACCTACGCCAACCTCTTTCCCGGCAAGGTGCGGGCGCTCGCGCTCGACGGCGTCGCCGACCCGGTCGCCTGGTTCACGGGGCGGTTCGGCATCGGCCACGTCGTCCCCGCCTTCAACCGGGTCGGCGCGAGCCGGGGCTCGTTCGCCACCCTCGAGCAGTTCTTCGCCCTGTGCGACGCGGGCGGGCCCCGGTGCGCGCTCTCGAAGGGCTCGCCCCGCCACCGCTTCGAGGCGCTCGCCGCCAAGCTGCGCGTCCGTCCCGTCGTCATCGACGTCGACGGCAGCCCCTTCGAGTTCGGCTACGACGAGCTGGTCTCGATCACGCTCGACTTCCTCTACCAGCCGGACGAGTGGCCGGAGCTCGCGGAGGGGATCCGGGACGTCGAGGCCGCGGTCGCGGCGCGCACGCCGGCCGCCGCTCACGCGGTCGCCCGGGTCCCGGCGTTCGGGACCAGGCTGTCGGCCGCCCGGGCCGCGGCCCAGGAGCCGTATCCGAACGAGGTCGACGCCGAACCGGGCGTCACCTGCAGCGACACCGACAACCCCTCGCACGTGGCGGCCTGGCGCGTCGTCGCCCGCGTCTCCGACGTGCTCAGCCCGTACTTCGGCCGGCCGTGGACATGGCTCACGAGCATCTGCCAGCAATGGCCGGGCAACGACGCCGACCGCTACACCGGCCCGTTCACGGCCAAGACCGCCAACCCCGTCTTCCTCGTCAATCCCCGATACGACCCTGCCACCCCTTACCGGGGTGCGCGCGCCGTGGCGCGCCTCATGCCCAATGCTCGGCTGCTCACCGTGAACGGGTGGGGCCACACGAGTTTCTTCGCCGGCTCGGCCTGCGCCCATCGGGCCGTGAGCCGCTACCTCCTGCAGGTCGTGGTTCCGGCGCGCGGCACTGTCTGCGGTGTGGACCACGTGCCCTTCACCGCTCAGAACACCGCCGCGTCCGCAGCTCGTCGGTCGGAGGCCGCGCGGACGTTCCTCATCCCGTCGGCGCTGCGCCGGGCGATGGCGAGCTGACGACCTGGCCTTCCACCGGAAGGGCCAGGTGGACGATTACCGGTCGACAAGCGAGATGAGAACGTGTTCCAATTCTCGTCGTGACCGTTGCCGAGCCCACGCCGACCGAGGAGGGCGCCCTCGCGCGGAGCCAGGCCGCGCGCCGGCGCCGGGTGCTCGACGCCGCGCTGCGGCTGGCGGCCGAAGGGGGCTTCGACGGGGTGCAGATGCGCGACGTCGCGGCGGCCGCCGACGTCGCGCTCGGCACCGTCTACCGCTACTTCTCGTCCAAGGAACGACTGCTACTCGAAGCGATGGCCGAGCAACAAGAAGACCTGCGGCGCTATCTCCAGATCCACCCACCGCCGGAGGACACGCCGGCGGCGCGTGTCGTCGCGGTACTCCGTCGCGCGAACCGGTCGCTGCGCGCGCATCCGGACGTCACCTCTGCGATGGTGAGCTCGATCGGTTCCGCGCAACCGGAGAACGCCGACATCGTCCGGCGCGTCACCGAGATCATGACCGCGATCATTACCAGCGCAATCCACGCGCCCGAACAACGCGCCGCAACCGAGCGAGAGCTGCGCATCGCGCGCATCCTCATGCAGGTCTGGTTGTCGTCGCTGAACGGTTGGGTGTGCGGTGTCGACGGCCCCGACCGCGTCGACGACGACCTCGCGGCCGCGGCCGGTCTCTTGCTCGGCGATCAGTAACCGTCGCGTAACGTACCCGCCCGTGCCCACTCCTCATTTCCACTTCGCCGACTTGTTCGAGCTGGCCGCCGGCAAAGTCCCGGACCGGATCGCGTTGATCGACGCGCGGCGCCAGGTCACCTATCGCGAGCTCGACGAGCGGTGCACGCGTCTCGCGCACGCGCTCGCCGACATGGGTGTGCGCGCGGGCGATCATGTCGGCATCCTCGCGACCAACTGCATCGAGTGGGCCGAGGCGACGTTCGCGGCATACAAGCTGCGGGCGAGCATCGTGAACATCAACTACCGGTACGTCGAGGAGGAGCTGCGCTACCTGTTCGCGACCTCGGATCCGGTCGCGTTGTTCTACCACCGCGAGTACGCGCCGCTGGTCGAGGCTGCACGCGACGCGCAGCCGCTGCTGCAGCATTTCGTACGCATCGAATGGAACGGCAGCGATGCCGACGATGCCGCACTGACGCCCGTGGAGTTCGAGGCGGCGATCGCGGGCGCCTCGCCAGTGCGCGATTTCGGCGGACGATCCGACGACGACGTCTATCTGCTGTACACGGGGGGCACGACCGGCATGCCCAAGGGCGTGATGTGGCGCCACGAGGACGTGTACTTCGCGCTCGCGGGCGGCATCGACGTGTTCACGAACGAGAAGGTCGCGTCACCGACATTCGCCAGTGATCAGATCGATCCCGCACAGCCGCAAGGGTTGGTGTTGATCATCCTGCCGCCCTTCATGCACGGCGCCGGCCAGATGACGCTCTATCGCACGCTCTTCGAGGGCAACACGGCCGTGATTCCGGCGTCGTTCGACGCTGACGAGGTCTGGCAGCTCGTCGAGAAATACCGGGTCAACATCATGCCGGTCACCGGTGACGCGATGGCGCGGCCGCTCGCGGACGTGCTGGAGAAGCTCCGGAGCGACGTCGACGTCTCATCGCTCGTATCGTTCAGCTCGACCGCGGCGATCTTCTCGCAAACGGTGAAAGAGCAGCTCCAGGCGCTGTTGCCCGACCACCTGGTGATGACCGACGCGATCGGATCGACCGAGTCCGGCATGAACGGCATCCGCTTCGTCACGAAGGGCGACGCGCCCAAAGAGGGCATCACCAGCGTGACCGCGTCGGCGGATTCGGTTGTGCTCGACGAGCACTTCGCACCGATCGAGCCCGGCTCCGGACGCGTCGGTCGCGTCGCGCGGGGCGGCAACATCCCGCTCGGGTACTACAACGACCCGGCGAAGACCGCGGAGACCTTCGTCGTCGACCCGAGCGGCAAACGATGGTCGATCCCGGGCGACTACGCGACGGTCGAGGCGGACGGCCGTATCACGTTGCTCGGACGCGGCTCGGCGTCGATCAACTCGGGTGGCGAGAAGATCTTTCCCGAGGAGGTCGAAGGCGCGCTGAAGTCGCATCCCGACGTGTTCGACGTGCTCGTCGTGGGTGTGCCCGACGCACGGTGGGGCGAACGGGTGTGCGCGTTGTTGCAACCGCGCGCGGATCGCACGCCGACGCTCGAGGCATTGCAGCAACATTGCCGTGCGCTGATCGCGAGCTACAAGATTCCCCGCGAGCTCGTCCTCGTTCAGGAAGTTCCCAGGCTTCCCAACGGAAAGCCCGACTATCGGTCTGCAAAGGCACAAGCCGCCCGGGACGTCGCCGCGTCTTGACGGAAGCGGGACCGCGGTTCGGTCTACGGTGGTCCAACGACCGGTGCCTCGCTCAAGCGGCGCGCGAAACCTCCGATGAAGAGATGGCGATGACCTGTCGAGCTTCCCGCCTCATCGCCACGTTCGCCGCGACGATGGTCGCGTGCGCGTCGTTGTTCGCCACCTCCACGTCCACTGCGTCCGCTGCAGTCACCACGCACACGCCCGTGATGGGACCAAGCCTGCTTTCCGCGGGCGAGCTTGCGAGCTGGTACGACCGCCACAAAGGATCGAACCAGCCGCGCATTCCCGCGTTGGGCAACAACGTGGCGTTCCTCGCGCAGATCTTCATCAACGAGGGCAACACCGAAGGTGTACGCGGCGACATGGCGTTCGTACAGTCGATGCTCGAGACGGGCTGGTTGTCGTTCACCGGCTCGCAGATCCCCGCGAACGCGTACAACTACGCCGGCATCTATGCGTTCAACGGCCGCGCGGGTCTGTCGACGTGCAGTCACGGCGACAGTGCGCCGAGCCGGTGCATGGGATCAGCCGCGCACGGCGCGAGGGTGCAGATGCAGCTGCTGCGCAGCTACGCCGACCCGAGCACGAGCTCACTCTCCGGCCGCTTGATCTCGGCACCCTCGGATCGTGTCGGTGCCGCGCCGCTGTGGGAGTACTTCGGCGGCCACAACTGTCCGTGCGGCCACCTGATCTGGGCGTCGGCCGACGACTACGGCCTCATCCTCATTCGCATGTACTCCGAGGCGCTCGCCGAGAGCGGCAAGGGCGGCGCGTGCGTGCCGTACGCACCGCCCTCGAGCGGTCCGAAGTGGGGCAGTGGGTACTGGGAGGTGACGACCGACGGTGTCGTCCATTCCTTCGGTCGGGCCAAGTTCCATGGCGATCGGCGCGGGCAGCCGCTCGCGGCGCCCATCATCGGCGCCGAGTCGACGTCGGACGGCAGGGGCTACTGGCTGCTCGGGCGCGACGGCGGCATCTTCACCTACGGGCGCGCACACTTCTACGGCTCCACGGGCGGGATGCGACTCGACAAGCCCGTGAACGGCATGGAGCGCACGCGCAGCAACCACGGCTATTGGCTGGTGGCCGACGACGGCGGCATCTTCAGCTTCGGAAGTGCCAAGTTCCGCGGTTCGATGGGACGCAAGCCGCTCTGGCAGCCGGTAATGGGCATGGAACGCACGCGGTCCGGTCACGGCTACTGGCTGTTCGCGAGCGACGGCGGCATCTTCAGCTTCGGGGACGCCAAGTTCTACGGATCGCTCGGCGGGCGCCGGCTGTCGTCGCCGGTGGTCGCGATGCAGCGCACGTTGTCGGGCAAGGGCTACTGGATGTTGACACAGGGCGGCCGCGTCTTCTCCTTCGGCGACGCCAAGAACCACGGCGACATCAGGGGATGCACGAACTACGGCGGCGCGTCCCGCATGCTCGTCACGGGCACCGGCAAGGGCTACTGGATCGAGACACTCACCGGCGCCATCATCCCGTTCGGGGACGCCAACAACCTCGGCTTCCCCGCGACGGTCAGCGGCATCCCGGTCGCCCTCATGCGGACACGCTGACGCGCGACGCACCGCCCGATACGCTCGGAGCGTACAACCCAATGGGGAGCTCGGGGGAACCGGGCTGAGAGGGTGGCATGCGCGTGAGCGTCCCGCCACCGACCCCTCGAACCTGCTCCGGGTAATTCCGGCGAAGGGAGGGACGGCATGGCACGTGTCGCCATCGTGCTCGCGGGCGGTGATCCCGTCGCATCCGACATGCGCAAGTCGTTGCCGGGCGACGCCTATGTCGTCGCCGCCGATTCCGGGGTGCATCTCGCGGACGGGCTCGGTCTGCACGTCGACTGTGTCGTCGGTGACATGGATTCGGCTGATCCCGCGGCCGTCGACGCCGCGGGACGTGCGGGCGCGATGATCGAACGTCATCCGGCCGACAAGGACGCGACGGATATCGAGCTCGCGCTGCTCGTTGCCCAGCGCCACGGCGTCGATCGCGTCGTCATCGTCGGCGGTGCCGGCGGCCGGCTCGACCACTTCCTCGCGAACGTCGCGCTGCTCGCATCACCGCGCTTTGCCGAGCTGGGCATCGAAGCCCGCTTCGGCGATGCCCGCGTCATCGTGGCGCGCGGCGGCGGCCCGCCCGTGGAGATCGACGGCGCGCGCGGCGACCTCGTCACGCTGCTGCCCGCCGGTGGAAGCGCTCGCGGCGTCACCACGAACGGCCTGCAATACCCGCTGCACGGCGAGGACCTGCCGCTCGGCACCACCCGGGGTGTCAGCAATGTCATCGCCGACATCCCGGTGTCGGTCGCCCTCGACGACGGCACGCTGCTCGTCGTCCAGCCCGTCGGTGGCACGTCATGAGGCGTTCCCTGGTGCTCCTGCTGCTCGGGCTTTGCGTCGCATTCCCGAGCGCGTGCTCGAGCGGCGGAGACACGAAGAGCGCTGGTACGAAGTCGTCCGGCACGGTCACGCTGTTGACCCACGACGCGTTCGCGGCGTCGCCGGAAGTGCTGGCGGAATTCACGAAGCAAACCGGCTACAAGATCAAGCTCGTGCAGCCCGGCGACGCGGGCGTCACCGTCAACCAGGCGATCCTGCGCAAGGGCAACCCGCTCGGGGACGTCCTGTTCGGTGTCGACAACACGTTTCTCACACGCGCGCTCGACGCCAAGCTGTTCGATCCGTATGCCGTGCCGGGCGTCTCGTTCCGCCGCGGTGTGCCCGTCGACGCGGACCATCGCGTGACGCCGGTCGACCAGGGCGACGTGTGTGTCGACGACGACGCGTCATGGTTCGGCCGCGACGGCCGTCCGCCGAAGCCGTCGTCGCTGGCAGACCTGGCCGACCCGCGGTACAAGAACCTCACGGTGGTCGAGAATGCCGCGACATCCTCACCCGGGCTGGCGTTCCTTCTCGCCACGATCTCGGAGTACGGCGAGAACGGCTGGCAGGACTACTGGCGCATGTTGCGCGCCAACGGCGTGCGGGTCGTGGACGACTGGACCCAGGCCTACGAGACCGACTTCACGGCCGGAGGGGGTCCCGGCGACCGGCCGATCGTCGTGTCGTACGCGTCGAGCCCGCCGGCCGACGTGGTCTTCTCCACACCGCACCGCGACACGCCGCGCGTCGCGGTCGTCGAATCGTCGTGCTTCCGCCAGTACGAGTTCGCGGGCGTGTTGCGCGGTGCGCGGAACCCGGCAGGCGCACGCGCGCTCGTCGACTTTCTGGTGTCGCGCCGCTTTCAAGAGGACATGCCGCTCCAGATGTACGTGAATCCGGTCGTCGACGGCGCAACGCTGCCGCCGGTCTACGAGAAGTGGGCGGCGGTGCCGCCGAATCCCTACACGATGGACCCGCAGGCAATCGGCGACGGTCGCGACTCCTGGATCAAGGAATGGACCGACATCGTGGTGCGATGAGGGCACGCGTCTGGCACGTGTCGCGCGTCGCCGTCCCGTTGGCGTTTCTCGCGATCTTCTTCGCCTGGCCGCTGGGCGCGATCTTCGGCCGGGCGCTGCGCCCCAGCGCGTTGGGCGACGCCTTGGGCGACCGCGGGCTCCGCCATGTCATGTGGTTCACGCTGTGGCAGGCGATCGCGTCCACGGCGCTGACGCTCGCGGTCGGGCTTCCCGCCGCGTACGTCGTCGCGCGGTACCAATTCGCCGGCAAGCGCGTCTTCCGTGCGCTCGTGATGGTGCCGTTCGTGCTGCCGACGGTGGTCGTCGCCACCGCGTTCCTCGTGCTTTTGCGGCCTGGCGGGCCGTTGTCGTTCCTGCACTGGCAGCGCGGCGTCGCGCCGATGCTCGCCGCCCATGTGTTCTTCAATGTCGCGGTCGTCGTGCGGACGGTCGGCGGGTTCTGGTCGAACCTCGATCCCCGTCGTGAGGAAGCCGCCCGCATGCTGGGTGCGTCGCGAGCGCGCGCGTTCCGGCACGTCACGTTGCCCCTGCTCGCGCCTTCCTTGCTTGCCGCGGCATCGATCGTGTTCCTGTTCACGTTCACGTCGTTCGGAGTGGCCCTGCTGCTCGCCGATCCCTCCCACGCGACGATCGAGGTCGAGATCTACCGGCAAGCCGTCGAGCTGTTCGATCTCCGGGTCGCCGCCGCGCTGGCATTCGTACAGATACTCGCCGTGCTCGCGGTGCTCTCCTTCATGGCGCGCGCCCAGGAGCGCCGCGCGGTTGCGCAGCGGCTCGTCGCGGCGAGCGAGACGGCCCGCCGACCGCACGGGCGGCAACGACTCCTCGTGGGTGGCATCGTCGGTGCGACCGCCCTCTTCCTCGGCGGTCCACTCGCCGCCCTCACGTGGCGGTCGTTTCACGCGGGTGGCCCCTGGGGACTGGCGTCGTACCGCGCGCTCGGGTCGAGCGCGTCGACGAGCACGCTGTTCGTCTCGCCGTGGACGGCGTTGCGGAACTCGCTCGTGTTCGCAGCCGTCGCAACGGTGGTCGCGCTGCTCGTCGGCGGTCTGGCATCGGCGGTGATCGCGTCGCGTCCCGGGCGCGCCACGAGGACGATGGACGTGATGCTCATGCTCCCGCTGGGAACATCGGCCGTCACCGTCGGCTTCGGATTCCTGCTCGCGTTCGATTCCCCGCCACTCGACCTGTCGACGACGGCACTGATCATCCCCCTCGCCCACGCGATCGTCGCGATCCCCTTCGTCGTGCGGGTCGTCGTTCCCGCCCTGCGCAGCATCGATCCGCGGCTCCGTGATGCCGCGACCGTGCTCGGCGCGCCGCCCGGCCGGGTCTGGCGCGAGGTGGACCTTCCGATCGTCGGGCGAGCGTTCGTCGTGGCCGCCGGCTTCTGTGTTGCGGTGTCGCTGGGCGAGTTCGGCGCGACGTTGTTCGTCGCCCGGCCCGACACGCCGACGATTCCGATCGCGATCCAGCGCTTCCTCACCCGCCCCGGCGACCTCAACGCGGGCCAGGCGCTCGCGATGGCGACGATCCTGATGGCGTTGACCGCCGCCGTCGTCCTCGCAATCGAGCGCGTCCGCATCCGCGACCTCGGAGATCTCTAGTTGTGCTCGAGGTCGAGGGTGCAGTCGTACGGTTCGGCGCACATGTCGCGGTCGATCATGTCGACCTGGCGGTTGCGCCGGGTGAGACGCTGGCGGTGCTCGGACCGAGCGGTTGCGGCAAGACGACGTTGCTGCGCGCGATTGCCGGCTTGCAGACGCTCGATGCCGGACGCGTCTGCTGGGACGGTGACGACGTCACGGTGGTACCACCGCACGAGCGCCGCTTCGGCCTCATGTTCCAGGAGTACGCGCTCTTCCCGCACCGCGACGTGCGCGGCAACGTCGAGTTCGGCTTGCGCATGGCCCGTGCCGATCGCGCTGCACGCGCGCGAAGAATCGAGGAAGTGCTGGCGCTGGTCGGGTTGCGCGAGTTTCTTGACCGGCCGGTGGCGACCCTCTCGGGCGGCGAGCAGCAGCGCGTCGCGCTCGCGCGGGCGCTCGTCGTCGAGCCGCGGCTGCTGATGCTCGACGAACCGCTCGGTGCACTCGATCGAGCGTGGCGCGCCCGGCTGATCGACGAGATCCGTGCGCTGCTCGACCGGGCCGCGCTGCCGGCGATCTACGTGACCCACGACCACGACGAGGCATTCACCGTCGCGGCGCGGCTCGCGGTGATGCGCGCCGGGCGTGTCGTGCAGCAGGGGACGCCCGCCGAGGTGTGGCGCCGGCCCGTGGACGCGCGGACGGCACGCTTCTTCGGCTTCGGTCCCGCGACACCTTGCACGGCGCGCGCCGGCGTGCTCGAGACGCCGTGGGGCCGGCTGCCGGCGCCCGCGGGCACCCCCGACGGGCGCGTCGACCTGGTCTTTCGCCCGGATGCGCTCCGCCTCGACGTTGCCGGGCCCCTCGACGGAATCGTCACGGGCACGACGTTCACCGGTGAGGTCGTGGCGCTCACCGTCGAGCCCGTACCCGGCGCCGCGCTCACCGTGCGGGTGCCGCAGCGCGACGCACCGGTCATCGGCGATCGCGTCCGCTTCGCCGTCGATCGTGACGGGCTCCTGGCGTACCGCGAGACTGAGCGCTGATGGCTCGGAGTCAGGCTGCCGCACGGGAAGCGATCGAGGAAGGCGCGCGCGTGCTCGCCAAGCGCGATCGGGTCATGGCGCGCATGTTGCGCACGCACGGCGTGCCCGTCCTGCGACGCGCCCGCCGCCGTCCACACTTCGCGGAGCTGGCGCGCATGATCTGCTACCAGCAGCTCGCGGGCCGTGCGGCGGCTGCGATCCACGGGCGGTTCGAAGGTCTGTTCGACGGCCCGCCCACGCCCGAAGCGGTGCTCGCCCTTCCCGTCGAGCAACTGCGCGCGGCCGGATTGTCGGGCGCGAAGGCGGCGTCGATCCGTGATCTCGCGGAGAAGGTGCAGGCGGGGCTGGTCGAGCTCCATCGGGTCGCGCGTCTGCCGGACGATGAGGTCGTACGGGAGCTCGTCCTCGTGCGTGGCATCGGCGAGTGGACCGCGCATATGTTCCTGATGTTCCAGCTCGGGCGGCTCGACGTGTGGCCCACACTCGATTTCGGGGTGCGGGCGGGGTACATGCTGCTGTATGGCTTCGAGGAGCCCCTGACGCCCAAACAACTCGTCGGCGAGGGTGAGCGGTTCCGTCCGTACCGTTCGCTGGTCGCCTGGTACTGCTGGCGTGCGGCGGACACCGTGACGCCATCTTGAGGAGATTCAAGTGGGTGATGGCCCCGCCGATGGGGGCGAGGTGAACGATTTCGGTGACGGCATGCGGAAGCGGGCGCGACAACGCAACGCTCGCGCGGCGATGGTGTCCGTCGGCCTCGTCGGTTTCGCCCTCGTGTGCCTGGTGCTGGTCGTGACCGGCTTCGCCAGCGTCGGTGTGTCCCGGGCCGCCAAGCCCGCACCGCGCGCGAGCACGACGACCGTCACCAATCCGCCCGCGACCACGACCAGCACGTCGACCACGACCACTGTGCCGCCGACGACAACCTCGACCTCGACCTCGAGCACGACGACGTCGACCACCACGGTGCCGCGGCCGCCGACGACGACGACAACAAGGCCGACCACGACGACGACCGTCGCGCGTGTCCGGGCGAGCGTGACGGTGAGCGACCAGCCGAGCTTCTGCACCGTCACCGTGCACCTGAGCACGGGTGCATCGCGGAGCTATACGCCCGATTCGAACTTCGGGAACCCCGGCGACAGATGGGACTTTGCGGCGTCGTTCGGGGGATACCGCGTCGATGTGCACGTCCGGGCGGTGAGCGGCGCCGACGGACCGCAATGCGAGGCGTCGACATCGCACCTCACGCGTACCGCCGGCTGAGGTCCCCCCGCGCCAACAGATTGGACGCTCAGCCCGCCAGAGGCGGGCTCCGCGTCCAAACACATGGCAATCGTCAGGCGACGGCGCCGGCCGCCTTCAAGTTGGTGACCTCGTCGGCGCCGAATCCCCACTCCACGAGCGCCGCGTCGCTGTGCGCGCCCGGTTTCACCGGCGCGCCCTGCACCGCTCCGGGCGTGCGCGAGAACCGCGGAGCCGGCGCCGGGTGCGGCGCGCCGTCGACGTCCACGAAGGTCTCGCGTCCGACGTTGTGGGGATGCGCGCGCGCCTCGGACATCGACAGGACGGGTGCGAAGCACACCTCGTGATCGGTGAAGAACGCGACCCATTCGTCACGGGTCCTGGTGCGGAACAGCGCTGCGAACCGCTGCTTCAGCCCCGGCCAGCGCGTCATGTCCATCTGCCCCACCGGATCGAGGTCGTCGAAACCGAGCGGCGCGATCAGCGCGCAGAGGTTGGCGTAGAACTTGGGCTCGTACGACGCGATCGACACGAAGCCGCCGTCCGCGGTCTCGTAGACGTTGTAGAAGTGGGCGCCACCGTCGAGCAGGTTGGTGCCGCGCGGACCCCACCCGCCCATGGCGTCGATCCCGAAGAAGATGCTCATCAGCTGCGCGCTGCCGTCGACCATTGCCGCGTCGACGATCTGCCCCTGACCCGATCGCCCCCGTTCGACGAGCGCGGCGAGGATGCCGAGCACCACGAGCGAGCCCCCGCCGCCGAAGTCGGCGAGCAGGTTGATCGGCGGGTGCGGCGCGTGGGCCTCGGGACCGAGGTGCCAGAGCACGCCCGCGATCGACAGGTAGTTGACGTCATGACCGACGTCGTGCGCGAGGGGACCGTCCTGGCCCCACCCCGTCATGCGCGCGTAGATCAGTCGTTCGTTGCGGGTCCGGCACTGCTCGGGCCCGACGCCGAGCCGTTCCGCGACGCCGGGCCGGAACCCCTCGAGCAGCACGTCGGCCCGTTCGCACAACCGCAGCACGACGCCCGGGCCGTCGCGATGCTTGAGGTCGACGCCGACGCTCCGGCGACCGCGATCGATCACCGAGTACGGCGCGGCGCTGCCGCCCGCGACGGTGCGTCCGGTCGCGACGTCGCTCGCCCGGTCGACCCGTAACACCTCCGCGCCGAGGTCGGAGAGCAACATGCCCGCGAATTGCACCGGCCCGATGTTCGGCAGCTCGACCACCTTGATGCCGGCCAGCGGCCCCGTCATACGCCAATGTCCAGTCTGTTTGGACGCTCAGCCCGCCAGGAGCGTGCCCAGCGTCCAATCTGTTGGGTCAGTCGGTGAGCTTCAGCACCCGGGCGGCGTTCTCGTAGAGGAACTTGGGCCAGACGTGGTCCCGGAACGGCACGTTCGGCAGCTCGGCGAAGATGCGATCGATGTCGAGGCCCATCGGGTAGTAGCCCGCGTAGATGATCTTGTCGGCGCCGCGGGTGTTCGCGAAGTTGACGATGTGCGTGTTGTAGTGCTTGGGCGCGAACGCAGATGTCGAGTAGTGAAGGTTCGGCCACTTCAGGAGCAACTTCACCATCAGCTCCGTCCACGGCTCGCCGCCGTGACGCGTCACGATCCGCAACTCCGGGAAGAACCAACACACCTCGTCGAGGAGACCGGTGTACTGCGGCGCGTAACGGATGCGCGGTCCCGGCACCCCCGCATACACGAAGATCGGGATGTCGAGCTCGATGCACTTCGAATAGATCGGGTACATCTTCTTGTCGTTCAGCGGCACCTGCGGGATGAGGCCGGTGCCCCAGCAGTGCGTCGCCTTGGCGCCGTGCACGCGCACCGCCTCGTCGAGCTTGCGCACGGCGTCCATGCCCTCGTTCGGATCGACGTTGCTCGACGGCACGAACCGGTCGGGGTACCGCTCGAGCGCGATCTTCGCGTTCCCTTCGGTCGGCAGCCCGGTGAGCGCCTTGCGGATGCCGTGTTGGTCCATCTTCTGCACGAGCATCTCGACGGGATCGTCGACGCGGTCGTAGTGCGGCACGCCCTTGAACATGTACTGGGCGGGGAACTCCCACTCCTGGCTGTCGGCGTCGTGGGTCTGACGCCGGATGAAGTCGTAGTGCTTCGCCTGTTCCTCGCGCGGTGCCGGGAAGCCGATCATCGTGTCGATCACGCCCACTTCGGCCCGCGCTCTTTCGAATGCTTCGGCGCTCATGCGGCGGTAGGTGTCTTCTCGGGCAGCTTGAACACGCGTTGTGCGTTCTCGCGCAGGAACTTCGGCCACACGTGGTCGCGCAGCGGCACGTCGGGGAGCTCACGGAAGATGCGGTCGTACGACAGGCCCGCCGGGAAGTAACCCGACCAGATCACCTTGTCGGCGCCGCGCGTGTTGGCAAAATCGATGATGTCCTTCGGGTAGTACTTCGGGGCGAACGCCGTGGTCGAGTAGTAGAGGTTCGGCCATTTCAACAGCAGCTTCGCCGCGAGCGCGGTCCACGGCTCGCACCCGTGGCGCGTCACGAACTTCAACTCGGGAAAGAACCAGCACACCTCGTCGATGAGGCCGACCTCTTGTGGCGCGTACTGGAGGCGCGGACCAGGAACTCCCGCCGTCGAGCAGAAGGCGACGTCGCGCTCGATGCACTTCGCGAGGATGGGGTAGAACATCTTGTCGTTGAGCGCGACCTGCGGGTACAGCCCGGACGGGAACGAGCCGACGGCCTTGAGGTCGAACTCGTCGGCATAGCGGTCGATCTTTCGCACCGCGTCCATGCCATCGTTCGGGTCGATGCCGATGCTCGCGAAGAAGTGATCGGGCAGATCGCGCACCGCCCGCCGGCCGACCTCGTCCTCGACACCGACGATCGCCTGCGTGATGCCCTGACGCTGGTGCTCGAGGAACAACATCTCCACGGGGTCACCCATGTCGTCGGCATCCCACTTCGGTACGTTCTTGAACATGTAGCCGGCCGGGAACTCGAGGTCACCTTCCTTGGTGGCCGCGTCGTGCGACCCCTTCCGTATGAACTCGTAGAACTCGAACATGTCGTCGCGCGACTTGGGAAAGCCGACGGCGGTGTCGACGACACCACCGGCGAGCGCGTGCTGGAAGGCGCTCACCGGAGGCTGAAGACGCGTCGTGCGTTCTCGCGGAGGAACTTCGGCCACACGTTGTCGCGGAACGGGACCTCCGGCATCTCCTTGAAGATCCGGTCGAGCGACAATCCCATCGGGTAGTAGCCGGCGTACATCACCTTTTCGGCACCGCGCGTGTTCGCGAAGTCGACGATGGCCTTCGGGTAGTAGCGGGGCGCGAACGCCGACGTCGAGTAGTAGAGGTTCGGCCACTTGAGCAGCAGCTTGGCCGCGAGGTCGGCCCACGGCTCGCAGCCATGGCGCGTTACGAACTTCAGCTCGGGGAAGTACCAGCACACCTCGTCGATCAGCCCGACGTACTGCGGTGCGAACGGCACTCGTGGTCCGGGCACGCCCGCGCACACACAGATCGGGATGTCGAGCTCCACGCACTTGGCGTACAGCGGATAGAACTTGGCGTCGTTGATAGGCACCTGCGGGTTCAGGCCGGCAGGGAAGGCGGTCGCGGCCTTCACACCCAACTCTTCGACGGCACGTTGGAGATCGCGCACGGCATCCATGCCGCGGTTCGGATCGACCTCGTAGCTGCCGAAGAACCGATCGGGATGCGTCCGCACGGCGCGCAACGAATCGGCGCTGCGCTCCTCGTGGAACGAGATTCCGAGCATCCCTTGCTCGATGCCGAACCGGTCCATCTGCTCGAGCAGGAAGCCGACCGCGTCCGCGCCAGGCTCGGGATGCGGCACGTCCTTGAACATGTACTGGGCGGGGAATTCGAACTCCTCGAGCGATTCGCGATCGCGGAGGTTCGCCCGCAAGAACTGGTACGTGCGCTTCGCGTCGGGAAAGGGCGGGGCGATCATCAGGTCGATCACTCCGACGTCGCTCGGCATCGGCATTTGTCGGCGTCTCCTGTGGTCGTCCCCCGCGGAGCCGGGAAACGAACGTAGCCGCGCCGTCCCGAATGGGTCAGATCCGCCCGCGGCGATGGGTACGAACTGCCGTTATGCCGGATTTTTCAGCGTTGTGTGCGTCGGACAGGCGCGCGGCTTCCCATTTGTGATGCGATAGGCGCGGGGTTCGAGCGGCGGGGCTCTCGATCTACGTGGAGTGCAACAGAGCGCAGTGGGGGCACGAAATTCCCGTTGCGGTCCCGTCATCGCGAGGTTCTTGTGAACTTGAAGACGGCGGCGCGTCGGCTGGGCGTGCACTATCAGACCGCGTACCGCTGGGTGCGCAGCGGGCAGCTCGTCGCGGTGAAGGTCGGTGCGGGATACGAGATCAGTGACGCCGCGCTCGAACGCTTCGAAGCGCAACGCGTCGCGCTCGAGCGTCTGCCCGAGTCGTCGTCGGCAACGCTGCACACCGCGCCGTCGGTGCCCGAGACGCGCGAGCACGCCGTCGAGGTTCTCGACCACATGGTGGACGCGGTCACCGTGAACGCGCGTCCGATCGTCGAACGCGGCGGACGCTTCGGCGCGGACGTGTTGGGTGACGCGGTCATCGTCGCTCTCCGAGGTACCGACGGCGAGATCGCCGTTGCGCACGTGGCGCATCACGATCCGGTGTCGGAGGTCGCGCTCGCGGAAGTGGCGTACGAGGTGCCGTTCGCCCTCCAGGTCGCGCGCCTGGTCGTGCGTACCGGGTCGCCGCTGTTCGTCCCGCAGGTGCCCCAGCGCGACGTTCGCCGTTCGCTGCATCCCGAGCTTCATGAGTTCCTGCTCGAAGGTGGCTGTTACAGCCTGATCACCGTGCCGATCGGCACCGACGAGCGCATCGACGGGGCGTTGATCGTCGTGCGTGACGGGCCGGGCCGGCCGTATGAGCGCGAGGACGTCGCCTTCGTGACTGCGCTCGGCGGTCGCATCTCGCTCGCGCACGCCCGGGCCGCCCATTCGCTCGTTGCAAAGGACGCGCGACGACGCCTGGTCGACACGGTCAGGACCTTCCTCTCGGATTACGAGCACATGGAGACCGTTTCCCGTTCGGCGCTCGACGAGCTCCTGGAGTCCATCGCGGGCGACGATCCCGAAGCGCGTGTCGCGGTGCTCGATCTCGATCTCCACCACCTGGGCTGCACGAAGGCGTACGCCACCCAGCTCGGCCAGGATCGCACACGGGTCGTCACCACCGCGCTCGGCACGCTGGTCACGGACGCGCAGCCGCTGCATCGCAGCTTCGACGAGGTGCTGGTCGGCGAGCTCGATTTCCGCACGGTCGACATCCAGCCGCTCGCCGCGACGTCGCCGATGACGTTGCACGCCGCGATGATTCGCGGCGAGGACGCAACGCCCTGGTGCATCATCGTCGTCGCGAGTCCGGTGCCGCAGCTGCCGGCGGACATCGCTCCCCGGTATGCCCGGTCGGTGCCGTTTCCGGCTCCGACGATCACCACATAGGTCCGCTCGCCTCGGGCGATAGGTTCGGTGCGTGCCGGACGCGCCCGACTGGGGACACGCAAGCGAGCTCGAATCGGTTCGCGGCCAGGTGGCGATCGCGGGTGTCGGCGAGACTGCATATACAAAGGCGTCGGGGAGGACGGCTCGCGAGATCGGCGCGGAAGCGGCCGAACGGGCGATCGCCGACGCCGGCCTCGATCCCGCGGACATCGACGGTCTGACCTGGTCGCGCGCGATGGGCGACTTCGACGCCGACGCATTCCACGAGCACTTCGGCACGTCGCACGACCTCTGGACGTCGGAGTGGGGCGGCGGCATGGCATGGGCCGCGACCGCGCCGTACCTCGCGGCCGAGGCGATCGCGCAGAGCAAGGCACGCCACGTGCTGAACGTCTTCTCGGTGGCATGGGCGACCCAGCGCGGGTCGATGACCGGCGGTCCGGGCGAGGTCCACGCGACGCAGTCGAGCAAGCAGAACCTCGAAGTGCCGTTCGGCTGGTTCCCGCAGCCGGTGTACTTCGCGACCATCATGCGCCGGCACATGATCGAGTTCGGCACGACCGCAGAACAGTTCGGTGCGATCGCGGTCGCGTGCCGGCGGCACGCAAACCTCAATCCCGACGCGGTGATGCACGGACGTCCGATGACGATGGACGACTACCTCGCGGCGCCCTACCTCGCCGAGCCGCTTCGGCTCTTCGATTCGTGCCTCATCTCCGACGGCGGCGCCGCGTACGTGACCACGAGCGTCGA
This sequence comes from Acidimicrobiia bacterium, assembly GCA_038238245.1. Lineage (GTDB taxonomy): Bacteria > Actinomycetota > Acidimicrobiia > IMCC26256 > PALSA-610 > DASQHW01. Next base: position 82,593 of record JBBRXX010000016.1, read on the forward strand.
ACGGGCGCGCGACCTGAAGCAACCGCCCGCGGTCGTGCTCGGTGTGGGCGAGGGCTACTCGGGCGCGGGGACGCATTGGGCACAGCAACGCGCGTTCACGAGCACTCCGCAGGTGTTCTCGGCGCCCGGTGCGTTCGCGATGGCCGGCATCGGTGCCGCCGACGTCGACGTGCTCACCGTCTACGACCCGTTCACCGTGGTCAGCTTGATGCAGATCGAGGACATGGGGTTCTGTGCAAAGGGTGAGGCCGGCGCGTTCGTCGAGGGGGACGCCCTGTTCCACGACGGCGGCACGCTGCCGTTCAACACGCACGGCGGCCTGCTGTCGCATGCCTACGTGCTCGGGATCGCCCACGTCGTCGAATGCGTGAAGCAGCTTCGCGGCATCGCACCGGCACAGGTGCCGACTTGCGAGGTCGCGGTATACGGCGGCTACACGGGTCACATGGCGAGCACGCTCGTGTTGGCGAAGGACGCGTAGCCCGTGGCGATCAAGCGTGCGGACTTCCCGCTGCCCGATCTCGGCGAGCCGCTCAGCGCGCCGTTCTTCGCGGCCGCGGCCGCCGGTGAGCTCCGAATCCCACGGTGCGAGGAATGCGGCACCTACGTGTGGTATCCGCAGGAGACGTGTCCGGCCGACGGCGGCGCGCTCGTGTGGACACAGGTGTCCGGGCGCGCCTCATTGTTCTCATGGGCGATCGTGCGGCGCGCGTTCCTCCCTGCATTCGACGACAAGGTGCCGTTCGTGACCGCGCTCGTCGCGCTCGACGAGGACCCCGCCGTCCGGCTCGCGACGTACATCGTCGACACCGAGGCCGGCGCGCTCGTCCCCGACGCACCGGTCGAAGTCGAGTTCCGCGACCTGTCGTTCTCCACGGTGCCCGGGACGTCGGTCGTGGTTCCCATGTTCCGGATGGTGCGATGATCTACGACGGGTTGCGCGTCGTCGATTGCACGGTGGGGATCGCGGGCGCGTATTGCGCCAAGTTGCTCACCGATCTCGGTGCCGACGTCGTGCACGGCGCGCCGATCGGCGACGATCCACTGTTCGTCTACCTGCGGACGTCGCAACGCCACGCCGGCGACCTCGCGCCGTGGCTCGGTGCCGCAGAAGTCGTCATCGTCGGCGAACCCGGCGCCGCGCCGGCCGGCAGCAATCCGCTGGTCACGATCTCGATCACGCCGCTCGGTCACGGCGGTCCGGACGACGGCGTCGAGCTCACCGAAGAGGTGCTGCAGGCGCGCAGCGGCAGCCTCGCGGGACACGGACACATGCAGCTCCCGCCACTCACCGTCGGCGGGCGGCTCGCCGAGTACATCGTCGGCGCCTTCGCCGCGCTCGGCGGCCTCACCGCATGGACGCGCGCGTCGCGTACCGGTGTGCCGGAGCGCGTCGACGCGTCGATGCTCGAAGCGATGCAGATGACGTACATGACCCACCCGACGTTGTTCGCCCGGTTCCCCGGCGGCCGGCAGCACGCCTTCCGCTGGGTGATGATCCCCGGCAACGAACCGACGGGCGATGGTCGATACGCCGGCATCACGACCGTCACCACGCAGCAATGGCAGTCGCTCGCGCGGCTCATCGGTCGCCCGGACATGGCCGACGACGAGCAGCTGGGCACGATGCTCGGACGTTTCATGCGCGCCGACGAGGTGAACGCGGCGCTCCACGCGTGGACGAGCGCGCACACCGCGGACGAGGTTGTTGCGGCATGCGTCGACGCGCGCGTCCCGGCCACGATCGTCGGCAACGGTGCCGAGCTCCCGCGTTTCGACCACCTCGTGGCGCGGAACGTGTTCGTCACGCAGCCCGGCGAGCGCTGGATCCGGCCTCGGGCGCCGTTCCGCTTCCACGCGGTTGCCGATCGGGAGCTCACGCCGCCGAGTGCGGCCACGGGGACATGGCCGGCCGCGCCGGCACGCCCCCGGTTGCCGGACGCGCCGGGGGAGCACCCGCTCTCGGGTGTGAAGGTGCTCGACTTCACCGCGTTCTGGGCCGGCCCGTTCGCGACCGCGTGGCTGCACGCGATGGGCGCCGACGTCATCAAGGTCGAGGCCGTGCAGCGTCCTGACGGCATTCGATTCAGCGCGGCGGTGCGCCCGAACGAGAATCCCGAGTTCTACGAGCTGTCGCCGCTCTTCCATGCGACCAACCTGGGCAAGCGCGGGATCACACTCGACCTCCGCCATCCCGAGGGTCTTGCGATCGCGAAACAGCTCGTCGCGCGTTGCGACGTGATCGCCGAAAACTTCACGCCCCAGGTGATGGAGCGCTTCGGGCTCGACTGGGAGACGGTGCACGCCATCAATCCCACTGCGATCTACCTCCGCATGCCCGCCTTCGGGCTGTCGGGTCCGTGGCGAGCGCGCGGCGGCTTCGCGCAGACGATGGAGCAGCTCACGGGAATGGCGTTCGTGACCGGCTACGACGGCGGCCCACCGATCATCCCCGGCGGTCCCGTCGACCCGATGGTCGGCACGCACGCGGCGCTCGCGGTCGTGGCCGCGCTCGAGCACCGCGCGCGTACGGGCGCGGGGCAGCTGGTCGAGGTACCGCTGGTCGAGGTCGCGACCGCGGTCACCGCCGAGCAGGTGATCCGTCACGCCATCGACGGCACGCTGCTCGGCCGGCGCGGCGCGCGCGGCGTGTATCGATGTGCGGGAGACGACGCGTGGGTCGCGGTGGACCGGGCGCGCGATCCGATGCCCGACGAGGAGCGTGCTGCATGGTGCGCGACGCGTTCGCCCGAGGACGCGGCCAAGTCCGCGCTCGCGCAGGGCATTCCCGCGGCACCAATGGTCCCGGGCTATGCGACGCTCGACGACCCGCAGCTGCGTGCGCGGGGCTTCTTCGAGCCGGTGACGCACGCGCTCGTCGGTAGCCACGAATACCCGACGTGGCCGGTGCGGATGTCGGCGGGCCCGCAACGATTCTGGCGCGGCCCGGCGCCGACACTCGGTGAGCACACCGCAGAGGTATTGCGCGGCGAGCTCGGTCTCGACGACGACGAGCTCGCGCGTTTGGAAGCCGAGCACGTGACCGGTACGACACCGCGGATGTCGTGAGCATTGCCGTCGTGAGCATTGCCGTCGTGAGATCGGGCGTCTGATGCTGCCGCGGGACCAAGCCGAGCGCGAAGACGTCGAGGACGCGCTCGTCGACGGCGACGTCCCATACCGGCGCGGAACCGCGCAAGCCGCACTCCGCCACCGCGATTTCCGGATCGTGTACGCGGGCACGTTCGCGTCGAACGTCGGCACGTGGATGCAGAACGTCATCCTCGGCGCGTACATGCTCGACGTGACCGGCAAGGGCAGCTGGGTGAGCTTGGTGTTCTTCGCGCAGCTCGGACCGCTCCTGTTCCTCTCCCTCACGGGTGGCGCGCTCGCCGACACGGTCGACCGTCGGCGGTTGCTCGTCACCCTGCAGCTCATTCAGGGCATCCTCTCGCTCGTTCTCGCCGCGATCGTCTGGAAGACGGACTCGTCGCCTTGGGCGATCGTGGGCATCGTGTTCGCGATCGGCATCGCGAACGCGCTCGGCGCGCCGGGGCTGAGCTCGATCCTGCCGACGCTCGTGCCGCGCGAGGACATGCCGGGCGCGGTCGCGCTCATGTCCGTGCAGATGAACCTGTCGCGGGTCATCGGTCCCGCGATCGGCGGCCTGATCTACACGACCCTCGATGCCGGACCGGTGTTCGCGATCAATGCCGCCACGTACCTCTTCGCAGTCGCGGGCCTCGTGTGGGCGCGCTATGCGGGCCGCACCGACGCCGTCATCGACGAGCGTGGGATCGCGAGGCTCCTCTCGGGTGTGCGCATCGCGCGGCGCGATCCGTTGATCCGGCACGTGCTGATCACCCTCGCCACGTTCTCGTGCTTCTCACTGCCGTTCGTCGGCATCATGGGGGTCATCGCGAAGTTCAACCTCGGCATTGCTCCCAAGAGCGGCGAGTTCGGGTTGCTGTACGCCACGTTCGGGTTCGGGGCGGCACTCGGGGCGGTGAGCGTCGGTACCGTGCTCGCCAGTCGCTCCAAGGTCGGGCTCCTACGCGCGGGTTTCGTCGCGTTCGCGGTGGTGCTCGCGGCGTTCGCGCTCGTGCGTACCGCCGCGCTCGCGTTTCCCGTCGTCGCGCTGCTCGGCTACGTGTACTTCCTCGTGGTCACGTGCCTGTCGACGGTGCTGCAGGATCACCTTCCCAACGAGGTGCGGGGTCGGGTGATGGCGTTGTGGATCATGGGGTTCGGCGGCACGGTGCCGCTCGGTGTGCTCGCCGCCGGACCGTTCAGCGAGCACCACAGCACCGCGGTGCTGCTCGCAGGCGCGGTCTGGGCGGTGGTGCTCGCGCTGTGGTCGAATGCCGAAAGGCTCCGTCGAAAGGGTGCATCCGATGTCTGAACCCCACGCCGTCGGCTATCGCGCATTGCGCGGCCGCGTCCGCGAGATCGTCGAGTCCGCCGATCCGGCCGCGGTCGACGGACCGTCCCCGGCGACGCCGGGATGGACCGTGCACGACGTGCTCGCGCATCTCGTCGGGGTAACCGACGACGTCGTCCACGGGCGGCTCGACGGCGTCGCGACCGACCCGTGGACCGCGGCGCAAGTCGAGGCGCGGCGCGGCGTGCCGGCTATCGAGATGCTCGACGAGTGGGACGCGCACGCCGGGCGCTTCGAGCACATGATCGGCGCCGCGCCGATGGAGATCGCGGGGCAGGCACTCTTCGACGCGGCCACGCACGAGCACGACATCCGTTGTGCGCTCGGCCGGCCCGGCGCGCGCAACAGCGACGCGCTCGCCCTGGCATGGGAGTGGCTCGTCGCGACGCGGCCGACAACGAGCGCGCCGACGATGCGTTTCGTCACCGAGGAGGACGACGAGGTCGTCGGTGACGGCGAGCCCGTCGCGACGGTGAAGGCCAGCCGTTTCGAGATCTTGCGCGCCGTGACCGGCCGGCGCAGCGCCGGCGAGATCGAGGGCTACGGGTGGGACCCTTCGCCCATGCCCGAGCAGCTGATCGTCGCCGAGATCTTCGCGATCCGATCCGAGCCCCTCAACGAATAGCCGAACATGCGTGGCACGCGGCCCTTATAGGGCCGTCAGCCACGCACGTTCGTCAGTGGTCGAGCTCGCGCAGGACGTTGGCCACGTTGCGGCCGATGACGTCGAGGTTGTAGCCGCCCTCTTGCACGACGACGGCCGGAAGCGAAATTTCCGAGAGCGCGGCGCCGATGCGCTTGTAGTCGTCGGCGACGAGCCGGAACGTGTCCGGGTCCTCGAGCGCGGTGTCGACGCCGAGGGACACGAGCACGCCATCGGGTCCGAACCTGCGGACGGCCGCCAGCGCGGCTTCGAGCGCGGGGCCGTACGCAGCCCACTCGGTGCCGGCCGGCAACGGGAAGTTACGCGTGCAATCCTCGCCCGCACCCCAGCCGCGCTCGCGCGCGAACCCGAGGAAGAACGGGTACTCGTCGGCCGGGTCCGCATGCAGCGACACGAACAGCACGTCGTCACGGTCGTAGAAGATCTGCTGGGTGCCGTTGCCGTGGTGGTAGTCGACATCGATGATCGCGACCCGCGCGCCGCGGTCGGTCCAGGCCTGTGCCGCGACCGCGACGTTGTTGAGATAGCAGTAACCCGCGAACGAGTCGGTCGCGGCGTGGTGCCCGGGCGGCCGCGCGAGCGCGTACGCCACCGGCGCGCGACCGTCGGCGACGGCTTCCCATGCGGAGAGCGTGATGTCGACCGCGGCGACCGACGCCGCCCATGTGCCTGCGAGCACCGGGTCGTTGTCGTGGGAGTACCAGCCGAGCTGCGCGATCACGTGCAGCGGCTCGTCGTACGGCTGCCCCCGGATCGCACGGGCGTACGCGACGGCTTCGGACGATGCGTCGAGGCCGGTCGCGCCGAGCCAGCGGTCGTGGGCGTGCTCGAGGAACTCGAGGTACTCGGGCGGATGGATGCGCCGCACCGGCTCGAGCCCGAACGCCGTGGGTGCGACCGGTCCGCCGAGCCCGGCGTCGGCGAGGGCGGCAACGATCCGGTCGACCCGCGCCGGCACCTCGGGCGGCGCGACGGGTTGCCCGCGGTCGAGGAAGGGCACGCGGGGATGGTGGGCGCGGTGCGCGTCGGACCCGAACGTCAGCATCGCTCGGAGCTAGTGATCACTGGCGAAGGCGTGACACGCCTCTTCGATCGCGTCGCGCAGCGGTGCGGGATCGAGGTCCGGCAAGGTGCAGCCGGGGCCTTCCAGCCGCACCGTGGTTTGCGCCGTGTAGTGCCGGACCGTCAACTCGAGCCCCGAACCGCGCTCTCGGCGCGAGTCTGTGACCCGCAGCTCGAACGTGCAGCCGCGAGCGCGTCCCTGCACGGCCGCGAAATCGCTCTCGCGCGCCGGCGGCACGAACTCGGCCGTCATCTCCTGCGACAGCAGCAGAAGGGCGGCATTCGCCCGGCCCTGGTGCCGGATCCATTTCTGACGACGACCGCGAAGCGCCACCCGCACAGCATCGACGCTTGCGGCCGCCAAGTAAAAGACCCTCGGTACGCTTGTGACCGATGGACGTGCAGGTCGTGGCGGTCGACCTCGCGCTGCCGGCCGCCGTCGTCGCGAGATTCGATGCGCTGCTCCCGGCCGCGGACCGGACCGGCCGACCCGGCGCCCGGATCCTGCGCGCGACGGTGCGGGAGATGCTCGGCGCCCGGCTGGGCATCGCCCCGGACGCCCTCGAGGTGAGTCGCCGCTGCCGCCATTGCGGGCATCCCACGCACGGCAAGCCCATGCTCCCCGGCGCGCCCGAGGTGTCGTTCAGCCTCAGCCATTCGGGAACCATCGGCGTGATCGCGATCGCCGGCGATGGGCTGCAGGTCGGCGTGGACATCGAGCAGGTGCGGCCGCGCTCGAACCTCGCCGGACTCGCGGCGCGGACCCTCGGTCCCGAAGCGCTCGCCGGGTGGCGCGCCGCACCGGAAACCGAGCAGCTCGTGCGCTTCCTCCACGCCTGGACCGCGAAAGAGGCGTATCTCAAGGCCGTCGGCACGGGGATCACGGTCCGCCTGTCCGAGGTGCCCGAGCGGCCGGCGGGCTGGTCCGTCGCGCAATTCCCCGTCGCGGACGGCTATGTGGGCGCGCTCGCCCGCGGGCTCAGCGCGAATGGCGGAATTGGAGGCTGAGGCGGGGACCGGCAGCCGCGACCTTCGGGACCGAGTGCTCCCAGGTTCGCTGCGACGCGCCGCCCATCACGAACAAATCGCCGGGGAGCAACCGGAACGACCGCGCCTCCCGGCGCAGGGCTGTCGTTTCGTTCGCCTTGCGTGCCTTCCGTATGGGTCGACTCCGCGCTCCGCTCCCCTCCGGTCGCTCCGCTGTCGTCTCCTTCCGTATGGGTCGACTCCGCGCTCCGCTCACCTCCGGTCGCTCCGCTGTCGTCTCCTTCCGTATGGGTCGACTCCGCGCTCCGCTCCCCTCCGGTCGCTCCGCTGTCGTCTCCTTCCGTATGGGTCGACTCCGCGCTCCGCTCCCCTCC
>JBBRXX010000017.1:0-90062 GCA_038238245.1 Acidimicrobiia bacterium
CGTCGAGGCGTTCTACGCCAAGACCGGCGCGTACCCCACGGGTACGGGCTACGCGTCGCTGAACTCGGCACTCGGCCCGGCAAGCGCCAACAAGTTCCTCAACAGTGCGTTGACGGCGACATCGCCGAGCATCGCAGCCGGATACGACTACGCCGGCGGCGGCGACTTCAGCGGCGGCACCTGCCCCGCGTAATCACGCAAGTTGGGATGTTGGGGAGGGGCGCGTCAGCGCTTCTCCCCGACAAAGAGGGCGGAGGAGCTCAAATGACAAACCGATCTCGTCACGACGAGCAGGGAAGCGCGCTCATCATGGCGCTGCTCGTGTTGCTCTTCGTCGCCATCGTGACGACCGCTGCCCTTTCGTACGCGGGAACGAGCGCAAGCACGACAGCAAAGGCCATCACACCGTCACGCACGGCCCGCTACGACGCGGACAGCGCCATCCAAGCGGCGCTTCAATATGTCAAACGAGACCAGAGCATCGGTGGCTCCCTCGGCAAGGACACCGGTCTGCCGTGCCCGCCGAGCCCGGGCGCGGATCCCAGAGCGACGTTCGTCTACCCCGGCACATCGGGTCCCGTCTCTGTGAACATCTGCCCCCAGATCGACTCCTTCAACTTGGACGGGAATGCCCGTGCCGTGCTCCTCACGCTCGCAGGTCCCGGTTCCGGCGAAGGGATCGATTTTGCGAAGAACGTCGACGACACGATTAACGGCGACGTGTGGTCGAATTCATACTTTGCCCTCGGAAGCTCCGCCTCGGTGGCGGTCAATGGCGGGAAGCTCTGGTCGTGGAACCCCAACAGCTGCTCCGGGTCGATCACCGCTCCCGTCGGAAAGGACTGCAACGCGGGCGCCACGTTCGGTTTCACGACGCTCGGTGGAGCGCTCAACAACAGCCAATCCACGCTGACCGTTGCCGCCAATGCAAAGTTCCCGGCATCGGGGCAGTACGTCATCGCGATCGACAACGAGCAGATGCTCGTCACCGCGGGTCAAGGCACGAACAGCTGGACCGTCACGCGGGGATACGGCGGCACGACTGCGGCCGCGCATGCCAACAACACACGCGTCAGCTTCGTGCCGAAGACAGGTCTCGACCCGGCTGACCCGCTGCTCGGGCACGTCGCGGACTGGCAGCCGGCGGCGGCGCCTGGCGCGATCCAGGTGCCTTCGGGCTGCACATTCTCACCGGGCGTATATCTCAGTGGGAACCTCCTGTCGACACGTACGAGCGCCTGCAACGGAGGCGTGACGCTCTTGCCCGGCGTGTACTACCTGAACTTTCCGACCGGCGACGACACGTGGACGATCAGCAACGACGTCACGGGCGCGTGCGACGGCACCGGCCAAGGCGCGCAGCTCGTCTTCGCGAACGCATCGAGGCTCGCGATGTCCGGCTCGTCGCAGAGGCTGACGCTGTGCGGCCGGCGTGTCTCGCCGACCGCACCTCAGATCGCGATGACCTATCTGAAGACATCAACCTCGAGCGGGCCCGACACGAACGTCATTCTTCGACCTAGCGCGAACCCGACCCCGACCGGGACGCTCACCTGGACCAACTTGCCCAACGTGGTGTATTCGGGATCCGCCGGCTATCCCCAGGACGGGACGAACGCGACCGCGACGGCAAGCGGGAGCAAGGCAGGAAACATCTCGATCGGCAGCTTGTCTGCGCCCGTTGGACAATCGATCCCGGCGAACGCCGTCGTCACGTCGGTCAAAGTGCGTGTTGGACACGACGAAACGAGTGGATGGACCTTTCCGTCGAGCGGCGTGAACCAGCCGAGCATTCAGTGGGGCAGCTGCAGCACGGCGCTCGCGCCCGCGCCGACGATTCATGCCAGCTCGAGCGCGTACGTCTCGAATGAGCTCGCATCGAACTTCATCTCGTGCGCAGGGTTCGATCCCTCGCAAACTCCGATGGTCACGTGGGGCCTTTCGAACGCGGCTGGGAGCTCGACCGCACATGTCGACGGCGCGCAGGTGGAAGTGACGTGGCACTCGCCGGGAGTCACCGCGCAGCAGGGGTGCGTGACCCAGCTGATGAGCGCCGGCGGCTGTGAGCTGTTGAGCGGACCCGCGAACGGCCAGGACTCCATGAACATCACCGGCGTCGTGTATCTCCCGCACAATCGCTTCGCCGGGGTCTTCAAGAACGGTGGGAGCTTGGTGATCTCCGAGGCGCTGATCGCCCGATCGGTCGACCTCGAGGCGAACCCGGCCTCGGTCGGCGCGCCGATCATCGGCGGACCAACAAACCAGTTCGTCATCGGCAAGGTGCTCTTCCAGGCATTCATCGGCAGCACCGACTGGACCGACGCATACGCAACTTTCGACAAGACCACGTTCGTACCGACGATCAACTCGTGGGTCGTCAAGAGATGACAAGGACCGGCACACCATGACAGCGGAAACCATCAACATCGCGCCCATCGACCGTTGGATTGCGGCGGTGGTCGACGCCGGCGCGACCGACCTCATGCTCACGCCCTACTCGCCGCCGCGCATGCGCGTCGACGGCAGGTTGCGGCCGATCCCGGGCGAGCACACACTCGACGAAGAGGCCTGCAGGGTGACCGTCGTCGCCATGCTTCCGCCGGAGCTGCGTGACCGGCTGCACCACGAGAAGGAGATCGACTTCTCGTTCAGCTACCAGACGAGCCACCGGTTCCGCGCGAACTGCTTCATCACCAACGGCTCGATTGCGTTGTCATTGCGTGCGATCCCGCTGGACATCCCGACGCCCGAGGAACTCCGCCTCCCGAGCGCGCTCGCGAAGATCTGCGAGCTGCCGCAGGGCTTCGTGCTCGTGACGGGACCGACGGGATCGGGCAAGTCGACCACGCTCGCATCGTGCATCGACTACATCAACGAGACGCGTGAGGTGCACATCCTGACCGTCGAGGACCCGATCGAGTACGTGCACGGGCACAAGCTGTCGGCGGTCAACCAGCGCGAGGTGGGTGTCGACACCCTCACGTTCGATCGTGCGCTGCGCTCGGCGCTTCGCGAGGACCCCGACGTCATCCTCGTCGGCGAGATGCGTGACCCGGAAACGATCCAGTTCGCGTTGACGCTCGCCGAGACCGGACACCTCGTCTTCGCGACACTCCACACCAACGACGCCGCGCAAGCGCTCGACCGCATCTCGGACGTGTTCCCGCCCGAGCGGCAGACCCAGATCAAGGTGCAGCTCGCCGCCTCGCTGGTGGGGGTCGTCTCGCAGCGGCTCGTCCCGAAGATCGGCGGCGGAATGATGGCGGCCTTCGAGGTGCTGCTTGCGAGCAGCGCCGTGCGAAACCTTGTGCGCGAGGGACACACCCATCAGCTGCGCAACGTCATGCACGGCTCGCGCGCCGATGGCATGCTCACGCTGGAGGCGGCGCTCAACGATCTCGTTGCCGAAGGTCTGATCACCTACGACGAGGCGGTCGCTCGCTCGATGCATCCCAAGGAGATCAAGCGACAGGTGCTTTCGACGTCGACTTCTGAGTCGGCGTTCGCGCTTCGGTAGCACGTTCCAGGCTCTGCGTCAGCTGTCGGAAGAAGTCGCGCAGCGACCTCATCATGCGCGGCGCCTGCTGGCGGAACGGCGCCCCGGCGGCGATGAAGACGCTGACCGTCCCGTCGACGGCGCGCACGCCGTCATCGACGTGTTCGGTGGCGGAGTCGAGCGCGAAGACCCACGTCCCGGGGAGGGTGAGCGGCACGCGGCCCTTGGTGAGGTCTCGTCTCCCCGACAGCACGCCGTCGGACGCGGTGACGTAGTGCCCGTCGACACTGACCTCACCGTGGGGCGCGGCGAACGGGTTCCGCGACCAACGCGCGTGGAAGCGGAGATCACACCACTCGAAGGAGCGCACCCGGCTCACGGCAATCCCCGCGTCCTCGAAGTCCGTTTCCTCGAAGGAGAGGGGCGGTGACGCTCCGCTCTCCTCGAGTCGCCGCATCGTGCCGTCGGCGAACACTCGCACCCGAATGCGTGCCGCGCGAAGGCCGGGGGGATGCGTGAACGCGGCCGCGCGGTACCCGAGTGCCAGCAGCAACAGCAGCGGTGCGATCGCACCGGCGAGCAACAGCACGAAGAACACCGCATTGCGCGTGGTCGTGCTGATCGAGTGGGTGAGCGCCAACGTAAACGGCACCACCGCTTCGCTCTTCTTGCCGACCGCGCCCGTCATCGTGAAATGGATGCGGCCGTTGACTCGTCCGTCGGCATCACCTTTGACGTCGACGGTGAAGGCGAGCTGCGCCCGGCCTCCCGCCGCCACCTTCACACACGTGCCCGGCGGCGTCGCAATCAGCTGTGCTGCCGCCACCGGAGGAGCGGTCGGATACTCGACCCGGTCGACGCACACGGTGCCCGGGATGCCGGGGTCGCCCACGATGTCGACCGTCGCGCGCGATGTCCCGCGTCCGTGCACACCCGGCAGGCGAAGCTTGGTCTGTGCGATCGAGGGAAACCCGGACTGCGCGCGAACCCGCAACTCGGTGGCACTGGGCGTCGAGGCGACGTCGGTGCCGCCGAGCCGCAGATGGAGCACCGCCGTGACAATCGCGGTCTGCGCCGAGAACTTGGCCGGCAGCGTGTATCGCGCTTCGAAATGCGTTCCGACGCGCGCGACGTGCAAGGCGACGGGCGTCGCCGACGTCGACCCGTCCGACACACTGGCCGTGACGCGGGCGCCGGCGCCGAACGCGCTCGCCGGCGCCGGTGTGCCGTCGTCGCCGGCGATGTCGAAGGTGAGGGTCGCGTTGACACCACGTTGCAGCGTGACGTCTCGCACATGCGGCTTCCAGGCTTCGAACACAGAGATACGACAGCGCGCACCATTCCCCGGGTGCGCGAACGCGACCGACCAGCGACCGGACCAGCGTGGTGAGATCGTGGCTCCGGACGCGGGCGACACTTCGATCAAGATGAAGCGGTTCCCTGTCGCCGTCGTGCGAAGCTCGACGCCGGCAATGGCCTGCGTGCTTCCGTTCGTCGGATGGATACGGAGAGGTCTCCCACCAGGGGGTGTGATCACGACGTCGGAGCCCTGCGTGCCGGCGTCCGCGAATACGTGGAAGCCGCGGATCGCGGGAACGATGTGCAGTACCTGCCGCGCCGAGCAGTCGCCGACGAGCTCGGTCCCGCCGCGCAGCCGCGTCGCGATCGCGTCGAACTGAGCGACGAGGTCAGCCGCGTTCGTCGCGTCGAACGATGCCCCGTATTGCGCGCCGGCCACGCTGCAGTCGCCGGTCGCGAGGCGCTCGAGAAACGCGCGATCGGGTTGCCCGGGTGCCGCGCGCGACGGGTCGGCCAACGCGAGTGTGATCGTGCGCGCGCCGTCGTCACGGAGGCGCTGCATCGGGCCGCCGGCGGCGCAGAGCGCGGCGATCCCCTCGGCAGCCTTCGTGTCCTTGGGAACGTTCACATTCGGCTCGTAGGGCTTCGCGACATGAGTGTCGATGTCGAAGCGACCGTCGGTGAACAGCAGCACGAGCTCGCACGGTTGCGACTCGTCATCCAACGTTGCCGCGCGGCGCGACAGCTGCGTGTGGATACCGGCCATCGCGTTATAGAAGTCGGTGTCGAGCCCCTGCGCGCGAGTGCGGAACCCGTCGAGCTGCTGTTCGATACCGGCGCGGCTGCGGCCGTCGAGCGATTGCCAGCCGCCGTACACGTGGAGATCGTCGGAGAAGCCCGTGAGGAGGACGTCGACCCGCGTGCCTTGCTTCGCGAGGTTCGCGATCCCATCGACGGCAACCTGCGCCGCGGTCACGCGTCGAGCCGTGGGATCAGTCCCCGGCTTCTGCTGGGTCGCGTCGCCGAGGCTCGCCGATTCGTCGATCACGAACGCCAACAGCACGTGCTTCTGCGCCGCGAAGCACCCGCCGATCGCCTCGAAGGCCGATGCGTTCGGCGCCGCACCGTCGGCCCCCGCCGAAGTTGCGGTCGTCGCGAACATCAGCGGCGCGGCAAGGCCGACGAGCAGCCACCGGCACACGCCCTTCATTTGGCCAACTCGGTCGCAATCGACCACGTGTGCACCGCGGCGACCGCGAGGCCGAGCGGGACGATCACGCCCGCGTAGCGAGTCAGCGCACCCCGCGGCAGGTACAGCGGGTGCTGCCGGCGCTGCACATCGGTCCGCCGAAAGACACCGACGAGCGCGATGGTGACGACCGACCCGAGGGCATAGCCCACCACATGGGTCAAGAGCCCCGGAAGCACCAACAAGGTCCCGCTCGATCCCACGCAGAATGCCGCGATGACGAGCAAGCTCGCCGGAGGCCGTACCCGCTCGACATTCGCGTCCGCGTCCGCGCTGTCAGCGCCGCCCGTGAACTCCTCGCCACGCATAGCGATCCAGTGTAAGCACGACTGGGAGGGGTGCCGGACCATCGACGTGCCCGGCGTCGAGAACCCGTGGTAATGAGGTGTGGGCCGACCCCCGAACGAGGCTGATGGACCGCAGCAGCTCACGCATCTCTTGGGCGGCGATCCTCGCGGGCGCGGTCGTCGTCGCCGACCAGGCCGCGAAAGCGCTCGCCGCGCGTCACCAGCCTCCCCTGCACAATCGGGCGCTGGCCTTCGGCATCGCGACCGGCCCCACTGCCGTCCTCGCCGTCTGCTCGATCCTGATGCTCGGTCTGTTCGTGATCGTCATCGGCCGATGGGCCGTCCAGGTCGGCATCTCGCCCGCGTTCCCTGCGCTGATCGTCGGTGGAGGCATCGCGAACACGCTTGACCGCGTTCGCCTGGGCGCGGTCCGCGACTTCATTGCGACGCCGTGGGCGGTGGTCAATGTCGCCGATCTCGTCGTCCTGGTTGGAGTGCTCGGGTTCGGCGTCGCGATGTTGTTGCGTGTCCGATCGCTGCGGATCGCCTCCCGCCCCGATCGCGCTCCGAGCAACGACGCGGCGCGTCACGGTCGCGCATGACGACGAGTCATGACACGCCTCCCGGATCCTTCCAACGCCCGTGACTTTTTGTCTGCTTCTTGTCGTCATTTTCGGGCCTTCAACCCTTGGTGATCCTGCACGCCCGTCGTAGTGTCGGATGTCGGGAGTCGGGTCGCCTCGTAGCGTGACGACGCGGGGGCGGGAAGTGGGGACACCTCTACGCCGTGGGGCGCCAACACCACATCAGGAGCGTCGCTTGAGACGCCGGCCCTCGCACGAACCGCGCGCGCTTTCTACGGCCGCGACGATTGTGCCCGCGCTCTCGAGCGCCGAAGCGCGAGCCCGCATCGGCGACCTCCTCGTGCAGTCCGGCGCGATCACGCGCGACGCGGTCGAAGCCGCGGCCGACCTCGCCAACGGGCAGCGGCTGGGCTCGGTCCTCGTCGAGAGCGGCCTCGTCGACGAACGCGACGTGATGCGATCGCTGAGCACGCAACTCGGCGTGCCGCTCGTCGACCTGCGCGATGTCGAGCCGCAAGAGTCCGCGACCCGCTTCGTCGACGCGGCTGACGCGCACCGCTACGACGTGCTTCCACTCGCGTTCACCGACGGCGGCCTCGAGGTCGCGGTCGCCGATCCCCTCGACGAGCACGTCGTTTCGCTCTTGCGCGCGCTCCCGGTGGCGACGGTCCACCTCGCCCTCGGCCTGCCCGCCCAGCTGCGCAACCGCGTCAATATGACGTACCGGGCGCTCTCGGCGGTGAACACCGACATCGAAGCCTTCCGCGCCAGCGACGTCGTCTCGCTGGAGACTTCGATGCCAACGACCGACGTCGTCGTCGACGCGCACGCTCCCATCGTCCAGGTCGTCAACAAGATCGTCACCCAGGCCCTGCGCGACCGCGCGTCCGACGTGCACATCGAGCCGGGCGAGTCGTGCGTCCGGGTGCGTTTCCGCATCGATGGCGCGCTGCGCGAGGTCGTCGAGCTGCCGGCCGAGATGGGCGCAGTGCTCGCCAGCCGCGTGAAGATCATGGCGGACATGAACATCGTCGAGCGGCGCCGCCCGCAAGACGGACAGTTCGAGATGAACATCGACGGTCGCGCGCTCGACGTGCGGGTGTCGACGACCTCGACGATCTGGGGCGAGAAGACCGTGCTCCGGCTGCTCGACCGGACCCGCTCGTTGTACCGCCTCTCCGAGCTCGGCATGCCGCCGACGTCCGGCGCGCTCTACACGCGCATCATCTCTTCGCCGTTCGGCATGGTCGTCGTCGGCGGACCAACGGGAAGCGGCAAGACCACGACGTTGTACGCGACGTTGTCGGAGATCAACCGCCCGGACATCAACGTGATGACGATCGAAGACCCGGTCGAGTACATCTTCCCGAAGGTCAATCAGATCCAGATCAGCGAACAGGCCGGCATGACCTTCGCGACCGGTCTGAAATCGATCCTGCGCCAGGATCCCGACGTGATCCTCGTAGGCGAGGTGCGCGACGTCGAGACCGCGCGTATCGCCGTGCAGTCGGCGCTCACCGGGCACCGCGTCTTCTCGTCGGTGCACGCCGTCGACGCGGTCGCGGCGCTGTACCGGTTGCTCGACATGGGCATCGAGCCGTTCCTGATCACGTCCGCCATCATCGGCGTGGTCGCGCAGCGCCTCGTGCGACGAATCTGCAACGCCTGCGCCGAGCCGTACGAGCCGACGCTCCCGGAGCTGACGCTGTATCGCAAGCTCGGCGGACGCGAGAAGGAGACGTGGCGCCGCGGCGTGGGCTGCCAGATCTGCTCGGGCACCGGCTACTTCGACCGGGTCGGTGTCTACGAGGTGCTTCCCGTCACCGACGAGCTGCGGCAGTGCGTCGTCGACGGCCTGCCGCCGCGCGCCGCGCGCGAGCTCGCCGCGCAGCAAGGACTGCGGTCCTTGCAAACCGAAGCCGTGCGCCTCGTCGAGGCCGACGTGACCACGATGGACGAGGTCGTCAAGCACGTCCTCGTGAGTGAGGAATTCTCATGAGCACCACGTTGACCCACGACCCCACATCTGTGGCGCCGGCCGGCTCGGACGTTGCTCCCTGGTACAAGCGCGAGTACTTCATCGGCCGCTCGGTCAAGCGCGAAGAGGTCATGAACTTCTCGCGGCAGACGGCGTCGTTCCTTCGTGCCGGGGTGCCGATCCTCGATTCGCTCGCCGTCGTCGCCGAGGAGAGCGCCTCGAAGAGGATGCAGGAAGTGCTCGTCGACATGCAGCGACGGCTGCGCGCCGGCTCGAGCTTCGGCGACGCCATCGCGGTGCACACGAAGGTGTTCCCGGGCTATTACATCGCCGTGGTGCGTGCCGCCGAGCTCACCGGTCAGCTCGACGACGCGCTCGACCAGCTCTCGGGCTACCTGGAACGCGAGCTCGCGGCCGGACGGCAGCTCAAGAGCTCCCTCACCTATCCGGTGATCGTGCTCGGGCTCGCGCTCGTCGCGGTCGTCATCATGTCGTTCTTCGTGTTGCCGCAGTTCAAGGACTTCTACAAAGGTCTCGGTGCGAAGCTGCCGCTGCCGACGCGGATGCTGCTCGGGTTCACCGACTTCGTGCAGCACTGGTGGTACGCGATCGTGGCCGGCGCGGCCGGTCTCATGGGCCTCCTGTTCGCGCTTCTCGGCGGCCGCCAGGGCAAGGACCGCAGGGATGCGTTCCTGCTTCGTCTGCCCGCGATCGGCAGCGTCCTTCACCTCGTGGCCATCGAGCGTTTCTGCCGAGTGCTGTCGGCGCTCGTGCACGCCGGTGTGCCGCTGCCCGATGCCGTGCAGGTGTCGGCCGACAGCACGAACAACCGCGTGTTCCAGCGCAAGCTCTCGACCGTGCGCGAAGCAATGATGCGCGGCGAGGGCCTCGCCCGGCCGATCACCGCGTCCGGGATCTTCCCGGCCGCGGCCCGTCAGATGATTCGCGTCGGCGAGAGCTCGGGCTCGCTCGACCAGCAGCTGCAAAGTGCCGCGGCGTTCTACGAACGTGAGCTGGCGTACCGGCTGAAGCGGCTCACCGACATGTTCGAGCCCACGGTGATTCTCTTCGTCGGCGGTGTGGTCGCGTTCGTTGCGATCGCGCAGGTCTCGGCGATGTACAGCGTCTACCACCAGATCAAGATCTGAGGAGCGGGAATGAGTGAAGAAGCAACAACGCGGGACCAGCGAGGTTTCACCCTGATCGAGCTGGTCATCGCAATCGCGGTCATCGGCATCCTGTCGGCGGTCGCGATCGTCGGCCTCGGCGGCGTGCTCGACAAGGGTCGCACTGCGTCGTGCCAGTCGACGTACGATTCGGCGAAGGCGGCCGCCGCGGTGCACCTGGCGAACACGGACCCGCCGGTGTACCCGACCGGATTCGCGCAAATGGTCACCGCGAAGGAGCTCGATATTCCGAGCACCGCATCTGCGACGGCCGGCGATATCACGGGCAAGGGCTGGAAACTGCATTGGGACTCCGGCGGAGGGACGACGCCGCCGACGTTCAGCTGCAGTAACGGTTAGCGATCTCGGGAACCAATGCAACGACGTGGGGCTGACGAAGCGGGCGACTCGCTCATCGAGATCGTCTTCGCGCTGGTGATCATCGGGGTGGTCATCGGTGCCTTCGTCGCGTCCTTCTCGACCGGTGCGACCGGTGCGACCTCCCATCGCAACAACGTCACCGGCGATGTCGTCCTGCGGAACTACGCGGAAGCGGCGAAGACCGCGGCCCGTAGCTGTACGGCCGGCAGGACCTTCACGATCGCCTATCCGACGAGCGGTTTGCCGCTGCCGTCGCGTTACACCGTCTCGTCCACTCCATCGCTCGTGACGTGCCCGGACCCGGCCGGCGCAGCGCCGGTCACGCCGGTGACGCTGACCGTGACGCTGCCGAGCAACCTGCGGCGGTCGCTCGTCGTCGAGGTGAGAACACCGTGATGACGTGGCGCCGGGCATCTCGGGGCGAGCGGGGCGCGTCGTTGATCCTCGCGATCGTGTTCATGGTCGTCGTCGGTGGCGTCAGCCTCATCACGTTGTCGTACATCACGAACGGCACGAACCAACGCCGGCTGCTCGAACAAGCGCGGAACCGTGAGTACGCGGCCGATGGCACGATCGAGCAGGCGATCGCTCGCGTGCGCGCGCTTCCCGCGCCGGGAGCAGGGGTCAAGTCGTGCGGCGGCCCGGACACGCAGACCCTCAACGGATTCAACATACGCGTCGACTGCCAGAACGCATCGACGTTCACGACGCGCGGCCTGCTCCAGCGCAACGTCATCTTCACCGCGTGCGAAGCACGAAGCGCGGGCGCACACTGCAGCGACGGCAGCACGGTCGTGCGTGCGCAGGTGAACTTCAAGACCACACCGGGTCCTGGTCAGTCCACGGTGACACGTACCTATGTGCAATCGTGGAGCGTGAACCGATGACGCGTCTGCGCGGATGGTTCTCGCTCCGGGCGCGCCGGTCGGAACAGGGCGTGACGTTCGTCGAGTTGATCATCAGCATCGTGCTCCTCTCGATGGTCACCGGCGGTATCGCGTCGGCATTCGTCACGTCGCTCAACGGCTCCGGGCCCTCGCAAGCGCGGGTCCGTGAAGCGAACGATGCACAGGTGGTTGCCGCCTTCCTGGTCCGCGACGCGCAGGCCGCCGGCGGCATCGACCCCAACACCGGCGTGACCGACCCGACGCTCGGCGTCTCGAGGAGCAGCAATTTCGGTTGCGGAGACCCGTCGCCGGTGCTCGCCTTCAAATGGAAGGACCGGGTCTCATCGCTCGTCCAACGCACCCACGTCGCGAACTACTACCTGGTCGTTCCGCAACGTCTCGTCCGGACCACGTGCGTCGACGGCACCGTGTCGACATTGGACCTGGCGACCAACGTCCAGGAAGTCAGGGCTGCGTGCACTCCCGGCTGTTCGGGTGTGCCGAAGACGGTCTCGCTGACGGTGCGGTCGGCATACACCACTGCGAACTCGACGACTCCGTACGACTACACGCTGACTGCGAGCGTCCGGCCGGAGGGCCAGACCGCGCCCCCCACCGACGACGATTCGAGGGTCTTTCCTCTCGTGGCGCTCGGCCCGGGTGGACATTGTTCGGGCGAAGAGGCGCTCGCCGTGGACGCTGGTGCCGCGGTGCGCACCTTCGGCAACGTCGTCGTAAACACCGCCGACGCGACAGACGGGACCTGCCGTGCGATGCGCCAGGACTCGCCGCGGGGTCCGCAGGGGTACCAGCCGGCCGAGACCTGGATCCTGCAAGGCGGCACATGCTGGTCCAACGCGATTCCCGGTCAGTGCCCCCGACCCGGCGCGGGCCTCACGACGTTCGACACGGCCTTCCCGGACCCCTACGCCGGCAGCCCGTCGTATGGCGTATGCAGCTCGGGCACCGGAAACCCACCCCGAGGGCCCGGTGGGATCTTTCGTCACGGCAACTACCACAACCACATCACGATCACGAGCAACGCCACGTTCGAGGACGGCATCTTCGTGTTCTGTGGAGGCGTGACCGTTTCACCCTCGGGCAACGTCGGTGGGATCGGCGCCCAGCCCGACGTCAGGTGGTACTCGCCCACAAACGCGGTCTTGCTCCGTGGGACCGTGAGCGTCAAGTCGATCGTCGCCCGCACCATGTCTTTCTCAAGCACTGCGAACGTCAATATCGGCACACCTCCGCCCGCCCCGCTCGTGATCACGGAGCCGGCCGGAAACACGCTGCCGAACTGGACCGTGAACGTGCCGTATCCCGCCGGTGTCACCTTCGTGGCGACCGGCGGTTTCGGGCCGCATGCCTGGAGAGCGACGAGGTTGCCGCGCGGCCTGGCGATCGACCCGGCGACGGGCACGATCTCGGGGACGCCCACCGAGATCGGCGGCTTCGACGTCAGGGTGACGGCGTACGACTCACTGGGAGACCAGTACGGCAATACGTACGGGCTGACGATCAATAAAAACCCGAACATCACGTTGCCGTCGCTGCCCAACTGGACGAGAGACCGTGACTATCGGGACACGGTGATGACCGCCGATGGCGGCACCACGCCGTACACCTGGTCGGCAACCGGGCTCCCGTCGGGCCTCTCGATCTCCGCCGCGACCGGGGTGATCACCGGTACGCCGAGGGTCACCGGCGTGTCGAACGTGACCGTCAAGATGGTGGACAAGGCCGGCGTGTCGACCAGCAAGACGTACAACAACGTCACGATCAACGACCCGCCGGAGATCAGGGGCCCGGCCGGGCTGCCGCGGTGGACCTCCGGCGTGCCCTACCCGCCCCAGACCATGAGCGCGGCGAACGGGACGCTGCCGTACAAGTGGATCGCGAGCGGTCTCCCCACCGGGTTGTCGATCGACGAAGCCTCGGGCGTGATCTCGGGCATCCCGCGCGCGGACGGCGACTTCACCGTGAAGGTGACGCTCACTGACGACGCGGGCGCGTCCGTGACGGCGCAGTACACGCTGACGATCGACCCGCTGCCGACCATCCTCACGACCGACCTCCCGAACTGGGTGCAGAACGCGCCACGGCCGTACGACTTCACGTTGTCCGCCGGCGGCCGTCCGCGCGCTTGGACGTGGAGCGCAACCGGTCTTCCGCCCGGCCTCTCCCTCGACGCGCCCAGCGGACGGATCACGGGAGTGCCGACGACAGCTGGACCGTGGACGTCGCTGATCACACTGCGGGACGGGACGGGCGCGAGCGACAGCAAGGCGTACTCGTTGACGATCAACTCGCCGCCGTCGATCCCGGCGCCGGCGGATCTCCAGGACTGGACCGTCAACCGCGACTATCCGGGCACGCAGATCGTCGTGAACGACGGGCTCTCGCCGTTCACGTGGCAGGCGACCGGCCTGCCCGCGGGGCTTTCGATCAACAGCCGGGGCGTCATCACGGGCACACCGACCGCGTCCGGCACGTTCAGCGTGACCGTGACCGTCACCGACGCGACCGGCTGGACGGCAAGCCGCGTGTACTCGCTGGTGATCAACCCGACGCCGGTGATCACCACCGCGTCGCTGCCGGACGCGGAGCAAGGCGTGGCGTACGCAGCCGCCGTGAACGTCGCCAACGGCACGCCGCCGTTCACATGGTTCGGCAGCGGGCTCCCCGCGGGGATCGTCATCGATTCGGCGACGGGCCGACTTTCGGGCACGCCGTCGGTGTCGGGCACCTTCCAGGTGACGATCACTCCGGTGGACGCCGCGGGCGCCTCGGCCGCGAGGATCCTGACGCTGAACATCGCGCCGCCACCCTCGGTCGGCACCGATCCGTTGCCCGACTGGACGGTCAATCGCGCGTATCCGAACACCACGCTGAACGCGGAGGGCGGCACCCCGCCGTTCGCCTGGAGGGCGTCGGGCCTGCCGCCGGGATTGGCGATGGACCGGGCGACCGGCACCGTGATGGGCACGCCGAACTTGATCGGGACGTACGCGGTGACGGTGACGGTCACCGACGCGAACGGCGCGGTCGCGACGCAGAACCTCACGGTGACGATCAACGCTCCGCCGGTGATCACGACGCTGGCGCTGCCCGTCGGCCAGGTGGGTGATCCGTACAGCGCAACGGTGAACGAGGCGGCCGGCACGTCGCCGATGAGCTGGTCGGCGACCGATCTGCCGGATGGCTTGTCGATCGTGTCGGGCACGGGCGAGATCCAGGGCACACCGACCGCCACCGGCACGTCGGCGATCACCGTGACCGCGACCGACGCCGCGGGGGCGAGCGCCACGATGCCTCTCGCGCTCGTCATCACCCCTGGCGCGCTCGTGAGCTCGACGAGCCCGAGCTCGCTCGGACAGGGTGCCAACCGCGTCGTCGCAGTGAACGGCAGCGGCTTCGTCAACGGCGCGTCGCTGTCGGTCGTGTTCTCGGGCGGCGGCGTCGCGGTGAACTCGACGGCGTTCGTCAGCAGCACTCGGGTGAATGTCGACGTCAGCGTCGGCGCGGGCGCGGCGCCGGGCTCGCGCGACGTCGTCCTGACGAATGGCGACGGCAGCACCGCGACCGGATCGAACGTGTTCGCCGTGAACGCGGCGCCGACGGTGAGCACCGTCACGTCCGCGCCCCGGAACACACCTGGTGCGTCGGTGGTGATCAGCGGGGCTGACTTCGCTGCGCCGGGCGCGACCGTGACATTCGCGGGCGCGGGCGCACCCACCGTCACGAACGCGGTGGCGACCGACCCCGCGACAATCACCGTCACGATGAACACGAACGGGGCCGGCACCTACGACGTCGTCGTCACGAACCCCGACGGTGGACGAGGCACCCTCCCGGGAGGGCTGACCGTTACGTAGCGGCGAGCGGTGACGACCGCCCGCCGCCCTCCACCTCATGGGGAACGAACGCGGCCGAGGTCGCCGTCTCCTGGGTGATCACCCCGGCCGCGACGAGCTGGTTCAGCGACATCTCGAGGGTCTGGTGTCCCGCGCCGAGCGCCATCTGCATCGCGTTGCGAAGGTGGCGGGTCTTGCCTTCGCGGACGAGGTTGCTCACCGCGGGCGTCGCGAGCAGCACCTCGTAGGCCGCCACGAGGCCGCCGCCGATGCGCGGCACGAGCCGCTGCGCGACGATCGCCGCCAGCGTGCTCGCGAGCTGCAACCGGATCTGCGGCTGGCGCTCGCCCGGAAAGACGTCGACGATCCGGTCGAGCGCTTGCGGCGCGTCGTTGGTGTGCAGCGACGAGAGCACCAGGTGACCGGTCTCGGCCAGCGTCAGCGTGATCGCGATGCTCTCGACGTCGCGCATCTCGCCGACGAGCACGACGTCGGGGTCTTCGCGCAACGCGGCACGAAGCGCCCGTTCGAACGACTGCGTGTCGACGCCGACTTCGCGCTGGTGCACGACGGACAGCCGGTTCGTATGGAGGAACTCGATCGGATCCTCGATGGTGATGATGTGACACGGCCGCGTCTGGTTCACCGCCTCGATGAGCGCAGCCATGCTCGTCGTCTTCCCCGACCCGGTCGGGCCCGTGAACAGGATGAGACCCTGCTTCGCGCTCGCGAGCTCACGAATCGCAACCGGGAGACCGAGCTCGTCGAACGTCGGGATGACGCTGTGCAGCAGCCGCAGCGCGATCGCCGGACGGCCGCGTTCGAAGAACGCGTTGACGCGGAACCGGGATTCTGCGAAGGAGAATGCGAAGTCGAGATCGCGATCGGCGTGGAGCTGCGCCCACTGCTCATTGTCGAGGACGTACCGCAGCGACTCGTCCATCATGGTCTCGTCGAAGACCGGGAGGTCGGTGGCCGGATGCATGGCCCCGTCGACGCGCAACAGCGGAGGCGAGCCGATCGTCAGGATCAAGTCGGTGCCGTTCCTCTCGATGACCGCTCGGAGGGCGGCCTCGAACGAATTCGTCACCACGCGGACAACATTAATCGGCTCAGTGTGATCCCGGCCCCGCCGATGGAAGATGGTGCGATTCCTTCGACCGGTGTTGACCGCGGGCTTCGTGGTCGGCGTCGATCAGCTCGCGAAGACGGCGGCCGCGCACGCCACGACGTCCGCGCACAACCCCGATCTCGCGTTCGGCATCGCCCACGGGCCGCCGCCGGTCCTGGTCGTGCTCTCGATCCTCGTGCTGGGTGCGTTCCTCGCGGTCGTCGGCCGCTTGGCGGTGCAGGCCGGTATCTCGCCGCTGCTCCCGGCGCTGATCGCGGGCGGCATGCTCGGCAACGTGCTCGATCGGGCCCGGTTCGGCGCGGTACGCGACTTCATCCCCACGCCGTTCGCGATCATCAACCTCGCCGACATCGCGGTCATGCTCGGAGTCGTGGCGCTCGGCCTCGGACTCGCGTTGCGAATGCGGCACCTGCCGGTGGAGTGAGTCAGCGGCACACCCCGGCGAGGAACGGAATCAGGTTGTCGAGAAAGTCGTTGTTCGGGCTCGCCGCGCTCGGATCGTTGTGGGAGTAGGTGGCGGCGCGGTTGACGAGCGTCAGGTTGCGGGCAGGAATTCCGGACTGGGCCGCGAGCACGCGAGCGGTGTCCAGGACACCCTCGCCACCCAGTGCGGCACCGAACGCATAGATCTTCGTGTGCTTCTTCAAGTCGTGGCCGTGCGTGGCGCGCACGTCGAGCACACGCTGCGCCGGATTGGCGTTTCCGTCCGCGACCGCACCGGCATCGATCGTGAGTCGCAGTGGGTGATACCAGGCGGTGCCGTCTATGCCGACGAGCCCCGTGCCCGAGAGCATGCGGGCATAACGCTGAATCGACGAGATGTCGCCGGCGCGCACCCAGCCCCGCGGGTTCCCGCTCGCGGCGAGGTGGCCAGCATGCACTTGCGCGGCGAGCAGGTTCGCGGGTGACGTGTCGGTGTCGACCGCGTATCCGAACTCCGCTTCGTTCGTCGCCGGGACCGGCGCCTTGATGTTGGCGGGCAGCAAGGAGAACGTCTGGCCGATGGACGGACCGTTCGGGTCGACGACGGCCAACGTCGAGCCACCGGACGAGAAGAGCCCGAGGAATGGCGTCGGGATCCCGCCGAAGGAGAGCCACGGCGAGCTCGTCTGCAGGCTTTGCAGGGCGGCCGTCGCCTGGTCGGCCGTCGTGGGCGTCGGGTTGCTCCCGCCGTCGATGTAGACCAAGCCGGCGAGATCCTTGTCGCCTGCCTTCCCGTGGAAGTCCCACGTCGCGTACGCGGTGGTGATCGATCCGCCGAGCGAGTGGCCGCCCATGACCACGCGCCGACCGTGCGCGCGCGCCGCTTTGACGACGCGGTGCAGGTCCTCCATCTCGACATGCAGTCCCCAGCCCCGCGCGAACGCGACGTCTGCATCGGGGATCAACTGGAAGTGGTTCGTGATTGCCGAATCGGTGAGCCAGTTGAGGTAGTAGTCGAACGACTGCTGGGGCGTCACCGTGCCGCGCTTGAGCCCGTTGAGCACGGAATGATCCTCGAGTTGATTCTCCCGGCGCTCCACCGACCAGACCTGCCACCGGCCGCCGGTCGCGCGCACGATGTCCTTGGCGAGCGGCACGAAGTAGCCCGAGCCTGCGGAGGTTCCCGGATTCAGGATCAAGATGTTGCGTGCGCGTTTACGTCCGATCTTCAGCACGCCGACGCGATCGAATCTGTTGGGCGTGGCGGGATCGTCGTAACCCTTGAGCCATGTGAATCGCACCGGAACGGTGCCGTGGAAGCGCGAGTGTCGCACCGTGATGTGATCGGTAGATGCCCGCGATGCTTTCGCAACCGCCGGTGACGCCGGCACGATCAGCGTCAGCCCAACGGCGAGCGCCGCGGCTCCGACGAGCCCGCGCGGCCTGCGACGACGTGTGAAAGCGCTCATCGAACCCCCAAGACGGCCGCACTTATCATCAAGGACCTTGATGATCCATGCTGACGAGGGTACCGACGGGTGTCAAGATGGGTTCTCGGTCTGAAGCGAGGGCGAATGGAATCATCAACGAGCACCGCCAGACCGGACGAACTGGTCACACCGGACCGATTGACGTACCTCGTCAAGCAGCTTCAGGAAGCGCTCCTCGTGCGGCTCCGCGAGATCACACAACACTTCGACCTCACACCCAAGCAATACACCGCACTCAGCGTGCTCGCGAAGTACCCGGGCATGTCGTCAGCAGCACTCGCACGCGTCAGCTTCGTCACGCCGCAAGCCGCCAACGAGATGGTCACGATGCTCGAAGGCAAGGGTTTTCTCACACGATCGGTCGACCGGCGCAATCGGCGATGTCTCGAGGTCGAGCTCACACGTTCGGGATCGAAGGCACTTGCGAGGTGCGATGCACTCGTGGCGCAGCTCGAGGCAGAGGTGTTCGAAGGCGTCAGCGCCGCCGAACAGGTGCGCTTCCGGCGCACGCTCAAGGTATGCGTGCAAGCCGCCGGCACGCACCCGTCCTCCTGACGAATGCCGCAATCGTCGTAGCCTCCAGCGATGTCGGTCGACGAGGAGATCGCACGTGCGCACGCCGTCGCGGTTGCGGCAGGCGAACCCGGCTATCTCGACCCGGAGACGGGCATGTTCGTGTTCACGGCGGTCGCACTCTCGGCAAAGGGCACGTGCTGCGACAGCGGGTGCCGCCACTGCCCGTTCCGTTCGACCGCATCTGCGGCCGACGCGATCCGCAACGCGCACGCGTGGTTCGAGGTGAACAGCGGTTGGGCACCGCCTGATCCCGACACCCTCGCAGAATGGGCGGCCGACGGCGTGGCGCGCTGTCCTGACGATTGCATCGTCGCGCCCGACGCCTGGTGTGCGCACGGCTTGGCGTCGTGGTGGCTGATCATGCGCACCCTCGACGAGATCTGACGAGCCCGGGAAGATCGCGCACGAGCTCCCCACAGAACACGTCGAGCGCTCGATGACCGTTCGCGAAATACCGGCGCCCGACGCGCACACCGCGCTGCGGTTCGACGCTGAGCTTGGTCCACGCATCGAGGCGCGGCCAGAGAAGCAACTCGACCGGGATCCATCGCGTGTGCGTCGGGTTGCGAAGCCGGCCGCGGACGCGCCACGCCCCGGTGGCGTCGCGGCGCGGCTCCTCGAGCACGAGCCGACCGGCCACCTCGACGCGATCGTCGCGTGCCCGTCGCCGCCACCACTCGCCAAACGCGTCAAGGCCCCGCGCCGGCAGCGGGATCATGCGACTGAAGCCCGAAAGGAAGCTCGCGGCGCGGGACGGCGCGGCGAGTGCGCTGCGCATCTCGTTCGACCACGGTGGCAGCGACATGACGAAGGGCGCCTCGGCGATCGTCGCGCGCAGTGCGCCGGCGACCTCGTGCGCATTCGGCATCTCGTACACGTCCTCGACGGGTGCCGTCGGCACCGGCGCGACCGCGACCCCGTCGACGTAGACCGGGAGCGCTTCGAGGCTGTCGACGTCTTCGTCACGGTCCATGACACGATCTTCGCCCTCCCACGGCTCGGACACCAGGCTTTCCTGACGCGATCGTGCGGCGGTCCCCGTCAGGCGAGCGACGCGACGGCCGCGCGCGATGCGTCGATGGTCGCCGTGACGCCGTCCGCGGTCGGGGGCGGGAAGGGCACCAGCCGGTGCACGCCGAGCTCCGCGAACGCCGCGGCCTTCGCTTCGGTGAGGCGGCTGCGCGGCGTCACCGTGATCTCGAGATCACCGAGCTCTGCGGGCCTCGTGACCTCCGACGCGGCCGCACGCAATCCGTCGAGACTGGTCGCGGCGTCCTCCGGCCCGAGTGCGAAGCCGTACCAGCCGTGGGCGCGCGCGACAGCCCGTTCGTACGCGCGGCGAGTGTGCCCACCGACGACGACCGGGATCGGACGCTGCACCGGCCGCGGATACGCGTCGACTCCCGCGAAGTCGACGAAGCGACCGTGAAACTCCGGGTGCTCGTCGTACCAAAGGCGCTGCATCGCGTCGAGGTGCTCGTCGGTCACCGCGCCGCGGTGCGCGAAGTCCGCGCCAATCGCGCGGAACTCGGGTTCGAGATAGCCCACGCCAATGCCCAGCACGACCCGACCGTCGCTCAGGACGTCGAGGCTCGCGACCTGCTTCGCGAGGACGACAGGATTGCGTTGCGGGAGGATCACGATGCCGGTCGCAAGCCTGATCGTCGACGTGTGGGCCGCGGCCCACGCGAGTGCGAGCAACGGGTCGAGCGCCGGATCCTGCGGGGCCATCGGCGACGGCGGCACCTGGGGATCGGGCAGCACGACATGCTCGCCGGCCCACACGGAGTCGAACCCGGCAGCTTCCGCGGCTCGTGCGGTACTCACGAGGCCATCGGGCGTGCTCGACGTTCCCATGTTGATGCTGAACAGCCCGAGCTTCATCCCTGCGATCCTCGCGCATCGCGCGCCGACCAGACCCAGACGAAGCTGAGCGGGAGATCGCGGTACTGCTCCCAACGTGGCTTGCGGGCGATCCACGCGTCGTCGATGAGGCCTTCGTGCAATTCGCTGACCGCGAAGCCGGCCGCGAGCCCGGCGGCCACGTGCTCACTCGGGAGATGAATATACGTCTCGATCGCGATCGGTTCGCCGTCGGCGCGGTCGAAATGCGTCGGCATACCGCTCGCCATGATGAACAACGGGCGGTATCCAACCAGCACGAAGTCGCCGTTTCCGCCAAGGAGTCGCCGCGCTTCGCCGTACAGCGCCGCGAGCTCGGGGAGATGCTCGTCGACGAGGGCGCAGACCACGAGGTCGTACGCCCCGCCTACGAGCCCGGTCGAGCGCACGTCGGCTTCGACGAGTCGCTCGTGCAGGCCGCGGCTGCGCGCGACCGCAAGCATCTCGGGCGTGACGTCGACGCCGTCGATCCGGGTGATTCCGCGCGACCGCAGCCACGCCGTGGTGCGGCCAGTGCCACACCCGAGATCGGCGACTCGGTCGACGGCGTTCCATTCGATGCTCGTGACTCGGTCGAGCAACGCGAGATCCATGTCGTCCTCGACGGTGTCCTCGTACGAGGGCAACCAGTCTCGGTAGCCGTCACGGACCGACACCGTCGGGTAGTGACGCCGATCGAATCGTGCGAACTCCGGCATTGTCCTCAGTCGAACGACGTCAGGAAGAGCGTGTCGTACGCGAGGCCCCACGGCGGACGCAGGTAACCGAGCGCCCGCACGTCCTCGGACCACGAGGCGAATGGTGAGCGGCGGGAGAACGTGCCGCCCCCGATGACGCGCGCCAAGCGGCTGAGGCACGACTCCGCGAGCTCGGCGACGCTTTCCTTCGCTCGCAGCGTGGCGTGCAGTGCGCGCGCGTGATCGCCGGACTCGACCGCGCGCAATGCGCCGTCGAACGCCTGTGTCGCGAGCCAGTGCTCGAGCTCGGCGCGGCTCCACTCGACCCGCTCGTACGGCCGCAGCGTTTCGGCCTTCGGCGCCAGTTGCTGCCTCGCGGTACCGACGGCTTCGTCGAGCACGCCCAGGACGACGGAGGTGAACAGGCTCGACACCAGAGGCGCGGCCGCGATTGTGATGTCCTCGATCGCTCCGTCCCATGCCATGCGCGTGGCCGGGCACCCCTCGAGACGCATGGCGTGGCTCTGCGTCGCTGCCATGCCGATACCGTCCCACTCGGCGATGAGCCGAAGGCCCGCCGAACCGTCCCACGGTCGGTCACGGACGTCGAGCGCGAAGAGCATCGGCGCGTCCTCGCCGTCCGGGATCGCGGTCGTGATCATGAACGACGTCACGCCCGAGCCACTGCCGAAATGCTTGTCGCCGGAAACCCGGTAGCTCTCTCCCGGCAGCGGACTCGACGCCCCATCGGGGGTCGCCGTGGCCTTGGTGCGCATGATGTCACCGCCGCTGCCAGGCTCCGACGTGATCGTGCCCCACTGGCGACCGTCCGCGGCGCTGGCGAACACCGCTTCCCGCTGCGTCACCCAGGCCGCCGACGACTCCTCCGGGCGCGCCAACCAGAAGCCGATCACCGCGGGATGCATCGACGCGACGAGCGCCACCGAGGGATCCGCCCCGGCGAGGTCGCGCAGCACCGCGCAGACGGAGCGCGTCGACGTCGCGACGTCGCGCCACGAGCCGCCCATTGCCTCCGGCACCGCCATCTTGAGATAACCGGCGCCTCGCAACTGGTCGAAGTCAGCCTGGTCGAGGTGACGGCGGGCCTGGCGCTCGGCGCGTTGGCCGCGCCATTCGTTCGCGATCTCGCCGACCGCGTTCGCGATGTCAGCATTCCCCATGAGTCGTCACGATACGCCGGGTTGCACGCGCGCGAGTAGGGTCAACGGCGGAAAGTCTCTCTGGAGGTGCGCCGTGCGCCGCTGTCTCATCGTCGCCAACCGGACGCTCGGTGGTCATCAACTTCTCGCCGAGTTGGTCGCCCGGCACGAAAGCGCTCCGCGCGAGTTCCACATCGTGGTACCCGCCAGCCACACCCACGGCTCACGGACGGAGGGTCATGCGCTCGCGCAAGCGCGCGACGCACTCGATGACGCGATCGCACACTTCCGCGACGAGGGTCTCGAGGTGACCGGCGAGGTCGGTGACGAGAACCCGGCGCTCGCGGTCGGCGACGTCCTCCGCCGCGAGCACTTCGACGAGATCATCGTGTCGACGCTGCCGCTCGGGCCGTCGCGCTGGATGAAACGTGACCTGCCGAAACGCCTGTCCCGCGAGCACGACCTGCCGGTCACGCACGTCGTGGCGGACGCGGTCCTCACCG
This sequence comes from Acidimicrobiia bacterium, assembly GCA_038238245.1. Lineage (GTDB taxonomy): Bacteria > Actinomycetota > Acidimicrobiia > IMCC26256 > PALSA-610 > DASQHW01. The sequence goes on from JBBRXX010000017.1 coordinate 23,048, forward strand.
ACTGACCTACCGGTATTCGAACGCCTTCGGATCCGGGGCCTTCATCTCGGTGCGGAACCGGTCGAACGACCACGGCCACACCGCGGGAATACCCCGGTCGTCGAGGTACCAGCTACGGCACCCGGTGACCCAGACCGTGTGCTTCGCGGCCTCGACCCGAGCGGCCTCGTGGTGCTCCATCGCATCGCTGGTCGCACTGACCTCCCGGTACTCCCCGGCGCGGAGCGGCGCGATGAGCTTCAGGATGTACGCGAACTGCAACTCGGCGACCTCGATCAGCGAGAAGTTGCCGACGGGACCGTTGGGACCGTTCAGCATGAAGAAGTTCGGGAACCCCGGGATCGAGATCGACAGGTACGCGTTCGGGCGCGGGTCCCATGCCTGCGTCAGCGTGTGCCCGCCCTCCCCGATCACCTGCATCGGCCGCATGAACGCATCGGCTTTGAAGCCCGTCGCGAGGACGAGCACGTCGAGCTCGTGCAGCCGACCGTCGCGTGTACGGATCCCGGCGGGCTCGATGCACGCGATCGGTTCGGTCACCAACTCGGCGTTCGGCTGCTGGATCGCCTCGTAGAAGTCCGGCGAGATGATCAATCGCTTGCACGCGGCGCGGTAGTCGGGACGCAGCCGTTCGCGCAGCTCCGGATCGCGCACGTTGTTCTCGAGATTCGTGCGGCATCCGTCCTCGATCATCTTCATGCCCGGCGACTCGGCGTCGACGACCGAGTTCGCGAAGACACCGAACAGCTGCGAGAGGTGGGCGTGGACGCCGGCCAACTCCTCCGGGTTGTCGCGGTATGCCGCCTTCTCGTCATCGGAGTAGGCCGGGTTCTCCTGCGGGAAGACCCACTGCGCGGTTCGCTGGAACAACGACAGCGTGCCGACCCGGTCGACGATGGCCGACACGATCTGTGTCGCGGTCGAACCGGTGCCGATCACGCCGACACGCGCACCGTCGAGCGATACGTCGTGATCCCAGCGGGAGCTGTGGAAGCACGCGCCCTCGAAGGTGTCGAGACCCTCGATGTCGGGGATCCTCGGGTGATGCAGCACACCGGTGGCCGCGATCACCACGTCGACTTCGTCCCGGTGACCGGACGCGGTCTCCACGAGCCAGGTGCCGTGCGAGTACGTGCACCGTGAGACCTCGTCGCCGAAGCAGGTGCGTTCGAGCACACCGTGATCACGTGCGACCTGTTCGAAGTAGGCCTGGATCTCGGTACCGGGCGAGAAGCGCCGACTCCATTCCGGGGTCAGCGCGAACGAATACGAGTAGAGGTGCGACGGCACGTCGCACGACAGCCCGGGATAGGTGTTCTCACGCCACGTGCCACCGACGCGGTCACGTTTCTCGTAGACCGTGAAGTCGGTGAGTCCTTCCTCGGTCAGCTTGATCGCGCTGAGGATCCCCGCCATTCCCGCGCCGATGATCGCAAACCGCAACACGCGCGCTCCTCTGCGTCGTTGTGCGGCCCCTATCACAGCACACTTGCGCGCCGGAAGGCTCAGGCGAACAACGACTGCCCGACATAGCCGCCCGCCTGGAAGCCGGGCGGAACCGCGAACGCGGCGCTGGCAATGTGCTTGATGTATTCGTTCAACGCGTCCTCGTTGCCGAGTCGTTGCTGGAGCGGCACGAATTGGCGACGCGGGTCGCGCTGGTACGCGATGAAGAAGAGTCCGGCGTCGAGTTGCGCGGTGACCGGATCGACGCCGTCGGCGAAGCTGTAGCCGCGCCGCAAGAGCCGTATGCCCTTGTTCTCCGCGGGCGCCGCGAGGCGGATGTGCGCGTCGTCGGCGAGTCGCGACAGGTCCGGCACGTCGTGCTCTCGACGACCGCCCAATGGCGCGCCCTCGAGCTTCGTACGACCGATCGTTCCCTGCTGCTCGCGCAGCGACGTGCGGTCCCACGCCTCGAGGAGCATCCGGATGCGTCGCACCACCACATAGCTGCCGTCCCGCATCCACATCGGTGTGTCGGGCGCACCAACCCATACGTGGTCGCGTAGCGCTGCATCATCATCGGCTTTGATGTTGTTGGTGCCGTCCTTGAAACCCATGAGGTTGCGCGGTGTTGGTTGCTCGTCACTCGTGGTCGACGTGCGACCGAAGCCGAGCTGCACCCAGCGCACGGCCGCCGTACCGCGCGCGATCCGGGCGAGGTTGTGAAAGACATGGAACGCCGTCTGCGGATCATCCGCACAGCACTGAACGGAGATGTCGCCGCCGCACCGTGACGGATCGAGCGCCTCGTTGGGAAACCGGGGAAGCTCGGCCAGCGGTCCGGGCAACTGGTCGGCCAGGCCGAACCGGTCATCCCCACCGGCGGTCACGAACATGCTGCGACCGAAGCCGACGGTCACCGTGAGGTGCGCGGCGGGTGATCCCACCGCCTCGCCGGTGTCGACCGGTGCCGTGAGCTCGTCGGCAGGCTCGACCGGACCGATGTCGCGGCCCGCGGTCATCGCCGTGATCGCAGTCGTCCATCGTTGCAGGAGCGTGCGGATGTCGTCGACCCGTTTAGTCGTGAGGTCGAACGCGACGTAGACGAGCCGACCGGGTACGGGCGTCACGATCCCCGCTTGTGTTCGGCCCGTGCACTCGACGACGTCGGAGCTCGCCGACGCCTCGGAACCACACGATGCGAGGACGGAGCCGGAGACGAGTGCCAGCGCACCACCGGCGACACCTGCCTTGGCGGCGCCGCCGAGCACTTCCCGGCGCGTGAACCGGCTGGTCATGAAGCGACGAGGGGCGCAATCTTCGCAAGCACGTCGCCGAGCGTATCGACCTTCGTCGCGAGGGCGCGGGTGTCGGTCTTGGTGAGCGTCGCGTACGAGACGAACCCGTCACCTTGGCGGTAGGAGTCGAGCGAGTCGACGACCGCATCGAACTTCGCGTCGACTTCGGCGGCGAGCGCGGAATCCTCGGCGGTGACGATGGGCTTCAATGCGTCGAACGCCTCCCGCGCGCCGGCAACGTTCGCCTCGAAGTCCCAGAGGTCGGTGTGCGAATACCGGTCCTCCTCGCCGGTGATCTTGGACTTCGCAACCTCGTTCAGGAGCTCGACCGCCCCGTTCGCGATCTGCGCGGGCTCCAAGTCGAGCGTGGCGATCTTGCCGTCGAGCGTCCTCACGTCGGTGACGAGCCGGACGGCCAACGCGGACATCCCGTTGAGTGAGCCGTCCTTCCACAACGCCTTTTCGATGCGGTGGAAGCCGCGCCATTCTTCGTCGGGCACGTCCCCCTTGCGCGCGTCGATCTCAGGGTCGACATCACCGAACGACTCCGCAACCGGCTCGATGGTCTCGTAGTGCTCGCGTGCGACCGGAAAGAGCGACTTCGCTTTGGCGACGTCGCCGGCCTTGACCGCGTCGGCGAACTGCTGCGTGACGTCCACCAGCTTCTTGGTTTCCGAAGCAACGTACGCCCGGTACGTGGCCACCGCTTGTGCGCCCGCGCCACCTGCCGCGGCCGTGGTGACGCTCGTGTCGCCGGAGACCGTGACCGTGCCGCTCTTCCCGCCCGGGCACTCCGTTTCGTAGGTACCGGGCTTCAGTGTCACCGTGAAGCTTCCGTTGAGCCCGGGAGTCAGGTTCTCGGATTCGCCGACGATGCGGTCGCCTTGCTTGAGCTCGTACTCGGTGATGCTGTCTGCGCCGTCGTTGGTGACGTTGAAGGTCGCCGGTCCCGGAGCAACCTCGAGCGTGGCCGGCTCGCATCCGTTCGACGTGATCTTCACCGCGATCGTCCGAACACCGGGCGATGCCGTGCCCTTCGACGACGACCCGCAGCCCGCGACCACGATGAGGGCGACCGCGCCGACCAAAAGGGCATGGGGACGCATTCGAGAGGTCCTCCTCGTCATGTCGCTGCAGTCACTGCCGGCTGCTGCTGGGGTTGCCGTCTCGGTCGGGTGCCTTGTGGCCAAAGGACGACCAATGCCATCGGGATCGCGTACGCGAACCACACGAACACCTCACCCACGGTGGGTCGAGGTTGAATGCCGAGCATGCCGGTGAGCAACGCGGCGCGTACGCTCCCGGGGTCGACGAGCCAGGTGAGATTGACCGCTTGGGCCTGCGCAGAATTGAACCAGCCCGCTTCGTGCGCGGTGTGCACCGCGGTCGCGAGCAGTCCCGCGGCGACGAGCACGAGCACGAAGCCGGTCACCTTGAAGAAGCGCGCGAGATTCAGCTTCACGCCGCCCTTGTAGATGCCGTAGCCGATGACGACCGCAATCACGATCCCGATCGCGGCGCCTGCGCCCGCGGTCGCCGGATCGCTGGACGCCTGGAACGCGGCGAGAAGGAACACCGCGGTCTCGAACCCCTCGCGGAGCACGGCGAGGAACGCCATTACGACGAGGGTCAGGGCCGAACCCGTCGCGAGCGCGGTCGCGGCGTGTGATTCGAGGTCGCTCTTGAGGTCGCGCGCATGACGGCGCATCCACATGATCATCCACGTGACGAAGCCCACCGCGATGATGCCGATGACGGTCTCGAGCCCCTCTTGTTCGCGTTGCGGGAGGTGCTCCTCGGCGATGCGCAGCCCGATCGCGACGATCGTGCACAGCACCACCGCGATCGCGACACCGGTCCACAGCGCCCACATGTCTCGCGGTCTGCCGTTGCGCTGGAGGAAGGCCGCGACGATGCCGACGATCAACGACGCCTCGAGGCCCTCGCGCAGCCCGATGACCAGCGTCGGCAGCATCACAATAAGGTAAGGCTACCCTTACTTCCTCGTCAACCCGGGCGGGCCGGGCCCGGGTCCTAGCGTGCGCAGGTGCGCGGAACGGTCGTCACGATCGAACCCGGCGACGCCCGGGCCGACTGGTTCGAGCTCTTGGCGCTTGCCGACGAAGAGACACCTCTACGCGCCGCGCTCCGCCAGGGCGTGCTCTACGGCGTGGTCGACGGCGATTCCGGTCGCCGCAAGGCTGCGGTGCTGGTGCTCGACCGAGGCGAAGGCACCGCCGAGCTACGTGCCGTCGCCGTCGCCGAAACGGAGCAATCGCAAGGGCTCGGCTCGTGGATGGTCGCCGAGGTCTGCACGAAGCTGCGCGCGACCGGCGTGCAACGCGTCGTCGTGGGGACTGCAAGCTCGGGGCTTCGCCAACTCGGCTTCTATCAGCGACTCGGGTTTCGACTCACGCGCGTGGAGCCCGACTTCTTCACCGAGGCGCGTGGCTACCCGCGCGGACTTGTGGAGAACGGGATCCCGATACGCGACATGGTTTGGATGGAACGCCCGGTGTGACGCGACGTGGTTCCCGTTCCCGGCGAGCGGATGCCTTCACACGCCGGCGGGGTCGAGGAGCACGAGCGGGATCTCGCGCTTCGTCTTGGTCTGATAGCCGGCGTAACCCTTGTACTTCTCGGTGACTTCCGGCCACAGGCGCGCCCGCTCCTCCGCGGTTGCAACGCGCGCTCGCATGCGCTGCTTCGGCTTCCCTTTCAGCGCGACCTCGACGTCCGGGTTGTCGCGCAGGTTGAGGAACCACGCCGGATGTTCGTCGTCACCACCGCGCGATGCGACGACGACGATCGTCGATCCCTCCTGCACGGGCGAGGTGAGCATCACCGAGCGGGGCTGGCCGGATTTGCGACCCGTCGTCGTGAGCTCGACTACCGGCATGTGCCCGAGGTCCCAGCCGAGGCGGCCGCCGCTGACCTTGAGCAACCCGCGGTGGACGGTGTTCGCGACTTTCAGCATGAGATCACTCGGCATGATGTGGGCTCTCCTCCAGGCGCCAGTTCTGCAACAAACGGCGACAATATTGTCGCCGGGTGTCGCAAGAACCCCGACTCGGGCGTGCGAACGAACCTACCTCAACGGCCGCGAAGGCCGGCGAAGAACTGTGCGATCCAACGGCCGACGACGGTCCGGTCGAGCGGTCTCGACAACGATGCCCGCGCGCTCGCCACGCGCGCGGCGCCGATCAGCTCGGTGCGGCCCGCGAGCAGATGATCGGCCAGGGACGGAACGAACTCGGGATGGCCTTGGAGGGTCCATGCGCGATCTCCTACCGCCAAGCCCGCCACCGGGCAGTGGTCGTTCGTCGCGATCACCCGCGCCGCGTCCGGCACCTCGACCACCTGATCCTGATGGCTCGCGATCAGCGCGAAGCGATCGAGCGCGGGATCCATCCACGGCAACGATTCGACGAGCGTGTACTCGCTGACGCCGACACCCCAGCCCTCGGCCGCGCGTTCGACGCGTCCACCGAGCGCCTGCGCGAGCAGTTGATGACCGAAGCAGATGCCGACGTAGGCGTGCTCGTCACGAACGATCTCGCGATGCAACTCCTCGGCGTCGGCGATCCACGGGAGGTCGTCGTAGGTCGACTGCCGGCTCGGCGAGCAGATCCAGCCGTCGCATTCGCGGAGCGTGGCAGGGAAGCGCCCTTCGTCGAGCGCGTAGGGCACGAGCTCGATACCGAACGGACCGACCAACGCGTCGAAGAGCTCGGGATAGTCGCCGGCGATGGCGACACTCTTCGGATCGACGTGGCCGACCACGAGCAACCCGACACGCGTGGTCATCGGGAGGTCACCGCACGGTCACCGGAACGAGAACACGGGCGCGGCGGGACCGTCCCGCGGCGGGAGCAGACCACGTCGTCGGAGCACCGGCATCACGCCCTCGCCGAACCAATAGGCCTCTTCGAGATGCGGATAGCCCGACAGGATGAATTCCGAGAATCCGAGCCCGTGGTACTCCTCGATGCGGTCCGCGACCTCGTCGTAGGAGCCCACCAGCGCGGTGCCGACGCCGCCGCGCACGAGTCCGATGCCGGCCCACACGTTGGGATGCACCACGAGTCGATCGGCACCGCCGCCGTGCAAGGACGCCATCCGCTGCTGGCCGACGGACTGTGTCGTTGCGAAGTCGGCTTGCGCGGCCGCAATGGCTTCTGGCGCCATGCGGGCGCGCAACGCGTCGGCAGCGGCCCAGGCTTCGTCGGCGGTCGGGCGAGCAATGACATGGAAGCGGATCCCGAAATCGAGGGACCGCCCGTATTCCGTCGCGAGGCTGCGCACGCGCTCGACGCGTTCGTTCACCATCGCGGGCGGTTCGCCCCACGCGAGATACACGTCGACGTGTCGGGCCGCGATCCGTTCTGCCGCGTCGGACGCGCCCCCGAAGTAGATGCGCGGGACCGGGTCGGGCGGCATCCGCGTCTCGGCGCGCTCGACGCGATAATGCGCGCCCTCGTAGTCGAACGGCGCACCACTCCACGCGCCCCGCATGATCTCGACGAACTCGCCCGTGCGCGCGTAGCGCGTGTCCTTGTCCTCCCAGACGCCGAACCGGGCGAGCTCGGCCGGCTCGGCGCCCGTCACGATGTTCACGAGCAGACGTCCGCCGGAGAACCGCTGATAGGTCGACGCCATCTGCGCGGCCAGCGTGGGCGAGAGCAACGCCGGCCGGAAGGCAACGAGAAAGTTGACGCGGCGCGTGAGCGGAATGAGCGAAGCGGTTGCGAGCCACGCGTCCTCGCAACCGGTGCCGCACGGGGTGAGCATCCCGTCGAAGCCCAGGCTGTCGCATGCCGTGGCGACTTGGGCGAGGTACGCGAGGTCGGGCGCGCGGCGGTGCGGATCGTCCGCACCGGGCAGCACGTCGCGCGCGTCACCACCGGTCGGGAGGAACCAGTGCATCTTGAGCACGGCGGCACCGTAGCGTTCTCGGGCATTGCCCCGTTCGCCCCGCAACCGCAAGGATGGGCGCATGCCTACGGCACTCGTCACCGGTGCGTCGAGCGGGATCGGGCTCGAGATCGCGCGGATCCTCGCCGCCGACCACGATGTCGTGCTCGCGGCGCGGTCGGCGGAGAAGCTCGAGGCCCTCGCGACCGAGCTCGGCACGGCTCGCGTCGTCGCAGTGGATCTCGCGGACCCGGCCGGCACGCGCAAGCTCGTGTCGGAGCTCGCGGACGTCGACGTGCTCGTGAACAATGCGGGATTCGGCGATTTTGGGCTCTTCGCTGACGCGCCGGAGACCAAGCTCGACGAGATGGTCGAGCTGAACGTCGGCGCGCTCACCCGTCTCACGCGTGCGTATCTTCCCGGGATGATCGCGCGCGGGTCCGGCCGCGTGATGAACGTCGCGTCGACGGCGGCGTTCCAGCCGGGCCCGTTGATGGCCGTGTACTACGCGACCAAGGCGTACGTGCTGTCGTTCAGCGAGGCTCTCGCGGAAGAGACGCGCGGGACGGGCGTGACCGTGACGGCACTGTGTCCGGGGCCGACCGCGAGCGGCTTCCAGGCCGGCGCCGCGTTGGAGGAGAGCCGGCTCGTGAAAGGCCGCAAGCTGAAGAGCGCGGCCCAGGTGGCGGCCTTTGGTGTGAAGGCAATGCAGCGGGGCGATGTCGTGGCGGTGCCGGGCATGGGGAACCGGCTGATGGCCGCGTCGATCCGCGTCTCACCGCGGCCACTCGTGCGCCGAATGGTGCACCGGATGCAGGCCGCGAAGTAGCGCTCGGCCTCAGCCGACCGACGCGCGGAGCGCTTCGACGATCCACGTCTCGAGATCGAGTCCCGCGTCGTGCGCGACCTCACGAGCGCGATGCTCGAGCTCCCGCGGGAGCCGAAGCGAGAGCCCGGCTGCGGGCGCGAGCGATGCCGGATGCCGGCCCACGGGGTCGCTGCCTTCGAGACGAGGTCGAGGGAGATAGCAGCCTTCGCGCGCAGACCGCTGGTGCCACGCGAAGTGCGCCTCGGACCGCGTCCGTGGTGTCGAGCCGCGACCCACGTACACGCTTCGCACGATGTCGTCGACGACCCAGAGCAGCGGCGCGTATCCCTGACCGGTTCCCAATTGCGCGAGCAGTTCGCGCGCGGTGGTTGCGATGCGGTCAGCTTCGGTGACGATGACGATCGGCAGGCCGGGTCGACGGTGTTCCCGCACGACGCGCTCGAGGGACGCAAGACACGCGGCGCAGTCGCAGAGGTAGGCGCCGTACCGGAGCCTGTCATCGGGGCGCGCGCACGCGAGCCAGCGCTCGTGCGCCTGCGGCTCGGGGGTGATCGACGGCGGGAGCTCGTCAGGACGGGCGTCGAAGAGGGTCGGAGTCTCCGAAGATGGCGCGACGCGGTCGTCGTGGACCGCGGGCGGCGCGACGAGCCACAGGTGCCTGGTGCTGCGATCAGTTGTTGCGGTCACGATGTCTCCTTGAATCACTGAATGCGATTCTGACCGGGAGGTGTGACAGCTTCAGAGGGACGGCAGCTCCTGGCGGGTGGTGGGCATCTCGGCGAACAGGTCACCCACCTCGAGCACCCGGGCGCCGGCGTCGACAATGGTCCAGCGGTCGCTGCGGAGCTCGGGGTCGTCGAGCTCCCCCCACGCGATCGGCATCGACACGGGTGCACCGGGCGCGGCTCGTACCGAATAGGGGGCCACCAAGGTCTTGTTGATCGCGTTCTGCGTGTAGTCGAGCCGGGCGAGGCCGCCGCGCTGGCGTTTCTCCCATTTCCAGCTCACGAGCTGCGGCACCATCTCGCCGACTGCGCGGGACAGGGCTTCGACCCACGCACGCGTGTCCTCGAAGCTCGGTCCGGGTTCGATCGGTATCCAGATCTGGATCCCGCGTTGTCCGGTGACCTTTGGGAAGCCGCGCACGTGCACGTGGTCGAGCGCCGCCCGGTAGAGGCCGGCGAGCAATACGACTTCGTCCCACGTGGTCTTCTCGCCGGGATCGATGTCGATGAACGCGTAGGTCGGCCGGCGCACGTCGGGGATCCGCGAGGTCCACGCGTGGAGCTCGACCGCGCCGAAGTTGGCCAGCCACGCCAGCGTCGCCGGTCGGTCGGCAACGATGTAGTACTGCGATTCGCTCTCGTCGGCGTCGTCGTTGTGCCACCGGGTGATCCACTCCGGCGTGTGCGACGGCGCCTCCTTGTGCCAGAACCCCGGCTTGTCGACGCCGTTCGGGAAGCGGTGCATGTTCAGCGGGCGATCTCGGAGATACGGCAGCATCACGGGCGCCATCGTTGCGTAGTAGCGGATCACGTCGCGCTTCGTCTGTGCCTTCCCGCGCTTCGCACGCGGCGGGAACAACGCCTTGTCGAGATTCGTCAAGCGCAGCGTGACCCCGTCGAATTCCCACTCGCCGTCCTTGCCCAAAGCGTCGAGCGCGGCGATGTCGGCTCGCGTCGAGGAGAAGTCGACACCGGCAACGGCGGCGGGCGCGTCGCTCCGCCACGTTGCATCGGGATGTTCCGCGACCTCGTCGTTCGTGCGACCACTGCGTACGGACTGCAGGTGTGCTTCGGGATCCCATCCGGCCACCGCGTGCTCGTCGCGCTTGTGGAAGATCAGCCACTGTTCCTTGCCGCTGCGATCCTTGCCGCGCCGAATGAACACCAAGCGGCCGCGAAGCTTCTCTCCGTGCAGTTCGACGTGGAGCTCGCCGTCCGCGATCGCTTTCGCGAGGTCGTCGGTGTGCACCGGTTCGTAGGTGCCCCAGTCCCAGACGATGACGTCGCCGCCGCCGTACTCACCTTTCGGGATGACGCCCTCGAAGTCGAAGTACTCGATCGGGTGATCCTCGACGTGGACACCGAGGCGCTTGACCGCGGGGTCGAGGGACGGACCCTTCGGGATCGCCCAGCTCGCGAGCACGCCGTCGACCTCCAATCGGAAGTCGTAGTGGAGCCGTCGCGCCCGATGCCGCTGCACGACGAAGCGGGGTTGCGCGCCGGGCGCCGGACCCGCGCCACCAGCCGGCTCGGGCGTGCGGGCGAAGTCGCGCTTGGCCGTGTACTCGGCGAGCCGCGCCGGCTTCTTGGTGCGCGTCCCTTTCTTCGCGGCCGTCTTCTTCGCGGCCGTCTTCTTCGCGGCCGTCTTCTTCGTCGCCATGCAGGAACGGTCTACCCGCGCCACCGGTTCTTGCGACACACGGCGACAATATTGTCGTCAAGGGTCGCAGGAACCGTGTGTGTCACGGCACTCGCCGAGGAAGGTGCACGCTTCGTCGAGGGAGACGCTGCGCCGGAAGGGCGGGAGCGCGGCGAGCAGCGCCGTCCGGTACTCGCGGGTCGCGAGCCGCGGGTCGAGCACTGCGACGACGCCGCGATCAGTGTTCCGGCGCAACAGCCGCCCGACGCCTTGCGCGAGCACGAGGGCGGCGACCGGAATGTCCACCGTGACAAACGGATTCATGCCTGCCTGTTCTGCACGCGTGCGGCGCGCCGCGTGCAGCGGCTCGTCCGGCGCCGGGAACGGCAGCTTGTCGATGACGACGAGCACGCAGGCGACGCCCGGTGCATCGATGCCGGCCCAGAACGAGCGGGTCCCGACGAGCACCGACGTCTCGTCGTCGATGAACGACCGCGTGAGGCGGCCCGCATCGGCATCGCCTTGCGTGAGGACGTGGTGGCTCGTTTTCGCCTGCAACAATTCGGAGAACCGCTTCACGTTGGCGTGCGAGGTGCACAGGACGAGGGCGCGGCCGCCCGCGGCGTCGACGAGCTTGCAGACCCGCTCGCCCGCAAGCTCGACCCAGGAGTCGTTGCCGCGTCGCGGCTCGGGCAGATCGCGCGCGACGTACAGGAGACCCTGTGACCTCCAATCGAACGACGACGCGGTTGCCCGCGCGACATATCCGCGTCCCGATCCGCTGGAACGGTCGCCGTCCTCGTCGCGCGTCCACGCGCCGGGTGCCGCGTCCAGGTCGAAGCCGATCTGCAGCGCGACCTGGGTGAACGGCACACCGCCGCCGAGGGTCGCCGACACGGCGATCACCGGCCGCTCGTCGAGGAGGAGGCGTCCGAGCGCGGGGCCGGCCGCGATCGGCGCGACGCGGAGGCGACGCGTCCGCCCGAGCTTCTCGGCCCACACCACATCGTCGTCCATGGGCGCCGCGAGCCGTCGCAGCACCGTGAGACGGTTGTGCGCGAGCCGCGCCACGCGCTTGGCGTAGTCACCCCGATCGCGGTCGATCTTCCCGCTCGCGGTCGACAGGCTCTCCCCGGCAGCCGTGAGCGCGTCCACCAGCCGCGCGTCGGCCCCGACGTCGATCCGGCCATCGCGTTCATCGACGACACTGCCGAGCGCGTTCGACGTGCGGGCGAACGCGTCGATCGAATCCTTGTCGACACCCGTCTTGGCGAGCATCGTCGACAGCCGGCTGAGCCCGTCGGCGCCCAGATCGGCGGCGAACGCGTTCGTCGCGCTGTCGGCAAACGAGTGCGCCTCGTCGAGGATCACGAGATCGTGGTCGGGTAAGACCGTGCTGCCGGCGGAAAGGTGCGCGCAATAGAGCGCGTGGTTGACGACGAGCACCGAGACATGGCGGGCCGCTTCTTTGGCATGTTCCGCGAAGCACGCGTCGCCGTCGGCGCACTCGGCTGCGCCGGGGCATTCCGTGCTCGTGCAGCTCACGGCGGCCCAGGACGCGTTCGGGATCGCGTCCGGCAGCCTCGCTCGGTCTCCGGTCTCGGAGCCCTCGGCGAACTCGCGCAGCGTCGAGAGATGCTTGGCGAAGCTTGCGCCAACCGGTTGCTCGAACAGCGCGTCGGGTGCCGCGGCCGCGCGCAGCTTGGCGCGGCACACGTAGTTCGAGCGCCCCTTCAAGAGCGCGAACGTGAACGGCACCGGCGAGTGGCGCTGGAGTGTCGGGAGGTCCTTGTCGATCAGCTGGCTCTGCAGCGCGATCGTCGAGGTCGCGACCACCACCCGGAGGCCCGACGCGATCGCGGGCGCGAGGTACGCGAGGCTCTTGCCGGAGCCGGTCGGCGCCTCGGCCAGGAGATGATGTCCGGCGCGAATCGCGTCGGCGACCGCGCTCGTCAGCTCACGTTGCCCCGCGCGCGGTTCTCCGGCGATCCCCGCAACTGTCGCGTCGAGAATGTCCAGCGGATCCGCTGCCCATTCGTCGTGCGAGATCGCATCGAGATGCACGGCCTCCGCCACCCACCCAGCATGCCCGACGCGAACGCCACGACGCGGCTACACGCTGCCTTCCGCGGCGACTTTGATGCGTTGCAGCGTCAGACCCATGGCGGCCTCGAGGTCTGCCTTGCGGTCCTTCACGCCCATGAGCCAGCGCTCGCTCACGGTGAAATACCACGGGACGTCGGCGAGCATCTCGAACGACTCGGTCACCGTCGTCCCGCCATCGGCGGGTTCGAAGCGGTAGCTCCACTTGGTCATGTCCGTGCCACGGTGGCCGATGACGAATGCGAACTCACGGCCCTCGTCGGCCACGACCACCCTGGGCTTCGTGGACCACCGCGCGGGTCCGTGCCGGTTCGTCCCCTTGAATCGCGCACCGACGGCGGGACCGGTCGCTCCGTCGATCCACGCGGCGCGGTGGGTCTCCGGGCTCCACTCCCCCATCCGCCGCACGTCCGAGACCAGTTCGTAGACCTTCTCCGGCGGCGCATTGACGTGCGTGGTCGCCTGTCCCTTCGTCCCTGCCTTCATGACCGAGCCTCTCTCGAAGATGTCCCGTGCGTCCGGGGTTCCTAGGCTATTGCCGTGCCGTCCCGAGTCCCGATCCTCGACATCGCGCCGTTTCGCGACGACGAGGGATCCTCCGCGGCAGGTGTGTTCGTCGAACAGCTGCGAGCAGTTTGTCACGAGCACGGCGTCTTCTCACTGGTCGGTCACGGCGTCGCGACCGCGACCAACGAACGCGTGCAGACACTGGCCCGCCGGTTCTTCGCCCTGCCCGAGCAGGAGCGGCTTGCGATCGCGAACATCCACTCCCCCCAGTTCCGGGGGTACACGCCCGTCGGGCACGAACATACGCGCGGACATCCCGACCGTCGCGACCAGCTCGACATCGGACACGAGCTGGCGCGCGAGCGCATTGCTCCCGGCGATCCCGCGTGGTTGCGGCTCCGCGGTCCGAACCTGTGGCCCGCAGGCCTCCCCGAGCTCCGGCCCGCGGTCGAGGCATGGATCGATGCGATGGAACGATTGGGGCACGTGCTGTGCCGGGCGCTCGCGGTCGCGCTGGGCCAGCCCGCGGATCGGTTCGACGCGTACGTCGCGCCGAGACCCGAAGCGCTCGTGAAGGTGATTCGCTATCCCGAAGCCGCTGCGAGTCGCGACACGCAGGGCGTCGGCGAGCACCGTGACACCGGGCTCGTCACGTTCGTGTTGCAAGACGACGCCGGCGGACTCCAGGTGCAGCTCGACGAAGGCTGGGTCGACATCCCCAAAGTGCCGGACGCGTTCGTCGTGAACCTCGGCGAGATGATGCAGCTCCTGACGAGTGGCTACTTTGCCGCAACCGTGCACCGGGTGGTGAGCCCGCCCGCGGGGAAGGAGCGCGTTGCGCTTGCGTACTTCTTCAATCCGAAGCTGGAAGCGACGCTGCAACCGCTCGAGCTGCCGCCGGAGCTCGCCGCTGACGCGCCCGGCTGGGAGAGCACTGATCCGAGCAACCCGATCCTCGCGAACTACGGCGAGAACTCGCTCAAGGTTCGTCTCCGTGCGCATCCTGACGTCGCGCGCCGTCATCACCGCGATCTTCTCGCCGAATCCGAGTCATGAGCCGCGTTTGGTCGCCGATTGTTCGTTCACGGCCACTGGGCGACCAAACGGTTGCGACGGGGCCTTTACTTCAGGCTGAGAGCCGTACTCCCTCGGTGCGCGGCGCGACCTTGGGCCACGGGAGCGCGTGCTCGGCGGCGAGCGCGACGTCGAACAACAGCTCGTCGGCGTGATGCCGGGCGAGCACCTGCATGCCGACGGGGAGGCCGTCGACCAGGCCGGCGGGGATAGAAACGGCCGGGTTGCCGTAGATGTTGGAGATGATCGTCAGGGCACCCATGTGCACGAGATCGGGGAACCGCGCGGAGCCGACGTCGAGAATCGCGGACGGCAGCCTCGGAAAGACACCGCCTGCGACGCGGACTCCGGCCATGACCGCCCGGAAGCCGCGCCGCGCGATGGGGCTCGCCTGCGCCCAGTCGACGAAGTTCGCCGACGACGAGCTCATCGGCGCATCGGCCGCGAAGGCCGGGCCCGGGTTCGTCGCCGCGATGATGAAGTCGACATCCTCGAACGCGTTCGCCATTGCTTCGTAGGCGCGGACGCGTTGCGCTTCGGCAACCGCCGCGGTGTGCAGGTTGTACATCGACTGGGAGAGCAGCAGGCCGGTTGCAACCTCGTCGGTGAGCTCGGCCGCGCGCCCGGGCCACGCATCACCGAGCTCCGCCAGCAACGTCGCGAGGTTGCCCATCATCCATTGCGCGGTGAGATTCGGCAGCTCCAGGCGAAGATCCACCTGGGTCATGCCGGCAGCCGCAATCAGTTCCGCGGCCGACGAGCGCAGCCGCGCCTCGACACCCGGCTCCAGCGTGGCGCCGGCCAGCGCGGGAATCACCGCAACCTTGCGACCGCGGAGGTCGCGCGACCCGAGCCCGCCTTCCCACGGACCGGCGGCCGGCAGGCTCGTGGGGTCGTGCACGTCGAAGCCCGCGCACACGTCGAAGTAGCGCGCCACATCACGCGCCGAGCGAGCAAGACAGCCGAGCACGACCGTGCCCGGACGGAAGAACACGTTCGGGCCGCGAGGGATGCGCCCGTAGGTGCCCTTCATGCCGACGAGCCCGGTGTAGCCGGCGGGGATCCGGATCGATCCCCCACCATCGCCACCCGTCGCCAACGTCACGAGACCACCGGCGACTGCGGACGCGCTGCCCGCGGACGAACCGCCGGCGGTTCGACCGTGCCGCCACGGATTGTGCGTCACGCCGTTGAGCTTCGTCACACTGACGTTGAGCCCGCCGAACTCGCTCGCGGTCGTGAGCCCGACCGGAATCGCACCGCCCGTGTCGAGCAACCGGGTGATCATGGTGCTCGTGTACGTCGAGATGCGGTCCTTGAAGACCAACGAAGCTTCGGTCGCAGGCCACCCCGCGACGAAGTCGAGCTCCTTGACGCCGACGGGAACTCCTCCGAACGGCTTGCTGACGTCGGCGCGCGCCGCGGCGTCCGTGGCGCGTTCGGCATCGATGAAGGAGAACGCGTTCAGATCGCTGCGCTCGATCGCGGCCAGGCTCGCCTCGAGCTCTTCACGCGGCGATCGCTCACCCCGGCGATATGCGTCGACGAGTCCGCACGCATCGCCGTCAAACGGCTGATCGGTCATCGTCGAATCATGCCACTCGGCCAAAATCGGGAGGCGTGAACGGCTGCAGTGGACATACTTGGCCCGTGTCGTCGGAGATCCTCACTCGCTGGCCAATCCGGCTGTCGTTGCCGCTCGAACCGACGGATCGGGACGCTTCCGGCCGGCTCACCGATGCCGCGGTCGATCGCCTTTTCGGCGTCGCTCGCGCCGCCTATTTCGCGCGCTGCACCACCTTCGACGGAGCGGCGAGTGAGGTCGGCCCTGTCTCGGTCCAACCACGCGAGGCGCAGGTGAGCGGCGCGAAGGTGACGATCTCGGTGAGTGTCACCGAAGTGTTCCCCGACAACTTCACGATGGCGGCGCGCATCCGGCCCGCCGACGGTGGCGGCGTCGCGGCCGATGCCCGATGCTCGGTGTCCATCGCGACGGGCGTGACGAACGCGATCCGCGACGAGCTGATCGCGCTCGCCCACGGCGCATCACACTTTCATTGACACGCCGGACGCGGTGCGTCAGAAGGGCACGCCCGAGCAGGGCCCGCCGGTGCACACGTCCGTGACCGCGCCGCGCCAGAAGCCGTCCTTGAGATCCTGGACCGCCGGCTGACGCGGCGTGTCGTCGTGGGGATCGTGTCCCTCGCGGGGTGGCGCATTCACGATCGGCGCCAGCGGCGAACCGGTATCCCACAAGAAGTATGCGGAGCCGGTGTATGGGGAGTGCGAGATCGTTGGGATCCCCCAGGCCGGCTCGACGTCGTGGGTACGTCCGGGCGCGACGACCGGACGGTGCACGCGTGCCCTGATCGTGCGCGCCTCGATCTCCAGGCTCACCTGCGCGACCTGGTGGTCACCGACCGCACCCAGCAGCAGGATCGTGTGCGCGGGCGTGCGCGGGTACGGGTCGCGCGTCAAGTGCTGCGCGTAACCGTCGGTTTCACCCCGGTCCCACAGCATCTGGGTGAGGCCGCCGGTCACGAGGCGGTCGTACTCGTCGGGGTACGCGGGCGCGAAGATCAGCTTGAAGTCATCGAAATCGACGCTGCGTTGCAGGAGCAGCGAGTAGTTCATGCCCGCTTCGCCGAGCACCGATCGGGTGAAGTCCTGCGCGACGGCGGTGAGCGCACCACCGAAGATCGCGCCCTCGCTGTTGCCGTCGTAGAACAGCTCCGAGGTATCGACGAGCGGGTGTGTGCCGACCCGGAACGCGGGGTTCGCGACGAAGCCGTGCGCGTGGATCATCAGCCGGCCGAGGAACAGGAAGTTCAAGAAGCCCTGTTGTGAACGGTCCGGGAGCGTGGGGAACTTCGAGGTGTCCTGCAGGATCGAGATGGCGTTGGCGATATCGTCCTCCGCCAGGCCGATGAAGTTCGTTCCGCAGTATGCGGTGTTGTGGCGCACGGCCATGTCGAGGACGATCGACGAGTTCACCTCGTCGAAGCTGCCGAGCAGACCATGGCCGTACAGCGAGAAACGGGCCGGGGTGCCGGTGGCGGACGGCGGGATCACGCACTGGTAGTGAGCGGTGTAGTCCCGGGGCTGCCGTTTCGGGAGGCCGTCCGCGCCGTATACGAAGCGCGAGCCCGAGACGCCGTCATGGTCGAGATACAGCGGCACCTGGAACGTGCCGGTGATCCGCCGGTAGACCCGCGTCGAGACATCTTGCTCCACCGTGTCGACGGTGAAGCCCGGGACGCCGGCGCCGAGCGCGTCGAACGCGTCGTCGCGGATGTGCAGCATCCGTCCGGCGAGACCCTGCGCGCTCGCAATGGTGAAGTCCCACGCGAGGCTGAGCCCGTGCCGACCGACGCGGGCTCGGTGCAGCGCAGCGAACACGCGCTCCATGGCGGGACGCCGGCGCTCGACGACGGGACTGAACGTCTTGATGCGATCGCGATAGATCTGGAAGGCGCGGCTCGGCGCAATCGGATCGCCGTGCGCGTCCTTCAGGTTGCGCAACCCGATCACGTAGCGGTGGCCCTCGAGGAAGTTGACGGCAGGGCGGATGATCATCGTGCGGGACGCGTCATCCGGCGCTTCGACATCCATCTCGGCGAAGTACGGCCAGCGCCGCCCGGATTCGGTGTCGAGGATGACGATCGGTGCGTCCTTGCGAAGGGAGCGGGCGACATCCGTGATCGGCGCCGCGCCGGTCCGCGCGAGGTCGATCCCCGGGAACGAGAGCAGGATCGGCTGGCCGGGACTGAAGCCGTCGTTGCGGTTCCACTCGGTGGGATCAACGTGCACGCCGTGCACGTTCGCCGGGAGCGAACGCGCGTCGAGGTGGATGCGGCGACCGGTCGGGCTGGCCGGGTCGGCGACGGTGTAGAAGTCACTCGGGTACGGCAGCAGGCAGCGGGTGGGCATCAGGAAGTCGCAGCGCCCGCTCGCGGCGAGATCGAGGTCGGGCTCGACGTCGAACTTGGTCTCTGCGTGCGCGTGGCCGGCCCGCGCCGACAGGCGAATGATTCCCGTGCCGAGCTCGCGTACGCCGAGGTCCGCGGTCGCGCGTGTCACGCCGTTGGTGGTCGTGAAGGTGAAGCGGTCGGAGATGTTGCGGCGCCGATGGTGGCGGTGCGAGCCGCGGCGATCAACGATGACGCGCAGGCGCCCCGGATCGACACCGTGGAGCGCGAGCTCGACGTGGAAGGTCGCCACGCCCCGTCCCACGAGCGTTCCCGGCACCGGAGCAACGACGACGATGTCTCGGGGTGCCCGAGCAGGGGTGGCCGTGGCCACACCGCTCGTCACCAACGCGAGCGCGAATCCGAGCGCGAGACCGCGGAGTGCCGGCACCTGCCCACGTTGTCAGCGTTCGCGGGACGAGAGCAAGCGCGACCGTGCGGGGACCACGTGCCTGCGCGGGAGTTACGCTCCCGAACGATGTCTATGCGACTCCGGCGAACGCGCTGACGCCGATGCGGATGCTGTTTCCCGACGCGATCGACGACGTCGATCCGGCCGAGGTGTATGCCGACCTGCCGGTGAGCACCCGCCGGCCGGCCGTGCGACTCAACATGATCGTGAGCGTCGACGGCGGCACGTCGTGGGGCGGAGTGTCCGGCGCGCTCGGCGGGCCGGCCGACAAGGCGCTGTTCGCGGTGCTCCGCTCGTTGGCCGATGTCGTGCTGGTCGCGGCGGGAACGATGCGAGCGGAGAACTACGGACCGGCCGTGTTGCCCGTGGCGATGCAGGATGCGCGCGTGCAACGCGGCCAGAGACCGGTGCCACCGATTGCCGTCGTCTCCCGCAGCTGCCGGCTCGATTGGTCGACGCCGTTCTTCACGTCTGCGCAAGAACGACCCGTCGTCATCACCGTGACCGACGCGCCGGCCGCCGACCGTGCGCAAGCGGCAGAGGTCGCCGACGTCGTTCTCGCGGGCACGCACGACGTCGATCTCGCGCTCGCGCTCGACGAGCTCGGCGCGCGCGGTGCGCGCACCGTCCTCGCCGAAGGCGGGCCGACGCTGAATGGCGCACTCGCGCACACCGGTGTGCTCGACGAGCTCTGCCTGACGCTCGCGCCCCGGCTCGCGAGCGGTGACGCCAAGAGAATTCTCGCGGGCTCGACGCTCGATGAGCTCGCGATGCTCCACCTGCACTCGGTCTGCGAGGACGATGACTACCTGTTCTTGCGATATCGACCGCTCCCCTGACGAGCACAAAGCCGCATTGTGCGTCCCGTCTCACGGTGTGCGAAGGCGCGACCGCGCGATCGTTTGGTGTCTCCGGACGCCCCGCGCGGACGGGGTGTACATTCCAACTGTCACGCTGCGATCACGCGAGCGAGCCCGAGACCCAGGCTTCTTCGCCCCATGCGACAGGGGCAGGCGAAATGCTGGGAATCGGCAATGCGGACTGGGAAATCGACGCGTCGAGCGCGCCGGCGTTCAACGCCCTGCTCCACGACACCATCGACACTTCGCACGACTGGCTGGTGAGCGTCGATTGCTCTGACATCACGTTCATGGACTCGGCCGCATTTCACGTGCTCGTGAACGCGACGGAGTACGCCGTGCGGCGCGGTCACGCGCTGGTCGTCCGCAACATGTCACCATCGTGCGCGGCGTTGCTTCGGCTCTGCGACACGGACCGCGAGCTTCACCTCGAGATCTGAAAGGCGCGCGTGGTCCCCAGACTCGAGCCGGAGCGGTTTGCCCAGGTTGTCGCCGCGCGCTCCGAGCACAGCCGCGACCCGGTCAATGCGCTGTGTCTCGCGTGCACCGATGTGTTGGGCGTGACGGGCGCGGGGTTGATGTTGATGTCGGGTGGTGGAAGGTCACTGGGCTGCGTGGGCGTGTCCGATCGTGTGACCGAGGCGGTCGAGCAGGTGGAGTACACCGTCGGCCAGGGCCCGTGCGTGGCCGCCTTTCGCAGTGCGGCGCCCGTGCTCGACGCCGACCTGTCTGACGACGAAACCGTTGGGTGGCCGGAATTCCGCCGGGGTGCGCTGGCGGCGGGGGTATGTGCCGCGTTCGGGTTCCCGTTGCTCATCGGACGGCTGTGTATCGGCGCCCTGAACCTGTATCACGACCGGTCGGGCGCGCTCACCGACGAGCAGTTCGCGGACGCGCTCGTGGTGGCGCAGTTGGTGAGCCGCATCTTGCTGGACTGGCAGGCCGACGCCGCGCAGGGGACCGTCGCCTGGCAGCTCGAGCGGGCCCCGAACCACCGGGTCGAGGTGCACCAAGCGACCGGAAGGATCTCGGTGCAGGCCGGGATTTCGTTGGCCGATGCACTGGTCCTGCTGCGCGCGTATGCCTTCTCG
The DNA here is from genome assembly GCA_038238245.1 of Acidimicrobiia bacterium. Lineage (GTDB taxonomy): Bacteria > Actinomycetota > Acidimicrobiia > IMCC26256 > PALSA-610 > DASQHW01. Next base: position 43,911 of record JBBRXX010000017.1, read on the forward strand.
AACGATCAACCGATCGGCGAGGTTGCTGCCGAGGTGGCGGCCGGACGCCTCCGCTTCGACTGACCAACGAAGGCAAGCCCCTGTATTACACTCGACCGAGCTGGAGAGGGGGCCGCGCATGCCCCGGCAAGAAGAAGTCCTCGCGGCGTTCATCGAGTTCGCCGACACATTCGTGGGCGACTATGACGTCGTCGAGTTCCTGGACCGGCTCGCGACACGCTGCGTCGAGCTCGTCGACGTGTCGGAAGCCGGCATCATGCTTGCAGACGCGGACGGCACGCTGCGGTACATCGCGTCCTCGAGCGAACGTATGCGCCTGGTCGAGCTCTTCGAGCTACAACAAGATCAAGGACCGTGCCTGGATGCGTACCACGAGGGCGTCCCGGTGATGTGCGGCACGGTGCTCGACGCGAACATGCGGTGGCCGCGCTTTGCGACACAGTTCCGGGACGCCGGCTTCGCGTCCGTTTCCGCGCTGCCCATGCGACTCCGAACCGAAGTGATCGGCGCCCTCAACCTCTTCTCGTCCACTCCCGGGGCGCTCGGCAGCGAAGACCAGATGGTCGCCCAGGCGCTTGCCGACATCGCGACGATCGCGATCCTCCACCAACGCGCGCTGGGCGACGCGCACATCGTCACTTCCCAGCTTCAATCAGCGCTCGAGTCGCGCATCGTGATCGAGCAAGCCAAAGGCATCGTCGCCGAGCACGCGCACGTCAGTATCGACGCCGCGTTCACCTTGTTGCGCGGCTTCGCCCGTAGTCACAACCGTCTGCTGAGGGAGACCGCCCACGCGATCATCGACGGAACCCTCGCCAGCGATGCGCTCACGCTGCCGGCGGAGAGCCGCCGCACCTGACGGGAGCCGCGGCGAGGCCGCTCAGCGGCGCCGCGTCGACGGATGTCTTGCCGGGCCGGTTCCGAGCAGCGCGTCCCGGCAGGGCGGGCACAGCCACCACATACTCTGCGCGTTAACGTCGAGAGAAGCGTCGCCTGGAAAGTGGAGACGGCAACGCCCGCAACAGCGCGACAGCGGGGGTCGAGATCCGAGTGTCATCGGACGTTCGCCTTGACGCGCGGCACGCATCGGTGACGTGCGACCGTCAGGAGCGACTGGGCACCCACCTCGAGCCCGTCCGGTTCGTCATTGCGTCGCAGTCGTGTTCCGCACAGCTCGCACTTTACGACGGCCCGCTTCGGCGCGGTACTTGCGCTCGTCACAATGAGTTCCTTCCCGGCGGTTCGTGCACTACCTCGACCCGAGGAGACCCAGTCGATCACTGTGTGAATCGACGATCTGCGCGAGTCGCGCTTCGATTGCGAGCAACGCGTGCACCTGTGCCGCGCGAAACCATTGCTCCGCGGACATCACAGGGTTGCGCCGGGCCTCCACGAGTGCGGCCTCAGCCGCTTCTCGGTGTGTTCCCGCCATGTCCATCACTTCATCTCCTCTTCTTGGTGCTGCGCACCACACGCGTCGTCTTCTTCGCGGACGCAGTTTTCCTGCGGCGCGCCTTGGCGCCCACGAGGAGATCGAGGACTTCGCCGACCGTGCGCTCCCGGATCGTCGTCTCCGGGAGAGGGAGGTGCTCTTGCACGATGTATCGGTTGCGGCGTCCATCGCGCTCTTTCAGCACATAGCCGGCCCCGGTGAGGTCGTTCACGATCGCGTATGCGCTGCGCTCGGTGATGTTGAGCTCCGCGGCGATGTCACGCAGCCTCACCCCGGGATCGTGCGCGATGCACAACAGCACCCTCCCGTGATTCGTCAGGAAGCTCCATTCGGGCATCGCGTCAACTATAGCAATTCGTTTCGAGTAGTTCGATGCTAGTGTTGGGCCGGAAACGAGGCGCAGATGACGACATTCGACGCCGGCCGGCACGAGGCCCGTCAGGAGATGCAGCGGGTGATCGAGCTGACTGGAGGTCGCGCAGACCTCGAGGCCATGCGCGACATGTTCACTGATCGTTTACATCGGCGTTCGGACGATTTCGACGCGACCCACGGGCTCCGCCTCGTGACTGCGAGGCTGCAGGGTACCTCGTACGGCACCCCGGCGGTGTCAGCGACGTCGTAGCGCTCCCGATCAGTCCTCCAGGAGCTCGGTGACCGCACGCGCGAACTCATCGGGAGACTCGATCATCGGGTAGTGACCGGTGTCCTCGAGCGCGATGAACGGTGTTCCCGGACGCGCCGTCAGCAGGCGGTCGACCATCGGAGCGACCGCGACCGGATCCTGCATCCCCCACACGACACCGATCGGTGAAGGATGCCGTTCGATCGCGCCGGTGTAGCGCGTCTCGCGCAGCTTGCGATCCTCGATATACCGGATCAAGCGTGCGAGCAGGCGGTGCCCGTCGGCGTGGGCCATCGCCACCCACTGAAGTGCGAGCTCGTCGGCGGTCGCCGGATGCGCGGACGAGAACGTTTGCGCCACGCCCGCGGTGAACCCGGACTCGGTGATGACGTCGATCGACGCGTCGTCGAGTTGCAGGAGCAGTTGCTGGCCGGTCGTGAGGTGCGCGAGCTCGAGATAGATGGATCCGTTCGTCAGCACCCTGCGGCTGATGCCGAACGGCAGCGAGCCGTCGAGGTCGCGCGCGAGCAGTTCACCGCCGACAGTGTCACCCATGTCGTGCGTGCACAACGCGACCCGGTCGAGCCCACACGACTTCGCGATCTCGACCGCGGTGTCGGCGTGCAACTCGATCGAGTAACGCCGGTCGGGCTTTGCGGAGAGCCCGAAGCCGGCGAAGTCGAAGAGCACGACACGGCGGTGCGTCGCGAGGTCGTCGACCACGTGTCGCCAGTCGGCGGAGCATGTCGGGAAGCCGTGCAGCACGAGCAACGGATCACCACCGTGATCCTCCTGGGGCGGGACATCGACGACGAACACCTCACCGGCCGCCGTCGCGGTCATTCGTCCCCGCGCTCGCCACCGCTCGAGCTCGTCCACGTTCGCATTCACGACTCCGGCGTCCCCCGCTCGTTCAGATCTCGGCAAGGACCCTACGCGCGCGATCACCACTCGGCTATCGGTGTCCGGTCGCGAGCAGGCTGACACCCGGAAACTCGAATCCGGTCGGCGTTTCGTAGGAACGGACCGCGTCGAGCAAACGCCCGCGCAGTGCGTCTCTGTCGTCGTCGGGCAACGACGCGAGCATTCTCGCCAGCGGTCCGGCAAGCGACGACGTGCGCGTCCACCACTCGTCGAAGGAGCCCGTGGACATCGGCGCCGCGACCTCGCTCACGACCACGTCTGCCAGTCCGGCGTCCGAGAGCAGGGCACCAACCTCGCAGGCATCGTCGAGTGAGAACGGACCGGGGATGCCCGGCGGAGGCACCGGTACGCCGAGCTGCGCGCTGACCGAGTCGAGCACGATGCCGAGCCAGGGATTGCGCGACTGCGGGCCCCACACCGCGATCGCCACTCGTCCGCCCGGCCGCAGGACCCGCACGATCTCACGAGCGGCGCGGGCCGGTTCGACCGCGAACATGAGGCCTTCCCGGCAGAGCACGACGTCGTAGGAATCGTCGGGCTGTTCGATGTGCTCGAGGTCGAGCACACAGGTGCGCACATTTCGCACCCCGAGCGTGCCGGCACGCACCGCCGCGATCGCCGTCATCTCGGGCACCACGTCGGAGAGGACCACCTCGCCCCCCGGCGCGACCAGCGCGGCAGCCGCCAGCCCGAGCCCGCCGGCCCCGCACGCCAACTCGAGGACGCGTTCGCCGGGCCGTGGCGCCGACCGCGCCAGCATGTGCTCGGTGATCGCCGCACCGCGCGCGTCGACATACTCCGCATGCTCGCCCCACGACTCGGCCACCCCGGCCCACATGCCGTGCAGCTGCGCACGAAACTGATCCACCTGTGCCATGACGACCTCCTCGCTCGCTCCCCGACCGGTCCTCAGTTCATTGCTCACTAAGAGCAATGAATTCTGTCCTAAGATAACGAAATGGCTGAGCATGTCAAGGGCACGCGCAGCTACCACTCCCCTCGCCGGCGCGAGCAGGCAGCGGCGACGAGGCGGGCGATCCTCGACGCTGCGCAATCGCTGTTCCAGCGCGACGGCTACGCGGCGACGACGATGGAAGCGATCGCGGCGGAGGCCGGCGTCGCGCTCAAGACCGTGTACGTCGCGTTCGCGACGAAGAGCGGCCTGCTGCGGGCGCTCTGGGATCTGCTCCTGAAGGGCGACGAGGACACCGCGGCCGTCGCCGAACGGCCTTGGTATCTCGAAGTCATGCAGGAACCGGACTCCGAGCGAAAGCTGCGACTCAATGCCCGCAACTCACGGGTCGTCAAGATGCGTATCGCAGGGGTCCTGGCCGTGATCCGCGATGCGGCGCCCATCGATCGCGACATCGGGACGCTCTGGCGCCTGATCCAATCCGACTTCTACGACAATCAGCGTGTGATCGTCGAGTCCCTACACGCCAAGAAGGGACTGCGTCCCGGCCTCGACGTCACCCACGGCACCGACATCCTGTGGACGCTCAATCATCCTGACCTCTGGCTGTTGCTCGTCGGCCAGCGCGGTTGGACACCCGAGGAATTCGAACAATGGTTCGCCGACACGGCCTGCGCGCAACTGCTGCGCGCCGAGGCGAGACGCGCGTAGCCGGTCGGCGGGTTCAGGCGCGGCGTTCGAGCATCGCCCTGTCCCACTTCGCGCACTCGGCGGCCGCCTCGTACGACGTTTGCAGGAACTGCAGCAGCGTCCCGTCCGGGTCGGGCGCGCTCCGCACGACCTCGTACGGGAGCACGAACTCACCGAGTACTTCGTTGTACGACGCAGCGGCAGGGCCGACAGACCACTCGCGGAACCCGTCAGGCTCGGGATATGCGTACGAGTACAAGACGCCTTCGCCGGTGGGGCCCGGCCAGTAGCCGGCGCTGCTCACTTCGTGTGAATACGCCTCCTCCATGACCTGCGGGCCGCAGTTCGGCACCGCCCGCGGGTAGCGCGGTGCCCGGCGGCCGGAGAAGCGGGTTGCGGCGAGGTCGAACCCACCCCAGAAGAAATGCACGGGACTGGCCTTGCCGATGAAGCGACCACGGAACTCCTGAAACACACGGTCGAGCTGCACGAGGAGTTGCCAGAAGCGGTACGCGTGCGCGGGGTCGTAGGCAACATGCTGGTGATCTTCCGCGAACGGGATCGCACCGTCGATCTCGACCGGGACCGGCCAAATGCGGGTCGTGAGGCCGAGCTCGTCCAGCTTGCGCATCACCTCTTCGTAGAACGCGGCGACCGACCTCGGCTCCAGCGCGATACGCCGTTCAGTCCCGTCTGTGGCGGAGATGCGAAGGACGTGGGACGTCACGTCGAGCTCGACCTCGAAGCCGCGCCCGTCGCGATGCGGCATCAGTGATGTCGACAGGCCGCGAGCCGTCACGTAGAGGGTGGCGTTCCACCAATGGTTGACCAGCGGGGTGCTCGCCAGCCGTACCTTGCCCACGACCTGGGTCCACAGGTGCAACGTGTCGCGCGTCGGCTGCCACTCGGCGACCGGGAGCGACGGCCACGCGGTCGGCCTGCCGCTCCGCGCCACCTGCTCGGCCGGGGACCCTTGCATGCCGCTCCTCCTACCCTTTTCGGCGAGCGCGCGATCCGCTTCCCGTGCGTGCCGCGAACCACCCAATCGGGGGTCGATCGGACCCCGAGCCCGGTGGATGCTTAGCTGAGGTAATTAGTTAGGGTAAGCTTGTGCTGTGACCGCCACCTCGAACCCCCGCAGTGCTGCGAAGACACCCGACACGGCAGCCATCGCGGCCCGGTTGCGGTTGAGTGCAACCCGACTCGCCCGCCAGCTCCGTCAGGAGTCCGACGCGGGCCTGTCGCCGAGCCAGCTGTCGGCACTCGCCACCATCGAGCGGCACGGTTCGTTGACGCTCGGCGCGCTCGCGGAACAGGAGCGGGTCGCGCCCCCGAGCGTCACGAAGGTCGTGGCCAAGCTCGAAGCCGCCGGCTTGGTCGCGCGGCGTCTCGACGAGACCGATCGGCGGGTCGCGTGGGTGTCGACGACGCCGACCGGCAATGCGCGCCTCGCGAAGATCCGCCAGCGCAAGACCATGTGGTTGTCGGCGCAGATCGCGGAGCTCGACGACACCCAGCGGCGCCGGCTCGCCGACGCACTCGACGTCCTTGACGCGCTCACCGCGGATCCGACGTGAAATCGTTTCGCACCGCGACGCGCGAGACCTTCCAGTCGCTCCACGTCCGCAACTTCCGCCTGTTCTTCAGCGGGCAGCTGATCTCCCAGATCGGCAACTGGCTCACGCTCGTCGCGCAGACGCTGCTGGTGCTGAAGCTCACCGACAGCGGCATCGCGCTCGGCGCGCTCGCGGCCGCGCAGTTCGGTCCCGTGCTCATCCTGGGCCCGTGGGCCGGAGTCGTCGCCGACCGCTCCGACAAGCGCCGGCTCTTGCTCATCGTCCAGACGATCGCGATGGCGCAATCGTTCGTCCTCGCCGGACTTGCCTTCAGCGGTCATCCACCCGTGCTCGCGATCTACGCGGTCGCAATGATCGGTGGCATCACCATCGCGTTCGACAACCCGGCCCGGCGTGCGTTCGTGGTCGAGATGGTGCCCGAGGGTGACATGCACAACGCGGTGAGCCTGAACAGCGCGTTGATGACGTCATCCCGCGTCATCGGTCCGGCGCTTGCGGGCCTCCTCGTCGCGACGGTCGGCTTCGGATGGTGCTTCCTCGGCGACGGATTGTCATACCTTGCCGTCCTTGCCGGCCTGTGGATGATGCGCACGGAGGAGTTGCGGCCCGCGCCGGTCACGATCAAGGCGAAGCGCCAGATTCGCGAAGGCCTGCGTTACGCCCGCAGCGTGCCCGAGCTGTGGGTGCCGTTGACGATGATGGGCGTCGTCGGCACGCTCTCGTACAACTTCCAAACGGTCTTCCCGATCTTCACGACACGCGATCTGCACGGCAACGGCACGACGTTCACGCTGCTGTTCTCGGTCGTGAGCGTCGGCGCGTTGATCGGTGCGTTGCACACCGCCCGGCGGAAATCGATTGACGTACGCGCGGTCGCGTTGGCGTCACTGGGCTACGGCGTCGCGATGGTGTTCATGGCGTTCGCGCCGAACCAGTTGTTCGCCTTCGTATTCGGCGTGTTGTTGGGGATCACGAGCATCGCGTTCCTCACCGCTTCGACGTCGATCGTGCAGATCGAAGCCGCGCCCGAGATGCGCGGCCGCGTGCTCGCGTTGCAGGCAATGCTGTTCTTGGGCAGTACCCCGATCGGTGGACCGATCGTCGGGTGGATCTCGGAGCAGTTCGGCGCGCGGTATGCCATCGGCGTCGGTGCTGCCGCCGCGCTCGCCGCGGGCACGTGGGGCCTGGTACGGGCGCGGCGAACGACACCGAAGCCGGTCGTCGATCTGCCACTGTCCCCGGATGCCGTCGCCACGTTGAACGCCGAGCTCGCGCGCTAGCGCTTCGAACCGGTCGGCGCCGAGCTGGTACGACGCGACGACGCCGTCGTACGGTACAGCGATGAACGAAGCGCACAAGCACTGCGGCAGCGACGAGTGGCGCGCGATGATGCGCGACGTCATTCTGCCGTGGGCCGTGGGTGAGGTCGATCTCGGCGACGACGTCCTCGAGGTCGGTCCCGGCTACGGCGCCACGACGGACGTGCTGTGCCGGTCGGTCCCGCGCCTCACCTCGGTGGAGATCGACGGCGAGCTCGCGGCGATGCTCACGAAACGCTTCGCCGCGTTTCCCGCAGTCGAGATCATGCAGGGCGACGCCAGCGCCCTCGACTTTCCCTCGCACCGGTTCTCGGGGGCGGCGTGCTTCACGATGCTGCACCACGTCCCCACACTCGTGCTCCAGGATCGGCTCTTCGCGGAGGTGGCGAGGGTGCTGCGGCCCGGCGCGACGCTCGTCGCGAGCGACAGCCTTGCGAGCGACGCGCTCGCGGCGCACCACGATGGCGACACCTACAACCCGGTCGATCCCCGGTCGCTGCCTTCGCGGTTGCAGGCGGCCGGGTTCGTCGAGGTCGACGTCCGCACCAACGAGTTCGGCTGGGCCGCGGTCGCGCGCATCTGAGCCAGCGATCAGTGTCGGGTGCAGGCCGCCGGCACGGCAATGCCGCGCTCGGACGCATGCCATCAACCATGATCAAGGGAGGACAGCGAGAGGAATTGCATGAGACAGCTCTCAAATCTTCAGAGCGCAGGTACTAGCGCGATCGCACTAGCAGAAACCGGGGCAGTCTCCTCTGCTGCCGTGGTTGCCGGCGGTCGACACCTCTCTACAGGAAGAGCGAGATGAAGCTGGACACCATGCGGGAGGTCTCGACATGACGCAAATGCACATCATCGTCAAGTGCGTCGAATGTGCGCAGCAACGGGTCGACGCCGCGTCCGTCACCATCCGGAACTGCACCGACGACGATCAGTGGAGCTACCGATTCATCTGCCCACAGTGCGAGCGCACGACGGTCGCGGCGACTCACGCGCAGGGCGCGTTGGCGGCAGTCGCTGCCGGTTCATCGCTCGAGACGTGGCAGTTTCCGGCGGAGCTCGCGGAGCACCCTTCCTCGGGTCCGGCGTTCACCGCCGCCGACCAGATCGAGCTGCGCCTCGCGTTGGCCGAGCCCGACTGGATCGACGCACTGTGCAACCCGTACACCCGCGGCGAAGAGTGACCCCGGGCGTCCAAGCCGACGTCACGTGACCACGGCACTGGCTCGGCTCTCGTAATAGGGACCGCGGGGTGGGGATCTAAGGAGTTCTTCCGATGTGCGCCCGCGCTCGCGGGCGCATGGTGATGGTCGGGGCGTGAAGTGCCCCACCGGAGCCGGCCCGATTGCCGGGTTGTTCGTGGAAGGAGCCTTGGATGAGTGCGACATCGGTGCTGACACCGAGGGCGATCACGAGGTCGTGGAAGACGATCGCGGCTCGGTCCGGTCGGCTTCGGCAGCAGCTCACCGATGTATCTCGGTGCCGAGGAGGTGCACAGCCGCAGCTATGCCGAGGCGACCCAGCGCGTCATCGACGAGGAAGTCGGTGACCTGCTGCGCGAGGCCGAGAAACGCGCGCTTTCGTTGCTCGGCGACCATCGCGAAGCGCTCGACCGTCTGGTCGAGGACCTGCTCGCGCACGAGACGGTCGACGGCGACGCGGTGAAGGCCGCGCTCGCAGGAACCGCGGGACCGACCGGACCTGCCGAAAGCGGCGGCCCGGTGCGGGAGCCCGCCTACCAGGCGCGTGGACGCGCGCCCGGCGACGGCGCGGCGCCTCCCGGAGGCGCCGATTGACGGTCGGGTCGTAAGGTTCCGGCGCAAGTGCTGCAGGGCGCAAGCGAATCGAGGCGGGGTCATGTCGAGGCGAGCGTGGTTGATCGTTGCTGTCGTGCTGGTCGTGTTCACCGCCGGCATCGCCGTCGGCGTAAGTGTGCTCGGAGACAGCTCGTCGCCTGCGGCGGTGACGCTGGAGCCAGTCGGGAGCACCGGGACTGATCCGTTCACGAGCTCGGTCGCGAGCAGCTTGGGCGCGATACCCCCGAACGTGCAAGCAATCACCGCCGCGTCGCGCAAGACCCTCTCGACGAACCCGAAGACACACACCCTCGTCGCGACCGGCACCGCACCCGGTCTGTACGGCGGTACCGGCAGTACACATGTCTGTGACTCGCAGCAGCTGGTCGGGTTCCTGCAGCAGCATCCCGACAAGGCAGCGGCCTGGGCCGGGGTGCTCGGAATTCCGACCGGCAACATCGCGAGCTTCGTCGCGACGCTCACGCCGGTGTTGTTGACCAACGACACGCTCGTCACCAATCACGGCTTCCGCAATGGTCATGCCACGACGTTGCAGTCGGTGTTGCAGGCCGGCACCGCCGTACTGGTCGATGCAACCGGCACGCCGCGCGTGAAATGCAACTGCGGCAACCCGCTCACTCCCGCGGATCCCACCGTCACGACGACCCGTCTTCGTGGCACCGGCTGGCCCGGCTACGCGCCCACCCAGGTCACCGTCGTCAACGCGGGGCCTGTCACGCAATCCTTCACCCTCGTCAACATCACCACCGGCGACACCTACACCCAACCCGTCGGCTCCGGCGCCGGTGCGTGGGCGGTCGCGGAGGTGACCGGTGGCGCGTCGTCACGGAACCCGCTCACAACGATCGTCACGACGACCGACCGCAGGACGTTCACGAGCGCGGGCAGCATCCGAGGCCGTGCGGTCGCCGCGCTGGCGTACGGCAACGGCACATGGCTCGCCGCCACCACCCCTTCGAGCAGTGGCACCGACGGCGGCGCGCACATCTTCGAGAGCACCGACCTCCGCACATGGACCGATGTCGCGACCCTCGAGGACACCATCGACGGCATGGCCTACGGCAACGGGCGGTGGGCCGCAATCGGGGTCCATACGATCAGCCCGATCCTGGCGACGGGCGCGCCGCACGTCCAGGCCGTCGTCTACACCGGCGTCGAGCCGACCAAGTGGACGCAGACATTGCTGCCTGCATCCCCGGGCGGTTACCGCCAGTCGATCGCGTACGGCGCGGGCATGTTCATCGCGTCGGTGCCCGGTGAGTCCACCAACGGCAGCTTCGGGTTCAGCGTCGCGACGTTCGCGAGCACCGACGGCACCCATTGGAAGGCGAACGGCGGGACCATCGCCGACAACGGCTGGACAGCGACGGCATACGGGTCGGGCCAATGGATCATCGCCTCGGCGCGCGACCTCGGGGACACCTCCGTGCTCTACACGAGCCGCGACGCGATCAGCTGGACCCCGACCCAGACCTCCGGGCTCGACAACTCATCGTTGGGCGCGATCGCCTACGGCGGCGGCGCCTGGCTCGCGGCCGGCCAGCCCCCGGGAACCGCCGGACCCTCGTCCACGTCCTCGAAGCTCTACGCGAGCTCCAACGGCACGAGCTGGTCGCACACGGCCGACGTCGACGGGACCGTGACCGCGGTCGCGTTCGCTGCCGGAACCGCGACCGGCGGCACGTCGACGCCGGCGACCACGACACCACCGACCACAACCGCGACACCGGGCGGCCGAGTTGCAGCGACACCGTGCGTCTGGAAGGACGAGCAAACCGGCCGGCCGAACACCTTCTACGGGCCGCCACCGACGTCGGTCACGCTGCCCGCCGGCGTCACGTTGCCCGCGGGCGCGACCGTCTACGCGCCGAGCGCCCAGGCACTCTTCGTTGCGCCGGCCGGCTTCCGCTGCACCGCGACAACGGGTGAGGACGACATCCGAGTCGTCAGGATCGTCGACGCCGCGAACCCGGCACGCTTCGTGGTCTTCGAGGCCGGCGGATCCGTACAGACGATCACGAGGGGTTGCGCGTACTTCCCCGAGCAGCGTGCCGTCGCGACTCCGCAGGACAACTGCGGGACTCCTCCGGCGCGTGTGAGCTATACCGCGGTGCCGGCCGGAAGCTCGGACACGCACGCCGCGGTGGTTGCCGTTCCGGCCGGCGTGGCCGCGCCGTGGGTCGACGGCAAGATTCGCGCCAACAGCGTAAAGCCGACGGCCACCGACGTCCCGATGCTCGCGCTCTTCATCGCGAAGTGGAGCATTCAGGCGGGCACGGCCTACGGCATCGGCATCGGCGATGAGTTGCGCTGCGCGCTGCCCACCTCGCAGTCCGCCATGTGCGTCGCCTCGTTGAAGCTCATGCTCGAGAACTCGACGGTCGAGCCGAAAGCACCTGCCCGCACCGCGCTGCAACAGTTCCTCGCGGCACACTCGTAGGCGGGATCAGGTCGAGCGTCAACGGAATGCCGCAGCCACGAGCTCGCTGAACAGGCCGTCGGTGTCGAACGGGGCGCCTCTGGACCGGAACCACTCACCGACGTTGGCCAGGTCGCGGTGCAGGAAGTCGATCGCCTGACCATTCGTACTGATCTCCACCGCTTGCGGGACGTCGATGACCCACAGCACCTCGTTCCACCACAGCAGGTTGAAGACCGACAGGTCGGCGTGCACGACGCCCGCGTCGACCATTCGGTGCAGGTTCTCGATGAGCTGCGACGCCGCTCGCTGCACGCGGGAGCGTTGCAACCTTGCGTCAACCAAGCGCGGCGCGGCCATCGAGCGGTCGCCGATGTACTGCATCAGCACGCCGTCCGCGGTTCGGGCAACCGGAAGGGGCACGCTGACGCCCGCGTCGGCGAGCAGCCCGAGCATCGCGAACTCGTGGTCCGGCCAGTCGCGACGGAGCACGTTCTTGCCGTGTCGCGTCTTCTTGGCCGCGGCCCGGCGGTCGCGGCTGTTGCCGAGCGACCGGCCGTCTCGGTAGGCCCGGTCGTTCACGAAGTTGGCCGCGCGTTGGAAACCGAGCTCTTGGAGCTCACCCTTGTGGCTGACCTCGCGTGGCCGGTAGCGCTTGTGGGCCAGCAGGCACGAACGCCCGTCGGGCGCGACACGCTCGACCAAGAACACTTCGGCTTCCTTGCCCGTCTTGAGTGATCCGAGGTCGTACTCCTCGAACGGTTCAGGATCGGCGATGAGCCATCCCGCGTCCATACAACGCTCCTTCGTCGGGATCGTGAAACCCGGCGCGGCGCGAAGCGAACGCGATCTTTCCGCGCGACGAGCGCAACGTCAGACGCGAGCGGCAGCGTGCAGCCGACACCGGGAGGGTTGAAGCACCTTGGTCATCTGCTTCGACCTCCTCGCTCGACCGCGGACAGTCCGCCCATCCTTGTCCGGCATGAGCATTCGTGCAACTGACTTTCGCGCAGCAGTGGCGTGCCCGCGCGGCCGAGCTTCTACGATGAAGCGGTGAGCACCCGTGTCGCGTTTCTCCGAGCCGTGAACCTCGGGAAGCGCTCCGTCAAGATGTCGCGCCTCGTCGACGTGTTCGGGCGCCTTGGTTACCGCGACGCGTGGACGTACATCAACAGCGGCAATGTCGCGTTCGACGCCACCGGGTCACGCGCGGAGGTTGAACGGTCGATCGAGGGCGCGCTCGAAGCGGCATTCGGATTCGAGATCACCACGTTCGTCCGAACCGCAGCCGAGCTCCAGCGCGTCGTCGTGGCCGAGCCGTTCAAGGTGGCCGCTCACGACACGTACTTTGTGACCTTTCTCAAGGCTCCGCCGGCCGCCGCGACCGCTCGCGCGCTGCGGTCGTTGTCGAACGACTTCGACACCCTGGCCGTGCGCGGACGAGATGTCCATTGGCGCATGCACGGCAAGTCGACCGACTCGAAGTTGAAGAAGAAGGACTGGGAGATCGTCGGAAAGAACCACAGCACGAGCCGCAACATCAACATGCTCCGCAAATTCGCCGCGAAGCTCGCCGGCTGACGGGAAGCGCTAGGGGCGCGCGCGGGCTCGACGCTTGCCCTCGTGCATGGCCTGCACCCGAGCGATCGGAATGGCGTGGCCCTCCTCGAGGAGCTCGTCGGGCAATCGCTGCGGACGCACCATCTGCGCAGCCCACGGGTCGCCATTCCCGAGCTGCTGCAGCGCGGTGCGCATGGTGAAATCTCCCGGCGCAACATCATCGAGATCGTCCCAGCCCACGGGGAAGGACACGGGGACGCCGGGTCGCACGCGCGGGCTGTAGGCCGCAATGACCGTCGCACCGCCCGCCCGCGTCGAATCGACGAACACCTTGCCGCCACGGTCGTCCTTCACGAAGGCCGTCGTCGCGAGCGCGGGATCGAGCCGCTCCGCGCGCGCCGCGATCGCGCGCGTCGCCGCGGCAGAATCGTCCAGTGATGCCTCCGTGTCGATCGGGACGAAGACGTGCACTCCCTTTGCGCCGCTCGTCTTGACCGCGCCTTCCAGCCCTACATCGGCAAGCACGCGGCGAACCACCTGGGCCGCGCGCACGGCCATCTTGAAGGCACCGTCGTCGGGCGGGTCGAGGTCGAGCACGAGATGCGTGACGCGGTCGGGACGATCTGCTCGCACGAGGGTTGGGTGGTATTCGACCGCGCGTTGGTTGGCGAACCACAACAAGGTACGACGGTCATTGCACAACGCGTAAGACACGTCCCGTTTCGAGCTCTCCGCCCACATCCGCACGGTGGGCACCCACGACGGCGTGTACTTGGGAACGTTCTTCTGCATGAACGCTTCCTGGCCGCGGTGAACGCGGATCACTGAGAGGGGACGGTCCTCGAGCACGGGGATGAGACGGTCGCGAACTCCGTCCAGATATTCGACCAGGTCGCGCTTCGTCGCGCCCGCACCGTCGAACAGCGGCTGGTCGAGGTTCGTCAGCGCCACGCCGTCTCGCGTTTCGTCGACGTTCTTGCCGGCCATCAGGACGAGACGCGAGCGACACGCACGCGTTTTCCGGTATCCAGCGCCAGCCACACGGTCCAGACTCCTACGCCGATCGCAGTGAGGACGGTGAACCACCGGATAAGGTCTGCGTGACCATGCGGGCCCCAATACGGGTTGTTGTTGACGCCGAGGTCGAACGGGATCCCGTGGTAGAGCGTGAAGCCGGCCGCGACAATGCCTCCGGCGACCGCTGCGAGCAGGCGCCCGAAGCGTTCTTCTCTCAAGACCGCGATGAAGGCGACGGCCGCGGCGCCGATGCCCAAGAGCGCCTGCCGGTCGAAGAGGACCGAAGACAGCTTGGCATCTTCCGAATAGCGGAACACGTCGAGAAGGTGCGCGACCTGGACGACCGCGAGCGCGAGAAGTGCGAAGAGGAGCACTCGCCTCCGGTCGCCACTCAGCATCAAACGAGGATCTTCGCCCGACGCCTCAGACATGCGCAAGGAGCTGGTCGAGCGGTCGGGGCACGCTTGCAAGATCCAGCGCGTTGACGAGCAGGCGCGCGTAGCGGATCTTCCGGTAGCTGCGCGTCCCCATGAAACGCCGAAGCCGCTGCTCGATGGTTCGTCCTTGCTGCGCAGCCTGCTTCTGCAAGGTGCGGAACGATCCCAGCTCACCCTGCGCCTCGATGACCTCTTCCACGGCGGCGGCACCGAGGGCGCGGATCAGCTCGTCCTCGAGATCCGCGACGCACACATAGAAGCCGAGTGCTTCCATATCCGCGCGACTGAGGTTGGCGCCGAGGCCCACGCGTTCGAGCGCACGCCGGAAGTCGGGCTCCTCTCCGGCATCGCAAAGCCCGGCGAGTCTGACGTCGAACCCGTGTGGGCCGTACCGATCCAGGAAGCTCCGGATGTTCTTCGCACCACCAATTGGCACGACGGAGATGCCTTCGGCGCCGAGGTTCCGACCGCGGCGCGCCGCGAGCGCCTCGAGCGCGCACTGGTCGCTGACGCCTTCCACGAGCACGACCGTGCGAGCGTCGCCCGCGGTCGCCAGCGCGTGCGCCGGCTCGCGGCTGGCCGCGCTGCTCCCGTTCACCTCCGTAGTTTCGCAGGCCCAGGAGGGGCCGGGCCGGCAGATTTCTGCCCGCGCCGAGGCCTTACGTTCCCTGCGGGCGCGGGGCGCAGACGATGTGATGCTGAAGATGCGCGTCGGGAGGAGACACGCTCACCACATCCCAACCCGTACCGTCGATAAGTTCGAGCGCGTAACGACGCGAGTAGAGCGCGACCATCAGCGGCTGCGCCGGATCGGCGTCCTCGAAATCGGGCGGCTCGCGTCTCCCGACCTGCGACTCGAGCGCATCCTTCAGCCGTGGGTCGTCCGATGCGGCCATCGCCCGACTCAACTTGTCGACGTAGCCGTAGCCGGCCTCGGTTTCCTCGTTGATGAACAGCGTGAAGAACAGTCGACCTTCGGGTCGTACGAATCGTCGTAGTAGCCGGAGCATCGCTCGGTAGTCGTCGGGCGCGAGATGCGTGAACACGGAGAACAGACACACGAGATCGAACCGTTGGCCCTCGATCTCCGGCACGGTCATCTCCGACAACGGCTGCCCGGTCGGGTTGTAGAGATCGTTTTGCGCGTCGAGATGGAAGAACTCGAAACGCGGATCTGAGACGTTTGATCGGAGGAACTCGACGACCGCGTGGGAAACGTCGACACCCACGTACCGTCTGACCGGCACCGCACGATTCAGGAACGCCTGGGTGAAGCGCACGCCGCAACCGAAGTCGAGCACCTCTCGCCGGGCGAGATCTGGGACGCCGACGTGTTCACACATGTGGTCGATCAGCCAGACCGCCGCATCGACCACAGCTTCGGGATCGCCGATCGCGTTGCGACACAACTCCGATGGCACCACCAGCTCGTCCATCCGTTTACGGCACTCAGGCGAGCGTCGCGTCGAGCGTGATCGTCGTTCCGGAGAGCGCCTTGCTCACGGGACAGTTCGCCTTTGCACCTTCGGCCGCCTCGGCGAACTTCTCGACCGAGAGCCCCGGAACAACGCCTCGTACGCTGAGGTGGATGCCTGTGATGCCCTCGCCGGGCTGAAAGGTCACATCCGCGGTCGTGTCCAGTGCCTCGGGCGCACTCCCGGCTTTGGCAAGGGCGCTCGACAAGGCCATCGAGAAGCACGCGGAATGAGCCGCGGCGATCAGCTCCTCGGGGCTCGTGCGGCCGTTCGGGTCCTCGGCCCGAGACGCCCACGTGACGTCGTAGGTCCCAAGTCCCGAAGAATCGAGGGTGACGCGGCCGGCGCCCTCCAACAGAGAACCTTCCCAGTGTGCGGTGGCGCGGCGCGTCGTTGCCATGAGGCGAACCTTCCTCGACGATCGATGGCTGGTGGAGTCCGAGAACCCGGGGGCGCATGCTAACCACACGATGTCGCAGACCGACCGGACGGTCGCGCGATCACCCGTT
The DNA here is from genome assembly GCA_038238245.1 of Acidimicrobiia bacterium. GTDB lineage: Bacteria > Actinomycetota > Acidimicrobiia > IMCC26256 > PALSA-610 > DASQHW01. The sequence continues at coordinate 60,646 of JBBRXX010000017.1, forward strand.
TGGTCACCAGGTGATCGTTCGTGGCCACTCCCCGACCAAACGGTCGGTGAGGCCGAGGCAGAGCGGCGACGCCGCGGCATTCGGTGCGACACCCAGAATCGGGGTCGTGGGCGCGGTCGTGCGTTCCTGCGCAACGTGGTGAGACGATGTCGGCACGCGAACGTTCAGAGGGAGCGCAATGCTGAGGATCGAGCGGTGCGTGCAACTGCGGAGATCAATGCCCCGCGTGGTCGCCATCGTCGTGGCGGTTCTGCTGGTCGGACTGGTCACGCCGGCGTCGGGGGCGGCGGCGCCCGTCACGCGACATCGTCCTAAGAGCCCGCGTCGCGCGATACCTAACGTGATCATCGATACCGACCTTTCTCGGTGGTGGGACGACGCGACCGCGATCGGCCTGGCCAACATCTTGCAACAGCGGGGCAAGGTTCACGTCCTCGGGATCGTCTCCGATGTCCCGAACCGCGTTGCAGTCGCGGCCATCGACGCCATCGACACCTCATACGGTCACCCGCGCATTCCTGTCGGCGCCGTCGCGCACAGCGCGGCAGACACCTTCCCTCACGGCTACACCGATGAGCTGGCTCGGCGCCTCCCGCACTCGATACGCGACAGCAACGACGTCCCGAACGCGGTTTCGCTCTACCGTCGTTTGCTGGCGCGCCAACCCGACCACAGCGTGACCATCGTTTCGTTGGGCGGATACACCAACCTGGCCGGCGCACTGGCATCACGCGGCCACGGCCGTGCACTCGACGGGCGAGCCCTGGTCGCGAAGAAGGTGAAACGGCTTGTGATCATGGACGGGCTGTTTCCGAACAACGGTGGCTTCCCGCCGCTCACGAACCAGAAAATCGACCTGGCGGCGGCCGCAGCTGTCGTCGGCGATGCAGGACGTCCAGGGTGGCCAACGCCGATCGCCTGGGTCGACGGGCTCGGCGGCATCAGCACGACGGTCGGCGGGACGCTGTGCGCGACGGCGTCGCCCGACAACCCGATGCGCATCGTCTACGAGGAGTTGTTCGCGTGCGGCCCGCCGGGCGACGGCGACTGGGATGCGCCGGCGCTCTTGTTCGCGCTCGGCGACATCCCGCGCGCCTTCACCAAGCTGGGCCACGGCGGTGCGGCCGTGATCAATACCGCGGGCGGATTGTCGTGGCAGGACGATTCACCTCGTCGCCACGACTTCTATGTACATGTGGCCGACCAGGCGAAACTCAACCGGCGAATCGATCATCTGCTGCCGCTCGGCGATCCACCGCCGTGCACGGGGCGACGACGCTAGGTTCACGTCGGAGGAGGCTCGCCGCAAACAGCAGGTGATGTAGGAGCAGGACATGCGAATCGGGCTCACGGGGGGTGGCGCGACCGCCGACCGCATCGTCCAGCAAGCAGTCGAGGCGGAGGCGGACGGATTCACGAGCCTCTGGTACGCGAGCGCGGTCTTCGGTGACCCGCTCGTCGCGATCGCCCTCGCCGGGCGCGCGACCACCACGATCGAGCTCGGCACCTCGGTGCTGCAGACGTACACGTGTCACCCCGTCCTGCAGGCGAACCGCGCCGCATCCACTGCCGCGGCGATGGGCCGCGCCGGGCTTACCCTGGGCGTGGGTCCGTCGCACCACACGGTGATCGAGGGCGCGTACGGCCTGTCGTACAAGCACGTCGGTGCGCACACGGAGGAGTACGTCACGGTGCTCGGCGCGTTGTTGCGCGGCGAGGGCGTGCATCATTCCGGCACGCATTTTCGCGTCAACATCCCTGTGGTCACTCCCCCGCCACAACCCGTGCGCGTGATGCTCTCGGCACTTGCTCCCCGGCTCCTGCGCGTCGCCGGCGAACTGACGGGTGGCACGATCTTGTGGATGGCCAACGCGCGGTCGATCGAGACGCACGTCGCCCCGAGGATCAATGCGGCCGCGACCGCAGCGGGACGAACGGCGCCGCGCATCGTCGCTGGCCTCCCTGTCGCCGTTCACGATGACGTTGCCGAAGCACGCGCCACCGCGGCCAAGACTTTCAGCGGCTACGGCGAGCTGCCGAACTACCGGCGCATCCTCGACATCGGCGATGCACCGGGACCGGGCGACGCCGCAATCGTCGGGGACGAAACTTCGGTGACCGCACAGATCCAGACCTTGCTCGATGCCGGTGCGACGGATGTGTGGGCTGCGCCGTTTCCTGTCGGGGACGATCGGGCGGCTTCTCGCACACGCACGCGCGCGCTCTTGAAGGAGCTCGCATCGGGTTAGGCCCGTTCCGCGACGATGTAGCACCGCTCGGTGTCTTCACCGTCGTAGGGATGGCGGACGACTTGCTCCGTGATTGTGAACCCCGCGGCCTCGAGCTGCCGGCGCAAGGCGGCGGGATCCCGCTCGAAGAGGGTGAAGTCGACCGCGCGGCCGTGCCACTCGTGGGCGGAGATCGAGCCGTCCCCGCTGTGTACCGCGATCACGACCAATCCACGAGGCTTCAGCACCGCGTGCCACGACGTGAACACCGCGTCGAGCGATTCCGCGGGCCCGAAAATCAAGCAGTAGAACGCGATGACCCCTGCAACGCTGTTCGGCCGGATCGGGAGCGCGGCGAGGTCGGCCACGACGAGGGGGGCCCGGACGCGCAAGGCCCGAGCCTCGCGTAACAGTCCGAGCGACGCGTCCGTCTCGATCATCGGGACACCGCGATCCTCGAGGTACTTGCCGATCTGACCGGGGCCGGCCCCTACCTCGATCACGGGGCCGGCGGGCAGGTCGCGCGCGACACGTCCAAGGAGCTCGCGGTAGAAGGGCTTGTGATCGAGCTCCGCCGCAAACAGCTCGCGATACACGTCAGCGACGGCGTCGAACGACGTCGAGACGCGGCGTCGTTCGATGTCCCACGCGTCGCTCATGGAGCGCACTACCCCATTCGTGTCAGCACGTTCCGGGTGATTTGTTCGATCTGCACGTCTCGCTCGGCCAGCCCGTGCGCCCAGTCGGTCGACCCCGACGTCACCACGGTCGCGCCCGCATTGTTCGTGTACGCACCCAGCACCGCGTGGCCGTGGCGGATGCGTTCCATCGCCTCGGGCTCACGCATCCCGAACACGCGTGACGCGATGTACTCCAGCTCGCTCGGCTCGCCCGGCTTGGGCGGACGCGGCGCGGTCTCGCGCGTGAAGTGCTGCGTCGGGCACGTGCCGAGGATCTCGAAGGTCGACGGCGTGCCGTCCTCACCAGTCGGGTACGGCAGCCCGTCGCGGTAGGTGAACACGCACCCGTCGCACTCGTAACCGACGACGGTCGCGCCGGCACCGAGCACGTCGCCGTAGCCGAGGCCCGTGCCGTCGAAGATCCAGTGACCGGCACGGTGCACGGTGTAGCCGCCGAGGCCGGAAGACACGTTCTTCCCGATGCGGTGATAGCCGCCACGCGTGAACGAGACGCCGGTCATGAGGTTCTCGGGACGTCCGACCACCACATCGGACCAGAACGTCGTCACTTCCGGTTCGCGGTCGGTTTCCATCAGCGGGTCGTTCTTGAAGAAGCCCTTGTACCCGACCATGACGTCGTGATCGTCGCCCTCGATGCGCACCTGCCACAACGACGTATTGCCCGAGAAGAACGCGGCATTGTCGCCGCGCGCGATGAATGCTTCGACCGTGTCGCGCATTCCGCGAGACCAGTACTCGTCGTGGCCGACCGAGAGATACAAATGTGCGCCGTCCAACACCTCGGGATGGGCTTCGAGATCGGCATTCGTGCACACACTGATCTCGAAGCCTTCGCGTTCGGCCCACTCGATGAACGGCAGCTCCCAGTCGGGCCAACCCGCCGACCCGGCATAGCCCGACAGGTGGTTGAGCTGGATGTAGCCGACGTGCGCGGCGTTCTGCGGATCGGGCGCGCCCGTCCCCGTCACGCGCCGGCCCTTCCCCGGGGGCTTGTAGAGGTAGCCCGCCGCCATCGGTCGCTGCATCGCGACGTGCGTGCCGCCGGTGTACAGGTTCGGTCCGCCAAAGTCGTTGTAGGCGTGCCACGTGTTGGTCGCCAGCGCGACGACGATGCGCGCGCCGGAAGACGGACGCACGACGAAGAACGCGTACTCGCGCCGCACCTTCTCGCCGACGTCGATCTCCATGACGACCTCGTAGTAGCCCGACCGCCACGTCGGGTCGACGTCGAGCGTGAGCGCGACAGGCCAGCCGCACCCGGCAGAGGATGCGTCCTTCGGCGTCTCGTGCTCGTCGGCCGCGATGCCGGCAGACGCCGTACTGAACACGACCTCCCGGCGCGCGCCGATCCGCGCCACTTCGACGCGCACCGGCCGCCGACCGGACGACGACATGTGCAGGCCGACCTGCTCGCCCGGGCACACGGATTGCGGCCAGCAGTACCCCGTCACCACCGCGCGCGCCATCGCCCGACCCTAACCGTCCATGTGTTTGGACGGTGGTCCCGCCCCTGGCGGGCTGAGCGTCCAATCTGTTGGCCGGTGGGGGCCCCAAACGTCAACTATGAGGGGGGTGGCGACGAGGCAGCGTGGCCGAGCAAGTACGGGAGAATACGGCGGTGCATCAAGCCGGCAACCGACCACATTGGCCGACCACCACGGCGCTCGAAGGTGACGTTGCTCGACGCGCTCGCCATCGAGGGACCGGTGCGGAAGGTGAGGCGGGCGTGCCCCAGCGCTCCTGATTCCACTTCGAGCACGACGGTCTCGGGCGTTCGGAGCACGATCGGCCAGCCCGCCACGTGATACTCGGAGTCGCTCGGCCCGAGACGCAGCCGGAGCACCGTGCGCCACCCGAACCCAACGAAGGATCGCAACACGACAGGGCCTTGTTCCAGCGTCGCTCGCGCCCACTGTTCTGCCGTACGCGGCTCGGCCGCGGCAGTTTCGAACGCGTCCGCGTAGTCCGAACGAAGCGCAACGCCTGCGACCGCCACGGGCTCTCCGGGCTCAACGCGGTGTACTCGCACGTGATGTCCTCATCGACGATGTTCGATGACTCTATGAAGCTCCGGACAAGGCGAACGAACTGCGCGAGCTCGTCGAGGCGGGTCACGTCCGGTCCGGGCTGCCGAGCGGAACCGAGAGTGAAGTGACGAGTCGGGGTGTGTCAGGCGTAGACGGTCCGGGTGACCCACTCCGCGACGAGGGCAGGCTTCTCTTCCCCTTCGATCTCGATGGTGAAGTTGCGCGTGACCTCGACGGAGTTGCCCTTGAGCTCGACATTCGCTGTGACGGCGCGAGCGCGGATCCGTGAACCAACCTTCACCGGGTTCACAAATCGCACGCGGTTGAACCCGTAGTTGATGCCCATCAGCAGGCCGTCGTAGCGAGCCGGGTCTGTCGGCGCCGAGCTCGCGCCCTTCGCGAGGTGGGTGAGCATCGAGAGCGTCAGGAAGCCATGCGCGATCGTGGTCCCGAACGGCGTCGCCTTCGCCGCCTCCGGATCAACGTGGATGAACTGATGGTCGTGGGTGACGTCGGCGAACTCGTTGATCTGGTCCTGGGTGACCTGGAACCAGTCGCCGGTGCCCTCGTCGTTTCCGACGTCCGCCCGGAACAGTTCGAACGCCTTGGCCGCAGCTTCACTCATGCCCAAACCCTAGACATCCAGCGGTGCCATGTGCAGCGTCGGCGCCCCATTGGCAGACTTACCGCCGGCACGTGGTGAGGGGGAGATCATGCGAGGAAGCTTGCGTTCGCTCCGGTCGATCATTTGCGTCGTGACCGTCGTGACCGTGGTCACGGCGCTGTCCACGTCGGTCGGGGGCGCGTCCCGGCGCGGCCACAGCCGGCAGGACGTCGCCCGGTACATCCTGCCGCCCGGTAACTTCGGCGGCCTTCCAACGACCGACGAGTCGCGCGACCAGCTTCCGCTGTACGACGCGTTGACACCGCTGCGCGGCCACGTCACCAATGCCGACATCCAGCGGGACTACCTTCCCGAAGACTTCAAGCCGATCGGCGCGACGCAAGAGATCGCCACCGGCCGTCCCGGTCTGCGGCTGATCTACGACGAGTACGGCGTTCCACACATCTACGGGCAGACGCGCGCAGACGTTGCGTTCGGCGCCGGATGGGTGACGGCTCGCGATCGCGGTCTGTTGCTGCAGGTCGGCCGCTATCCGGCGCGGGTCGCCGTGGCCGACGTTCCGAACATCGACGCGTTCTCGTTGGTCACTGGCCTGCAGACGTTCGTGCCGAGCGTCGAGACCGAAGCCCTCGTCAGCAAGCAGGTACAACTGCTGATCGACACGTACGGCGACAAGGGACGTGAGATCATCGCGGACGCGCAAGCGGAAGCCGACGGCGCGAACGCGTATCTGAAAGCGAACAACATCACGATGGCGCCGTTCACCGTGAACGACATCATCGCGGTCACGGCGTTCATCGGTTCGATTTTTGGCGCCGGCGGCGGCGGTGAAGCGAGCAATGCCGACTTCCTGGCGAAGCTGCAAGACGCCTTCGGTCCCGAGCGCGGCCGCCAGGCGTGGGACGACGCGATGATGTTCAACGATCCTGAGGCGCCGACGACCCTGAAGCGCCGCTTCGACTATGGCCCGCTCACCGGCGGCCGTGTCCGCGGCTCGGTGGTGCTCGACGCGAACTCGATCGAGTCTCTCGATCCACGCCGGCCGGCGGCGACTGCAACGGCGGGCCAAGCGTCCCCGAGCGCGACCGGAGCCCCGGGCGCGGCACCGCCGCGCAAGGAGGCGTCGAACTGGCTGCTGGTGAACCCGAAGCGCTCCGCGACGGGCAACACGCTGGGAGTCATGGGGCCGCAGCTCGGCTACTACTACCCCGAGATCGTCGAACAGGTGCACGTCAAGGGGCCGGGATACGAAGCACAAGGCGTCGGTGTGCCCGGCCTGATGATGTACGTGCTCATCGGCCGCACGCACGACTACGCGTGGAGCCTCACGTCTGCGGGGCACGACGTGCGCGACGTGTTCGTGGAGAAGTTGTGCGAGCCCGATGGTTCGGCCCCGACGCGCGCCAGCGATCACTATCTGTTCGACGGCAAGTGCATTCCGTTGAAAGAATTCTTTGCGGGAACGCTGAACGGCGTACCGCTCCGCTATCCGACCTCGGTGCACGGTGGCGTCTTCGGCACGGCAACCGTCCACGGTGCACCGGTTGCGTTGACGCGCCAGCGTTCGACATTCGGTCGCGACGCGTTGAACCTCGCCGCGTTGAAGGACATGACCGATGGGGTCGCCTCGACGCCGAAACGGTTCTTCGACGTCGCCAACGAGTTCGGCTTCACCTTCAACTGGGGGTACGCGTCGCACACCGACACCGCGTACTTCAGCTCCGGACTGCTCCCGGTGCGTGCGCGCGGGCTCGACCGCCGCCTCCCGACGCTCGGCACCGGTCAGTACGAATGGAAAGGCTTCCTGCGCGAACGCGAGCACCCGCACGGCGTCAAAGGATCGCATGGTCTGCTGCTGAACTGGAACAACCAGTCGGCCCCGGGCTTCATGCACGGCGACGACAACCCCTACGGCTCCGTGCATCGGGTGGAGCTGTTCGACAAGTTCCCGCACGACGTCACGCTGGCCGATGACGTGAGCGTCATGAATCGGGCCGCGACCGAAGACGCGCATTCGCTGGTGTGGCCGGTCGTCAGCAAGGTGTTGCGCACGGGTCCCCCGCGCAGCGCGCTCGACGCGCGCGCGTTGGACGTTCTCGACGAATGGATCTCGCGGGATGCGCCGCGCCTCGACGCCAACCAGGACGGCAAGAACGACGATGCCGGCGCTGTGATCATGGACGCCGTCTGGCGGCCGATCGCAGAGGCGGTGATGCGCCCTGTCTACGGCGATCTCCTCGGAGACCTCAACGACGTACGCAGCCTCAGCGGCCTCGCGGGCGAGTCATTCGTCGACAAGGACCTGCGCACGCTCCTCCACACGAAACACGCGCGGGGGCGCTTCCATCTGCGCTACTGCGGAAACGGATCATTTGGCGCGTGCCGCGCATCGCTGTGGGCAGCGTTCGATCTCGCGATCAGGACGCTCGCATCGGCGCAGGGTCCCGATCCCGCGACGTGGCGCGGCGACGCGTCGCGCACCGGATTTGTGCCCGGCCTCATCCCCGACACCTTCCGCACGACCAACCGCCCGACGTTCCAACAGGTGCTGGAGCTGGTGCGACCTCGACGGTGAGCGACCCGGCCGGCACCTCGGCCAGGTGAGGCCCGGACTTGCCGGCGCGAACCACAAGTTCTACGCTCTCGGTTCCATGATCCATGATCCATGGATTCTGTACTCAGGTGCGCCGGCGTGACCGCCGTCCCCGACCGGGCCGAGACACCGATCCGGCGCCTGTCGAAGCGGCTGTTCGGCTCGCAGTATCGGCTCGAAGTGGCGACCGCCGCGCTGACGCTGGGCGCATCGTGGACAACGTTCGACCTCGATGCCGTCCTCCCCGACCCCGGCGACCTGCCGCGGTCTTGCGTGAACAAGGAGCTGAACGGGTTGCTCGCCCTCGGTTTGATCGAGCGGGCACGCGACCTCGACGGTCGCGCACGCTTCCGCTACTCGGTCGGCAACGCGCTGCCGGAGTTCTGGTCGCTCGTGCGCGCGCTCGCCAACCGCGAGCGCGCCCCCGAACGCCCACCCGCCACCGTGCACGTCCTGCCCACGTCATCGCGGTGAGCGTTCCGGAGCTGGTCGACCCCGAGTTCTGGCGGCAGCCGCTCGAGGATCGGATGGCCCGCTTCGCCGAGCTCCGCGAGGTCGGCGCATTCCTCCCGGCCACGTTCGACAGTCCGCTGATGAACTTCAAGGAGTCGTTCCTGGTCACGACTCGCTACGCGGAGCTCGTGGAGATCAGCCGCCGGCCCGAGGACTTCTGTTCGGGCCGGGGCGCGGTCTCGATCCCCGATCTGCCGGCCGAGGCGATGGAATTCTTCGGTTCGTTCATAAACATGGACGACCCGCGGCACGCGCGCCAACGCGGGATCGTGTCCCGATCGTTCACACCGCGGCAGCTCGAAGCGGTGCTCGCGTCGGTGGAGACGATCTGTGCCGAGGTGATCGACGGTCTGTGCGAGCAGGGCGAAGTCGACCTCGTGCAAGCGTTCTCTCAGCCGTTCCCGCTGCTCGTCATCTGCGACATGATGGGCATCCCGCGCAGCGAGTTCCGCACTGTCCTCGACGCGACGAACGTCATCCTCGGCGCTGGTGATCCCGACATGCTCGGGGGGCGTGATCCGATGTCGGCGCTCTTCGAGGCCGGGATGCAGCTCGCGTCGCTGATGAACGAGCTCGCTGAGGAGCGCCGCAGGGAACCGCGCGACGACCTGACATCAGCGCTGGTGAATGCCGACGGCGACGACGACATGTTGGCGCCGCACGAGATCGCTCCGTTCTTCATCCTGCTCGCAGTAGCCGGCAACGACACGACCCGGACCGCGATCAGCCGCGGGATGGACCTGCTCGCGCAAAATCCGCACGAACGAGACCGGTGGCAGCACGACCTCGAGGCGGTGACGCAGACCGCAGTCGAAGAGATCGTGCGCGTCGCGTCACCGGTGACGTTCATGCGACGCACCGCGACGAAGTCGACCACCGTGTCGGGACACGAGTTCGCAGAGGGCGACAAGGTCGTGCTGCTCTACGGCGTCGCAAATCGCGACCCACGCGTGTTCCGTGATCCCGAACGCTTCGACGTGCTGCGCAACCCCAACCCGCACGTCGGCTTCGGCGGTCCGGGGCCGCACTTCTGTCTCGGCGCGCACCTGGCACGACGCGAACTCGCAGTGGCGTTCCGGCAACTGTTCACGCGCCTCCCTGACCTCGAGGTCACCGCGGCACCGACACCGCTCGAATCGATGGGCATCCCGCTCGTCGGTGGGATCAAGCACCTCCCGGTGCGCTTCACCCCCACAGCCGCCCGTCAGCACATCTGACACAACGCGGTCGCTCATTGCCGAACGTATCGGCGCTACTCGGCGGCGCCGGCGGGGACCACGCCACCGAAGAGAAAGCCCTGCGCAAAGTCGCACCCTGCGTCGATCATCGCCTCCTCCTCGACTTCGGTCTCGACACCAACGGCGATGACCGACAGCCCGAGTGCATGTGCGAGCGCAACCATCGCGGCAACGACCCGCTTCGCCGCGGGATCGCGAGACGCCGACGCGACGAGGTGGCGCCGCCAGTCGCAGCTGCTCGAATGCGTGGTCGACGATCTCGTTCACATCGCATTCGCCGTGCACCTCGCTCAAGACCGCGCGGATGCCGACGTCGCGTAGCGATCGCATCGTGCTCTTGATGTCGTGCGAGCCGCTCGCGACAAGCGGATGTGCGATCTCGACGCAGATGTCTGACGGCGAGAGCGCGAGGTCCTCGGCGATTTCACGGAGATAGTTGTCGAGGCGTGGATCGCGATCAGGCGGCGTGAAAGATGGCCGTACGCGCGCACCGTGGAACCGCGACGCGCGAGCCGCGCCGCGACCGCGGCCGTGCGGCGGAGCACCGCGAGGTCGACGACCGGAGCCATCGGCGTGTTGATGACGAGGTCAATGAACGATGCCGCCTCACGCAGTTCACCTGACTCGTGCTGCCAGCGCGCGAGGCCCTGAAAACCATGCAGTTCGCCGGTGCGGAGATTGACGATCCGTTGCACGTGGGGCCTGATCAGACCGTGGCTGACGGCGACTGCGAACTCGTCCGCAAGCGTCGTCACGCGCACCTCGGCTCCGTCGTCGAACAGGACGACGTGACCGCCTCCCATCGCCTTGGCGCGTCGGGTCGCGGCGTCTGCAGCCCGAACCAACTCGTCCGGCCGATTGCCGGCCGTGCCCAGGGCGACGCCGAAGCTCGCAGAAATTGCGAGCTCGCCGGAAGCGGTCTCGAACGAGCCGCGGCACACGGTCTCGTGCAGGCGGTCCACGACCGCCAGTGCTGTATCCGTGTCGTCGACGCCTTCGAGTAGCACCACGAATTCGTCTCCGCCAACCCGCGCAACCGTGTCGGGCTCGCGCACCACGCGCGACATCCGCCCTGCGAGCGCGCGAAGCACGTCGTCGCCGACCGTACGACCGAACGATTCGTTGACTCCTCTGAACCCGTCGATGTCGACGTGGATCAGCGCGATGCGCTGATTGTCGCGGCCCGCGCGCGCCAGCGCGACGCGTACCCGGTCATCAAGAAGCGAGCGTTGCGGAAGGCTGGTGAGATCGTCGCGCCCGAGCGGCGCCGACACATCGGTTTCAGCCGCCGCCTGCAGCTCGCGGCCATGCGTGACAAGGCCGGTGATCTCGCCACCCGGCCCGACGGTCCCGACGACGGTCAACTCCATCGCGACCTCGTCGCCCGCGGTCGTGCGCAGCGGCACCTCGCCGTGCCACGTCCCGTGCAGCAAGAGCAGTAGAGGACGAAGGCGCGAGCCGGGAAAAGGTCGGCGGTGCTCAACTCGGACGCCTCACCGATGCCGAGCCTTTTCCGTGCCGCTTCGTTCAGGTAGACGACGCGACTCCGATCGTCGACCACGCCGACGAGATCCGAAGTCCGGTCCATGTACGCGAGCAACTGCGCCGCGAGGTGGGCCCGGTCGCCGCGTGAGTCGTATTGCACGGCTCTCGCCGGCTGTTGCGGTGTGGGACACAGAGTGTCGCCGACCGGGTCCCGCCACGCCAGGCTCCGGGTACGGAAAATCCCGTTTCGGCCAGGGCACGCACCGATGAGTCATCGCGCCGCGCGTCGTCATATTCCGGAGGTTGACTCGGACAAGGGAGTGACAAATGGCGACAGCCGAACCACGGGCCGAGCTCGACGCTCGCTTCAGCGCACCCGACGCGAAGGCGACAGCGTGGGAACACGTCCGCGCGCTGCTCGAGGTCGCGGAGCTGTTCTGGATCTCGACCGTCCGCGCCGACGGCCGCCCACACGTCACACCACTTCCCGCGGTGTGGACCGACGACGCGCTCCACTTCTGCACGGGCGCCGACGAGCAGAAGGGCGTCAACCTCGCCCGCAACGCGCACTGCACGCTCACGACCGGCACCAACGCCTGGAAGGACGGACTCGACGTCGTGGTCGAGGGCCGCGCCGAACGCGTCGTCGGCGACACCGACCTCCGACGTCTCGCCGACCTGTGGTCCTCGAAGTACCACGGCGACTGGCAGTACGAGGTCCGCAACGGCGCGTTCCACCACGAGGCCGGCGAAGCGCTCGTGTTCCGCGTCGCGCCAACGAAGGTCCTCGCCTTCGCGAAGGGCGACTTCGCGCAGACCAGGTTCCGGTTCCGCCGATGACGTCAGCACCATTCGGGCGGTGAGTGAAACGGCGGGTGGGAGTGCACCGGCCGTAACCCGCTCGCGGTGCGAGGAGCCGGTTCACGACGAACAAGCGTGCTGCGCCAACTTGCGTGGCTCACGGCCCGCATAGGGCCGTCTCTCACGCAAGTTCGTCAGCTGGCGTTGTGGCCCAGGATGGCTTTGGTCTCGAGGTATTCCTCGAAGCCGAGCGGACCCCACTCGCGGCCGTTGCCTGATTGGCGGTAGCCGCCGAAGGGCGCGTTGAAGTCCGGACCGGCACCGTTGACGTGCACGTTGCCGCTGCGGATGCGGCGGGCCATCGCATTAGCGCGATCGCTGCCCCCGGAGATGTAGCCCGCGAGGCCGTAGAGCGTGTCGTTCGCGATGCGAACGGCATCATCGTCGTCCTCGTAGCCGATCATCACCAACACCGGACCGAAGATCTCCTCACGGGCAATGGTCATGTCGTTCGACACGTGTGAGAACACCGTCGGCTGCACGTAGTAGCCCGTCTCGAGCCCTTCGGGCTTCCCGGGACCGCCGATCTCAAGCTTGGCGCCCTCGCCGATGCCCTTCTCGATGAGCTGCTGGATGCGGCCGTACTGCGTGGCCGAAACAACGGGCCCGATGTTGCTGCTTGGCTCGCGGGGATCTCCGACCACCACATTCTTGGCCGCGGCGGCCGCGATCGCCGCGGCCTCGTCCATCCGCGCCGCGGGAACGAGCATGCGAGTCGGCGCGTTGCAGGACTGACCCGAGTTCGTGCACATCCCGGTCATGTCGCGCGAGATCACGGCCTCGAAGTCGGCGTCGTCGAGGATGATGTTGGCCGACTTGCCGCCCAGCTCCTGCGCGACGCGCTTCACCGACGGCGCCGCGGCGCGGGCAACTTCGATGCCGGCGCGGGTGGAACCGGTGAACGACAACATGTCGACGTCCGGATGTGCAGCGAGCGGTGCGCCGACGCTGACGCCGTCGCCGTTGACCAGGTTGAACACACCCGGCGGCACACCGGCATCGTGCAGGATCTCCGCGAACACGATCGCGTTCAGCGGCGCCACTTCGGATGGCTTGAGCACCATCGTGCAGCCCGCCGCGATCGCGGGCGCCACCTTGCAGGCGATCTGGTTCAGTGGCCAGTTCCAAGGTGTGATCATTCCGCACACACCGACGGGCTCACGAACAAGCAGCGTGGTTCCCATCGGCCGCTCGAATTCGAAGTCGGCGAGCACGCCACGAGCGGTCGCCAGGTGACCAAGGCCGGCGGCAGCCTGCGCCGCCTTCGCCAACCACAAGGGTGCTCCGACTTCCTGGCTGATGATGTCGGCGAGCTCCTCGAGGCGACCGGCGTAGGCCGCAATGATGCTGTCGAGCAGTGCCAGGCGCTCCTCCCGGGTCGTCAGCGAGAACGTCTCGAAGGCGGCCTTCGCCGCAGCCACCGCGGCATCGACGTCGTCGGCGCCACCCATCGCAATCGTCGCGATCGGCTCCTCCGTTGCCGGATTGATCACGTCGAGCGTCTCGCTCGTCAGGGGCGCGACCCAACAACCATCGATATAGAACTGCATCGCGTGATCCACGGTCTCTCCCTTTGCACAGGCGGTGCCCGACCTCTTCTTCGTGCCGGGAGTCGAAGGGTAGCTCTCCATGTGCGGACACGACTCCCGGCCGAGAACCCGCGGCTCTACGTCGACACGGTGCTCGATTGGGCAAAGACCCTGAACCCGTGACGGTCCGGACCCGTCACGCGCGCGCGGCGCGCACCAAAAGCCGGTGCGGGCTCGGCGGATCCGCGTCGGCCCCGTCGGACGTGCTGAGCACGGTCCAACCGGCGTCGGCGACCCACTGCAGCGCGACATCGCGCGGCGGCACCGTGAGGACGGGCTCGCCCTGTTCGGCGAGTGCGCGCCGACGTTCGTCGTCGCCGGACCGGGGATCGCCATCGCGCGTCGAGATGCTCACCGCGAGCTCGCTGCCGGACGTTGCGAGTTGCGCGGGAACGCGTAGCAGCTCGTGGAACCAGTGCTCAGGCAGGTAGCGCAGCACGCCCTCGCAGAGGAACTGCGTCGGCTGCGCCGGATCGTGACCCGCCGCACCGAGCGCGGCGAGCCCCGGTTCGGTGAAGTCGGCGGCGACGAAGGTGATGCCGTCGACCGACGCACCAACCTGATCGAGGCGCGCCCGCTTGTCGGCTTGTGTCGCGGGATGATCGACTTCGAAGAAGCGGACCCCGGGAGTGCGGAAGCGCAACGCGCGCGCGTCGTAGCCCGCGCCGAGGATGACGATGTGGTGCACGCCGTGATCGAGCGCGTGCACCACCGCCTCGTCGAAGAAGCGGGTGCGCAGCACGAGGAAGCGGAGGAAACCGTCGTCCCCGCGCGCGGCCGCTGAATTCCGTCGTCGCTGCAGCGCTTCGATGTCGATTCCCTCGGCGAGTGAGTCGGCGAGCCGCCGTTCCGCGGAGGGGTCACCGGTGGGTGACGACGGCCGGTCGTACGACGCCCGCGCCAGCGCAACTCCGCGCGCAGTGAGCGACGGGACACCTGACTCCATCGAACCATCCCACCACAGCAGCGGCGGTACGGGTTGTCAGAGGATCGGCGGGTGCAGCTACGCGACGGCGTCGCTTCGTCGGGGCAACACCCAGCCCGGGCGCGGGAAGTGACACGTGTAGCCGTTGGGATAGTGCTCCAGGTAGTCCTGGTGCTCCGGTTCGGCTTCCCAGAAGGGCCCGGCCGGGCTGACTTCGGTGACCACCTTGCCCGGCCAGAGCCGCGATGCCTCGACGTCCGCGATGGTGTCCTCGGCAACACGGCGCTGAGTGTCATCGAGGTAGAAGATGGCCGAGCGGTAGCTCGTGCCCATGTCATTGCCTTGGCGGTTGCGCGTCGTGGGGTCATGGATCTGGAAGAAGAACTCGAGCATGTCGCGATAGGACGTCTTCTCGGGGTCGAAGGTGATCTCGATCGCCTCGGCGTGTGTCCCGTGGTTGCGATAGGTGGCGTTGGGCACGTCGCCGCCGGTGTAGCCGACTCGCGTGGAAAGGACGCCTGGGCGCTTGCGGATCAGGTCCTGCATGCCCCAAAAGCAACCACCGGCCAGGATCGCCGTTTCGGTACGTTCGCTCATCGGGCTACCTCCGCTGCGTCCTTGGATCTGTCGAAAAGCTTCTTGTACGGCCCATAGCCCTCGGCCTCGAGATCTTCATAGGGCATGAAGCGCAGAGCAGCCGAGTTGCAATACCGCAAGCCACCGCCACACAGCCTATGCAGCAACGACGCCCCGTGCCCTCAGCACGGGGCAACGCCGCGTCGGACATGATCTGCGAGCAAACACCTGGGTAAGAGCCTTGGTGAATTTGCAGGTACGAACCTCAGGCACTCAGACCGGCTCAACGGCGGTGCTGGTTTGTGTCGTCGAGCCGACCCAGATCTCCCGTGACCGTTCAGCTGTCCAAACGGTTGGTGATCAGCTGCAGGTCGCGGACGAAGCCGGCGTACTCCTCGTCGCGACGGTCTTGCGCGCGCAGGATCGACGACGGATGGATCGTCGCGAGCGCGTTGACGCCGCGGTCGAGCTCGAACCACCGGCCTCGTTCCTTGGTGACGCGGAACTGCGACCCGAGCACCGCCTGGGCCGCAGTCGCACCGAGCAGACCCAATACTCGGGGTTGCACCACCTCGAGCTCGCGCTGCCACCACTGGTTGCACGCCGCGATCTCCGCTTGATTCGGCTTCTTGTGGAGCCGGACCTTGCCGCCACGCGCCGGCACCCACTTGAAGTGCTTCACCGCGTTGGTGACATACACGAGCGTGCGGTCGATACCGGCGTCCACCAGCGCATCGTCGAGAATCTTGCCCGCCGGCCCCACGAACGGGTGTCCGGCCTTGTCTTCCTTGTCGCCCGGGACCTCGCCCATCAGCATCAGCGGTGCAGATTCCGATCCCTCGCCGAAGACCATCTGGGTCGCGTGTTTGTACAGGTCGCACGCCGTGCAACGCGAGGCCTCCTCGCGCAGCTTCTCGAGCGCCGTACTCACACGATCGCAATACCCCGCGAACGCGAGCGTCCAACGCTCGCCGCCACCCGCCGTATGCGCGTTTTCGAACAACGGAGACCGGGTAGCCCTGCGCGGAAGAGGAAGGAGTATGGAAGTGCCCAACAAGCGAGCGAACGTGAAGAACGAAAAGCAATACGAAGCGCTCAAGGACAAGGGGATGTCGAAGCAACGAGCGGCGAAGATCGCGAACTCGCCCAAGGCATCGAGCCACGGCGGCAAGACGTCGGGGAGCAGCGGGAACTCGAAACAGGGCGGCACAACCGCGCAGCACAAGGCGGCGGGGCGCAAAGGCGGCAAGGCCGCCGCCAAGAAACGTTGAACCCGTGCCCGACTGACTCCGGCGAAGCGCCCGCGCACGAGTTCGCATCGCTCGTCGAGCAACAACGAAGAACGGTTGCCGTCGCCGAGTCGGTGACGGGCGGTGGCCTCGCACTCGCGCTTGTGACGGTTCCCGGTTCCGGAACCTGGTTCAAGGGCGGCGTCGTGGCGTACGACTCGGCGGTCAAATACGAACTGCTCGGTGTCACTCCCGGCCCGGTCATCTGTGCGTCGGCTGCCACTGAGATGGCAACGGGAGTCGCGCGTCTACTGCACGCGGATGTGGGTGTGGCGACGACAGGTTGCAGCGGTCCGGAGCCGATGGAAGGGCAACCGATCGGCACCTTGTGGGTCGGGGTGTCTATCGACGGGCGTCTTCACGCGAGCAAGCATCATCTCGTCGATGAGGATGCCGACGAAATACGCGCCGCCGCGACCGCAGTCGCGCTCGCCGACGCCTGCGTGTTCCTTCGCTCGGCGACGCATGCTCGCGCGCCCGATTAGGCATCCTCCACCTTCGGGCGATCAGCGGGTGCGGAACTCGAGGCCCTCGAAGTCGCCGGAGTTGCGCCAGTTGTCGATGTACTCGAAATACGCGACCGGGCCGAGCGGGTAGCCCGCCATGCCGAAGCGGGCACGGGCGTTCAGCGGCTGCCCCTCGTTGTTGTAGTAGCCGGGCGTGCATTCGGCGTTGCCGAAGAAGGACGTGGGACTGCTTTCCAGCAGGTCGATCCACAATTGCTCGGCCTCGGCCGTGACCTCCGCCTCGTCGGCACCGGTCTCGAGCGCCTGCCGTACGACAGCCGCGATGGTCATGCCGGAGTCAGCGAGGTTCGACGTGACGTTCGAGATCAGGTTGGCACCCTGCGCGAAGCCGATGATGAAGAGGTTCGGGAAGCGGTGCACGTGGATCCCGTGCATGGATCGCATGCCGTCTTCCCAGCATTCGGAGAGCCGGTAGCCGTCGCGCCCGATGGTGTCGTAGCCCGAGCGGAGGTCGTAGCTGGTGCCGACCTCGAAGCCCGACGCGAAGATCAGACAGTCGAGCTCGTAGTGCAGGCCCGCGGCGAACACTCCGGTCTCGTCGATGCGTTGGACGCCCTTGCCGTCGGTATCGACGAGATGGCAGTTCGGCTGGTTGTAGGCCTGGAGGTACTCGTCGTGGAAACACGGCCGTTTGCAGAGTTGGCGGTACCAGGCCTTCAGATTCTGCGCGGTCTCGTGATCCTCGACGACGTCGTCACAGCGGGCACGAATCTCCTCCATCTTCTCGTCGTCGCTCTCGAGGAACGCCAGGTCGGCGAGCTCGAGCGTGAACTCGTTGCCTGCCGCGACCTTCTCGACGATCCGGTCTCGGATCCGTTTCGAGATGTCGGTCCAGCCGTCCTTCACGAGGTCCTCGTCGGCGAAGCCGCCGGTCTGGAGGGTCGCGAAGTTCAAGAGCCACTTCTGCTGCCAGCCCGGCTCGAGCGTCGCGAACCAGTCGGGGTCGATCGGGTGGTTGTTGCGGACGTCGACCGACGACGGCGTGCGTTGGAACACGTACAGCTCGTGCGCGTCGCGCGCCAACGGTGGGATGCACTGCACGGCGGTCGCGCCGGTGCCGATGATGCCGACGCGTTTGTCGGCCAGGTTCGTCATCGGCGCGCCGACCCAGTCGCCGCCGGTGTACGCGTAGTCCCAGCGGCTCGTATGGAAGGAGTGGCCCGCGAAGCTCTCGATTCCGGGGATGCCGGGCAGCTTGGGCCGGTTGAGCGGGCCCGTACCCATGGCCACGAACTGGGCGCGGATTGCGTCGCCGCGGTCGGTGCGGATGATCCAGCGCGCCGCGGCGGCATCCCACTCGAGCTCGGTGACCGCGGTGGAGAACAGCGCGTTGCTGTAGAGGTCGAACGTCTTGGCGATGCGCTGGCAGTGCTCGAAGATCTCGGGTGCCATGGCGTACTTCGCGGACGGCATGTGGCCCGTCTCTTCGAGCAACGGCATGTAGATCATCGCCGCGGTGTCGCACATCGCGCCCGGGTAGCGGTTCCAGTACCACGCGCCGCCGAAGTCGCCCCCGACCTCGATGATCCACACGTCGTCGATGCCCGCCTGCTTCAGCCGCGCGCCCACACACAACCCCGAGAAGCCGCCACCGATCAGCGCGACAGTCACATCGTCGAACCGGGGCTCGCGCTCGATCCGCGCGGTGTACGGATCGTCGAGCATCGAGGCGAACCGGCCCGCGGGGACGAGGTACTGGTCGTTCCCGTCGCGCCGTAGCCGCTTGTCGCGCTCCTCCCGGTACTTGACCCGCAGCGCGTCGTGATCAAGCGTCATGAGGCGTCCGTGACGGCAGCAATCGGCGCACCCCACCAGGTGGTCGGTGCGCCGAGCGCGTCGCGGCGAGGCAGACCATCAGCCGCTCCGAACACATCCACCTTGGCGACCCGCACTGCGTCGGCATAGCGCGGCGCGAGCTCGGTGAACACGGCACCGCTGCCGTGCGCACGGAGTGCCTCGGCGGACGCGTACGCCTCGTACAGCGTGCCGGCCGCGGCCGCTTCGTCGACGTACCAGTCGTACACGACGGTTCCCGGCTCGTCGCGACTGACCGCCACCATCGCGTCTGCCATCTCGCGAAAGCGATCCGCGTCGAGGATCTCGAAGCGGA
Organism: Acidimicrobiia bacterium; assembly: GCA_038238245.1. Classification (GTDB taxonomy): domain Bacteria; phylum Actinomycetota; class Acidimicrobiia; order IMCC26256; family PALSA-610; genus DASQHW01. The sequence goes on from JBBRXX010000017.1 coordinate 79,933, forward strand.
TCACGAACCGCACCCACTCGCCATCGCGCACGAGGGAGACGGTAGCCGCGCCGTCGCCACCGACGCCTCGTCGCGATGCAGCCAGTTCGCGATGCGGCCGGTAGCTCGGAGGCCGACTAGCCGGAGCCTCGGCCCCCGGGAGTCGCGCGCGCCGGGATGAAGCGGTCCACGAACAAGAACGCCACGCCGGCGAGTGCAAGCACCACGAGGCTCGTCACGATTCCCGCACTGACAGCGTGCGCGACCGCGGCAACGAGATGCGCCCAGGGATTTGTCGTCACTGCGGGAAGGATCATGACGGGAATGATCCACAGCACGATCAGGTGCGCGACCGTGATGCCGATCAGCCACTTGCCGATGAGCCTCACGGTTGCGCGGCGATCGTCGGTGGTGACGAGCCCGACGGTGAGTAATACGACCGCGCCGAGGAAGTAAAGCCAGAACCGGTGCGCCAAGGCTTGGCGACTCTTGAACAACGTCTGGCTCTGCGGCACATCGAACGTGACCGCGTGCACCTTGGCGAGCTCCGCCGCACCAACCGATGGGAATGCCGCGGCGACGAGCGCGCGCACGGTCGCCCGGTCGAGTACCGCGGGCTTCGTCCGCTCTCCGAGCAGCCGCTCGTGGGCGTCGACGACGAACTGCTCGAGCCTCAACTGGATATTGCGCCGGCCGAGCACCGCGTCGAGGTGGTTCGTGTACGCGCCGTTGGTCGTGGCTGCCCTCGCGGTCACGCCGACCGCAGGCGCGGTGACCGACGCGACATGACTGGCGACGAAGTGCCGGACATCCGCGCTCTCCAGCACGGCCTCGGTGATCCGGCGGGTGCGGGTCGTGTCGAGGATGGTGTGCGAGGTCCACCACGAGGCGAACGCAAGCGCCGCGCCCAGCATGCCGAAGTGAATGAACAGCTTGCTCACCGAACCGCGGCCGGGCACGCACCCTTCCTAGCGGCGCCACGACTCGCCGAACAAACGCGGCGAAATGCAGAGGGCCGACGGTCGACGCGGTCGACGGCATGTTGCGAACGCCGAACCGCGTTATGGGCGGGGTGTGAGTGCGAGTTGTAGCTCGACGACCCACGTGTTTCTTGGTCCGTCGCAGTCGAGATAGATCTCCCGAAGCTCGCCCGCTTCTCGTTCGCCTGCATCATTGATCCACGCGCGAAGGGCACGGAACCCACCGTTGAAGTCGTCGCCGTACATGACTGTCGTCGCGGCGCGGGCAAGACCGGGGATCTCGTACGTCCGAGCACCCTTGCTGTCGTAGCGAACGCCGTCGGGGACGGGAAGCGCGGCCGTGAACTCGATCGGCCCCTTGCCCCGCTCGCGCGCGATCGATGGCGGCACGAGATCAACACCGAGTTCGTCAACGACGGCATCCAAACGTGGCCAGAGGCGACCATGCGCGCCTGCGATGTCGTTCAGGCCATCCACGGTCTCGGTGATCGAGACAACCCACCCAGCATCGGTGGTCTTCACAACGACGTCGTAGTCGGACATCTCACGTTCCTCCAGTTGAGCCAGCCGCGCTTCGACACGGGCCAGCCGTTCCGCCTCGGCCGCAAGCCGGTCATGCGCCTCGGCGCGCCGAAGCGACAGGATCCCGCGCAGTTCCTCGACGGTGAGCTTCTCGTCCAGGAGCACACCGATCTCGACGAGCCGTACGCCGAGATCGCGCAACGCGATGATCCGGTGCAGCCGCCGAAGTTGCTCAGCTTCGTACCAGCGGTAACCAGAGCTCGGATCCACCCACACCGGCCGCAGAAGCCCGTCTCGTCGCAGTACCGCAACGTCCGGACCGACACCCCAGCCAGCCGCGCAACCGTCCCGATCCCGAACACGACGCGATCCAATCAGCTGACGCGACGGAAGAGTCAACCCGGCGCAGGTGCATATTCCGGATTGAACCGAACCACTGGATGCACCGCCGCCAGTGGCAGTGGGACACCGCAGGTTCGCAGCTGCAACGCCGACTACGAACCCTCGGCGACTGCCTTGACTCGCTCCAGCGTGCGGAGCATGTCGCGCCGGTTGCGACGCTCGCGGAGGAACCCGCCGAGTGGGCGCCAAATCTTGGTGAAGAGGTTGTCGCCGAGATCGAATGACTCAGTGATATCGGTGCCTCCGTCGTCCGCGGCGCTGAGCTCGTAGCGCCAGGTGTTCACCGGCCGCTCGCGCATGATGACCGCGAACTCGAACACGTGACCAGGGACGCATTCGGTGACCTTGCATGTGGTCCAGTAGAGGAAGGGCCAATTTTCATTCCGCTTTACGTGGCCCCGGTACCGCGCGCCGACTATCGGACCAGTGGCGCCGCCGATCCACTCGGCTTCGATCACCTCTGGGCTGTACTCGCCCATCTTCGTGATGTCGCTCACGAGTCCCCAGACCTTGTCCGGCGGCGCGTTGATGTGGAGATCGACCGCAGCATGCATGACGGTGGACCTTAGGGCGCGGAAGGGCCTAGCGGGAGAGGGCCGGTCGTCGATCGGCCCATGGGTGGGCCGTCTCGAGCTGCGACGCGACGCGGAGTAGCACGTCCTCGCGTCCGTACTCGGCGACGAGCTGCACGCCGATCGGCAAACCGTCGACGTTCGCGTGCATCGGCAGCGAGATCGCGGGCTGGCCGCTCACATTGAAGTGCGTCGTGAACGGCACGAGCGCCGCGACCGGTTGCTGCGAGCCGACCGGGTCGGCCGGGTCGAACGCGAGCGCGCCGAGCTTGGGAGGCGGTCCCCCGAGCGTCGGCGTGAGCAGCAGGTCCCACCCACCGGCCCACCACGACGCGAGGTCGCGCGTGTACCGCGCGGACGCGCTGATCGCCTGCGCGAGGTCGAGCGCGCTGTACGACGCCGCCATCGACGCCATGAACCACGTTGCCGGCTCGACGTCCTCTTCGGTGAGCTCGCGGCCCAGCTTCTCACCCTGGCGCGCGACACCGAGGCGCGCGTTGGTGCACCAGCGCGCCCAGAACCGGCCCGCCGCGCCCGTGTCGTCGAGCGCCGGCGGGTGCGCTTCCTCGACGTGGTGGCCGAGCGCCTCGAGTTTCGAGGCTGTGTTGCGCACCGCTGTCAGGCAATCGTCGTCGGCGCGTGCCGCGAGAAACCCGATGCGCATCCGTCCCGGATCGACGCCGACCTCGGCGAGGAACGGCCGCGCCGGTGGTGGTGCCACGGCCATGTCACCCGCGCCCGGTCCGTGCGTCGCGTCGAGCATCGCCGCGGTGTCGCGCACCGTACGCGTGACGGCGTGTTGCACCGACAGGCCGCTCTCGTCGCCATTCGGCCCCAACGACATCCGGCCGCGCGTCGGCTTGAGCCCGACGAGACCGCACATGCTCGCCGGGATGCGTATCGACCCACCGCCGTCCGACGCGTGTGCCACGGCGACCATCCCGGCGGCGACCGCCGCCGCGCTGCCGCCGCTCGAACCGCCGGGCGTGCGTGTGAGATCCCACGGGTTGTGCGTCGCGCCGTGCGCGAGCGGCTCCGTGGTCGGCACGAGCCCGAGCTCGGGCGTGTTCGTGCGACCGACGATCACGAACCCGGCCTGGCGATAACGGGCAACGAGCCAGCTATCCGCGGTTGCGGTCCACCGCGCGTCCTTCAGCGCCTGCATCCCGTCGTGCTGCGGGTCGCCGGCGCTGTCGGCGAAGAGGTCCTTGATCAGAAGCGGCACGCCGCGGAACGGACCGTCGGGCAGCGATCCCTTCGCTTCGGCGCGCGCCTTGTCGAAGCGCGGATGGATGACGGCGTTGATCTGCGGATCGAGCTTCTCGATGCGGGCGATCGCGTCGTCGACCAGCTCGAGCGGCGATATCTCGCCGGCGCGGACGCGCTCGGCCTGCGCGAGCGCGTCGTCGGGCGTGGTCACTGCGATACCTCGTCTGCGCGTCGGGCGCCGCGTGTCATGGGGCGGATGCTACGCAGCGCGGAGCAATTGTCCACCGATCGTTGCGGAAGAGTAACCGGGAGAGGGAGTACCGCTGACAAGGCCGATACGACCGACGTTCTTGACGTCGCGTGTCGTCTTCTCCGGGCACTACCGAGAGAGAACGGCAGAATTCACGGTCCACTCACGATGCAGCACGACGTACCGCGCTGCGTGACGCATGTCCGGCGCAACTGCGCCCGCGGCGCACCACCGCTCGAGACCACGGCATTCGACGCATCACATCGCAGCGTCGTACGCGTCGTGGTAGTTCCACCATTGGTACGGCGGAGTTTGTGGGTATCCGTCAGGTGGGTCCTCCCAGTCGAGGGCGTGGTCTGTCATCCGCGCGGGGCGTCGTTCGTCGTCCTCAGCTCGCGGGACGCGGCGCTCTCGGCGGAGCACCGGGGAGCGTTCCGCTGCTCGACATCACGGCGTAGCGGACGAAGGCGGATTCGTGGTGGAAGTCCTTGTGGCGTTGCCGCGCGATCGCCCGCGGATGACCGGCCTCTGCGTCGGCATAGGCGTAGGCGGCGGCCGCTTCATCGCTCCCCCACATGGACACGGTTGCAACGAATGGCGGACGAGCGGCGGCGGTTCCCCACTCGAACCCGTCGGCCGTGATGGCCGCTCGCTCCGCCGGCCTACTGGCGCGCAGGAACCGAAGCGTTTGGCTCATCCGCAGGCGGCCGAGCGTGGTGACGATCACGGGCCCGTCGTGATGCGTCACTCGCTCACGCGGAACGTCGACCGGGAGACCGGGCCAAGTCCCGAAGGCCCGTAGGGGACGCAGCACGGCGTGGAAGCAGTTGTGCGCGAAACGCTCGGCGAGCAGGTGCGTGTCCGCGAACGCGGCGGCGGCACTCTCGTCATCCCACATCGCGAACAACACGGCTCGACGCAGCCCCGGAGGTCTCTTGCTCGCGAGCGGGATGGCGGCTGCGATGTCGAGCCATCGCAAGCCGGGAACGTCGCTGGGCTTTGGTCGACGCCGGAGCGTCCGAAGAGTTGAGAGGGCGCCGACGTTTGCGACGTCGATCGTGGCGATCATCGAACCATCATCCCTCGACGAGGTGCTTGCGGAGAAACGCGAGCTCGGCGGCCACCGCGTCGTCGTGCGCTTCCAGGAACGGCGCATAGTGCCCGCCGGGAAGCACGACGAGCTCCGCCTGACGGGCTCGTTCCGCCACCTTGACCGCTGGCGCGGCGATCGCAGACTGGTCCGCTTCACACGCGACGACGAGCAGCGGACACTCGATCCGTCGCGCAAGACGGCCAGGTCGGTAGGAACCGACACGGAGAGCGGACCGTGCCGCGACCACTTGCGGCCAAGCGTCCGGGCCATCCAAAGCAAGCAGGGCACGGTCGCCATCGAGAGCGTCCGGCGTGGTGAGGACCGCGACCGTGCCGCGGGGCCCGGCGAGTGGAATGAGTCGAGGTGGACGCCCGAACACCGATCCAATCGCGTCGAGCAGCGCAATGTCGGTGAACCGCAGGAGCGCCGACTTCGTCTGGTGACGCGCGGCATTGCGCGTCGCCGCTCGTCCGTCGGCGACGGGGGTCTGCGCGATGACCGCCCCGAGTCCCGGGTGTCGTGCCGCGACAGCAAGGACGTGCCCCCCGGACAGCGAGAACGCCCACGCCGCGACCTTCGTCCGATCGACACCCGGGAGTCCGGCGGCGAACTCGAGCGCCGCGTCCCAGTCCGCGAGCTGGTCGTTGGTGCGCACGACCTGGCGGGGTTCGCCTCCGCTCTCACCGATACGCCGATAGTCGAAGGCGAGCACCGAGAACCCCGCCGCGTGGAAGACCGCGGCGAAGCGGTCGGTCCCAGGCTCCTTGGGCACAGCGAAACCGCCCGCCATGACGACCACCGCGGCGTTGTCACCCCGATAGTGCCAAGCGGCGCACATGTCGTCGCCACTCCGGAACCGGACCTTCTCCCGGTGGACGCGGACGGACGTCGTGGACCGTGTCGCTGCCATGCAACAATATATACGTTCGTACGTATACATTTGTCAAGGTGAGTTGGGCAACGGGTCTGGACGGGCGACGGCAACGCGGCGACCGCACGCGTCGTTCGGTGGCCACCCGGGCAGCGGCGCTCGCGTCGGTCGATGGGCTGTCGGGCGTGACGCTGTCGCAAGTCGCCGCCGAACTCGGCGTCTCGAAGAGCAGCATCCAGGCGGCGTTCGCAACCAAGGAACAGCTGCAACTCGCGGCCGTCGAGGCGGCGAGCGAGACGTTTGTTCGAGAGGTGGTGACCCCGGCGCTGGCCGAGCCCGAGGGTGGGGCACGGCTTCGGGCGCTGGCCGAATCCTGGCTCGCCTATGTCGAGCACCGCGTGTTCCCGGGCGGCTGTTTCATGGTCGCGACCCTGTCGGAGTTCGACAGCCGCCCTGGCCCCGTGCGCGATGCGCTCCGTCACGCCCGGCGGGGCTGGTTGAAGCTCCTCGAACACAACGCGCACCTCGCGCAAGAGGCCGGCGAGATCCCACGACACCCCGCGCCGGCGCTCGTCGCCTTCGAAGTCGACGCCCTCCTATCGATGGCCAACGTCCAACGGAACATCACCGACGACGACAGCGCGCTTGATGACGCTCGCCGGCTGATCGATCTCCGTCTCGGCGCCAACGTCGAATCCGCAGTCTCAGCCCGAGGGCGGCGCGCACGAGGCAATCGACGGTGACACGGCCCCACTCCGTCAGAGATGCCGTGAGCGCGAGCACATCGGCATTTCCGCCGTCACCCCACCGTCCTGACCTTCATGAACTGCGAGCGCGCTCCGGCGCTCGTCCCTCGGGCGACCTGCTCCGAAGAGACCACGGCGGCTTCGGCAAACTTCGTCGCGGACGCTCCGTTTGCCGCGAACAGGTACGTGCGTTGGATCAGGCGATCGGACGCCCAGCACCTCCCTGCCCCAGCCGAGCGTCGAGGGCAAAAGGTTTCGCTCGATCACGTGCGCGGCACTCTCGCGCTGCTCCGTCATCGACAGTATGCGGTCGGCGATCGGTGCCTCGCTCCGGCAGCTCGCGCAACATTCCGACGATCGCTGGCGCCTCGCACCGCGCCAACCGACAACTGACCCAGAGTCCCGTCACCGACTCACGACGCGCCCTGCGCTAGGGCAACCGTCATGAGACGGGTAGGAGCATGAAGCTCCGAAGCATGCCGAGACGCTGTATGCGCTCTGGCGCACCGTGCAGGACTTCGGTGAGCTCGGGGCCCCGCCCCACCAGCGAGTCGACGACTTCGTCGAGTGCGCCCCGCAAGGGGTCGGTGTTGGACACATCGCCGTCCCCGTCGCCCACGGTCGTCGTGACCTTGTCGTCGTGGGTTTCGAGCCGGAACATGCGACCACCGTCGCCTGCGAGAACGACACTCTCGTTGAGCTGCGTGCCCTGGAGCATGACCGGCACGCAGCCCACAGTCAGACCGTAGGCCGCGGCCGCCCGCGACTCCACCGCAGGCGAGTCGTGCCGTCGTCGTAACGGCAAGAGGATGTCACGTTCGTGGACCCACGCGTCCCAGAACACGTGCAACACCACGATGCTCCACGGCGCCGGGCCGTACAGGAACGGGACGCGCGCGTTCGTGGCGTCGCGGAAGTGACGGTCGACCTCGTCAAGCAGCTCGGCCGACGTGTCCTCAAAAACGACGAGCGTGTCGCGAGGACGCTCACTGGCAGAGCGCGCGAGCCATGCGACCGGCGTTGTGCGGGGGTCGAACTGTTCGCTCCCCTCGGGCAGTTCGCCCCGAAGCAGTTCGGTGCATTTGAGGGCAGCGTCGCAGAGATGGCGCACGACCTCGTGGACGCTCCACTCCGTACAACGGCTCTGCACGGTCCATTCATGGTCGTCAAGGCTGCGCAGCACAGTGGCGAGCCGCCGCCGCTGCGAGCGCATCGCGTTTCGGACGAACTCGTTCTGGGCCTCGTCGGCGGTTGCGGTCGAGACCGCGAGGGCAAACAGGGCCCCGGGTTCTGTCATGCGATGGCTCCTAGGTTGACGAACGAGGCGCTCCGACGTGACGAAAACTCCATTACCCCCGTCGCGCGAGCAGCCCGATGAGCGGGTACGCGAGGTTTCGATAGGGCCACCGGACTGCCCAGCCGGGAAGGTACCGGTGCCGCTCTTCCCTCGCGACCCGCGCCCGTGGGTGCGCGCGCACCGCCGACAGCGCGAGATCGGCAAGTGGACGTGCATGCCGCTCGCGCGGTTCGCGGGAGTGGAGCTCGATTGCGACGAGGTGCTTCACGCTCTTGTAGCCGTACTGCGTCGGGCTCACGAGGCGAACCGGCGCGCCATGTTTCGCGGTGAGCGGCCCTCCTCCCAGTGAATCTGCGAGGAGGACGGTGTCGGCGCAGGCATCTTCGAGCAACAACGTGGCCTCGAAGCCGTCCGCTCCTCGGAGGAGGAGATGGGTCACTCGCGTGTCGAGCGGGAGCCGTGGAGCGATGACCGTCTTATAGAAAGTGTTGAATCGAACGCCGTCCCAATGCAGACCTCGATAACTCCAGCCGGCAACACAGTGGAAGTCGGCAGTCATGTGCTCCCGCTCCATGGCGGCCAACTCGCCGACGTCGACTTCGAATGGCATCTCGACCTCGCCCCCGATGCGAATCGACGACGCGATCGGCGGCGCCGGTCGGCCAAAGTGCGCGCCGTATCGCGGGAACGTCGAAATAGCCGCTTGGCCGGGCGGCAGCTCCGAGGCACTGTCGAGACGTGGCAGGCGAAGCGGGATCATCCGATCGCCGCCGCGGCACGTCGCGCGTTCCGAACGATCGACAGTCCGATGACGCCCATCGCGAATGCGCCCGCGATCTCCATCAGGACGACCGTCCACGACACCGCGGTGACGCCCGTGCCGCGAGCACCCGGGAATGCGTCGCTGAACGCGCTCCACTCCGGGAGCAGGTGCACGGCCGCGACGCCGATCGCGACCTGAAGACCCGTGAACGCAGCGACGGGCGGGCCGCCGAGTCGGTGACCGAGGAGCACCAGGACGACGGTCGTGACTCCGAGCAGCGTCGAGATGTTGCCCAGCCACAACACCCGCGGCGTGACCACGTCGATGCCCCGGCGGACGTGGTCGGCAGTGTGCAGAGCCAGGCCGGTTGCGTAGAACAGCGCCGCGTACGGCAGCCATCGTTCGTCGCCCACGTCGTCTCCCTCTGCTGGCCGCGCCCGATCCTTACCGACCGAATATCGGTGACCGACTGTCGGTCAGTCTGGTATCGTCGCGAGTGTCTGTCAAGCCCCTGCGGGCCCGCCAAGCCGAGGCGACGCGGAGCCTCCTGATTTCGGTGGCGCGCGAGAACTTCACCGAGCACGGCTACGCGGCGACGTCGATCGACGACATCATCCAGCAGGCCGGCGTCGCGCGCGGCGCGCTGTATCACCACTTCGCCGGCAAGGAAGCGTTGTTCCGCGCCGTCTACGAGATCGTCGAGAACGAGGTCATCGCGCGCGTCATGGAAGCAGCCGCCTCGCAGACGTCACCCTGGGACGCGGTGCGCGCCGGCCTGTCGGCCTTCCTCGATGCCTGCATGGAGCCCGCGTTCCGTCGCATCGTCGTGCTCGACAGCGTGTCGGTGCTGCAGTCGGAGGTCTTGGAAGTCGGCATCGACCCGCACGAGTTGCCGATGCTGCGGAAAGTCCTCACCCCGCTGCTGGGCACGACGGCCTTCGGCGGGATTGCCGTCGACGCGCTCGCCCACGTCGCGCTCGGCGGTCTGTACGGCGCGTCGCTCTACATCGCGCGTGCGTCGGACCCGCGCGCAGCGCGAGCCGAGGTCGACCGCGTCCTCGACACGCTCATCCGCGGCCTGCTCCGACTGCCTGCCCCGTAACGTCGCCGGTCAGGGCAGCCATTGCGCGTGCCCATCCTTGTCGCCGAAAGTTGAGATCGACGCTGCTTTTGGGGACGAACTCATCATTGGGGACTTTGAGCATGGTCAGCTCCCCAATGGGGGTCTCAGGAACGCGGCCGACGACCTCATACCCGACCGCTGTGTAGAACGCGAGTGATCGGTCGAGATCACTCACACGCAGTCCGAAATGCAGCGTCCTCATTCCTTCTCCTTGAGGTCCCGCCGTCATGCTCCGGGTCTGCGGAGCCGCGTTCAACTCCCCACACCCACGTGCGCGATGCTACGGACATGAGCGAACGAAGCGCGAAGGATGTCGTCGATGA